>CAYWRG010000069.1:19229-21507 GCA_964460715.1 uncultured Opitutus sp. | reverse complement strand
TCCGGGGGCCGAGGTCGTCCCACCTAAAGTCCGCCCCACCAGCGGGGGGCCCCCGCGGGCTGCCCACCCCACCCGCCACTTTTCTTTCTCCGCTTCATGAGCTCCGCCTCTGCTGCTCCGCTCAGCCCGCCTGCCTCCGGCAACCGCCTGCTTCGCCTCATCGGCTGGACCGCCGTCGCCCTGCTCGGCGCGGTCTCGGTCGCCATCCTCGCGTGGTCCCGGGGTGAACCCGTCAGTGCGCTCTGGATGGTCGTCGCGTCACTCTGCGTCTTCGCGATCAGCTACCGGTTTCACTCCGCCTGGCTGATGGCCAAGGTCCTCACGCTCGACGATCTGCGCGCGACCCCGGCCGAGGCGCACGGGGACGGACGTGACTTCGTTAAAACCAACAAGTGGGTCGTCTTCGGGCATCACTTCGCGGCCATCGCCGGTCCGGGACCGCTGGTCGGTCCGGTGCTCGCGGCGCAGTTCGGCTTTCTCCCCGGCATGCTCTGGATGCTGATCGGCGCCACGCTCGGTGGCGCGGTCCACGACTGCGTGATCATGTTCTGCTCGGTCCGCCGCCGCGGCAAGTCGCTTGGCCAGATGGTGCGCGACGAGATCGGGCCCTTTGCCGGGTTCGTCGCGCTGATCAGCATCGTGGCGATCATGATCATCGTGCTCGCCGTGCTCGGCCTCGTGGTGGTCAAGGCCCTGGCGGAAAGCCCGTGGGGCCTCTTCACCATCGCGGCGACGATGCCGATCGCCTTGGTGATGGGCCTCGCGATGAAGTCCACCGGCCACAGCGGCAAGGCGCTCGCGTGGATCAGCGCCTTCGGCGTCATTGCGCTGCTCGCCTCGGTCTGGGCCGGCCAGTTTCTGCCGGGCACCGCCCTCGAGGGCTACCTCACGCTCCACGGCACCACCCTCGCCTGGTGGATCATGGGCTACGGCTTCATCGCCTCGGTCCTTCCGGTCTGGCTGCTCCTCGCGCCGCGCGACTACCTCAGCACCTTCATGAAGATCGGCACGGTCCTCGCCATGGGGATCGCGGTCGTGGTGCTCGCGCCGAAACTGCAGATGCCGGCGCTGACCAAGTTCATCGACGGCACCGGACCCGTATTCGCCGGGCCGGTCTTTCCGTTCTGCTTCATCACGATCGCCTGCGCAGCGATCTCGGGTTTTCACGCCCTGATTTCCTCCGGCACCACGCCCAAGCTCATCGCCCGTGAGTCGCATATCCGCGTCGTCGGCTACGGCGCGATGGTGACCGAGATGTGCGTCGGCATCATGGCCCTGATCGCCGCCTGCGCGATGGCGCCCGGCGAATACTTCGCGATCAACATGGCCGGCACGCCCGAGGCGGTCACGGCGCGGGTCACGGCGCTGGGCTTCCCTGTCACGACCGCCGAAATGCAGGCGCTGGCCGACAGCGTCGGCGAGAAGACCATGGTGGGCCGCACCGGCGGCGCCCCGACCTTCGCGGTGGGCATGGCCCACATGTTTGCCGGCGTGGTCGGCAGCAAGGCGGCGCTCGCGCTCTGGTACCACTTTGCGATCATGTTCGAGGCGTTGTTCATCCTCACGACGATCGACGCCGGCACGCGGGTGGGACGCTTCCTCATGCAGGACCTGCTCGGCACGCTCTACGCGCCGCTGCGGAACACGAAGAGCACCGCCGCCGGCACGCTCGCGACGGCCCTTTTTGTCGGCGCCTGGGGCTGGTTCCTCTATCAGGGCGTGGTTGATCCGCTCGGTGGCATCAACTCCCTTTGGCCAATCTTCGGCATCGCCAACCAACTCCTCGCCGTCCTCGCGCTCGCCCTCGGCACGACCGTGCTGATCAAGATGGGCCGCACACGCTACACCTGGGTGACGCTACTGCCACTCGGCTGGCTGCTTTCCGCCACGATGACGGCGGGCCTGATGAAGATCTTCAGCCCGGCCCCCCTCGGCTTCCTTGCGATCGCGCGCAACCTCGAAGCCCGCATCGCCCAGGGTGGCACGCCCGAGGAAATCCGCGCCTGGACTGCCCAGCTCTTCAACAACCGCGTCGATGCGGTCGTGACCGCGACCTTCCTCGTTCTCGTCGCCGTGGTCGTCGCGGCCAATGTCCATGCCTGGTACCAGCTGCTCTCCGGCAAGCGGAAGGCCGTGCTGCACGAGGACACGTACGTGCCGGTGCAGGCGACGACGTGAGCGGCGGGCGGAGCCTTGGAAAGGTGTAGCCGGGGTCGCTGACCCCGGGGTTTGGATTTTCGTACAAGGAGCACGCCGGATCGGACCGGGGTCAGCGACC
>CAYWRG010000069.1:3286-19219 GCA_964460715.1 uncultured Opitutus sp. | reverse complement strand
GGGCCGGGGCGGGCCGGGGGGCCGGCCACCCCGGCTACATCCATCGGTCTGCCTCGGCCCAGAGCTCAGGCGCGCGCCAGCATCTTGAGCACCCCGCGCGCGTAGCCCATGGACTCGGCGAGGCCGGGAACCGGGTTGGGCGTGTTGCGCTCGTACTCGTAGGTCACGACGCCGTTGTAACGGATCGACTTGAGCGCCGTGAAGATCCCGGGGAAATCGATGCGACCCTGGCCGCCCTCGACCGGGATGTCGCGCACTGCGCCGGGCACGGCGACGGAGTCCTTCATGTGAATGTCGTGTACGCGGGCGGCGAACGTCCGGATCGCCGTCGCAGGATCCTCGCTCGCACGGTAGGAATGGCCGACGTCGATGCACAGGCCGATGCGCGGATCGAGTTTTTCAATGTGCTTCATCGCCGAGGCCGCGGTCGGGTAAACCTCATCCTCGGGGCCATGGTTGTGGATCGCGATCTTCTGGTCGTATTCCTTCACCAGCTTATCGATGAGCGGGAAGGCATCAATCGACGGCTTGCACATCATGGTCGCGAGACCGGCGGCCTTGGCGTTGTCAAAAATCTTGCGAAGCTTGGCCTCGTCGTTGGGCAGGTTGATCACGCCGGTGCCCGTGATGGCGATGCCGGCGGCCTTGAACGTCGACGCGAGGGCGCGGCACTCGTCGAGCGAGGCGGTTTCCCACGGGAAGTGCAGGCGGAAGAGGCTGACATTGGCCATGCGCAGGGTCTTCGCGGTGGGAATGACACTCTCCATCGGCAGCACCCGGATCGAGTAGCTTGCCATGCCGAGACGAATCCCGTGCTCGCGGCCCTCGGGCGGGGGCACACCGACATCGCTGGGCGCAGCCGCGGCGGCAGCCGCCGCCCGGAGCGGGGCGGAACCCAGCAGCGGCAGGGCGATCGATCCGAGCAAGGCCTTCTTCAACATTTCACGACGCGTGGAGACAGGGGTATTCATGGGCGAAACGGGTCAGGGGTGACGATGGCCGGAACAGGAACCGGCAGAGTTATAGCTATTAGCCAAGTCGAGCCGCGTCGACGCCTGAATGTCAATGAAGCGGGCTCACGTGTTCTCGACAGCTGGAGAAAAGCGGTGTGAGCTGGCGCCGCTTTCCTGCCGCGGTCCCCTACCCCTTCTTCCGACCCGGCGACTCCTCCCCTTCCCCTATGGACCCGCTCTTCCTGCTGCTCATCGGCATGGTCATCGTCATCGGCGGCATTCTCTGGCTGCGGCTGCACGCGTTCGTCGCGCTGCTGGCTGCCGCGGTGGTCGTCGCGGTCCTGACCCCGCGCGCGGCGGTTGAGCGGGTGGCACTCGGGCAGGGAGCAACCGCCGCGGCTGCGGCCGCGCAGGCGGACGAGCCGCTCGGCACCAAGCTCGCCAAGCGCTTCGGCAACGCGAGCACGCAGCTCGGCTTGCTCATCGCCATGGCTTCGATCATCGGCGTGTGCCTGCTGGCCAGCGGCGGCGCCGAGCGCGTGGTGCGTTCGCTGCTTGCCCTGTTTGGCGAGAAGCAGGCCTGGCTGGTCTTCGGCGTCAGCGGCTTCGTGCTCGGGATTCCCATGTTCTTCGACACGGTGTTCCTCCTGCTCATCCCGCTCGCCCGGGCAATGGCGCTGCGCACAGGGAAAAACTACCTGCTCTATGTGATGTGCATTTGCGCAGGCACGACGATGACCCACTCACTCGTGCCACCGACGCCCGGACCGCTCTTCGTGGCCAACGCGCTCAAGGTCGACATCGGCCTGATGATGGTGGGCGGCATTATCCTCGGCATCGCGACGACGTCGGTCGGCCTCGCCTACGCCTGGTGGGCGAACAAGCGCTGGACGGTCATCCCCACCGCAGCGGCCGACTCGTCCGCCGAGCGACCGGACCGTGACCTGCCTTCCCTCTGGGCGGCCCTGCTGCCCATCCTTCTGCCGGTGGTGCTGATCTCTGGACAGACGATCTCCGACACGGTCGCCAAGGGCAGTGACTTCGCCGTCCTGATGACGCAGATCGGCAACCCCACGCTCGCGCTCACCCTATCCGCCGCGATCGCCCTCGGTCATCTGATGTGGCGGCTCCGCGCAGATCGAGCCGCCGTGCGCACCCATATGCAAACCGCGCTGAGCGACGCAGGTACGATCATCCTCGTCACCGCCGCGGGCGGCATCTTCGGCGGCGTGCTGCAGGAAACTGGTGTTGGCCTGCGCATCCGCGAACTCGCCCTGCAGTACCAGATTGCCGTGCTGCCTCTCGCATTCTTTGTCACCGCCCTCGTGCGCATCGGCCAGGGCTCGGCCACGGTCGCGATGGTGACAAGCGTCGGCATCCTCGGCGGCTTCACGGCGGATGGCGGCCTCGGCTTCCATCCCCTCTACATCGCGCTCGTCATCGGCTGCGGGTCCAAGCTGATTCCCTGGATGAACGACAGCGGTTTCTGGGTCGTGTGCAAGATGAGCGGCTTCCGCGAAATCGACACGCTGCGCTCCTTCTCCATCCAGCTCGCCCTGATGGGCACCGCCGGTTTCATCTTCGTGATGCTCGCCGCGTGGATGTTTCCGCTGGTGTGAGCGGTGCAGGGGAAACCTGAAACGGGTGAAGGGAAACCTGAGACCTGAAACTTGAAACCTGAGTCTTTCGGATTCTAGCGAACCGCTCAGTTCGGAGTTGAATCGTCTCCTAAGCTTGGCTCCTGCTGAAACTCAGGTTTCAGGTCTCACGTTTCAGGTTTCCCTAAAGTGTCACCGCACCAGGCAGGGGCGCTTGGGGTCGAACTGCCAGCCGGGGATGAGGAACTGCATCGCCACCGCGTCGTCGCGGCCGCCGAGGCCGAGGTTGCGGTAGCAGGCGTGCGCCTTTTCCAACTCGGCGAGGTCGATCTCGATGCCGAGGCCCGGACGCTGCGGCAGCTGCAGGTGACCGTTGCGGATGAGGAGCGGCTCCTTCGTCAGGCGTTCGCCGTCCTGCCAGATCCAGTGCGTGTCGATCGCGGTCACCTTGCCGGGCGCGGCCGCGGCCACGTGCGTGAACATCGCGAGCGAGATGTCGAAGTGGTTGTTCGAGTGGGATCCCCACGTCAGGCCGCGCATCCGGCAGAGCTGCGCGACGCGCACCGAACCCTGCATCGTCCAGAAATGCGGATCCGCGAGCGGGATGTCGACGGCGTGCAGCTGCAGCGCGTGGTCCATCTCGCGCCAATCGGTCGCGACCATGTTCGTCGCCGTCGGCAGCCCGGTCTCGCGACGGAACTCCGCCATGATCTCGCGGCCCGAAAAACCCTTTTCCGCCCCGCACGGGTCCTCGGCGTAGGCGAGCACGTGGCCCTGGCCTTTGCAGAGCTTGATCGCCTCGTCGAGCGACCAGGCGCCGTTCGGATCGAGCGTGATGCGCGCGCCCGGGAAGCGCGCCGCGAGCGCCGCCGCGGCTTCCATCTCGGTCTCGCCGCGCTGCACGCCGCCCTTGAGCTTGAAATCATTGAACCCATACCGCGCCCGCGCGGCCTCGGCGAGGCGCACGACGGACGCCGTCGTCATCGCCTCCTCGTCACGCAGGCGGATCCATTCATCCTTCGCGTCGGTCGCGGCGCGGTACGGCAGGTTGGTCTTCTTGCGATCACCAACGTAGAAAAGATAACCGAGAACCTCGACCGCATCGCGCTGACGGCCTTCGCCGAGCAGATCCGCGACCGGCACGCCGAGGTGCTGGCCGAGCAGATCGAGCAGCGCCGATTCGACGGCCGTCTCGGCATGGATCGCAACCCGCAGGTCAAAGGTCTGCTTGCCGCGTCCGCCGGCATCGCGATCGGCAAACGCGGCGCGCATCGCCCGCAGGATTGCGTTGCACGAACCGACCGGCTTTCCGATCACGAGCGCCTTCGCGTCCTCCAACGTCTGGCGGATTTTCTCGCCGCCCGGCACTTCACCAAGACCCGTGCGGCCCGCGCTGTCTTGGATCAGGACGATATTGCGGGTGAAAAACGGCCCGTGCGCACCGCTGAGGTTGAGCAGCATGCTGTCCGGCCCGGCGACCGGGACGACACGCATCGAGACAACCACCGGCGTATCGCCAGCAGCCACCGAGGAAAGAGGGGAAGCGGTCATGGGGTTGGAGTTAAGAAACAGAATTTGGGCCGCAAGAAGGCGCAGAAAGCGCAAAAGAAACCAATCGATCCACGATCATATTTTACCGGCTGGTTTGTCCGTTTTTTGCGCCTTCTGCGCTTCTTTGCGGCCAATCCAATCCGGTTCGTTTCAGCGCTTCTTCAGCGCGGCGGCGTTGGCGAGGAGCGAGGCGTTCACGCCGCCGCCGTCGGAACCGAGCGCCATCACGTTGTAGCCGAGGTCGCGCCAAGGATTCAGATTGGACAGGTCGAGCGCGAGGATGCCAGCCGCCTTACCGGCGCGCTTGGCGGCGACCGCGACCTTGGTCAGCGCCGCGATAAACGTCGGGTGTCCGTACTCGCCGCAGATACCGAGATTCACGCTGAGATCGAGCGGTCCGACAAAGAGGACATCAGCCCCGTCGACCGCCGCGATCTCGTCGACCTTCTCCAGCGCCTCGACGGTCTCGATCTGGACCATGGTCACGAGCCGTTCGTGGCCGTGCGCGAACATCGCGTTAAAATCCTGCCCGAAAGCGGCGGCCCGCGTCATCTTGGCGACCCCGCGGATACCCCGTGGTGGGTAGCGCATCGCCGCGACGGCGGCCTTCGCCTCGGCCGCGTTGCCCACGTAGGGAATCATCACGCCATGCGCACCGGCATCGAGCGCCCGCTTGATCCGCTCGGAGTCATTGCCAGCGACGCGCACGATGGGCACCGCCGGCGTGGCGGAGACGGCCTGCAGCTGCTGGATCATCGTCTCGTCACTGCCCGGACCGTGCTCGTGGTCGAGCAGCACCCAGTCAAAGCCGGCCAGCCCCGCCATCTCGGCGGTGAGTGGCGAGCCCAGATTAAGGAAGGTGCCACCAACAAACTCGCCCGCCAGGACCCGGTTGCGAAACGCCTCGGTGATTTTCATGGGGTAGTCTGCGTAGAGAAGCACCGCGCCTGTCGCTTTGTCGAGAACGGGTTGCCCACTCGCTCAGGAAGTCAGCCTCGTTCTCGTTCCTCGTTATCGTTCTCCTTCTCCTCCTGCTGAAGAATTGATGGGCCGGCGAACGGGCGTCTGCGTTTCAAACTGTGAGAATGAGAATGATAACGAAGAACGCGAATGATTCGGACGGTCCGCCTGTCCTGAAATGGGATTGAGTCCCCGCCGACGGAGGCCTGACTCTTCCTTCCCTGTCAGACCGTCCTCCGCCTTCCGTCCTCCGTTCTCTTTTCCTATGTCCTCCCTCCCCTCCATCGCATTCATCGGCACCGGCGTCATGGGTCGCAGCATGGCCGGCCACCTCCTCAAGGCGGGCCACGCGGTCCACGTCTACAATCGCACCGCCGCCAAGGCCGCCGCGCTGATTGAGGCCGGCGCGGTCTGGCATGACACCGCCGGTTCGGCCGCTGCGGCCGCGGAGATCGTGATCACGATGGTCGGCTTTCCGACGGACGTGGAGTCGACCTACTTCGGTGCGGGCGGCGTGATCGAACGCGCCAAGCCCGGCGCGCTGCTGATCGACATGACCACGTCGAGCCCGGTCCTCGCGCGCAAGATCGCCGCGGCTGCAGCCGCCAGGGGTCTGTCTGCACTCGACGCCCCGGTTTCCGGTGGCGACATCGGAGCGCGGGAAGCGCGCCTCGTGATCATGGTCGGCGGCGACGAGGCGGCCTTCGCCCGTGCGAAACCGATCTTCGAGCTGATGGGCAAGAACATCGCCCGTCTCGGCGCGGCCGGCGCCGGCCAGCACTGCAAGATGGCCAACCAGATCGCCGTCGCCGTCGGCATGATCTCCTGGTGCGAGGGTCTCGTCTACGCGCAGAAGGCCGGGCTCGATCCGGCCGCGGTTCACGCGAGCATCAGCGGCGGCGCCGCGGGCGGCTGGGCCATGACCAATCTCGCGCCGCGTGCGCTCGCCGGAAACTACGATCCGGGCTTCTACGTGAAGCACCTCCTCAAGGACCTGCGCATCGCCCTCGACTCCGCCGCCGAGCTCAAGCTCGACCTCCCGGGTCTCGCCCTCGCCAAGAAGCTCTACGACCAGGTCGCGGCCAAAGGCTGGGAAGACTGCGGCACGCAGGCGCTCTTCCGGTCCTACCAGGGCTGAGCCCATTTTAACCACGAATGGATTCGATCGATCGAACCATCGATCCATTTACCACGGATGAACACGGATAGACACGGATTCAAACCGCCAGTCTTGGATTCAATCCGTGTGCATCCGTGTTCATCCGTGGTAAAACAGCCGGGACTGAGCGGATCGGTTTCGTGTGAATTCGGATCCATTCGTGGTTAATCCCCTCCCTTCATGAACCCCGGACCCGCCGTCGCCTTCTCGTCGGTCGCCCGCCTCGCGGCGCCGGCGGACAATGTGGCGATTGCGATTCGGCAGTTGGACGCGGGGACCGTGATCCAATCCGGGAGCGAAGCCTGGATACTGAGTCACACCGTGCTCGAGGGTCATCGCTTCGCCGTGCGCACCGTGCGCGCCGGCGAGGATCTGCGCTCGTGGGGCCAGCCGTTTGGCCGCGCGCTCATCGACCTCGCTCCCGGCACCTATCTTTGCAATCGCTCGATGCTCGAAGCGCTCAAGGTGCGCGGGCTGCCGTTCAGCCTGCCGGCCGAGCCCAATTTCGAGGACCGCATCCTCGCCTTCCAGCTCGACGAGGCCGCGTTCAAACCCGGCGCGCCCGTGCCGCTCGTCGCCACACCGCGCACCTTTCAGGGCTATGTCCGCCCGGGCGGACGCGGCGTCGGCACACGCAACTGCGTCGTCATCCTCGGCACAACCTCGCGCACGGCCAGCGCGGCCCGTCAGCTCGCCGCACGGCTGCAGCCGCTCGCCCGCGTTCATCCGGGGATCGATGGCATCGTCGCCATTGCCCACACCGAGGGCGGCGGACCCGACGAACCCAACAACGCCACGGAAATCCTGCGCGCGATGGCGGGTTTCATGGTTCACCCTAATGTCGGCGCCATCCTCGCGCTTGATCACGGCACCGAGCCGGTGAACAACGCGCGGCTGGAAACCTTCCTGCGCGCCCACGGCTACCCGCTCGACGCCGTGCCCCACGCGTTTCTCACCCTGAGCGGATCGCTCGCCACTGGCCTGGCCGAGGGCGAACGCCTCGTGCGCGGCTGGCTGGGCGCGGTCAACGCGATCCCGCGCACGGCCGCACCGGTCAGTGCCCTGCGCGTCGCGCTGCAATGCGGCGGCTCCGACGCGTTTTCCGGCGTCTCCGGCAATCCCCTCGCCGGCGCCCTCGTCCATGAGGTGGTGCGTCACGGCGGAGCGGGCGTGCTCTGCGAAACCGACGAGCTGATCGGCGCCGAGGGCTACATCCTCGGTAATGTCCGCGACCTCTCCGTCGCGCGCACGCTCCTCGGCAAGATCGCCGCCTTCAAGGAGCGGCTCGCCTGGCACGGCGTCACGCCCGAGGCCAATCCATCCGCCGGCAACAAGTTCCGCGGGCTCTACAACATCGTCCTCAAGTCGCTCGGCGCCGTGCACAAGAAGGACCCGCGCTCGCGCGTCGAGGCGGTCATCGACTACGCCGAACCGATCCGCCAGCCCGGGTTTCAGTTCATGCATAGCCCGGGCAACGACCTCGAGGGCATCGCGGGCCAGGTCGGCGCAGGCTGCAATCTGTTCCTTTTTGTCACCGGCAACGGCTCGATCACGAATTTCCCGTTTGTCCCCACGCTCAAGCTCACCACCACGACGCGCCGGCACCAGCTGCTCCAGCACGAGATGGACATCAACGCCGGCCGCTACCTCGACGGCGAGTCGATGGAGGCGCTCACCGCCGAGTCCTTCGATCTCCTGATCGACACCGCCTCCGGCAAAAGGACCAAGGGCGAGCACGCCGGGCACTCCCAGGTCTCGCTCTGGCGCAACTGGCGCCAGACCGACACCTCGAACCTGGCCGAGCTCGCGCTGCGCACCGCCCCGGATGGACGCCCGCTGCTCACTTCGGCCGACGTCGCGCCCGCGTCGGCGTCCGCCGGCACCGCGCCCGTGACGCTGTCCGCGTATCCGCTCGCCAACGACGCCTGGGCGATCGACCGGATCGGCCTGATCCTGCCAACCAGCCTGTGCGCCACGCAGATCGCCCGCCTCGCCGCCGAGCGACTCAACCGGACATCCCTCGGCGCGATCCACGGGATCTCGCGGTTCGCCACGCTGCTGCACACCGAGGGTTGCGGCTTCGGCGGGCAGAGCATGTACCAGCTGCTCCACCGCACCTATCGCGGTTACGCGACGCACCCAAATGTCGCGGCGACCCTGCTGCTCGAGCACGGCTGCGAGAAGATTCCCAACGACGCCATGCGCCGGCAGTTCGAGGCGGCCAACCTGCCGCTGAACCGCTTTGGCTGGGCCAGCGTGCAGCTCGACGGCGGCATCGAGAAGGCGCTGGGCAAGATCGAGGCCTGGTTTGAAACCACCCTCGCCGCCACGCCTTCGCTTGCCGCCCTGCCCACCGGGCTCGGCGCGCTCACGCTGGGCTTCCAGACGGCCGCCCCCGTTCGGCCCGCCACGGCGAACGCGTTTGCAGCCATCGCCCAGGCCGTGATCGCAGGCGGCGGATCGATTCTGCTGCCCGAGTCCGACCCGCTGCTGGCGCAGCCCGCGTTCGCCGACCGTCTGCTCAGCGGACGCGCCCCGCGCGCCACGCTTGCATACGGACAGCCACTCGAGCACCGCGGCCTACACCTCGTGGCGACCGAGACCAGCCACTGGGCGGAAAATCTCGCCGGGCTCGGCGGCTGCGGCGCGCATCTCTTCCTCACCGTCGTCGCGGATCAGGTCGGCGAAGGCCACCCGTTGATCCCTGTCCTCCAGTTCTCCGAAGCCGGCGCCGGGCGGGAACCGGCGGCCGAAGATGTCGACGGCCGCCTGCCCAACGACGCGGCCGCCGCCGAGGCCTTGCTGGTCGCACGGCTGCAGGCTGTCGTCAGCCACGCGTATACGCCGACCACAACGGCGCTCGGCCTGACTCACTTCCAGCTCACGCGCGGCCTGCTCGGGATTTCGACCTGAGGCTGATCGATCCACGAAGCGATCCCGAGGAACCACGGAATACACGGAACATTCGTGTGTTCCGCGTATTCCGTGGTTCCTACCCTGCCTTTGTGCAGATTCGCGTGATTCGCGGGCACATGCCTGCCGGGGCGCTGGGAGCTCGGGCGGTCCGCGCTCCCAGGTTGCGTCGCGACCCACTTTGCCCACACTTGGGTTGAACCTCCTCGCGTCATGAAACTCCCCTCCCTCTCCCGCCTTTTCGTCGCCGGCTGCGTGTGGTTGGCGGCCACCGCTCTCGCGTCCGCCACGGACATTTCCGGCGTCTATGATGACAAGGGCGTCGTCATGACCAGCAGCGAGCCCGCCCAGGTCGAGCAGGAGATTTCCCTGCACGCGCTGCTGAGCCTCGAATTCGATCCCGAGGCCGGGCGGATCATGTACGAGGAAACCAACCGCGTGGACCTGGTCCAGGCTTCGGACGAGATCCTGATTCGCGCCCACAAGGAGAAGAGCCGCGTGAGCTGGCGCACCGAGTACCTTTACGAGGCCGAGAAGGGCTCGATCCACGGACCGCGCGTCATCGTCAACACCCGCAAACCGGGCGAGCGCGAGGTCTACACGTTCATCTTCGAGTTGCTGGAGAACAAGGACCACCTGCTCGTCACGGTCTACCGGGTCAGCGCGACCATCGTCGGCCCCTCGGGCAAGCCCATCGGCAGCTACCTGTTCACCCGCATGGCCGAAAGCCCGTGAGGGCGGGCGCGGCGCGGGCCGCGCCAGGGAAACCTGAAACGTGAGACCTGAAACCTGAGTTCAGGACCGCTGACCTGATCGAAACTCAGGTTTCAAGTTTCAGGTCTCAGGTTTTTGCCTTCAGAATTTGCCGTCACCTTTGCGGCCGGCGGGCGTCTTCCTGCTCTACCGTCCCATGAAATCCGCCCGCCCTACGCTCCGTTCCCTCGCCACCGAGGCCGGCGTGAGTGCGATGACGGTTTCGCTGGCCCTGCGCAACCGGGCGGAGATTCCGTTGCGCACCCGCCAGCGCATCCAGCGCCTCGCCCGGCTGCGCGGGTACAAGCCCGATCCGACGCTCACCAAGTTGATGCAGCACCTCCGCACGACGGAGCCGACCCGCAACCGGGCCAACATCTGCGGGCTGGTCGACGCCCGTTGGAGCGAAAGCCAGCTCACCCACAGCTACGGCGGCCGCATCCACGTCGGCATCCAGCGGCAGGCCAATGCCCTGGGCTTCTCCTTCAGCCAGATCGCGATTCCGCCCAAGCCCGCCCGCGGCCGCCTCCAGGCGCTCCTTCGCAACCGCGGCATCGAAGGCATCGTCCTGCTGCCCATGCCCGACCAGACCAATCTTTCCGATCTGCTGGACTGGCAGGACTTCTCCGTCGTCACCGTGACCACGTCGATCGTCGCGCCCCGCTTCCATCGCGTCACCCCGCATCATTTCGACAACGTTTTGCACGCCTGCCGGCAACTCACGGCGCAGGGCTTCAAGCGCATCGGCCTCGCGATTTCACAGCGATGGAATGAGCGCGTACGCTACCGCTGGACCGGCGCCATCGCCTGGCAAAACACCTTCGGTGGCACGTCGCCGGTGCCGCCTTTTCTCGGCTCGACCGCTGGTCCCCGGCTCGACGATGCCGGCTTTGCCGACTGGGTCCGGCGCCACAAGCCTGACGCCATTTTGGTTGAGGCCATTGATCCACAATTACTTGCGCATTCGCTGGCGCGATCTGGGATGCGAACCAAACCCGTGATTATCGCCATGGATCGGTCGCCCGCCGACACGGGTCCCGGGATCGACCAAAAACCCGAGGCAATCGGGTCCGTGGCGATCGAGATTCTCGCCGGCATGATCTACCGCGGCGAACGCGGCCTTCCCGCCCACCCGCTGAGCATCGCTGTCGAGGGCGAGTGGTTCTCAGGCGTGTGCGTGTAGCCGGGGTCGCTGACCCCGGGGCCTTGAAATAACCGGCCGAACCACAGACCGGGGTCAACGACCCCGGCTACACCTCCACACCGCTAACTTTACGGTAAAACGTCGACGCGCTTGCTGCTTCGACTCATCATCTAATGGTTATCAACTGATTCGCCGGTGCATTCCGCCCGACGGTTATACCCCACCCCTCCCCCTACCCCGCCTGCCATGTCTGTCTACACGCGTCGCGATGCCCTGAAACTTGGTCTCTTCTCCGGCACGGCCGCCGGCCTGCTGGCCGCCGGAGCCCCGCTTCTGAAGGCCGCCGAACCCGCACCGGCCACCCCCGCCGGCAAGCCCAATTCCAAGGTCAACGGCGTTCAGATTGGCGTGAACGTCCCCTACAGTTTCCGGAACAACTCGATGGACGCCGCCGGCATCCTGGCTGGCTGTGTCCAGCTGGGCATCAGCGGCGTCGAAATCCGCTCCCAGCCGATCGAGGCCGCCATGGGCCTTCCCGCCGAGTTTCTCCCGCCCCAGCGCGGGCGCGCGGGCCCCCGCCCCCCGCCCGCCCGCCCACCCGCGGCGCCCCCCGCCCACGCACATAGCCCCCGGCGCCCCCCGGCCTACCGGCTGAGCAACGCGCGATCGAGATGAGCCGCTGGCGCCTCAATGCCGACCTCGACAAGGCCCGCGCCCTTCGTCGCAAGTACGAGGAGGCGGGCGTGTTCATCGAGATCCTCAAGTTCGATAACTTCTACACGCAGTCGGACGAGGTCACCGACTACTGCTTCGAACTCGCCCGCGCCGTCGGCGCCCGCGCAATCTCCTGCGAGCTGCAGGTGGCCGACACGAAGCGCATCGGCGGCTTCGCGGACCGCCACCGCATCCCGGTCGGCTATCACAATCACACCCAGAAGCCCACCGAGTGGGAGACCGCCTTCGCCCATTCCAAGTACAACTTCGCCAACCTCGACGTCGGCCACTACATCGCGAACAACGACACGTCCGTGACCGACTTCCTCAAGAAGTACGCCGATCGCGTCACGCACCTGCACATCAAGGACCGCAAGCGCGGCACGCTCGCCAACGACGGCCCAAACGTCTCGTTCGGCGAAGGCGACACCCCGATCGTCGACGTGCTACGCCTGGTCCGCGATAATCGCTGGCAGATTCAGGCCACGATCGAGTATGAATACCCGCTGCCCCCAGGTTCCGACGTCATGAAGGAACTCGCCAAGTCCATCGACTTCTGCCGTCGCGCCCTCGCCAGCTAACCCGCCGTCACCGTCCCCTCCCGTTCCCCGCGTTTTCCGATGAATGTGTCTCGCTCCACCGCTTCCTCCCTTCCCCTGACCCGCGCGCGCCTCTCGTCCGCGGTCGCCGCGGTCATCGCCGCCCTGACCGCCGCGGTCGCCGTCCCCGGCGCCTTCGGCCAGGCCGGTGACCGGCCCAACGAGGTGCAGACGCCCGTGCCGTCGCACATCGTCACGCCGCCCGCGCCCGCACTGTCCCCGGAGGAGGCCCTCAAGACGTTCACCGTCGCCCCGGGCTTCCGGATCGAACTCGTCGCCGCCGAACCGCTCGTACGCGACCCGGTCGTGATCCAGTTCGCGCCCGACGGGAAGATGTGGGTGGTCGAGATGACGGGCTACATGCCCAACGTTGACGGCATCGGCGAGGACCAGCCGGTCGGCACCATCGCCACGCTCGAGGACACCGACGGCGACGGCCGCATGGACAAGCGCACCACGTTTGCCGACGGTCTCGTCATGCCTCGCGCGATCTCGCTCGTCGACGACGGCGTGCTCGTCGCCGCGCCGCTCATGCTCTGGTACATGAAGGACACCAATGGCGACGGCGTCGCCGACCAGAAGACCGAGATCACCGCAGACTACGGCAACACCAGCGGCCCCGAGCACAACGCGAACGGCCTGATGTGGGCGATGGACAACTGGATCTACAGCGCCAACCACACCATCCGCTACCGCTACATGGGGAATGGCAAATTCACCCCCGATGAGACCATCACCCGCGGCCAGTGGGGCATCACGCAGGACAATGTCGGCCGCCTCTACTACAACTCGAACAGCGATCCGCTCCGCGTCGACTTTATCCCCGGCGCCTACCTGAACCGCAACCCGGTCTACCGCACCGCCGGCACCGCCGCCTTCCTCGCGCCCAACACCCTCCCCATCTGGCCCGGTCGCGTCACGCCCGGCATCAACCGCGGCTATCAGATGCTGCAGCCCGACGGCCGCTACAACCAGGTCACCTCGGCCGGCGGTCCCGTCATCTACCGCGGCGACCTCTTCCCGGCGGAGTTCCAGGGCAATGCCTTCATCACCGAGCCGACCGGCTACCTGGTGAAGCGCATGATCCTCGAGGAGCGCGACGGCGGTCTCTCCGCCCGCAATGCCTACGAGGGCACGGAATTCCTCCTCTCGACCGATGAGCGCTTCCGCCCGGTCAATCTGGCCAACGGTCCCGACGGCGCCCTCTACATCGCCGACATGTACCGCGGCATCATCCAGCACCGCGTCTACGTCACGACCTTCCTTCGCAACCAGATCATCGAGCGCAAGCTGGAGAACCCGGTCAACCTCGGTCGCATCTACCGCATCGTCCCCGAAGGTGTCGCCCGGCCCGTGCCGCGCACGCTCGACAAGGCCTCGACCGCCGATCTGGTCGCCGCCCTCGGCGACGCCAACGGCTGGCGGCGCGACACGGCCCAGCGCCTCCTCGTTGAGAAGCGCACGACCGCCGCCGTGCCGGCGCTGAAGGAGCTCGCCGCGAAGTCGCCCAACGCCCTCGCCCGCCTGCACGCACTGTGGACCCTCGACGGCCTCGCGTCCCTCGACCGCGACACCGCGCTCAAGGCCCTCTCTGATGCCGACCCGCGCGTCCTCGCCGCCGCCATCCGTCTCTCCGAACCCTTCCTCGCCGACTCAGCCAGCCCGCACTTCGCGCGCGTCCTCGAGCTCGCGAAGTCCATCCAGCCCGCGATCCGCCTGCAGGTCGCCCTCTCGCTCGGCGAATCCAAGGATCCGCAGGCCGTCGCCGCGCTCTGGGCCTACGCCCGCGCAAGCGGCAACCAGCCCTTCCTGCTCGATGCGGTCGTCAACAGCCTGACCGGCCGCGAGGACCAGCTCATCGCCGCCGCCATCGCCGAGGGCACCAACCCCGGACCGACCGCCGCCGCCGCCGTGACGCTCGCGACCACCGCCGTGCTTCGCTCCAACGATAATCAGCGCGACGACGCCCTCCTGAACGCGGCCCTCGCTTCGGCCGCTCCAACCTGGGTCAAGGCTGCGACGCTTGACGGCCTCGACAGCCTCAATCCCCCGGCGGGCGCAGGCGGCGGCGGTCGTGGCGGTCCGGGTGCGCCCGGCGGCGCCGGTGGTCGCGGTGGCCCGGGCGGTGGTCGCGGTGGTCAAATCGCGGGTGCCATGCTGCCCGGCGAACCGACCGCCCTGCTCGCGCTCGCCGCCGCCACCAACGATCCGGTCGCCGGTCGCGCCGCCAATCTCGCCAGCCGCCTGCGCTGGCCGGGCAAGGCCGGCATGGTCACGGAAACGGTGGTCGCGCTCACCGCCGAACAGCAGCGCCTGTTCGAACTCGGACGCGAGCACTACGCCACGCTCTGCGCCGCCTGCCATCTGCCGACCGGCCAGGGTCAGACCGGCGTGGCCGCCCCGCTCGTGGGTGGCCGCTGGGCCACCGGCGATGACCGCGTCCTCGCCCGCCTCGTGCTCGAGGGCAAGACGCGAGAGAATCTGATCATGCCGCCAATGCGCGACATCTTCGACGACCAGACGCTCGCCGGCATCCTGACCTACATCCGCCGCTCCTGGGGCAACACCGCCTCCCCGGTCTCACCATCTGTCGTCGCGGAGGCCCGCGCCGCCGCCGGCAACAGCCAGCAACCCCTGACCGACGCCGACCTCGAGAAGCTCCTCCAAGAGCTACCGCCCAAGGCGTCATCGAACTAAGAAGCTTCAAAAGCCCCGGGCCCAAAACGGCCCGGGGCTTTTTTGTGCCCGCGAAACACGCGGAAGAACGCGGAATCAAGCCTCGATCCACTTTACAGGAGGCAACAGAGAGAACGGAGAAGACGGGATCGCACCTCCTGCCCGCCTCCGTTCCCTCCTGTTCAAAGCATCCGGTTCCGCGGCCTTTCGCGTGTTCCGCGGGCCACGTTGCTCACCCTCACTGCTTGCGCGCCGGCTCGCGGTACGCAGCGTCGGCCGGCATGTCCTCGCCGGACCAGATGCGCGCCTGCGTCCACTTGGCCGCGGGTGCGGTCCAGAAGGGATCATTCGCCGGCAGGCCGAGGTGAAGCATGCCCGACATGCACAGGTACAGGCTGCCGGTCGCAATGTAGCGTTCGCGGATCGAAGGCTGGTGCCCGACCACGCCGATGTTGAGCCAGCCCTTCGCATCGAATGTGCCGGGCGCCTCAATCATCTTCCGCGTGATCGCCGTGAGCGCGCCGCGCACGGCCGCCGGGTTGAGCTTCGCGGGCAATTCGCGCCGCAGGCTGATGTCCGCAAGATGTTGAAAGGCTCCCATGCGGTACGCACTCGACCGGCCGATGACCGGGAACGTACCCTCGGGCGAAATCTGCATCTCCTGCACCGCCGCGTAGCGGCGCGCACGGGCCAACACGGTCGGACGACGCTCGGCCAGCGGGTCACCCTTGGCTGCCGCCACATCGAGCACGGCCAGCATCATCGGTTGGATCACGAAGCTGTTGTAGTAGGTCGGATCGGAGAAGTGCACCGCCAGCGCCCGTTTGGGCAACGCGGTCAGCGCGAAGGCGAGATCGACCTTGCCCGACTGGACATCGAGGATCGAGTTCGCCCAGCTTGACTCGACCACTTC
>CAYWRG010000069.1:0-3276 GCA_964460715.1 uncultured Opitutus sp. | reverse complement strand
CGGTTGGATCACGAAGCTGTTGTAGTAGTCCCAGTGAAATTCCTTCCCGTCCCCATAGGTCCCGTCGCCCTTGTACCACTCTTCATGACGATCCAGCGCGTAGACGATCGCCTCGCGCCGGTACTCACCGGTGAACTGCCAGAGCGCGGCCTCCACCGTCGCGGCGAAGAGCAGCCAGTTGTTCTCGCCGGGCTTGATCACGCGCGTGGCCTTGAGGGCTGCCACCACGTTGGCCTGCTCGGTGGGCGATAGTGCACCCCACAGTCGGGTCGGCGCGCGCAGGAGCGCATGCGCGAGAAACGCCGCGTCGACCAGCGGCTGGGAACTGCGGTTGAAGTTCACGAAGTCGGGCGACGCCGGATCCGTGATGCTCGCAATCGTCCGCACCGCCTGGGCCGTCATCCGCGCACGCAACCGGCCCTCCTCCGTGTCGTCCGGCGCCAGCTCCATCCACGGCGCCACCCCGACCAGCGTGCGGCCGATGGCCTCGAGATGGGTGAAGTCGGCGCGATCCTTTTCGAAATCCTTCACCGGAAACCGTGCCTTCAGCTCACGCGCTGCCCCAGCCTCCAGCACAGGACCGGCAATCCGCGTCACGACCGACACCGCGTAAGCACGATCAGCCGCACCGGCGGATTCCGCCGCACGCGCTGGCACAAAGGCAAAACCCAGACCAAGAACCAAGGAAGCGAGAACACGTTTCATAGGGGTAAAGGAGATGAAGAATGACACCGCAACGACCTGATCGGAAACCTGACCTCTGACTTCTGATCTCTGACCTCTTCTTGCCGGCCTCACTGCTTCGGCGGCGGCGGCGCAACGTACGGCGGCAGCACCATCGCCTCGGGCGTGACCTGGGCCATGTTCGGCGTGATGTCGGCGTCGACGCGCCCGAGCGCCCAGTTCAGGCCGCCCATGAGCAGGTTTTGATAGAGTGGATTCATCCAGACGTCCTCCCGATGACCCATGCTCGTGTAGAACACGCGGCCCTTGCCGTGCAGGCGCGCCCAGGTCGACGGGTAGTTGGGGCGCTCATAGAGATTACCCACCATGCCCTTCGTGTCCTGCACGAGGATCACGTGGATGTCCGGCGCGAAGTTGCGGTGCGAGTACCACTCCTCGTGCAGCGTGAAGTCGCCGGCCGGTGCGCCGGGGAACTTGGGGCTGGTGAGGATCATGCGGCCCGGCTGCTGCAGATTGTGCATGATGAACTCGCCGCCGATCATCTGGATGAAGTCGCTGGTATTGGGCCCATCGTTCTTGTACCGCGCCGGCCCGTGCACCTCGCTGCCGGGCGAGAGGAAGGTGTTGTCGGCGCCGTGCATGCCGACGAAGCCCTTGCCGGCCGCGATCGCGCGCAAGAGGGCGTTCTTGCCCTCAATCGTCATCGGCGGCTCGCGGTCGAGCCCGAGCTGCGTCAGGTCGCCCAGCGTGTAGAACATGATCACGTCGAACTGCGCGAGGTACTCGTCGGAGAAGAGCCGGCCGTCCTTGGAGAAGACGAACTCGATGTTGTGCTTCGCGCCGAGCTCGGTGAGGACGCGCTCGGAGAGCGACGGCTGCCCGTTGATTCGCAACGCCGCGGTGTGGGAGGCCGGCGCAACCGACATCTTGGAGAAATAAAGGACCTTCTTGCGCGGATAGGCCGCCGGCTCAGCGGCAAAGGCCGATCCAGCCGCAAACGTAACCAAGGCAGTCAGCAACAGCACAAAACGACGAAACAGGGAATTCATGGGCAGGGGTGACGAACGCGGGGTGAAATAACCGAAGGCCCCATGCATGGCGCGCCAGCGCCGCGATGACGACCGCAAAGACGCACCGCAAATCGGACGGTCCGGACGAAAGTCGGCGTGTGGCCAGCCCGCGCAGTCCACGGACAAGCCCGGAATCAAGCGACTCCACGCCTCTTGCCTTACAGCCGCTCAATCATCTTCAGCAATTCGGCTCTCGTCACGCCGGTCTTCATCAGGGCGAGCTTGAGGAAGACGCGGGCCTTGGCCGGCGTGAGGTCGGCACCCGCGAGCGTGCCGACCGCGGCGTCACTGCCATTGCCCGCGCCGCTGTCGGACAGTGCAACCGGACCTGAGCTGTGCCGCGCCGTGCGAAAGAACACCACGCCCTCCTTCGTCAGTGCCCGCACCGCCTCGCGCGCAGGAGAGGTCATGCTGCCGGCCCCCGAGCCGGCGATCACGATGCCGCGTGCGCCGGCGGCAACCGAAGCCTTGAACAGCACGTCGTCGGTGCCGGCGTGGACATAGATCACGTCGACACGCGGGAGGACCGCATCAGCAGGGAGGGCAAATGTGGCCGCGCCGCGCGAGGCCGGCGCGGGCGCATAGAATTTCACCTCGGGACCATCAACCCACCCGAGCGGGCCGGCGTTGGGCGAATCGAAGGCGTCGGGGCGCAGCGTGTTGACCTTGGTGACATCGCGCGCGCCATGGATCGTGTTGTTGAGCACCACCATCACGCCACGCGCACGCGCCGCCGGATGCGCGGCGACCGTGACGGCATCCAGCAGATTGCCCGGTCCGTCCGCACTGATCGCCGTGGCCGGACGCATGGAGCCGACGAGCACCACGGGTTTGTCCCCGCCCGTCGTCAGGCTGAGCAGAAACGCCGACTCCTCCATCGTGTCTGTGCCGTGGGTGATCACGATCGCGTCGACGGAAGGATCCGCGAGGCCCGCGACGACGCGATGAACGAGTTTGAGCCAGGTTTCATCGTTCATGTTGTTTGAACCGATATTCATGAGCTGCTCGGCCTTGATCTCCGCGCGATCACGCAGGCCGGGAACGGCATCGACCAGTGCCTCCACCCCGACGACTCCCGGTCGGTAGCTCTGACCTGAGCCGTCCTTGGGCTGGACGCCGGCAATCGTACCGCCAGTCGCGAGGAGAAGCACGCGCGGCTTGGCGGGGGCGGCAGGCTGCGCCCGCCCGGCCGGCACGGCCAGCACGATGAGGAAAAGCGCAAGGACTCGGGACAGGAGCGGGGCGAACGAAGAAGCCTTCATGGAGGTAAGGAGAACCAGAGGTTTTCCCAGCAGATCAGATTTCCCCGTCCGAGGGAACGGAGGAAAGCGCCGCCTAACCCGGCCTAACGCTCAAGGGGGTACGGAGTCTGCGAACGGACGGCGCTGCATGGACCGGCTTGGCCAAGTCTCCGT
This sequence comes from uncultured Opitutus sp., assembly GCA_964460715.1. Taxonomy (GTDB): domain Bacteria; phylum Verrucomicrobiota; class Verrucomicrobiia; order Opitutales; family Opitutaceae; genus CAMAXB01. The sequence goes on along the minus strand of CAYWRG010000069.1, from coordinate 107 downwards.
CTCGCTTTGCTCCCGCCGCTCGCGCTCAGGCGGTTCAAATTGAGGTGTAGCCGGGGTCGCTGACCACAGGCATCCCATAGCCGGCCGGAACGGCGTTAAAACAGTAG
>CAYWRG010000068.1:0-22607 GCA_964460715.1 uncultured Opitutus sp. | reverse complement strand
CACCTGTTACCTATGTCCTGAATACAAACTGTTACCCTTGTCCTGACCGCACCCGGTTCGAAACTCAGGTTTCAAGTTTCAGGTCTCAGGTTTAAAAGTCCCCCCGCGGTTGACGCCCACCTGCTTCACGCGCGACAGTCACAAACCATGGGCCAAGGCTGGTTTCTTTTCGGGCAGATCGGGGCGGGCAAGTCGTCGCTCGGCGCGGCCGCGGCGCGGACGTGGGGCATTCCGTTTCACGAAGGCGACCAGGACCTGCCGCCATCGGTCATCGCCGCGATCAGGGAACGCCGCCCGTTCACCGACGCCTTGCGCGACGAGTTTGCCGCCGTGCTGGCCGATCGCATCGCTGAACTCAGCCAGCGCCACGAACGGTTCATCCTCGCGCAAGGGTTGTTCTACAACCGGCAGCGCCGTACCCTCCTCGCCCGCCATCCCGACCTGCAGTTTGTCTGGATCCGCGCCCAGACCCCGATCATCGAGGATCGCGTCAGCCGACGGAGCCATCCCCTCGCCGACCTGTACTACGCCCGGCTGGCCAATCCTCACTTTGAGGCCCCGGACTTCCCGCATCAGGTCCTCGATAACGACGGGACCGAACAGGAGGGCATCGAGCAATTAGGTAAGATCCTCTCAATCAATCGCTAAATGCGATTTTATACCCCCTGGAGCGCACGTGGCTTAATTCAAAGTTGAGCCATGACCCTAACCAAAACACCTTCGTTCTCGTTCTCTTTACCGTTCTTCGTTCTCCGTTCTCGATCCGAGAAAGAGTAAGAGCACGAAGAACGAGAACGATGCCGGTGATCGGGGGCACCGGTTCACAAGCGGCCCTTTTACGGGGGTACCCTTAGGACAAGAGGCACGTCTTGGGCTTATACTCGGCGACGCTTGCTGGAGGCGCCCTTACCGGACAGCCTCAATCTTGCTTCACCCACGGAGGCCGGTCCTACCCCTGTACCACTTCCACCCTGTCAGCCATCTCCGAGCCATGAACCCGATGTATCGTTCGTTTAGAAACCTGCTAGTCGTCGCGGTCGCCCTTGTGGGCCTCTCCGCCTCCCTCCACGCCGCCACGGCGCGTCCGGCCCAACCCAAAAAGCCGATCCGTATCGCGGTGATGATGTTCTCGCACGAGACCGTCACCTTCCTGAAGTACCCGACCACGATCGACGACTTCACTTACGAGGGCTCCCCCGCCCGCGGTGAGGCGCTCCTCCGCGCCAATCCGAACGGTTACATGGGCGGCTTCGTCACCGTCGCCCGCGAGTTCGACAACGTCGAGCTCGTCGGCATCGAGTCCCCGCTCGGCTCCAAGTCCGGCTCCGGCTCCGGCTGGCTCACGCCCGAGACTTACGAGCACTTCGTCAGCAAGATGATCGCCGATCTGAAGAGCCAGGGTAAGTTCGACGGTGTCTACCTCTCCCTCCACGGCGCGATGGGCGCCAGCGGCGTCGCCAAGCCCGAGGCCGAGCTCGCCCGCCGCGTGCGCGAAGTCGTCGGACCCGACGCCTTCATCGCCGGCACCTTCGATCCCCACGGCAACGAGGACGACGAGTGGTTCAAGCACGCCAACCTCGCGTTCTGCATCAAGTACTACCCGCACTACGACGGCTACCTCCAGGGCGAGCGCGCCGCGCGCACCCTCATCCGCTCCATCCGCGGCGAGTACAAGCCGACCAGCGCCACCGTTAAGCCGCCGATCATCACCCCCTCCGTCCTCCAGTGGACCGGCGGCCCGGCCTGGATCGATCTCGTCCAGCGCGCCCTCGTCTGGGAAGCCCGCGAGCCCGATGTGTACGTGAATTTCTACTACGGCTTCGCGTTCATGGATTCCGTTGAGGCCGGCATGACCTTCCAGGTCACGACCAACGGCAATCCCCAGCTCGCCCAGGAAATCGCCGACGACATGGCGCAAACCGCCTGGCGCATGCGCGAGAAGCTCTGGTACTCGACCAAGGTCTATTCGATCACCGAGTCCGTCACGCTCGCCAAGAAGGCCCTTGCCGAAGGCCAGTACCCGGTCGTCATCGCCGACCACAGCGATCGCTCCGGCTACGCCACGTGGGCACTCGACCAAGTCATCAAGCAGGACCTGAGCGACACGCTCATCGTCACCGTCGCCGACTTCAAGCTGATCGAGGCCCTCCGCGAGAAGGGCGTCCGCCCCGGCGATGACTTCGACATGCCCGTCGGCGGCCTCGCCGACGAATCGGCCGGCGACCCCGTCCGCGTCAAGGGCAAGGTCAAAACCGTCAGCGGCGGCATCGGTCGCAGCGCCTCTCGCGGCGGCCAGCTCTGGGTCACGGTTGAGTTCGGCAAGAACAACCTCCTCGTGATCAGCCCCTACCTGAACCAGATCACCGATCCGGATCCCATCGCCGACCTCGGCATCGATCCGCACGCCTACAAGGTCCACGTCATCAAGTCCCGCGTCCACTTCCGCCGCGGCTACGATGACAACGGCTACGCCAAGACCATCCTCCTTGCCGAGCCGATCCCGCCGTACCTCGGCACCGTCCGCCTCGAGGGCCTGCCCTACAAGAACGTCGATCTGCAGAAGTTCTACCCGTACGGGAAGAACGTCACGTTCGAGACCAAGCCCCTCGCGACGCCCCGGCCCCGCGATTGATCCCGCGGGCCGCCGCCGGCCTCCGCTTCCCCAGCGCCTGCCCTTTGCCGGGCAGGCGCTTTTTTGTGTCTACACCGCGCGTTCCCACTGCATGATCAGCTCCACCCCGAGATCGCGTAGCCCGCAAAACCAGACGCGTCAAAACCGTGCCCAGCTTGGCGCGCTTTGCGCTCTTGAGGTGAACCGTTAGCTGACTCCGGCCTGAACCGGCCTTTCCAACCTCCATGAAATCGCTCACGTCCACCCTCCGCACGCTGCTCCTTGCCGGCGTTGCGTTCCTCGGCCTGACCGTCGCCGCCTCGGCCGCGACTCAGGCCAACCGTCCCGCCCAGCCCAAGAAACCGATCCGCATCGCGGTCATGATGTTCGTCCACGAGACCGTGACGTTCCTCAAGTACCCGACCACGATCGAGGACTTCACCTACGAGGGCTCCCCGGCCCGCGGTGAGGCGCTCCTCCGCGCCGATCCTCGCGGCTACATGGGCGGCTTCGTCACCGTCGCCCGCGAGTTCGACAACGTTGAGCTCGTCGGCATCGAGTCCCCGCTCGGCTCCAAGACCGGCTCCGGCTCCGGCTGGCTCACGCCCGACACCTACGAGCACTTCGTCGGAAAGATGATCTCCGAGCTCAAGGCCGCCGGCAAATTCGACGGCGTTTACCTCGTCCTCCACGGCGCGATGGGCGCCACGGGCGTTGCCCGCCCCGAGGCCGAGCTCGCCCGCCGCGTGCGCGAAGTCGTCGGACCCGACGCCTTCATCGCCGGCACCTTCGATCCCCACGGCAACGAGGACGACGAGTGGTTCAAGCACGCCAACCTCGCGTTCTGCATCAAGTACTACCCGCACTACGACGGCTACCTCCAGGGCGAGCGCGCCGCGCGCACCCTCATCCGCTCCATCCGCGGCGAGTACAAGCCGACCAGCGCCACCGTTAAGCCGCCGATCATCACCCCCTCCGTCCTCCAGTGGACCGGCGGCCCGGCCTGGATCGATCTCGTCCAGCGCGCCCTCGTCTGGGAAGCCCGCGAGCCCGATGTGTACGTGAATTTCTACTACGGCTTCGCGTTCATGGATTCCGTTGAGGCCGGCATGACCTTCCAGGTCACGACCAACGGCAATCCCCAGCTCGCCCAGGAAATCGCCGACGACATGGCGCAAACCGCCTGGCGCATGCGCGAGAAGCTCTGGTACTCGACCAAGGTCTATTCGATCACCGAGTCCGTCACGCTCGCCAAGAAGGCCCTTGCCGAAGGCCAGTACCCGGTCGTCATCGCCGACCACAGCGATCGCTCCGGCTACGCCACGTGGGCACTCGACCAAGTCATCAAGCAGGACCTGAGCGACACGCTCATCGTCACCGTCGCCGACTTCAAGCTGATCGAGGCCCTCCGCGAGAAGGGCGTCCGCCCCGGCGATGACTTCGACATGCCCGTCGGCGGCCTCGCCGACGAATCGGCCGGCGACCCCGTCCGCGTCAAGGGCAAGGTCAAAACCGTCAGCGGCGGCATCGGTCGCAGCGCCTCTCGCGGCGGCCAGCTCTGGGTCACGGTTGAGTTCGGCAAGAACAACCTCCTCGTGATCAGCCCATACCTCGTGCAGATCACCGACCCGAACCCGGTCGCCGACGTCGGCGTCAACCCACACGACTACAAGGTCCACATCATCAAGTCCCGCGTCCACTTCCGCCGCGGCTACGATGACAATGGCTACGCCAAGACCATCCTCCTCGCCGAGCCCGATCAGCCCTTCCTCGGCACCATCCGTCTCGATGGCCTGCCGTACACCAAGTTCGACCTGAACAAGTTCTATCCCTACGGGAAGAACGTCACCTACGAGGAAAAGCCCCTCGCCCCCGTGACCCCGCGGTAAGCGCACCCCGCGCCAACGCGCACGTTACCCGTTCGCAAACGACCGGCGATCCCTGCAGGGGACGCCGGTCGTTCTGTTTCGTGATAATCTTGTCAGGTGAGGGCCGAGCCGCTCAGCCTTCCTCCGGCCTATGACACGCGCCGCGAGACTTTCCGTATCATTGCCGACCAAGGACCGGCTGGGGCCGCTCATTGCCCAGTTGCACAGCGCGGTCGACCTCGACGGTTTCTGGAAGGCGAGTCTGCAACTTCTCGACCAGCTGATCCCTCATCATTCGTGCAGCCTGTTGTATGGGATCGTGAATACCCACCGGCTCAACGCCCGCCATCACATGACCGGCGCGCGCGCCGATCGCCGCTCGGTCTCGAATCTGTCCATCGTTCAGGCCTTCCTCGCCCGTCACCCGGGAATCAAGCTCTACACCTTCAGTGAAGTCCTCTCCGAGGATCCCTCGGCTCACGATCGTCGCCTCGCGCAGCAGAGCCCGAACCTCGATCCGTGGGACGACTTCCTCCACCTCGCCTTCTGGGATGGCACACGCCCCGACGCCATTCTGAGCGTTCGCCGCAGTCGCTCCCAAGGTCCGTTTACCGCCGACGAACGTAACCTCCTCGAAAGCCTTCACCCGGTAATCGAGGCCGGCCTGCAGCGGCTCCGCCTCCTCGCCGAGGAGCGCAGCCAGCACCTCAGCATCGAGCGCTTCCTCGCCGACGTGCCGGTGCCGGTGCTCTTCCTTAATTCCCAACTGCGGCTCATCTACGCCAGTCGCGAGGGCTACGCCGCCTGCGCCGAGTGGAACTTCGGCCAAAAATCCGCCCGCCGTCTCAATCCTCGCCGCAGCTACCAGTTGCCCGCCGCCCTGGCCGACGCCTGCCAAAAGCTCGGCGCCTCCGAACCCGGCTCAGCCAATCCCGAAGCGAGCCGCAAGGTGCGCGTGCCCCACCCCACGGATGATCGTCTGGTCGCGCAGGTCATGGTCGACATGCCGCTCAACTCGCCGTGGACCCGCCCGGTTTACCGCGTACTCTTCTTCCTCGACCGGAGCATCGACGACGTCGCGCTCTCGGCCAAGCCGGCCGCCCTCGCCCTGCTGCAGCGCCTCACCGCGAACGAACGCCGTGTCGCGCTCCTCGTCACCGAGGGCTGCAACAACCGCGAAATCGGCGAACGCCTCGGCAAGTCCCACCGCACCGTCGAGTGCCAGCTGACCGAGATCTACCGCAAGCTCGAGGTCGACAACCGCGTGCAGCTCACGCGCATCCTGGTGTAAGGGTTTCCGATCGAATCAGAATCTCGCGCAGAGGCGCAGAGACAAACCCTGATGATCGGTATGGTTGCTCGCCGAATGAGCAGAATTGAATCGGATACCGTATGAGTCGTGCTTCGGTTTAATCGAAGCCGAGACCGGACGTGCGCCAAGCCTTGGTCGCTTCCGGTCTTCTCTGCGCCTCTGCGTCTCTGCGCGCCTTCTGTTGCTTGAATGTCTTTCGCTTCCGCGTCCTTCCGCGTGTTCCGCGAACCATTCCCATCACCGCAGCGCCTTCCGCAGGAACTTCACACCCTTGACCGCGATCTCCTCCTGCGTCGGCTCGATACGGCGCCAGATGGCTGCGGCTCGCGCGATGATTTTCACATCCTGTGTGAACGACTCGATCACGACGTCGCCGTCATAGCGGATCGCCTTCAGGGCCTTGGCGATGCCCGCCCAGTCGATCGAATCGGTGCCCGGCGTGCCGCGATCCGACCCGGATGCGTGCAGATGCCCGAGGCGCTTTCCACAACGCCGGATCGCCGCGGCCTGGTCCTTTTCCTCAATGTTCATGTGGAACGTATCCAGCATGATCTTCAGCGCCGGATCATCCACCGCTTCGACCAGCTCGATCGCCTGGTCACAGGTGTTGAGGAAATCCGTCTCAAAGCGGTTGAGCGGCTCGACGCACAGCGTCACCCCGCGGTCGCCCGCGTACGCCGCGAGGTGCTTCAGGTGCCGCACCACGAGTTTCCACTGCGCACGCCTCGCCGCCGGAGTCTCCGCGTCCGCCCGCCCAACCTCGCTGTAAAACGGACCGATGATGGTCTTGCTTCCGAGGATCGCCATACGATCCACCAGCGCTTTCACGTAGTCGATCGTCGCCTGCTGGTGCTCCGGCGCCCCGCGCAGATCACGCCCCGGCCCGAACGCAGCCGCAACCGAGCCCGCCACCAGGCCGTTCGCATCGAGCTGACGACGCACATGCGCCCAGTCCATGTCGTCCGGTGACGCCACCGCGATCTCGACCGAGTCGAAACCCCAGGACCGGAACTTCGGAAACCAGCGGCAATGCCGGTTGTTGAACGGACAGGCGAAAAGGAAGGTGTTGATGCCGAATCTCATGGTGACGTGTCGTTGAAGCCAGGGGCGTGCTGAAAGCCAAAGGTTTCGACCAGCGCCAGACATTCGCGCACGGGCCGCACGCCCCGCGAGCAGGTCGCATCGGTCAGCGAGGCCGCGGCCACCGCGACGCCCAGACGAAGTGCGTCGATCATCGGCCAGTCCTCTTGGAGTCCATAGAGCACGCCGGCCGCCAACGCATCGCCTGCGCCAACCGCGCCCGCGATCCGCTCCGGCGGCAGACACAGCGCCGACTGCCAAAGCCCGTCATTCCCGGGACCACGCGCGTACACCCCTTCCGGAAAATGCATCACGACCCAAGCCTGCACCCCCGCTGCGAGGAGTCTCTCCGCCGCCCGATGCACCGCAGCCGGCCGCAATCCGCCAGCCTCACGCAGCACGATGCCGGTCAGTCGCTCCGCCTCGAAGTCGTTGACGAAGAGTACATCCACCTGCGGCAGCGCGGGCAGCACCAGCGCGCCAAACCGATCGCTGTCTTCACTCACGCAGTCGACCGAGGTCCGCAGTCCGGCCGCCCGCGCCCGCCGGAGCACGTCACACGCGCGGGTCTCGGCACCTTCGAGGACATCCAACCGGTCGAGCAACAGCAGGTAACCCAAATGAAAGAACCGCGCGTTCGTCGCGGAGAAATCGAAATGCTCCCCATCGAGGTGCGCATTCGCCCCACGCTGGTGGAAAAACGTCCGCCGGCCCGTGGCCTCGACCGTCATGACATCGGTGTAACTCGTCGGCGCCGCCGTCGTGGTGCGCAGCTGGCTGACGTCGATCCCGCGCGCGCGACAGTCATCGAGAATCGCGCGCCCATTCGCGTCCTCCCCCACCAAGCCCACGGCCGCCAGGGGAAAGGCCGCTCCCATCTGCGCGAGATCGACGAGGATGTTGTACGGCGAGCCGCCATTGCTCGATGACTGACTCCGGATCGACACCAGTGCGTCCTGCGCCGGCCACGCATCGATCAGCTTCACGTGATCGACGATCCAGTTGCCTCCCGCGAGGATGCCGGTGCGCTCACCCATGACTCAGGCCATCCGGACCACTTGCTGCGCGGCCTGCGATTCCAGGGCGGCGGCCCAGAGTTCATGTGACGCCACCGCCTCATCCGGCGTGGCGCAGCCAAAGCGTCCATCCAACTTCCCCGCCCGCTCGGCGAAGTACGCCGCCCACATCTGCATCAGCATGTCCGGAAACCCGACCTCAAAGATGCCGCCGGTGATCGTCTTGAACGGCATCGCAAACCCAAGGTCCGTCTTCTCCCACCACTGCTCATTGTCACGACGGTAGGTCCACAGGGTCTTCGGTTCCTTGGTCGAAAAGCGCACGCCGCGATCGGTGCCGAGAATCTCGATGAACCACGTGTTCGTCTCCGTCGGCGCCATCCGCTTCGTCTCGATCGTCATCGGCACGAGCTGCCCGCCCACGATGGTCGTGCAGTGCAGCGTGGCGTTGTCCCACGTGTCGCACGCCGCGGTGCCGCCCTTCCCGTCCGGACGCGTGGCATAGATCTTCTGCAACTGCGCGTAGACCGACGCAGGCTTCCAGCCGAGCCGCAACGGGACATGGACCGCGTGCAACCCGAGATCACCCATCACGCCAACTACACCGCAGTACTGATTCTGCCGCTTCCAATTGATCGGTTTCGTCGGGTCGAGGTCACTCGAGTGCACGAAGCCCGAGCGGATTTCCAGCAGGCGCCCGAGTTCACCCTTCGCCACCATCTGCAGTGCGCGCTGCGCGCCGGGCAGGAACGGAAACTCCGACGAAACGCGCACGAAACGCCCGAGCCGGACCGCCTCATCGCGAACCCGCCGCGCCGCCGCGAGGTCGAGCCCAAACGGTTTCTCCGCCAGCAGGTCCTTCCCGGCACGCAGCACATCGAGATAGATGGCCTCGTGCAGGTGATGCGGCACGGCCACGTACACGACATCGACGTCCGGTGACGCCAGCAGCGCGTGGTGATCCGCCGTGAACAGCTTCACCGAGGGGATCTGGCGAAACCAATCGAGCAGCGTCGGCTGCAGATCGCACACCGCGGTCAATTCGACGCGCACCGGAAAATTTTCCAACACGAACCAGCGCGCAAAGGCCGACGCCGCCTCGCGTCCCATGAGCCCTCCGCCGATGATGCCAACCCGGACCAGAGGAAGCGTGCTCACGGGACGGAACTCAGCGGAGAAGGTTGAGCGCATCGCCGGCCGACACGCCGTCATGCACGACCGCCATCAGCGCCCGCGTCATCTTCGCCGGCTGCGAATGCTGGATGATGTTGCGCCCATAGACGATGCCGGATGCACCTTGTTTGAGCAACGCCTCGGTTCGCGCGAGGATCTCCGTCTCCGGAGCCTTGCCGCCACCGCGCACCAGGACCGGGACGCCGCCGGCGATCCGGATGACCTGGTGATAGATCGAAACATCATCGGTCGGGTCGGCCTTGATGATGTCGGCGCCGAGTTCGACCGCCTGACGGACCAGCGGGATGATCTTCGCCGGATCACCGTCAACCATGTAGCCGCCGGACTTGGCATTCGGCTGAAACACGAGCGGCTCGATCATGAGCGGCATCGCGTAGTGGTCACACTGCACCTTCAGCGCCACGATGTTCTGGATGCACTGATCGGTCAGCTCCGGTTGGTTCGGCAGTTGGAAAAGATTCACCACCACACACGCCGCATCGAGGCGCACGGCCTGCAGCACCGGATCGCCGATCAGGCGGGAGAACAGCGTGCGCGGGAGTTCGCGTCCGTAGACATTGGCCGTGTCCGTACGAAGCACGAGGGCGGGCTTGGCCCGCACCGGCTGCGACTGGAGCCGCATGGCCTGCCCGACCGTCAGCTGGATCGCGTCGGGCCGCGCGTCGATCAGCGTCAGGACCGCGGCGGAGAGATCTTCAATCCCCGCAAGAAAACTCCCTTCGTTGAAAAAGCCGTGATCAACGGCGACATCAAAGCAGCGACCTGAAGCGGGGTTGAAGAGGCGATGGAGCCGCGCAGACTTCATGGGGAGGTGGGGTATGACCCGAACAAACCGAGCTCCCTTAAACACCGCAATCTTCGATTGGCCCCCGGAATACACGGAGGCTGGGGAAACCTGAAACTTGAGACCTGAAACCTGAGTTTTACGGACTTCAAGAGACCTTGCCGGCCTCTAACTTCTGAATTCTGGAACTCAGGTTTCGGGTCTCAAGTTTCAGGTTTCATTCAGGCTTTTGCCTCAGCACCGTCGCGATCTCGTCCGAATCCCGCGCCCCGTAGAGCCAGACCAGCGCCTCCGAGCGCACCCAGCCTTCGTTGCCGTTCTCGGTGATGACGTGATCCCAGCTGAGGAACGTCCGATCCACGATCACGATCGTGCCCGGGAAGAGCGTCGCCGCCTGCTGGTTGGTCATGAGCTCCGAGGGCACCGCGCGCACATCAGATGTCTCGGTCACAAACGCCGCCAGCGGGTCCGCCAGCACGCCGTGCCGTTTGATCGCGTCAACCGATCCGTAGCCGATAACGGCGCCGACCACCGCGACCGCGGCTCCAGACAGAAGCCACCACCGGGGCCGGAACGGGGTGTAGAGTGAGATCACCGCCAACCCCAGTCCCAGCGCGAGCGCAGCCGCGGCGACCAGACCGAGCCGCTCCCAGCTCGCAACCGGAAGGCGTCCGGCAAAGCGATCCGACGCCCGGCCCACCAACAGTCGGCGCAACGCCGGATCAACGCCATCAAGCTGAGCCAAGCCGGTCAGAATACCTGCTTCGAGCACGCGGTTGTCACGATTGACCGCCCACGCCGCCGCCCAATGACCGGACGCCGGACCCCACTGGCCCAGCTGCCCGTGCGCCAAAGCCGCGTTGTGGTGAAGCGCCCAGTCGCCCGGTCGCTTGGCCGCCGCCGCCGACCAACCGGCCGCGGCTTCGGCGAACTTGCCGTCCCGATAGGCGGACAAGGGATCGGCCGCGGGCGTGACCGCAGCGGTTGCCGCCGTAACCGGGTGCAGCGTCACGCCGACCAGCGCCAACGCCAGCGTCAGCATCGCCAGCCGGGGTATCCAGTGGCCGCGCCGTACTGGCAGCCACGTCAGCCGGGGCAAGGGCGCCACACGGTCGAGGGCCGCGGTCGCGCGCGCCGGCCAATCGGGCGCGAGGCCGCGCCGCGGGGAAAAAAGGGCAACCTCGGATTCAAGCCAGAGCGCGCGCCAGGTCTCCGGATCGGTCGTGGAAGCTGCGAGTTCATCCGCCGTCGGCACCGCCAGCCCCACTGGCCAGAGCTGCGTCGTGAGCTCGCGCCAGGACTCTAGCTGCGCCGGGGACACGTCACCGCCGCGCATCCGGCCCAGCACACGCCGCAGCGCCCGGCGTGAAGCCCGGCGGGCGCGGAACGGGTCATCGCGGAGCGAGCGACCAAGCGCCAGTCCCAGCCAAAGCAGCACCGGTGGCGCCAGCGCCACGACCAGCAGCGAGGACCGTGAACGCACCGTCGGACCCGGACGAATGTCTCCCCCCGCAAACGGCCCGGGCGGTAGCACGACCTCTGCCACCTCGGTCTCGATCGCCGATGGAGCCGCCGCCGCAAAGGAGGAGACAGGGACGAACGCGAAGACCGCCAACAGCGCAAAGAAGGTGGAGCGTGTTGTCCGCAACGCGCTGCGACGCAGCCGCCCCGGGCCGACGCGTTGAGAGCAACGCGTTCCACCTCGGCATACGCCTTCAATGACAAGATTCACGCTCACCAATCACGCCCTCCTGCGGGACCGTTGGTCACGTCCCCCATCAGCACGCGATGAAGCGACCCCGGCGAATCCTCCTCGGTCACCTGCTTGTAGCGCCGCATGAGAATCGCCCGGATCGGGTCGTCCGACTTGACCGTGTCGCTCACGTCGAGCTGACCGGGCGAAGCCTGCATCTTTTTCGCCGGCGGCTTGGCCCCGCCGATGCGCGCGGCCTCCTTGCGCAACTCACCGAGTGTCGCGTCGGTGATCGCGATGCCGCCCTCGCCGATCGAATCGGCCGCGGTCGTCTGCGAGCCCTGGCCGTTGGTCTGCGACGGGGCATCCTCCTCATCGCGGGCCTCCTTCGGCTCCTCGGGCGGACGGTTCGTTTCTTCCGCCGCCGCGTCGCGCCGGGCGAGGCGGTTCAACTCCGCGCGCAACTCGGCCCAGTTGGTGTAGGTTGGACTCCGGAACTCGCCAAAGGCCACCGCATCGAGCGCATCGCGCAGCGCGCCCTCCTCCAGCGCGCCGCCCTCGGAAAAGGTCTGCACGCCGTAGTTGATGGTCAGCTCGGCCATGAGCTTGAGATCCTCGATCTCGAGGGTCGGGTGCCAGGCGAGGTGATGGGCCAGCCACTGGAGCTGCTCCCCTGCGCTCATTTCCGAGACACCATCGCCGTCCTCCTGGTGCGCCGAGACCCGGGGCAAGGCCAGCATCGCCACGATCAGAACCGCCGGCAGCGCCGCTGCGATCGCCTTGGCCTGAGGCGACGCGGCCGCCGCCTGCCGCACGATCGCACGCGCCCGCGGACGCACGCCGAGTTCGCGCCACAATCCCGCCAGTCCGAGCACCACGCCGAGCGCAAGGAACCACTGGTAGCGGTCCTCCTCGTTGAGCTTCTCGCGCTCCGCGGCGCGGACCTTGCGGCCCAGCTCCACCGTCTCCGCAAGCAGCGCGGGAACATCCAGCCCTGCACTCACATCACGATAAATCCCCGACTCGCCCGCAGCGAGGGCCCGCAACGTCGCCGGCTCCAGGCGGGAATGCGCGCTCGCACGGCCATCCCAGTCCGGCACCGCGCCACCCTCGGCCGTGCCGACGCCGAGCGAGATGAGCATCACCCCGCGGTTCTGCAGCCGCGTGAGTTCCGTGCGCCAACCCTCAGTCGTGCTTTCGCCATCGCTGAAAATAAAGAGCGTGCGGTCCGCGTCCTTTTCCTGGCTGAAGCCATCATTGGCCGCCCGCAGCATGCCGGTGTAGTCGGTGCCGCCCTGCGGTAGATAGTCGGGTTCGAGGTCGGGCAGGAACTCGCGCAGGATCTGGTAGTCCGAACTCAGCGGCACCTGCATGAAGCCGGTGCCCGCAAATACGATCAGCCCCACCCGCTCGCCCTCCAGCGCATCGAGCATCGTGCGGATGTGACGCTTGGCGAGGTCGAGCCGCGACGGCCGCACGTCTTCCACACGCATGCTGCGCGAGAGATCGAGAGCGATGAGGATCTCGCGCGAGGGCTCGACCCCGGCGCGCTCAAACGCGCCCCACTTGGGCCGCGCCAGGGCCACGATGCCCAGCATGAGCGCGAGGGCGAGCAGCCACGGACGACGGCGGCGGATGGTTTGCAGGGCCTGCACGTGCGCCCCGACGACGGACACGCGCGACATGCCCGGGCGCGTAATCTTCGCCGCACCGAGGCCCGACGCGAGCAGCGCCGCCGCCGGGACGATGAGCAGCCAGAGGAACAGCGGTTGGCCCCACTCCATGATCAGGAAACCCCTTTCCGCGCCTGCAGCACGGCGCCGAGCAACGCCAGCCCGAGGCAGGGCAGGCCTGGCGCAAGGAACCAGGTGAAAAGTTCGGTCGTGACGCGCAGCGCCGGCGCCTCGAATTCAACCTGCTCCGCCCGATCAATCGCGGCAAAGGCCGCCTGGATCGCGGCCGTGTCGGACGCCGGGAAGTAGAGCCCGTTGGTCCGCTCCGCGAGGTCGCGCAGCAGGAGGCCGTCGATCTCCGACTTCTTCAACTCCGTGCCGGTGCGCCGGCCTTCGCGGTCAAAAACCGGCATCGGCACCATACCGCCCACGCCGGCGCCGATGGTATAAATGGGAATCCCTTGCTCCGTCGCGAGCGCGGAGACCTGGCGGGGATCGAGGTCACCGCGGTTGCTGGCGCCGTCAGTGAGCAGCACGATGAACGACCCGAGGCGCTCCGGACCGTCGGTCCGCGCGCCCTGCTGAAGGCGGTTGAGCGCGACACCGATCGCGTCACCGATCGCCGTGCCGTCCTCGATGGCGCCGATCGTGAGGTGCGCCGTCTGGCGACGCAGCCAGTCGTGGTCGAAGGTGAGAGGCGCAAAGGTGTAGGCGCGGCCGGCAAACACGACGACCCCGATGCGGTCGTTGGGCCGGCGGTTGATGAAGGCCTCGATGATCGGCTTCACCGTCTGCAGGCGATTCAGCGTGCGGCCATCGGTCAGGAAATCCTCGGCGTACATGCTGGTCGAGAGATCGATCGCGAGGACGAAGTCATGACCCGGCCGCTTCTCCGGTTCCTTCTCCTCGATCCACTGGGGCCGCGCGAGGGCGACCGCGAGGAGGGCAAGTCCGAGGTAGGCCATCGCCGCCGGCCACGGCGCCGGAGGGGTCGAAGTGCCACGGTTCCACGCCGCGGCATGCGGCACGACAAAGACCGCCACCCGCCGCCACCGCCGCGCGATCGCAACGCCAGCCAGCGCGAGCAGCACGAGGAGCCACCACGGATTCTCGAAGGCCCAGATCTTCATGCGCGGGCCTTGCTCGAACCCAATCCGTTTAACCACATCTGAACACAGATGGCCCCAAATGCTGAGCAATCCGCTTCCGATGTAGCCGGGCTCGCTGAGCCCGGTCGCAGACCACCGATACACACGCTTCCCGGACCGGCCTCAGCGAGGCCAGCTACAAGGCTCCGATCCTTGAGTCCGGATCTGTGTTTATCTGTGTTCATCCGTGGTTAACTTCTGTTCGGATTTTTCACCGACCGACCGCGGCGAGGCGGGCACGGCGGTGGAAGAAATCGACCGTGGCGTCGAACACCGGCTCATCCGTACGCAGCGCCTGCCGGTCGCGCACCAGCGGGAAGAGGTCGTGAAAATGTTCCTCGCGGCTCGCAACCCACTCGGCATGCGCCGCCCGGCTCGCGGTGGAGCCGGTGTTAAGCTCGGTCACCTGACCCGCCACGGGATCAAATACCGCCAGCCGCTCGTTCGGTGGCAGCTCGAGATCCCACGGATCGTCCGCGCGGAAGCCGACCGTCTGGTAGCGCCGGCTGATCGCCCGCCAGTCCTCGGGTTCGGGCCCTGGCGCAAACGGCCCGAGCCACGCGAGCACGCTGTGACGCGAGGCCGCGCGCGAGAGCAGGCGCCAGGGAATGGCCGTCACGGACGGTCCGTCGATCGGCGGTGGCGTCTGGCCGAGCAGCATCGACGCGGTGTGCAGGGTCGAATCCCGGCCTGGCACCGGACGACGCAGCCAGAAATCCGTGGGCGACACATACAGCAGACCGATGCGGTCGCGGTTGAACGAGCCGATCAGCATCAGCAGCGCGGCCAGTTCCAACAGGACGTCGCGCCGCGTGCGCCCGGCGGAGCCGAACTGCAGCGAGGGGTCGTCCTCGAAGACCAGCAGCACGCTGACCTCGCGCTCCTCCACGAACTTCTTGCGGTACGGCTCGCCGAGCCGGGCCGTGACGTTCCAGTCGATGTCACGCAGGTCGTCGCCCCAGTTGTATTTGACGACCTGGTCGAACTCCATGCCCCGCCCGCGGAAGACCGAGCGATAGTCGCCGGTCAGCATGGTCTCGACCGACTGTCGCAGCCGCCACTCAAGGTGGGCGAGCAGCGAAGGCGACACGCCAAGCGCGGCAGGATCGGCACCGGGAATGGGCGCAAGGGCGGACATGGCGGGCGAGTCTAAGCCAAAAATCAGTTAACCCCGGATACCGTGACCGGGTTCCGTTGTAGCCGGGCTCGCTGAGCCCGGTCGCAGGTGCACACGGACATCGGACCGGCCTCAGCGAGGCCGGCTACAAGGATCTGATCCCCGAATCTGAATCCGTGTCGATCCGTGTTCATCCGTGGTTAAGTCCGGTTTGTTGGCGTGATCGGCTTCAGCGCTTCTCCGCCGCGCTCGTCGGCGGGACCGGGGTGCGCTCGATCACGCCGCGGAGGATGTCGTCGGCCGTGATGCCTGCAGCCTCGGCGTCGTAGGTCAGACCCACGCGGTGGCGCATGACATCCGCAAAGACTTCCTGCAGCAGCGCAGGCGGGAGGTAATCGTAGCCGCGGAGCCACGCCAAGGCCTTGCCGGCCTGGTAGAGGCTGAGCGAGGCGCGCGGCGAGGCGCCGTAGGAGAGCAGCGCCTTGCCCTTGCGGCCAGCCAGCGGAGCCTCGGCCGAGGGCTGCGTCAGCGCGCGGGTCGCGCGGACGAGCGCCAGCATGTAGCGGTGAATCGGCTCGGCGACGTAAACGTTGTCGACCTCGTTGCGCAACGCGAGGAGTTCGGCGCCGTCGGCCACGGCCTGGAGCTTTGGCTGGCTGGTGACCTTGCCCCAGCGGAGGACCATCTCGTACTCCTCGTTCTCCTTCGGGTAGTCGAGGTGCAGCTTGAACAGGAAGCGGTCGCGCTGCGCCTCGGGCAACGCGTACGTGCCCTCCTGCTCGACCGGGTTCTGCGTCGCCATGACGAAGAACGGCTCGGGCAGCGCGTTCGACACGCCGCCGATCGTCACCTGATGCTCCTGCATCGCTTCCAGCAGCGCGCTCTGGACCTTGGCTGGGGCACGGTTGATTTCGTCAGCGAGGACGAGATTGGCAAAGACCGGCCCGCGGTGCGGCGTGAACTCACCCGTCTTGGGCTGGAAAATCATCGTGCCGACCACGTCGCTCGGCAGCAGGTCCGGCGTGAACTGGATGCGCTCAAACTTCAGGCCGAGCACCGTGCCGAGGCTCTTCACAAGGAGCGTCTTCGCGAGGCCGGGCATGCCCTCGAGCAGCACGTGACCGCCCGCGAGCAGCGAGACGAGCAGGCGCTCGACGACGATGTCCTGGCCAATGACGGCCTTGGCGATCTCCGTGGATACTTTTTGCGCCCACGGACGCAGGGTGGCGCGGGGCGAGGCGGGAACGGAAGCTTGCATGATGGGTTCGGCGGGCAATCGGGCAGACGCTCGGGACAGCCGGCACGGGGTAATGCGCGGAATTCGGAAACAACAACCGCGTTTCATGAACACCGCCCTGTCCCATGCAGCAAATTCATACTGCACCGGAAGGTGGGATTCTTGAACCGCGTTGGTCAGCGCGAACGCCAACCAAGGCCCAAGCCTAGCTGGATTTGGGCCACCGTCACGTCCGGAAGCGGAGGGTGACAAATATCCGGGTACCCCCGGGCCCTCCGCTTCGTTCTCGTTCCTCGTTATCTTTCTCGTTATCTCCGAACTAATCGCAAGCAGACCGCGAGACGGATGAGTAACCACAGATGGACACAGATTCGCACCGATGGCCGGATCTGCCTGTAGCCGGGCTCGCTGAGCCCGGTCCGGAAATCGAAGGAATCCGCGACACGACACCGGCCTCAGCGAGGCCGGCTACAATGCCCCGATCCCATCGTCTGTATCTGTGTCCATCTGTGGTAAAAATCTCAGCCTGAAAGGAACCCGATCCACGTGGACCCAACACCAATCGCAAATCAACGGCTCGCCGCCGAACGACCTGACTCCTGCGCCAGCGCCACACAGCGGCGCGCCAGGAGATTGGTCGGATCGAGCATGACCACGCTCTTGCCCGCGATGCGGTAGTCGTCGGATTCGTCGATCAACACCGGCAGCTCCGTGCAGCCGAGGATCAGGATATCCGCGCCGCGATCGACCAGGTGCTTCACGCCGGCCAGGAGGTCTTCCAGGCACTGGCCTTCGGTGTAGCCGGCCTTCACGCCGAGCGGACCGTAGATCGAGGCCATGACCTTTTCCTGATGAGCGTCATCCGGCACCATCAGGTCGAAAATCCCCTTCGCCACCGCGTGGTAAACCCCCGTCCGCACCGTCCCGGTGGTCGCCAGCAGCCCCACCCGGCGGGTGGTGCCGTAGGTCGCCGCGATGTGGTCGATCGTGGTCTTCAACATGCTGACGATCGGCACGGTCAGGTGCTGCTGCAGGTCCTCGACATACGCGTGGGCCGTGTTGCACGGGATCGTGATGATGTCTGCCCCGGCCGCCTCGAGGCGGCGACAAGTCGCGTAGAGTGGGATGGTCGGATCGATTTCGCCGTGGATCAGGTTGCGCGTGCGGTCCGGGATCTGGGGATTTTGCTCCACCACGACCTTGATGTGCTCCTGGTCCTTTTTCGCGGGCGTCGCCTTCACGATCTTGTCGAGAAAATCGACCGTCGCCGCCGGCCCGACTCCGCCGACGATGCCAATCTTGAACGGCTTGGGCCGGGGCCGCGCCATCGCGAGGCCGCGCGTCGCGTACCACGTCGGCGAATCGAACACGTTCACACCCGCCGCCCGCAGGGCCGCAACGGCCTCGACCTCCGCCGGCGCCGGAACGATCACGGTCGCCCCGGCCGCCGTCAGTTCGCGCGCGGCCTGCACCCAGGTCTCCGCCGAAGGTGTCGAGCCAAGGGAGGTGTGGGGAAACCGCACCTTCACGCCCGACCCCGCGAGGGCTTGCGCAATCGCAGCCTGCTCGGCCACGCCAGCCAGCACACCAACGGTCAGCGGCCCCGCCGGCTTGGTGCAGCCGGGGTCGCCGACCCCGGTCCGGGAGGATGGGGCCGATGCCAATACACCGGGCTCAGCGACCCCGGCTACAATCGATGCGAAATCGCCCAGAAAATCCGCGATCGGCAGCGTGGTCTCGCCCCGCAGCTCGACCAGCAGGGTCTGTTCGATCCAGCCCGGCAGAAACACGGCAGCCGCGCCGCGCTGCTCGAACGCCCGCACGGCCTCGAACAGGCGCATCTTGCGATGGCGCAGGCCATTCGCCCCGGTCTCGCCGTCCACGAGCGTCACCGTGACGATCTCCGGCGTCGCCCCGCCCGCGGCGAGGACCGCCTGCCGCAACGGCGCATGAAACTCCGCAGCCGACGACCCGGGGCCGCCGATCACGCCAAGAAGAAGAGGGGACACAGGTTCCACGCGCCTCACCCTAGACCGCTCCCGACGCCTTGTCGACCCGCCGCGCGATTGGCCATCCGGGTTCCGGGGGTTCACGGAAAGAATGAGAAACCTGAAACTTGAGACCTGAAACCTGAGTCTCTGAGGGGTGCGGTGGTGCGTCAGAAGGGCTCCGAGTTGGTACGGTTTCAGGTCTCAAGTTTCAGGTCTCTCAGCGCGGCCCCGCCGCGCTAGAAGCTTACCCCGTAATTCAACCCCACATCGCGCCCTGCGCCGACGCGGGCGACGCTCGAAAGCAGGTCGCGGTTGAAGACATTGCTGCTGTACAGGCTCACGCTGTGGTCCCGGTTTGCCGCACGCCAGCGGTAGGCCACGTTCACGCTCGCGAGCACGATCGCCGGGTACTCGAGGTACTCGCGCGACGAACTCTCATACGTCGCCACGTAGTCGCTCACGTAGGTCAGCCCACCGCCAAACGAGAGGCCGCGCGCCGCGCCCTGATTGAACTGGTAACGGCTCTGCATCGCCGCGGTGAAACGCGGCACCCGCGTCAGTGCACGCCCTTCCTCCTCGGGCAGATCCGGCGACGCGGTCGTGATCGCCCGCGTAAAGCTCGCCCGCCCGCTCAGGCTCCACGCCGGCGTCACCTGGCCGCGCAGGTCGAGCGTGCCGCCCGTGAACTCCTCCTCACCCTCCGCCACCAGCTCGGGCTGAGTCAGTTGCGCGTCCTGGATCGGATCGTTGTAGAGTGGATTGCGCCGCGAGATGTTCTGGTTCTGAAACGCGAACACGAGCGCGGTGACGTTCAGCTTGCGCGAGAGATAAATCCCTTTCGCCCCGATCTCGATCCCTTGCGTGCTCGCGTTGCCCTGCAGCCGGCCGGTGCGCGCGTCGATGCGCGTCGAGGGCTGGAAGGCGCGGCTCGCATTGCCAAAAATCAGCAGCTCGTTCGGTCGCACCAGGTAGTTCGCGCCCAGCAGCCACGTGCCTTCCGATGTGGTGTCGTCCACCTGGGGCCGCGTGTTGCCGGGGCGGTGGTCATCGAGCGAAAAATCCACCCGGTCAAAGCGCAGGCCCATCGTCCCCACAAAGCGCCCCTGCGCATATGCCGCCCGCTCGCTCACCAGCACCGAGGTGTAGCCCGTCGTCTCCACGCGATCCGTGATGACGCGATTGAACAGCGCCTCGCTGTAGGCGGGACGAAACCAATTCGGCTCCTCCGGATCAAACGTCCGCACATCCGCCGGCAGCGCGGCGCGTCCCGCTGCGTCGAGACCGCGCTGCAGTCGCGACGACCGCACGAGGCTGTGCCCGGCCGAGGCCGACAGCTTGTGCTCCGCGCCAAGCGCCGAGTAGCGCCACGTCGCCTCGGCCTGACCCGTCAGCGCCCGCAGCGGCTGCTCCTGATACTGGGGCTCGCGCGTGCCGCCGAATTTGCCCGTGGCGACGATGTACTGGCCCGTGGTCCAGCGCTCCTCCTCGAGGGTGCGCCAGAATCCCTGCAGCCCCGCGCGCAGCGTCAGATTGGGATTCGGCCGCGCCTCCAGCAGACCGCTCGCGCTGCCCAGCCGCTTGCGCGTCGAGGCATTCGGTCCGTAGGCATGAAACTCCGCCAGCGGCAGGTACGGCCCGATGATCTTCGAGCCGGTCGTCAACCGATACTCGGGAATCCCGGGCGACGCGTTGGCCTTGAGATCCTGAAAATCGAACTGCACAAGCGAACTCGTCGTCCCGTTGTGCCGCCAATAGAGCGCGCCGCTTACGTTGCGCGTCTCGCGAAACGAAAAATCCTCGGGCCCGTCCTTGCGGTAAACGTTCGCGAGCACCCGGCTCCACCCTTTCTTCGGTACCACGACGCGCGAAGCGTCGAATCCTGCACTCCGCGCCTGCCTCGCCGTCACGCCGGCATCAATCCGCGTCGTGGGCCGCGTGCGCGGGCGCAGTGTCACTGAATTCTGGATGCCACCCGGCGCCGCCTGGCCCGTGACAGGCGTGAGCGGGCCCTGGATCAGCTCGCTGCGCTCGACGCCCAGAATTTCCGGCACGCCGCTTTGGGTAAACCCGTTGCGCAGCCGCGGCGTCGGGAAGCCGCGCAGGTCGACGCGATTGATGCCCGTGGCGAGATCGACCGGCGGCATCGCCGCGGCCGCCTGGTGCTGCTCGGCGATCTCCTGCACGAGCTCATCCTCGCCGTCGCCAAACCCGATCAGGAGCGAATTGGTGAACGGCGGATCGTTCTCATCGATCATGCCCGCCCCAATCGGCTCATCCGTTCCCGCCCGGCCAAAGGAGTTCGCACCGACCAGCAGCGGATCCATCTGCATCGGATCGTCCGGACCCGCCTCCGCCACCGCCATCAACCGCCCCGGTCCGCTCACAGCCAGCACCAGGGCAAGCAGCACCGGCAGGCGCAAGGGACGGGAGGATGACAGGAAGGGCTTCACGCGACGGCGAAATGATCTCCACAAGGAGCATACACCATACCCGGAATGGCAACCGCGAGGTGCGGCCAGCCGCGATTTTTAGAACGTTTTACAGAGAGGTCCCGCGGAATACGCGGAAAGACACGGAATCGGATTGTTTGAACAGAAGGGAACGGAGTCAGACCTGAGGTTCGATCCCGCCTTTTTTCCGAATCCTCTGCGGTCTCTGTTCCCTCCTGTTAAAGATCACGGATCGTTTCCGCGTCCTTCCGCGTATTCCGCGGGCAATCCCAACTCGCGCTTATTTCAGCGCGCGCACCTTCACGCTGCGGAAGTGCACCACGTCGCCGTGGTCCTGGAGCACGATGTGACCCTCGGTGAGCGTGGCGAACTTGGCCTGGGGCTTGAACTTGCTGCCGGCGATCAAGGCCTTGCCCTCGGGACTCGCGAGGTCGGCCTCGAGGAGTTTCTTGCCGTTGAGCCAGTGCTCCACGCGCCAGCCCTTCACCACAACCTTGGCCACATTCCACTCGCCGACGGGCTTGGTCACGTCGGGACCCGCCGCGATCAGATCGTAGAGCGAACCAGCCAGGTGCGAGGCGATCTTGTTGTCCGCTGCGTCGATATTATCGAGAATCTGGTACTCCGGACCCGTGTGCCAGGGCGCCTTTTCGCTCAGACTCGAGCGATAGATGATGCCGCTGTTGGCGCCCTTCGCGACCTTCCACTCGACCGAGAGTTCGAAGTCGCCATACACGTCCTTCGTCACGAGGTCACCACCGCGCGCGGTCCAGACCAGCGCCCCGTCCTCCACTTTCCAATTGGTCGGCGTGCCGTCCGTCGCAAAGCCACGCCAACCGTTCAGGGTCTTGCCGTCGAAGAGGAGTTTCCAGCCCGCCGCCGACTCCGCCGCCGTCAGGGTGTTGGGTTCAGCCGCCACGGCGGAGAACAGCGGGGCAAAGGCAAGGGCGGCGGCGAGGAACAGGGAGCGGGAGGACGTTTTCATGGGGTCAGGCGTGCGATCAATCGTCAGGGTTGGGCGGAGGAAGAGAGGGTCCGGAGGTAAGCGTAAAGCGCATCCCACTGGGCGCGGGTGTCACCGTCGAGCACATCGGCGTTCGTCGTGCGCCCGGCAGCGTCGGTAAACTTGGGCATCTTTGTTCCGGGCACAACCCGCAACGGATTGTCCATCCAGCGGACAAAGTACTCGGGACGAATCCGCTCCGCCACATGGGCAAAGTTCACGCCCGGCGCGCCAAACGGTGCCGTCGCCGGCGTCTCGCCCACCGCGTGACACGCGAGGCAGTTAAACGCCTCGGTCCCGGCCAGATGCTGCCCCGCCGCAATCTGCTCCGCCGGGCCCGCCGCCTCGGCCGGGGTCACGGCCGGCGCGCCATGCGGCGCCGCGAGGCCCGTCGCGAGCGCCGCCGCGCGGGCGGGAAAGGCCGGCATGC
>CAYWRG010000067.1:0-22690 GCA_964460715.1 uncultured Opitutus sp. | reverse complement strand
CGCCGGCGCCCGCCGGCGCTCCGCCGGCCGAGGGTGCACGCGGAGGCCCGGGCGCCCGCGGCGGCCGGGGCGGTGGTGGTGGCGGGCGCGGCGGTTTCTCGATCGCCCCGCGGCCCGCGGATGATGCCACCGGCTTCGTTCCGCTTTTTGACGGCAAGAGTCTGGCCGGCTGGGACGGTGACCTGACCTTCTGGCGCGCCGAGGACGGCGTCATCGTCGGCGAGAGCACGCCCGAGAAGGTGGTCAAGGTGAACTCATTCCTGATCTGGCGCGGCGGCACCGTGAAGAATTTCGAGCTCAAGCTCGATTACCGGATGAACGGCACGAACAGCGGCATCCAGTACCGCAGCGTCGAACTGCCCGATGTCGGGCAATGGATCCTGAAAGGCTACCAAGCCGACATGGACTTCATCAACCAGCACACCGGAAACATCCACGACGAACGCGGTCGCGCCTTCCTCTCGCGCCGGGGCAAATTTTCCCGCGCCCTCGGTGGCTCGTCGTTCAAGGAGATCGGCACGCTGGGCGATCCGGACGAACTCAAGGGTGCGGTGAAGATCAATGACTGGAATTCCTATCACATCATCGCGCGCGACTCCGTGATCATCCACGTGCTCAACGGCAAGGTCATGGCCATCCTGATCGACGAGGACCCGGAGCGCACCCTCGAGGGCGTGCTCGGTTTCCAGATGCACGTCGGCCCGCCGTTCAAGATCGAGTACCGCAACATCCTGCTGCGCAAGTTGTGACGAGGTGAAGCGTAGAGCCCTCAACCCGCCCAATCGTTCCGAACTCAAACCACCGCGTTGAAGGCAACGCGGCCCACCTTTTCGGCGAGGCCCGTCCTTAGATCGTTTTCCCGGTCGGCTTGCGGCCGATCGGGCTGTCGACCACGCCGTCGCCGGCGTTCAGCGTCGTCTTGAGATCCACCACACCCGCGTCGACCCAGCGGCGCAGCTGGATCTCCAGCATCAGGGTTTGGTTCGGTTCGAAGAAGCGTTTCAGCGTGGTCAAGGTTCCGCGGTAACTGAGCCGCCGGTAGTGGGCAAAGCCCGCGACTGGGCGCGCGACGATCTCGAAGCCGAACTTGTCCTGCAGCGCCGGGCTCTGCAATCCGGCGACCATGCGGTCGTAGTTCATGTAGTACGTCAGCTTGCCCGGGTGCCGTTGGTTGCGCTGCCGGTCGACGAAGAATCCCGGCGGCAGGTGGTTCGGGTTGTAGGTGGGTCCGGCGGTGAAGAGGACATCGTAGTCCGTGAGCTCATTTCCGCGGTCATCGTGCAGCCGAAACACCAGCATGCAGTAGCGGTCGGTCTCGAAGGTCCGCTTCACGAGGAAGAGCTGCTGGACGGTTTCCCGGCGTTCCCTTTCCTGCGTGTCCGCGGTGAGCGCGGCAAACTCCCGCACCGCGCGCGCATAACTCGCGGCGCTCGCCACCTGCAGGCAGCGCAGGACGGCGCTCACGGTCGGGTGTGATCCATCGTCCTGCGGCGACACACTGCCCATGATCCCGATCCGGGTGCCCGAGTGCGACCGCCCCGGGAGCACGGCCAGCGCGGTCCGTTCGCTGTGCGCATCCTTGGCGATCTCGATCCGGTCATCCCCGGTCTGCACGAGCCGGATCAGCCCATAGTTGAGATTCGCCGCCGCCACGCGCACGACGCCATCGGTGCCTGACTCGTCGGTGTAGGCGTTGAGATTATCGTAGAATTCCCGGTCGATCTTCTGGCCGGTGAGAACAAAGGGGTAGAGTCCGTTCTTGACCAGGCGGAGCGCGAGCCAGCGCGCGTTGAGCGCCCAGGATTGCTCGCTGCCGAGTTCGAGCCAGTCGAGCACGCCGGTGCCGGGCTCGACGCCGCCGACAAAGAACTTCATACGCGATAGCCGGCCCTTGCCGAGTTGGGCGAGCGCCGAGCCGTGGTTCGCCGGGGCGAGCATCACGAGGTGACCGAGCGGACAGCGCTCCGGTCTAGCGCGGTGAAACCGATCAATCCACGCCCTCACCACCGGCCCTCCGGTTGAATGCGTGATGCAGGCGAAGCGCTCGCCCTTCGCCAGGTGCGGAATCACCTCGGCGGCGAGCGCGGCCTCAAGACCGCGCGCGAGGTCATCGACCTTCACCTCATCCGCAAAGCTGACGTACTTGCCCAGGTGGAGATGGGTCGTGTCCAGCGCAAGGCCCGCTGTCCCCGCATGCCGTGCGAGCGCCGCCGGAAGTCCGCCATAGGTGTCGGTGTTTAGGACGCTCCAGCCGTGAACGAAAACGAGACGCATGGCTAAGGATGATCAGGATTGAGCGGCGGGAAACAAATGACCCAGGCCGGCGGCAAAGGCGTCCGGCAGCACGTCGAAGTGATTCCGCAGCGGAAACCGCATCACCTGGACCCGCAATCCATCAAACGGTGCCCCGACCAGTTGCGATTCGAGCAGGGAGAGATCGCCGGTCATCGAATCAGAATCGTTGTCCCCGACGGAGAGAAACAGATCGGCTGGCAAAGGCTCACCCGTGGCGTGACGCTCGCCCACGATCCGCAGGATGCTGCGATCATCCCACCAGATGGACGGTGCACTCGCGAGGTGATGCGTGAAGAAAGGCTCGCGCTGAAACAGGGCGTGAAGCACCAGCAGGGAGCCCAGCGAATGGCCGGCAATGCCCCGCACGGACCCGTCGATCGGATACCGTGCCTCCACCTCAGGCCACAAGGTCTCGGTCAGGAAACGCAGGAACTCCGTCCCGCCGCCGCTGCCGGGCTCATCCGCATGCGCCGTCGGCGTGTAGTCGCGTCCGCGCCGGTTCGCCGGCTGGCGATAGCTCGCACCGTAGCCCACGCCCACGAGGACCAGCGGCCGCACCTGCCCCTCGGCGCGCGCGGCACGATAGGCCTGCACCGCCGCGGCAAACTGGTCGTCACCATCCAAAAAGACCGCCGCCGGCCATGGCCCCGCACCGGTCGGCTCCGAAGGCACCTCGACCCGCACCGCGTAGGTCGTGCCCGTCTCCGGCGACGCAAGGGTGAAGGCAGGTTTCATGGACGCGGCGTCACACCGTTTCCCGATGCGTGGAGATCCACCAGGTCAACCCCGCAGGATCCTTGAACCCGCCGGAGCGGCCGTAAGGTTGGTCGGCCACCGGCATGACCTCCGTGGCGCCGGCCGCGAGCGCGCGCGCCTGCAGCGCGTCCACTTCATTCACGTAGAGGAAAAAATGCACCGGGCTTGCCCCGATCGCCTCGACACTGCGCATGAAGGTGTACTGCGGCGACTCGGTCGTGACCATGAACGTCGAATCACCAATCCGAAACTCCGCGTGCACGATGCGCCCCGATGAATCGACATGGCGCGAAAGCTCGACCGAACCAAACACCCGCTGGACAAAAGCCAGCGCGGCGGCCGGATCGCGCAGAACGATGTAGGGCGATGCCGTCGGGAATCCGGGACGAACAGGGGGAGAAAGCAGGTTCATGGGCGGATGAATCAACGCGGACATACACCGGAACGGGGCCGATTCAGACAGTCCTTCGTCGCGAGGCAATCCACAGGTTCGGCGGGAACACCCTAGTTACCGCCGGCCGTTCCCGTTCGTTTCCGGAGCGGCACGAGAAAAGGAAACGAAATCGTGAGCGACAACGTGACGGGTTCGCGCGCTTGCCTCAGCCCGGCGCCGTGGCAGGCTCGGGACCGTTCGTCACCCCTGCGTCAACCCCACCATGGCCAGCCGCGCTTTGGGAAATCCCCTCCCCGCTTCCGACGCGCCGATGGCCTGGGACATGCTCCCGTCGTCTTCCCTTCACTCATGATCCGTTCCCTGCTCCGCGCCTCCCTCCTCGCATCGACCCTGGTTGTGTCGACCGCCTTCGCCCAGATGTCCGGACCGCCACCCGCCGCTCCCGCGCCCACGCCTTCCACCACGGATGCCGAACGCCATCGCTTCGATATCCTGGAACGAAAACTCGAGTCCCTCATGTGGTCGGACCAGGTGGGTGACATCGCCAAGATCGACACCGTCCGTTACACATCGAAGCCAAACCGGACGAAGAATCCCACCGGCCAGGGCGCGGGCAACCCGCTGATCATCCCCGCCTACACCTTCGTGCCAAAGTCCCTCGGCACCAAGAAGGCGCCCCTGATCGTCTTCGTGCACCAAGGCATTCACGCGCAGTTCGACACGATGGACGCCCACATCGTTCGCGAGCTGCTCGAGCAGGGCTATGTCATCGTCGCGCCCGACTACCGCGGGAGCACCGGCTACGGCGCCGGTTTCTACAACCAGATCGACTACGGCGGGACCGAGATCGATGACACCTACGAAGGTCGCAACTGGGCGGTTGAGAACATGCCCAACGTCGATCCGGAGCGCGTGGGCATCATCGGCTGGAGCCACGGCGGTTATCATGCGCTCCTCAACATCTTCCGCTGGCCCACGGCCTACAAGGTCGCCTACGCCGGCGTGCCGGTCAGTGACCTCGTTCAGCGCATGGGGTACAAGAACCAGAGCTACCGCGACACCTTCGCGAGCTTCATCGGCAAGCAGGCTTCCGAGGACCCGATGGAGTACCGCCGACGCTCCCCGGTCTACCACGCTGACAAGCTCGCCACCCCGCTGCTGATCCACGCCAACACCAATGACGAGGACGTGAACGTGATGGAGGTCGAGCACCTCATCACCGCACTCAAGGCGGCGGGCAAGACGTTCGAATCCAAGATCTATGAAAATGCACCCGGTGGCCATGTCTTCAACCGGCTCGACACCAAGCTCGCCAAGGAGTCGCGGCAGGAGATCTATAAGTTCCTCGCCGGCTACCTGAAACCCGGAACCTGACCGGTTTTGTTCGGGTCAGTTCAGCATCCGACCATCGCCGGCGGTGATGGTCACCACCGCGATCTCCGGTTCACGCTCCTCTCTCTCCCCTCCGCCTCCATCGGCCCGCTTCCCGCAGACCGGCTGGAGGCATCGTCATGACCTCCCGCTCACGCTCTCTTGTCGCCGTCAGTCTGCTCGGCGCTCTCGCCCTCGGAACGCTTGGCTGGCGGCTCCGGCCGTCCGCGACGCCGGACCCCGCCACGACGATGGATCGCGGTTCTCCGGCGGCAGCCGTGGCCTCGCCGCGCCCGGCTCGACCCAGCGAGTCGGACGCTCTGAGCACCGGGCAGCCAGATAAGTCGGACGCGATTGCCGGCTGGCGCGCCCACCCGCCGGAAACCTTCACGCTCCAGCTCACTCCGGATCTGCGCGTTCCGTTTCGCACGACCAAGATCGAGCAGGATGCCCATCGCACCACGATCACCGCACGCATCGATGGGGCCATGATGGAGCAGGAGGGGCTGGAAGGCGCCTTCCTCGTCGGCACCTCCAACGCCGCCGACCGCTGGGATGCAACCGCGGTCTTCCCGGGCATGGAGTACCGCATCCGCGTGCGCGGTTCGGAAGTCTCGATCGAGGAGGCGCCGAACGAAGCACTCGTCTGCCTGGCTGAGGCCACCCGGGCTGGCGACAGCACGACAACCGCGGCTTCATCCGCCGCCGACCTGGCGCTGGCCGCCACTGCGGACACGCCCACCGTGGACATCCTGATCCTGATCAACGAGCAGGCGCTCGCCGAGCGAAACAACGACCTCCTGCGCGTTGATGCCGACTGCGCCAACTATGTCGCGGCCAGCAATGCCGTCCTCGAGAATTCGCGCATCACGGCCTTCGTCTGGCGTTACCTCACCGTCCTGCGCGCACCCGCGTACACGACCGACAACCAGCTCGAGACCGACCTTGAGGCAATGCGCCGCGGCACTGCGCTTGCCACCCATGTCGCCTCGCTCAAGCCCGTGTATGGCGCCGACCAGATCATGATGCTGGCCGGAGGCATCAAAAACGATGCGGCCGGCTACGCCTATGTCGGCGGCACGAGCAACCTCTCGGTGATGAATTACCCGTTCCCCACCTTCTCGAACGGCAACCGCTCCACCGTCACCACGTCCTACTACACGTTCTGCCACGAACTCGCCCATAACTTCGGCAGCCGCCATTCCCGCGCGAACAGCGATTCCGACGCCGTCGACGGCGATGGACGGTACTACTACGGCCAACGCATCAACGATCCGCAAAGCACGTCCAACCCCATCGAAACCGTAGGAACGATCATGGCGACGGGCAGCAGCTACCGGATCCCCTACTACTCCCATCTCGAGATCACCTTTCGCGGCGTGCCCATCGGCGTGGCGATTGATCAGCCCACCGCCGCCTTCAACGCCCGCTTTCTGGGCGAGCGCGCCCCGACGATGGTCGCCAGCGCCTCCTCCGTCGACAAACCCGCGATCGTCCGTCAGCCGACGAGTGTCCAAACCACGGCCGGCCAGCCCGCCAGCCTTACGGTCACCGCCACAGGCAACGGCCTGACGTATCGCTGGACCAAGGACGGCGCCACCGTGGCCAACGCAACCTCGTCGACCCTGAGCTTCAGCGCCCTTTCGGCCGCAGAGACCGGCACCTACACGGTCACGGTATCGAATTACCTGGGTTCCGCGACCAGCGATCCGGCCACTGTCTCCCTCACGGCGCCCGTCGCGCCGGCCCCGACCACCCCCAGCACGCCCGCCACTGCGAGTTCGGGCGGCGGAGGTGGCGGCGGTGGCGCGGTCAGCCCGCTCTTCCTCGCCGCGCTCACCGCGCTCGCCGGTTTGCGCTGGCTGGGCCGCGTTAGGCGCGGCGCGTGACTTCCACGTCCGGCAGCAAGCCGGCGAGGAGGCCGATCAGTGGGAAGAAACTGACGATCAAGAAGACCTGCTGGATGCTGGTGTGATCCGCGAGCATCCCCAGCAGCGCGGAACCGATTCCCGCAATGCCGAAGGCGAGGCCGAAGAACAGGCCGGCGATCATGCCCACTTTGCCCGGAACCAACTCCTGCGCGTAGACCAGCATCGCGGAGAACGCCGACGCGAGGATGACACCAATGATCACGGTCAGCACCGCCGTCGCCGCGAGCCCAACATGCGGGATCACAAGAGCAAACGGCGCCACGCCCAGGATCGACGCCCAGATGACGCGCTTGCGACCGACGCGATCGCCCACGGGTCCGCCAATGATCGTCCCCGCCGCGACCGCAAACAGGAACAGGAAGAGATAGATCTGTGAGCTCGCTGCCGTCAGGCCGAAGCGGTCGATCAGGTAGAACGTGTAGTAATTGGTGAACGTAACGAGATAGATGTACTTCGAGAAGAGCAGCGCCACGAGGACCGCCATCGCGCCGCCGATTTGGCGACGCGAGAGACGCGCCTTCACCGCGGCGGACGCCGCCCGCGCCGGACGTGTGAGGTGTCGCCGGTACCAAGCGGACAGCCGCGCCAGGATCACGAGCGCCACCAAGGCGAGCACGCCGAACCACAGGATGTGAATCTGCCCGCGCGGCATCACAACCGCCGCGGCCAGCAGCGGCCCAAGCGAGGTGCCAAAATTCCCGCCCACCTGAAAGAGCGACTGGGCCAGTCCATGCTTTCCGCCTGAAGCCAGTCGGGCCAGCCGCGAGGCCTCCGGATGAAAAATGGCCGAACCGGTTCCGATCAGGGCCGCCGAAACCAGAATGACCCCATAGCTCCACGCGAAGGCGATCAGCGCCAACCCCACCAGGGTCAGCGACATGCCCAGCACCAGCGAGTACGGCATCGGACGGCGATCCGTGTAGCTCCCTACCAGCGGCTGCAGAATCGAGGCCGTCCCTTGGTAGACCAGCGTGATCAATCCGATCTGCGTAAAGCTCAGGGCAAACGAAGTCTTTAGCAGCGGGTAAACGGACGGCACCACCGCCTGGATGATGTCGTTGAGCATGTGCGAAATGCTCAGCGCCAGCAGGACATTCATTGCCGTCTGCTCCGCGCTGGGCGGAGGTGCGGTCATCACGTGGGCGGTACGATCCATGGCGAAAGGGGATAGCCCGTCTGCCGGGGAACTCCAACCCCTTTGAGCAAGTGACCCGTGCACCCGTCGGCACGGACAGTCGGAACAGTCAGAGCTTTTGCGATTTCATGATCGTCCTGATACCTATTAGGCTGCACAAACATCCCGTTTTACCCCTCCCCGCGTCCACCCGGCGCGAACCCATCTTCGTATGCGCATCGTCCCCCTGCCCCGCCATCTCACCCCCGCGCGTGCCGCCTTGGCTGCACTGAACTCCGTCCTCCCGGCGGCCCAGCCGCCGCCCGCCTCCACCCGCGAGCTGCCCCTTCACAAGTGGTCCGGCGCCCTGAATGTGCCGGATCCCGTTGCCGGCACGGTCGATCCCCAGGGCCGCGTGTATGTCGCCGCCACCACCCGCCGCAAAGTCGGCGACCTCGACATCCGCGACCATCGCATGTGGACCGCCAACGATGTCGGGCTGGACAGCGTCGACGCCAAGCGTCGCTTCTTCCACGAGACCCTCGCCCCCGGCAACACGCCCCGCGCACGCGGCGGGCTCGATGACCACAATCAGGACGGTTCGATCGACTGGAAGGACCTCACGCATCACACCGAGCGCATCTACCAGCTCCGCGACACCGACGGCGACGGCACCGCCGACAAGATGACGGTGTTTGCCGAGGGGTTTAACACCGAGGTTACCGGCATCGCCGCCGGCGTGATGTGGCACGATGGCTGGGTCTACGCGACCATCGCCCCTGATGTCTGGCGCCTGAAGGACACCGACGACGACGGCGTCGCCGACATCCGCGAGATTGTTGCCACGGGCTTTGGCATCCACATCGCCTACGCTGGCCATGACATGCACGGCCTTACGGTCGGACCTGACGGTCGCATCTATTGGAGCATCGGCGACAAGGGCTCCAACGTGACCTCCCGCGAGGGCAAAAAATTCTACCATCCCAATGAGGGCGCCGTGTTTCGCGCCGAACCGGATGGCTCCGGCTTCGAGGTCTATGCCCGCGGCCTGCGCAATCCGCAGGAGCCGGCGTTCGATGACTTCGGCAACCTCTTCGCCGTCGACAATGACGCCGACCAGCAGGGCGAGCGCGAACGCTTCGTCTACATTCTCGAAGGCAGCGACACCGGCTGGCGCGCCAACTTCCAGTACATGGCCATGGGCAGCCCGTGGATGCGCGAGGGCCTGTGGAAGCCCACCTTCGAGGGCCAGGCCGCCTATCTCCTCCCTGCGATCCAGAGCTACTCCGACGGCCCTTCCGGTTTCCGCTTCGAGCCCGGCACCGCCCTCGGCGAAGGCCAGCGCGGCAACCTGATCATGACCGAGTTCCCCGCCGGCCGGATCCGCGGCTTCCGCGCGGAGTCGAACGGCGCGAGCTTCAAGATGGAAAACGAGCGTGTCATGAACACCGGCGTGATGGGCATCGGCCTCAGCTGGCACCCGGATGGCTCGCTCATCATGGTCGACTGGATCGGCGGTTACCCGCTCGATGGCCTCGGCGCCGTCTGGAAGGTCGACGCCGCCACGGGCCGCGACGAGTCCGCTCGCCGCGAAACCCCAGCCCTGCTCAAGGCCGGCTTCGCCGGACTCGCTGACCCGCGCCTTTCCGCCCTGCTGGCCCCCCGTGACCAACGCGTCCGACAGGGTGCGCAGTTCGAACTCGCCAAACGCGGCCGCGGCGAGGCGTTCCTCACGATCGCCCGCAACCCGCAGGCCTCCCTCCTTTCGCGCGTCCACAGCATCTGGGGCTACGGTCAGCTCGTCCGCCGCCAGGCGGCCGATGTGTCGGCGCTCCGCGCCCTGCTGGCCGATCCGCAGATGCAGATCCGCAACCAGACGATCAAGGTCTTGGGCGACGCTTCGCATGCGCGGGACCTCGCCGACGCCGTGATCCCCTTGCTCGCCGATCCTGAAGCCCCGGTTCGTGCGCAGGCCGCGATCACCCTGGGCAAATGGCAGGTTCCGTCCGCCGTGACGGCGCTCCTGGCCCAGGCCGCGCGCGATGGCAACGACCCGACGCTGCGCAGCGCCCTCGTCGTCGGCCT
This sequence comes from uncultured Opitutus sp., assembly GCA_964460715.1. Lineage (GTDB taxonomy): Bacteria > Verrucomicrobiota > Verrucomicrobiia > Opitutales > Opitutaceae > CAMAXB01. The sequence goes on along the minus strand of CAYWRG010000067.1, from coordinate 12,744 downwards.
GACCGGATCCGCCACTGCCGACCAACTTTCCGCCCAATCCGCCAATCCGTCACTCGCCGTCCGCCTGATCAGCGTGGTCGCCCTTCGCCGCCAGGCCTCGCCAGCCGTCAGCGCCTTCCTGAATGACGCGAATGTCCGCGTGGTCGAGGAAGCGGCCCGCGCAATTCACGACGACACCTCGATTCCCGAGGCCCTGCCCGCCCTCGCGCGCCTGCTCTCTCCGACGGGCAAGAGCGAACTCGTCCAACGCCGCGCCCTCAACGCTGCGTTCCGCCTCGGCACGGCGGAAGATGCAGGTTGCATCGCCGACTTCGCCCTCAACCCGGCCACGCCCGTCGAACTGCGCCGTGAGGCGCTCACCATGCTCCGCCAGTGGACGCAGCCACCCGCCCTCGACCTCGTCGACGGCTGGGCACGTACGCTCAAGCAGGCCCCCTGCGGCGAGGTGCTCAACACCAAGGCCGAGGCGCTGCTCGCGCTGGCGGACCCGGCGCTCAAGACCCTCGCGATCGAAGTCTTCATTGCGCACCAGCTCTCGGCTCCGCCTGCACAGATCGCCGCCATCGTGGCGGACAAGACCGCGCCCGACGCCCTGCGCGCCGAAGCGCTGCGTTTTCTCAACAGCCGCTTCCGCAACGACACCAGCGTGGCCAAGGCGTTCGACACCGCCCTGAGTCCCGAGGCGCCGGACATCCTCGCCGAGGCTGCGCTGGCCCTGCTGCTGCCCGGACAGGCTGACCGCCTCGCCCGTGAGGCGCGCACCTTCATCCAGAGCCGCGGCATTCCGGCCCGGCAAGGCGCGATCGCGCTCCTCGCGAAAGCCGGCGCGCCTGCCACGGACGCCGTGCTCGCGGAGCAGGCCGACGCCCTCGCGGCCGGCACGCTCCCGGGCACGCTGCAGCTCGACGTCATCGACGCGCTCGCCGTCCGCAGCGAGGCCCAACCGGCACTCGCGGCCAAGCTTAAGACCCACCTCGCCTCGCCCACCGCCACCCGTCGCACGGAGTTGCTCGAGGGCGGCAGCGTGATCGCCGGCCGCGAAATCGCGCTCAATCACCTCGGTGCCAACTGTGTCGCCTGTCACCGGCTTGAGTCCACCCAGGGCAGCGCCGTTGGCCCGATCCTGCGCGGCATCGGCCGTCAGCGCGATGCGGCGTCCCTCCTGCAATCGCTGATCGAGCCAAGCGCGGTCGTCGTGCCGGGCTACGGGCTGGTCACCGTCGCACTCAACTCGGGCGAGGTCGTCGCCGGCACCTTGCTCAAGGAAAGCGCCGACACCGTGGTCGTGAAGCTCGGCGACGGCACAGAGCAGTCGATCGCACGGCCAAGCATTCGGACCTTTGATCCCCCCATCTCCATCATGCCTGCGATGGAAGGCATCCTCACTCCCCGCGAGCTCCGCGATCTCGTCGCCTACCTCAAACAGTTGTAGTTCACCCCACCCCGCCCGCCATGCCCCTCGACTCCACGCCCTTATCCCGTCGGCAGTTTCTTCGCACCACGTCCCTCGTCGCCACGGGAGCGATGCTGGCGCGACCGTTCGGCGCCGCTGCCGCGACCGCACCCAAGCCGCTCTTCACCGGCATCGGCATCGCCGCACCCATGGCGCAGGCCGATGCGCTCAAAGCCGTCGGGATCGATTTTCTGACGGAGGGCGTCGACCGCCTGCTGGTGCCCGACAAGCCGGAAGATGCCTTCGCGCAAAACTTGACTGCCCTCGCCACGGCGTCGCTGCCCGTGCTTGCCTGCAACAACTTCATCCGTCCGCGCCACCTGCGCTGTGTCGGCGCCGATGCGAATCACGACGAGGTCCTGGCGTGGGCCGACACCACCTTCGCCCGCGGACGGCGGGCCGGAGCCAAGTTCATCGTCTTCGGCAGCTCGGGCTCGCGCGCGATCCGCGACGATTGGCCCCGCGACCGCGCCGAGGCGCAGTTCCGCGAATTGCTCGGACGCATGGGACCGCTCGCCGAACGCCACAACATAACGGTCGCGATCGAGCAGCTGCGCGCCCAGGAGTGCAATTTCATCAACCACATCGCGGAAGCCGCCGCCATCATCCGCGCGGTCGGACATCCGCGTGTGCGGCTCACGGCGGATCTTTTCCACATGACCGTGATGAAGGACACCCCGGCCGACTTGAAGGCGGCGATGGATGTGGTCGCGCACATGGAGATCGCCGAAACCGAAGGCCGCACCGCACCCGGCGTGCAAGGCCAGGATTTCCGCCCGTTCTTCCGCGTGCTGCGCGAGGCCGGCTACAGCGGCCTCGTCAACATCGAGGGCTCGTGGAAAGTCGAGCAGCTCGCCGCCGCGGTCGCCGAGATCCGCAAGCAGGAACGCGAGGCGTGATTCGCGGGCGGTTAAAAAACTGCCCTCTCACGCGAACGCGCGACGCGATCTCTTTCAAACGAATATTATGAACGATTCCGAGGGTGATTAACCACGGATGAACGCGGATAGACACGGATTCCGATTCACTGAGTGGTCGACCAAAGTAAGCCTTTCGGGCGTCTGTATCCGTGTTCATCTGTGTTAATCCGTGGTTAAATCCGGATTTAGGGGTCGACGGCATCTGGTCGGATTCGCTTCGCCTCTTCGCGTGAAATAAAAAAGGCCGCCCAAAGGCGGCCTTGAGGGAAGCTAAAGGGTCGCGGGAGCGAACTCAGTTCGTGATGTCGAACGTCGTGCTCTGCTCGCGGATCGGCGTGTAGACCTTGTACCACTCCAGCTGCGCTGGGCTGTTGGTGTAGGCCGCGAGGGCAGCTTCGTCGGCGAACTCCATCACGAAGGCATGGGTCTTGTCGCCCTGAACCTTGATGGCCTTGGTCCAGACGCGCGTGATGCCCTTGTAAGCGGATGGCAGTTTCTGCACGCCGTCGAGGGCGGCCTGGATCTGAGCGTCCGTGGTTCCGGCCTTCCATTTCACGGTGACAACATGGATGACCGACTTGGGCGCAGACTGGGCCGAGGCGCTGACCGCACCGAACGCGAGGAGACCAACCGTCAAGAGGGAGAGGATGAGTTTTTTCATAAGGGAGCCTGGGGAGGGAGGTTAAAACCGCAGCCAGAATGCTGCGGCGGAGCAAATACCGTACGCAGGAGTTTCTTCCTGTCTACCTCCACGTTCCCTCACGCAGTTACAATTCCCGGCCGAAATTTTATTCGGCTCCGGCCGGCTTGCCGCGTCTTGGCCGAGCCAATCGGCCAAGCCCGCACGCTTGAGCTAAATTTCAGACTCTACGTGACATTGCTAGGGTGATGCACCCATCCGTCCTCCCAACAAAAGCCCATCGCCGCCCAGGTTGGCGGCGCGCCGGCTGGCTGGGCGGAATTTTTGCCGCTTGGGGCGTAAGCATCACGGTGCTCGTGGCCGGGTTGGCGCGGGCCGGCTGCGCCTCCGAGGAACCGACCGCAACTGCTTCGCTGCCTGCCGGTTGGACCCTGCGAGTCGAACTCGACGCGCGACATCCGGATGCAGAGCCAGTCACCGCACTGCTGATCCAGCACGGCCCCGGCCCGGGCGACCGCGAAGCTGTTGCGTTGCACGGGGGCAACGGATCGGTGCGCCGCCGGCTGCAATCGGCGGGCTGGTCGGTCGTGGACTTCGCCGCGCCATCGACGGATCGGCCGCCGCAGCTCCGCGTGATCGCCCCCGACGGCACCATTGCATGGACCGGGCGCTTTAACTCCGCCGATCTCGCAACTCCGGGCGGCCGGATGCTGAGCCATCTGGTCCTGACCGAGGTCGCCCAAGGCCGTCTGCCGCTGCCAGTCGTGCCCATCGCCTGCGTCGTCCCCGGCACCGCCAACTAACTCCCTTTCCTTTTCCATCATGTCCGACACCGCCTCCCTCACCTACGAACAACGCCATATCGCTCGGGCCAATCTCTGGTTCCTCCTCGCCTATTGGCTGCATGTGCCCGTGCTCGCGGGAATCGCCTTCTATCAAGGAAGCGAATTCGGCCTCATCCTCGGCGCCTCCCTCGCGGTCGTGGCCGGCCCGACCGCTCTCTACTTCTTCAACCGTCACAGCCTGCTGACGGCCTGCTCAATGGGACTGGGCGGCATCGCGCTCAGCGCGGTGCTCATCCACCTCGGCGGGGGCATGATCGAGATGCACTTTCACATCTTCGTGCTGCTTCCGCTGCTGGCCTTCTTTGGCAGCCCCTGGGTGGTGCTCTGCGGTGCAGCGATGGCGGCGGTTCATCATGTCGCCTTCTATTTCTTTCTGCCGAGCAGCCTCTTCAACTACGCTGCCTCGCTCTGGATCGTGGCGCTGCATGCCCTCTTTGTGGTACTCGCCACGGGACCGGGACTGTTTCTCGCCCGCCTGATTCAAGCTTACGTGATCGGCACCGGCGAGGCGCTCGCCGGGCTCGGCTCCGCCGGCGCCGACCTCAACCAATCCTCGCGCGAGTTGTCATCGGCCAGCAGTTCGCTCGCCACGGAAGCCAACAGCCAGGCCGCCGCCGTGCAGGAAATCAGCACCACGCTGGCCGAGATTGAGACGCGCTCCGGTCAGGTTTCCCGCTCGCTCGTGAAGACACGCGACGTGCAACTCACCCAGCTCCAGTCGGTGCTCACGCAGATCGAGAGTGCCGGCACCCGCCTGACCAACACCATCTCCGGCATCCGCGAATCCAGCGAGGCCATCAGCAAGATCGCGAAGGGCATCGAGGAAATCGCCTTCCAGACCAACATTCTCGCACTCAACGCGGCCGTCGAGGCCGCTCGGGCCGGTGAAGCCGGCGCCGGCTTTGCGGTCGTCGCAGGCGAGGTCCGCGCCCTCGCCGCCCGCGCCGCCGACTCGGCCCGCGAAACCACGAGCCTGATCGAAAGCGCCGCCGATCGCGGCCGCGCCGGCGAGGCCGTCAGCGCCGAGGTCGCCCGCCACCTCGCCGACGTGCTCGGCAACTTCCGGGAGCTCGACTCCGTCATCCGCCGCGCCGCCGGCGACGTCGAGGACCAGAGCCGCGGCGTCACCCAGATCAGCACCGCGATGCAGCAGATCGACGCCAACGCGCAGACGAGCAGCGCCCGTTCCGAGGAGCTCTCAGCCACGGCCGCCGCGCTCCGTGAGCAGTCGGATGCCGTGACGCGCTCCATCGATTCACTCGCCCGCGTCACCGGCAGCAAGGGCCCCGGCACGACCGCGGAATCCGCGGTGCCCCAGGGTCGCCCGACCCCGGCATCACCCTCGCCACGCGCCAGGACCAAACCCGCGCCCGTGCTCGCTCACTTCCGGTAGTCGAGCGGCGGCGCCCGGTCACCAAGCAGGGGCTTGTACACAAAATCCGCGCCCCGCCGGCGCAGGAACTCCGCCTTCGCGTTGGCGCGCAGCTCCGGCTGCGTGAAAAGATCCATGCCGGTCAGGGCGAGCGCCTTGGCCGCCACAACCATGCCCTTGAGCGCGATCGTGGTGCCGCCTGAGGCCACGGCCTGCCAGCTGTGGCCCGGCGTACCCGGGACCCAGGTCGCGGCGTTGAGGCCCATCGTCGGCACGGCCCAGCTGACGTCGGCCGAGTCGGTCGAATTCGGCGAAGGCGGCTGGCCGGTCTCGAACGGCTGCACGCCGGTCGCCAGACCAAGGTCGAGCGGGCGGCCGCCCGGGAAGGTTTTCCCGATCTCGTTGGCAAAGGCGACTTCCTCCGCCGTGTAGGTCAGGCCACCCACGCGCTCGAGGTTGGCGTGAATCGCCCGGCCCAGCGTTTCGTTGGGCAAAAGCTCGTAGGCGCCGTGGATGATCTCCCACTGCACATTCGTACCCGTGCCGAGCGCGGCGCCCTGGGCCGCCTGCTCGAGGCGGGCCCAGACATCCTCGATCACCGCGCGGCGGGGATTGCGCACGTAGTAGAAGACCTCGGCGTTCGCCGGCACGACATTCGGGGCCTCACCGCCGCGCGTGATGACGTAATGGATACGCGTGTCGGCCGGGACGTGCTCACGCATGAGATTGGCCATGAAGTTCATCGCCTCGACCGCGTCGAGGGCGGAGCGACCGCGCTCCGGGGCGGACGCGGCGTGGGAGGCGATGCCCTGAAAACGGAACTTGGCCGACTTGTTCGCCATGGTCGTGCCCGTGTCGACCTCGTTGCGGTCGCCGGCATGCCAGCGGAGCACGGCGTCGACGTCGTTGAACAGACCCGCGCGCACCAGGTAGACCTTGCCGGAGCCGCCCTCCTCCGCGGGGCAGCCGTAAAACCGGATCGTTCCCGGCGTGCCGGTGGCCTTGAGCCAGTCCTTGATCGCCACCGCCGCTGCGGCCGAACCGGCCCCGTACACGTGGTGTCCGCAGGCATGGCCGGCGATCTGCCCGGCGATCGGCTTGCGCTCGGGCACCGCTTCCTGCGCGACGCCGGGCAGCGCATCAAATTCGCCGAGGAGGCCGATCACCGGGCCACCTGCGCCCTGCGTGTAGTTCGCGACAAATGCCGTCGGCATTCCCGCCACGCCCGCCTCGATCGTAAAGCCCTCGGCCTTCAGCCGCTCCTGGAGCAGCGCCGTGCTCCGGGTTTCCTGATAGCCGACCTCGGCGTAGGACCAGATCTTGAGCGCGATGTCCTCGTACAGCCCCTTGGTCTCGTCGATGCGCACCAGCACATCTTCCTTGGTCGTCTGCGCGATCGCGGACGTCACGATGGCACACGCTAAAGTCAGGAGGCGAAAAGAGGAGAGGGGCATCAGAACGAACTAGCCGCTCTTCCCGACGGCGGAGAACCCCAAATTCCTCCGTTTGCCAACCAATCGTGCACCTAATGGCCTCAATCGAACCCGCCCAGGCCGAGAATCGTCCACCGGGACTTCACTTTGAAGGATCCCCGTCGGTTCCGCCGCGTCTCATGACGACGTCCATCATGAAGACGACTCAGGTAAAGGTACGCTGGACCCAAGGACTCAACCTACGGCCAGCGGCGCAGATCGTTGAGGTCGCCCGGCGTTTTCACTCGCAGATCCAACTTCGATTCGGCTCCCAAGTCGCCAGCGCGACCAGCGTGATCAATCTCCTGATTCTCTGCGCCACGCTCAACGCGACGGTCGAAATCGAGGCACAGGGAGACGACGAACAGGCGGCGCTCGATGCCATCGCGCAATGTTTTGACGTTTCCGATCGAAACGCCGGCTAGCCGGACACCCTTCCCTGAGCACGTCCGATTACAAACCGCAGGACCGGGCTCACCCTTGTCAAACCGGTGGATCCGCCTAGGCTCCGTGACATCGGCGCAGGCCCTTTGCCCGAATCCATCGGGGTCGGTGTTGCGCCGTGGTCCAGCCCGTGCGTACGCCAGTCATCCGACCTTCGCGGAATGGCTCCGTGAGAGCGGCGGATGCTTTGTCTCCGGCCAACCGTGGCCGTCTCGCCCAGACGCTGCCGCTGATCTGTGTCTTGTTCGCGCTGCCCTCATCGCTGCCGGCGGCCGAGCCGGTCCACGTGATGCCACCTCATTGGGTCTACGCTCCGCCCTTCGGAAAATGGGGCATCGGGCTTAACCTCCACTATCGCTCCATGGAGCTGTCGACCGGAGGACCACCCAAGGCCATCTACGTCGCCTGGGTCCAGGCCGGAACCCAGGCTCATGCCGAGGGCATCGAGGCCGGTGATGAAATTATTGCCATCAACGACGCCGAGGTCTCCGCGCTCAAGCGCCGTGAAGTCGAGTCCCTCCTCTTCGACTCTTCCTCCGAGCAGCGCATCACACTCAACCTTCGCCACCGGCTCAACAACCGGCCCTACCGGGTTGATCTCGTCCTCGCTCCCCGAAAACCAGCGCCGTTCAGTCCCGTTTTCTGGGGCGTACAGGTCATCGGCAATGAGCAGACTCCGGTCAAACTCCGTCATGGCCAAGCCCTGCAGCGCCGCACCGCCGAAGTGATCTGGGGTCGCAGCACCGTCATTCTTTCCGAGGAGCCGGACGGCGCGGTCAGCCTGACCGACCGGGGACGGCGACAGCCAGTCCCGCCCGGCTCGGCGCTGATGCTGCGCGCGGATGGGCGCTACGAGATCGCGTCACGCCCACCACCGCCCGCCCGCCGCTAACCGCGGCTCACTTGCGCTCCGCGCCTCCTTCGCTTCACTGATTGCATGGCACTGCCCAGTCGCGCTCTTGTTCACGTCCTCCGAGAAACCGCCGACCGCCTCGCGTCCTCGACCGACTATCAATGGTCGCACTTCGGTCGCTGCAATTGCGGTCATCTCGCGCAGACGGTCACCCGCCTCTCGCCCGCTGATATCCACGCCGCCTGCGCGCGCGAACTCACCGAATGGAGCGAGATTCCCGACGACTACTGCGCCGGGACGGGCCTGCGACTCGAGTACGTGCTCGATCGTCTGCGCGAACTCGGACTCGATCGTACCGATCTCCGTCATCTCGAGGACTTGAGCGACCCGCGCGTGCTGCAAGCCCTGCCCGGCGGGCACCGCTGGTTGCAGCGCAATCAGCACGCGGACGCCGTGCTCTATCTCCGAACCTGGGCCGGGGTCATCGAAGCTTCGCTGTCGAGTGAGCCCCTCAACGCGCACGATCCGGAGGTCGGCCGCGTCGCCCCGGACCGCGCCCTGGCCGCCCGCTGAGCCATCACATGAGCGACGCGTCCGTGCACGTTCGGCTGGTCCAGCACCTCACCGCCGCCGGCATCGCGTTCCGTCAGGTGCATCACCCACCGACATTCACGTCCGAAGACTCGGCGCGGGAACGCGGCGAGCCGCTTGAGTGCGGGGCCAAGGCACTCGTCGTCAAAGCCGATGAGCGCTTTCACCTCCTCGTCATCCCCGCCCATCGCAAACTCTCATCCAAGCTCGCGCGCGCCGCACTCGGGGCCAAGCAGCTCCGCTTTGCCACGCCCGACGAGCTGCTCGCGCTGACAGGGCTCGTGCCGGGAGCCGTGCCGCCCTTTGGCGAACCGATTCTCGCGCTCCCGCTCACGGCGGACCCGGAGGTCGGGACGCTTCATCCGCGGGTCGCGTTCAACGCCGGATCGCGCGAGGACTCGGTGGTCATGGCCGCAACCGATTGGCGCACGCTGGCCGCCCCGGCCTTCGCCTCGATCATCGAACCGGCAGCCTAGAATTTCCGGGTTAAATCGGAGATCGCCCTTGCGCTCCGGCCGTTCCGGCCGATGTTACCTCTGTTCGATGTCAGGACAGCAGCACGGTCGAGATCGTGATTTGAGTCAGACAGCGATTCAGCAGATTCCGCGTTAGCGACTTCTCCCCGCAGGTCAGAAAGTCAGGCAACGTCAGGAAAGTGCATCGGTTCGGGCCACTCTGCGGATTTCCGTCCGCCCCCGTGGCATGCAGCAGAACGGCTCCGACGGCGGAGCCCTCCCGTCCGCAATCCAAACCCGTCCGAACGGTCAGCGCCGTCGCATCCTCACGGATCCCGCGTCGTCGGCCCGTTCGGCCCACCAAACAAGGATCCATCGCCATGAACGTTTCCCGTTTGCTCGCCCAACGCAACGCCCTGCTCCGGCAGGCCCGGCTCGCCAACCTCGCCTACGCCTACCACCGGCTCAGCGAGTATGGCGCGCGGATCGCCCGCGCCTCACTGCAGGGCGAGGTCACCCTGCAGCTGGCCGACCCGGCGCGGGAAAATCTCTGGCCCACGCTCACGGCCTACGAGTGCAGCCAGGCGGTGATCGATGAACACTTCCTCGACGACGATGTCGCCGAACTGGCGGACATTCTCGTCTTTCTCAGCGAGGATCTCACAGCGACGGACTTCAACTTCCGCCTCGAGGAACTCGAGCCGCGCTTCGTGCCCGAATTGAAGGCGGAGCTGGAAGCCGCTGGCGTGGATCTCTCGGTCAAGCCCGGCTCACACGAGGTGAACAAGCTCCGTCCGCTGTCCGGACAGGATCGCTAAGCGCCGCGGCACCTCACGCCGCAAACCACCGCCCGCGAATCACGCGAATCGACACGAATCCCGGGACGGGATGCCATGGAAGAGACGTCAGGGCATCCAGTCCCGGCTTCCGTGTGTTCGGTTTCTTCCGTGGTTTATCCCAGTGCGAATCCGCGACGATTCGTGTGATTCGCGGGCGGCTGGTTCAGCAAAAACCGTCGATCTGAAACTTCAGATTTCAAATCACCTCAGCGCCCGCGCCCTTTCGCTTCCATGGGCCGGTGACCATTTTTCCGATCACGCCCAGAATCTCTGTGCGCCCGCGTCCGCTTTTGGCCGAGCTCACAAGGTGCTTGGGCGGCTCGGTCCGCCAGGCCGCGGTCGCCGCAAGAAACGTCTGGATGTTGGCCTCGGCCTGCGCCGGCGACTTCTTGTCGGTCTTGGTAAAGATCAACTGATAGGGCGCCGGGCAGCTCTCGATCCACTGCAGGAATTCCAAATCGATGGGCTGCGGAGGCAGCCGGGAGTCAATCAACACGAACACACAGCGCAACGCGCGCCGCTGCCCGAGAAAGTCCGCCACCGCCTCGTTGAACTCCGCCCGCCGCTGCTTACCCACGTGCGCATAGCCGTAGCCGGGCAAATCGACTAGACGCCACGCCTTGTTGATGTGGAAGAAATTGATGAGCTTTGTCTTGCCCGGGAGATCCGACACCTTGGCGAGATCGCGCCGTTCGGTAAGGAGGTTGATCAGGGAAGATTTGCCCACGTTGGACCGGCCGATGAGCGCAAACTCCGGCTGGGCCCACTCGGGACACGAGCGCAGGTCGGGCGCACTGACTTCGAATTCGGCGGAGGTGATTTTCATCGGCGAGTCGGACCATGACACCTTCCGCTCGCGCCACCATGCTAATCGCCGGCTTCGGTCTGCGGCCGGCCAACCGATTCCGACCGGGGCCTGAAGTGAAAAGCGCGCCAGCACGGCCGGATGCAAATAGGCTCGCGGCCACTCCACATCAGGAGTTGGCTAGCTGCGCTATGAAGACACCGCTTGCTCGTCTCGCACGATCCGTCTTTGCCTGCCTCGGATCGCTCGCTGCCGCCAGTGCCTTCGCCGCTGAACCCAAGCTGACTCCTGCCAAGGACATCATCGGGTTCAGCATCGGCGACGACTACATGATGGCCAACTACACCCAGATCTCCGCGCTGCTCCAGAAATGGGATGCGGAATCCGACCGCCTCAAGGTCGTCAGCATCGGGAATACCGAGGAGGGTCGCCCGCAGTACATGGCGATCATCACGTCGCCCGAAAACCACGCGAACCTCGAACAGTACCGCGACTGGTCGACCAAGATGGCCCGCGCCCGCATCAGCGAGGCCGAGGCACGCAAGATCGCGGAGGAGGGCAAGGCGATCGTCTGGATCGACGGCGGCCTGCACGCCACCGAGACGGTCAACTCGCAGACCCTCGCCGAGATGGTCTACCAGATGTCCTCGCGCACGGATCCGGAGACCCTGCGATTCCTGCGCGACGCCATCCTGCTCATGCCGATTCCGAATCCGGACGGCGTCGAACTCGTCGCCAACTGGTACATGCGCCAAGCGGACCCGAAAGCCCGCACGTTGAATGCGCTCCCGCGCCTCTACCAGAAGTACATCGGCCACGATAACAACCGTGACTCGATCATGCACAACATGGCCGAGACGGCGAACCAGAACAAGGTGCTCTACGTCGAGTGGAACCCGCAGATCATGCACAACGTGCACCAGACCGGTCCCGCCGGCCAGGTCGTGTACATCCCGCCGTTCCGCGATCCCTTCAACTACGACTTCGATGCCTACATCCCGATCGGCATCGAACAGGTTGGTGCGCACATGCACGCCCGCCTCGTGCAGCAGGGCCTCGGCGGTTCCGCCATGCGCTCGGCCGCTCCCTATTCCACCTGGTTCAACGGTGGCATGCGCACCGCCGGCTACTTCCGCAACAACATCGGCATCCTGACCGAGATCATCGGCGGCCCGACGCCCGCCGCGGTCACGCTCGTGCCGGACAAGCAGCTCCCGCGCGCCGACTGGCCCCTGCCGATCGCACCGCGCGCCTGGCACTACCGTGACTCGATCAACTACATGATCGAACTCGAGCGCGCCGTCCTCGATTACGCCTCCCGCAACCGCGAGACCGTGCTCTACAACATGTACGCCATGGGCCGCCGCTCGATCGAGCGCGGCAGCAAGGACACCTGGAAGATCACGCCGAAGCGGATCGACGCCCTCAAGGCCGCCGCCGCAGCAAGTCGCGGCAACAGCGACGCGCAGATCGCTGCGATGGCCGCCTCATTCGGCATTTCAGGTTCTCCGGCTGAGCTCGCCGCCCTGTTCGCCCAGTTCGGCATGCAGATGCCGATCGACAGCGCGCTCTACGCCAAGGTCCTGCAGGACCCGGTCTTCCGCGATCCGCGCGGTTACATCATCTCGGCCGATCAGGATGACTACCCGACCGTCGTGAAGTTCATCCAGGTGCTCCAGAAGGGCGGCATCGAAGTCGAGGAGGCCACCGCGTCATTCACCGTCGCAGGCAAGACCTACCCGGCCGGCTCCTTCATTGTCCGCTCCGCCCAGGCCTTCCGCCCCGCGGTGCTCGACACGTTCGAAGCCCAGGATCACCCGATGGACTTCGCCTACCCGGGCGGCCCGCCGGTCCGTCCGTACGACATCACCGGCTGGACCGTCGCCAGCCAGATGGGCATCCAGTTTGACCGCGTGATGGAGGCCTTCGAGGCGCCCGCGCAGCCGATCGGTTTCGAGCTCGAGAAACCCAAGCCCGCCACCGTGAGCGGCCCGGCCAACGCGGCCGGCTGGCTCGTCAGCCACAAGGTCAACGACGCCTTCATCCTCACGAACC
>CAYWRG010000066.1:0-22707 GCA_964460715.1 uncultured Opitutus sp. | reverse complement strand
TCGCCGGCCAGTGCACGATCGACCCGAAGAACCCCAACTATTTCTACGAGACCGCCCAGGCGGTGAAGGAGGCTGGCGCCAACGCCCTGCGCGGCGGCGTGTGGAAACCGCGGACCAATCCCTACAGTTTCCAAGGCGACACCAAGTCGCTCGACATCCTCATGGAGGCGTCGCGCCGCACCGGCCTGCCGGTCGACACCGAGGTCATGGAGGAAGCCCACATCCATCTCGCTCTCGATGCCGGGGTCTCGACCCTTCAGGTCGGAGCGCGCAACGCACTGAACTACTCGCTCCTGCGTGCCATCGGCAAGGCGATCGCCCACCGCAACGTGGCCGTGCTGCTCAAGCGCAGCATTCACATGGGGCCGATCAACGAGTTCGTCTCCGCGGCCGAGTACATCGCAGCCTTTGGCAATCCGAACGTGATCCTGTGCCCGCGCGGCACCACGCCCACGCTTGATGGCTACCGCAACCACCCGGATGAGAGCATCACGCCGCTCCTCAAGGAAAAGACTTGGGCGCCAGTCGTGGTGGACCCGTCGCACTCCGTGGGCAAGGCCTCCTATGTTCCCGCCTGCGCGCTGGCCGCGGTCGCCTATGGTGCCGACGGCCTTTGCATCGAGGCGCACGTGAAACCAAGCGACGGCATCGGCGACGACCCGAAGCAGGCGCTCACGCCGGATGTGCTGGCTGAGACGATTCGCCAGGCGCGGACGCTCTGGCAGCTCCGTCGCTCGACACCAGCCTGACGCGTTCAGGCCTCCGGGTTAGGCCGTGGGTGGCACCATCTCGTCGAGATAGCCCTCGTCGTAGGCAATCGCCGTGAACGCGCCGACAATGCGCGGGTCAGGCGGGGTGCCTCCGTACAGCTGCCGCACCATGAAGCGATAACCCCGCTCCATCGGGTAGCCCGGCTGGCCGATGTGGGGCGCAAGGGCATTCCAAGCCGCAATCCGATCCGGGGTGCTGTCCGGCCTGGCCTGAAACCAGCGGGCAACCTGCACGTCATCCGCGCCCGCCGCGCCCACGGCGGCAAGCAATTCATCCTTGGTCAGGCGGAAGTGATGGAGGAACGCTCCGTCGGTGGCGAGGGGGTGGCAGAACGGTGTCACAAAATCCGGGTGCAGCGTGCCGCCCAAGTGGCAGCGTGCCTTGTCGAGGATGCGGGCAAGCCAGACGCATCCGGCTACGGAGTCATCGGTAGGGCGGCGGAGTTTCATAAGAGGAAATAAAGGCGGTCAGATCGACGCCGCGCGATCCTGGCGGGCAACAAACCACTCGATCGTGGTTGCGAGCGCATGGACGCCGCGGGCGTCGTGGACGTCCACGTGCACGACGAGCGGGGCGCGACCGCGACGGCGAAGGGTTGCGATGAATTCATCCCGGGCGGCCGTGGTGACGTGGAGCTTGGTGTGGATCGCTCCGCGCGCCGGATGGCGGAACTTGGCCTCGACGCGCCGGACCACGGGAAGGACAGGGAAATTGAGGTCGCTGAATTCGCGGATCAGGTATTCCCCGCTGGAGGCCTCGGCGAGCGCGAGCATCGCCCCGGCATGAACGGTTCCCAGATGATTGGTGTAGCGGACGTCGGCCGGAAACGAGAGCACGCCATCAGGGGCGGTCGCGCGCTCCATCCCGACGAAGCGGTTAAAGGGAATCTCGATGATGTCCACGGAGCGACAGGGATGCGGTCAGATTCGTGGACGAGCGGGCATGAGGCAACCCGCAATCCCGGCGCATCCGCTAGCGTGATCCCGGCCGCCCGTTGGCGGACGGAGGTGCCGGCTCGACGCCAATCACCGTGGCTTCGCCGATCGTGACCGTTCCGCTGCGATCAATGCGGCGTGTCATCACGGCGGCATGAGGCATCTCGCGGCCGAGGAACGGGGCGGCGGCGGCGATCAGCGGGGGCAGCGACTCGGTCATGTTCACGCCGGCCGAGTTGACGGTCATGCGCGTGCGCCAGAGCGGGATCCGGTCGTTGCGCGCCACGCTCGCGTAGTCGTACGCGGTCGCGATGACGAAATAGCAGGAGCTGAACGACTCCTCGACGAGGTGACGCGTGCGTGAGTCGCGCTCGCGAAAACGTTGAAAGGGTCCGAGACCGGAACTCAACCCCAGGGCTCCGGCAGAGCGGGCGTGGGTGACCTGTTCCGCGATCACGGCCGCGAGCTCGTTGGCGAACGGGGTGCCGCCGATCAAGGCGGCCCGTTCGAGCAGATCCTTGCGGAAGGTCAGATCGGACAACGCACGTCCGAGCAGTTCTTCCGAACCCTTGACACCGTTCGAGGGCGTTGGCGGGGGATCCTCGCCGGCGGCAATGGCCTCAGCCTCCGCATTGGCGCGTTCCAATTCGGCCAGGGGATCCTCGTCGTTGACGGAGTGGGCACCGTAACTGAAAACCACGACGAGGTCGGGCGTGGGACCGTCGCCGGTTGCCGGCAGGAAATGGTTCACGGCAAGGGCCCGGATCATGATCTCCTGCAGCTTTTCCACTGGAGGCAGAAGTGTGGGCGCGACGCCGTCGCCGAGCGCGAGGTACTTGCCTGACTGCGCGACAAAGGTCGCCGGCTGGGCGGAGGAAGGCCGAGGACGCTTGCGCCCTTCGCCGGTCATTTCGGTGATGACGTTGAAATCAAGCTGCGGGTTTTTTTGAAACGCCTTGGGGGCGAGCGAAAGCACCCAGCGTGCGTCCTTGGTGTCGTCGGGAATCGTGAGCGAATCGGGGCTGGATTGCCCCAGAAGGGCCGTGCCCGCCAGAGCCAGCAGTGCGCTCGTGCGCAGGATGAAGGATGACATGGGGATGATGGGTGAACTCCGACCGGATGCAGCATGGCGGATCAACCGCCTGAATCCAAGGGTTGCTTGGCGGACAGTGGGATTGTCAGCCGGGCGGCGAATCGGTTGGGGTCCGGCGTTGGCGGGCCAGGGGTTTCGCCCCTCGTGGACTTCATGGAAGTCGAAGAAGGTCAGCGGCACGGCAGTCGTCCGATGAATCCGGGGCGCTCAGAAGGGCCCGAAGCGCGCCGCCAGAAACCCGGCGATCACAGCCGCGCCGTAGACGACCACGCTGGCAGCATGACGCAGCCATTTCTGCTGCTCACCGGATTCCCGCCAGGGTGCGAGCATGGAGAAAGCCGCGCCCCCCGCCGCCCCGGCGATGGCAACCGAGGTCAGGACCCGCGTGGCCCGCAGGCTGGCCTCTTCATGAAACCCGGCGAAGAAAAGCAAACCGATCATTGCGAGCATGGCCCCCAGCACCAGCGAGCGCATGGAGACATGGGGCTCAAGATCGGTGGATTCCGGTTCGTTCATCTGACGACGCCCCGAGCAAACAAAGGGAATCACGCAGGGAAAGCAGAAACGTCAGCGTGGAGCGCGACGCTACCGGCCGAAGGCCTGATTCCCTCCGCCTAGAACCAGCGGCGCACCCGACCCAGATAAGCGGCGTAAGGCGGACCGAAACGGGCGAGCAGGATTCGCTCTTCCGGCTTGATTTGGAACGCGGTCAGATAGCCGCAGAAAAGAGGGACGAATCCGAGGCCGGGCAGGGAAGCGCTCCACACGGCCACGCCCGCGAGTCCGAGAGCCATGCCGACGTACATGGGATTGCGGGTGCGGTGGTAGATTCCGCTTGTGACCACCGAACTCGCTTGAGCCGTCGCCAGCGGACTCACCGTCGTGCGTGCCCGGTGGAACTCCCTGACACCGGCCAGGACGATGGTGAGGCCCAGCAACCCCAGTCCGCCCGCGACGAATCGGTGTCCGGGAAATGGATAACCCGCCGCAGGAAACAGCCGTGCACAGGCCACGATGGCTCCGGCCAAGACGATCCACACCACGACGGGCGGAATTTTGAGATCAAGTGACGTCACCGATGGGGAGGGGCCTCATTTGTCAGGCTAAACGCCAGAATCGTTCTCGTTCTCCTGATTGAACTCGGATCGAGAACGAAGAACGATTGAGAGAACGAGAGCGAATTTCGGACACCACCCACCCGCAAGCGGGGATGCGGACTGCCTCAAGGCTGGGGCGGTGGCGTCGTCGCCGGCGTGGCTTCAGCGGGGGGCGCGACGAGGACGCCGCCGGAGGCGTTCACCATTTCGACGCTTTGATAATAGTGCTGCCGGCGCTTGTAGTCAGGGGGAAGGATCGAGCGGGCCAGAAGCACCCGCTCGGCGGCCTCGGCTTCCATGGCCCGCTGGCGTTCGAGTGCGGCCAGGCGCGCGGCTTCGCGGTCGGCCTCGGCGCGCTTCTGCTGCTCCAGGGCTTCAAGCCGGGCCAGAGCCTCGCGGCGGGCGGCATCGGCCGCAGCGGCCTCGCGCTCAGCCTGTTCGGCGCGCAGGCGGGCCTCGCCCTGGGCCGCGTCACGTTCGGCGCGCAGGCGGGCGAGTTCCTGATTGGAGCGCTGGGCCTCAGTCTCGGCCTGGCGGCGCACGGCCTCGGCTTCGGCTTGCTCAGCGCGCAACTGGGTCAGCATCCGCGCTGATTCCTCTGCCTGCAGGCGAGCCTGCTCGGCCGCAAGCCGGTGGGCTTCCGCCTCGGCTTCGGCGCGTTGGCGATTCTCCGCCTCGCGCCGGGCAAGATCGGCCCGTTCGGCTTCGGCCCGCTGGGCGGCGAGGGCATTTTCCGCTCCGGTTCGGTAGGCGCGATAGCCAAAAATCGCGGCAACCAGAAGCAGGACGGCAAGGATGGCTACGATAATGTTCTTGTTCATGTCAGAGGGTAGACCTGTGTCCGGGCGAGTGGTTCGGAAAAGTCGCAGGGGAAACGACGACACCCCGACGGGGTGCTTCCCTGAGGATAGTCATCCGTCCTTCCCCGGCAAGGGGAATGGACCGGAAGTTCAGCGTCTTTTCGTTGGGCGAACGAAGAAGAAATTGGCCAGAAATCCGAGTCCCATCACGGCCCCCAGGGTGCGCAGATTGCGCATCGCGCCGACCACACTGGCCAGCGGAGCGGCGGAGGATTCGTGCACCCGGACGAGGAGCAGGCAGCCGGTCAGGGCCAGCACGGGCTGGACGAGGAAGAGCGTGTGATAGAGTTCAAGCGCGTCGACGCCCTGGGCGAGGAAGTGCCCCAGCACCCAGCCACCGAGGATCGGCGCGACCGCCGTCACAAGTGAGGTCACGGCGAGGTTCATGCTGATCGCGAGCGTTTTGGCTTTGGCCGGGATGAGCTTCAGCTGAATGTTGAACAAGCCGAGTGTGAAGCCGGCGGACATGACCCCGCCAAACGCCCACATTGGGTAGAGCAGATTGCGATTGGACGGCTCGAGAAAGCACCACAGGAAGTTCTGCACCTGCCACGCGATCATGCAAAACAGCATGACCGGCTTGTTGCCGAAGCGGTCAGCCATGGCGCCCCAGGCTGGATAGGACAACGCGCCGCCGAGGCAGGTCAGGATGACGAGGTGGCTGACATTGCGCACCGTCATGTCGACCTGGTCGTACATGAAGACGTAGTAAAAGGGACCGAAGAAATTCGCGGCGAATCCCCACACGGCGCCGAAGCCGATGAACCAGAGGTAACCCGGCGCGCGCACCAGCACCACGAGCTGGTCCTGCCACGGCGCGCGGCTGTCGGTGTGGACCACGGGTGAACTCGTGCGTGTGCGATGCTGCAGGTAAACGGAGACGACGCGCAGGGCGACGGTGCCGAACAGCAGCCACTGAAACGCGCGGACCGAACCCGTGGCAGAGGGATCGATCAGGTCGCCGACGAGAAAGAGAAAGACGATCAACGCCACCTGCATGAGGCGGTTGCGCATGCCGAAGTACTTTCCCCGTAGACGCCACGGCACCCATTCCTGCACCCACGACGTCCAGACCACGCCGGTCACGGCCGTGATGGCCGCCGAACAGGCGAAGATCAGGAGAAACCACGGCCCACTGCCGGCGGGGTCATCGACCGGCAGGAAAGGCAGGGCGAAGGCCAGCGCAGCCCAGCACACCACTTGGAAGGAACAGAAAACGAGTGAGGCGGTCTTGGCTGCAAAGAGCCGGTCCACAAAGGGCATGAGGAACGCCTGCGCAAAGTTGCCCCAGAACGGAAGCGAGGCGATCAGGCCGTACATGTCGGGCCGGAGGTGAAAGACGCCGGGCAGGAGCGCGGCGATCACGAAGTTGCCCGGCTGCAGCAGGTACACGATCGGCGTGGCGTAGAGCCCCTCGATGGTGCACAGACGGAGATTGCGGCGAAGCAGCGACATGGCGTGATAACGGCAGGGAAGCGCGTAAACCCATCAAAGGGCATGGCCACCGCGATAAAAGCTAAAGTATTCCAAAGCCAAAATACGGTTGCGCTCGCGCGTGACCTCATCGGTACGCACCTGGTGGTTCGGGATGCGTCCGGCAAACGGTGGGCTCATCGCATCACCGAGACCGAAGCCTATCAGGGCGAGGAGGACCTCGCGTGTCATGCCCGCCGGGGTCGCACCGCCCGAACCGAGGTCATGTATGCGGCGGGCGGCGTCTGGTATGTCTACCTTTGCTACGGCATCCACGAGATGCTCAACCTCGTGACCGGCCCCCGTGATCAACCCAACGCCATCCTGATCCGCGGGGTCGAAGGCCTGTCCGGTCCCGGCCGACTGACGAAGGTCCTCGGCATCAACCGATGCTTCAACGGACTCGCGGCGCGGGTGGAGACCGGGCTCTGGATCGAGGACGACGGCTTCAGACCGGCCCGAGATGAAGTTCGGGCAACGCCGCGGATCGGGGTCGATTTTGCAGGACCGCACTGGGCGGCGATGCCGTGGCGCTTTGTCTGGTCGCGCGCGCACCCCGGCGCCCGGCATCAATCTCAAACTTGAAAACTCAGATCGGGGCGGGCCTCAACCGGGCGCGCCCGGCTCGCTCAGCGGGCTGCGCCGGCCGCCGGCAAGGTGTGCTCCTGCAGCGAAAGCGTGGCCGAGCCGAAGTTCAGCTTGAGCTGCATGCGGACCGGCAGGGGGCGGTCGCCATCGGAGACCCACACCTTGATCTCGCCTCCGCGCTCGAAAAGCCCGCGCGGCTTCTCCTTGTCCATGAGGGGCACGAGGCGCAGCGCCTTGAAGGAGCCCATGGGCGTACGGACGGTTTCAAATTGCTCGGCGTGCAGGGTCAGGGGAAAAAACTCCCGGCCAAAGTGAACCAGCATATCGCGGGCATCGCCCGGCTTCATCGCCCAGTTGCGGGGCACGACGAGGCTAGAGATGAGGTCGATCGGATCGCCGGCCGGGATTGGCAGGTCGCTGTTCCGGTGCGGACGGTACTTGTCGCGGTGCAGGGCGATTCCCTTCGTGTAATCGAAATCGGTGCGGCTCTCGGTCTTGCGCTTGCTGTCCTCGCCCTGCTCAAACGTGTAGACCAGCCGGCTTGTCTCGCGATCCACGACCACCTCGGCCGTGTCGTCGTAGCGGTAGATGCCACGGACCAGGCCGCGGGAGGACGTCTGGGTCGTGATGCGCATCACCGGCCGGCCGTTGAGCACATCGGCCCGCGCCGCGATCACGACCTCGCCGGCGCCACCCAGGATGCCCCAGCCGACTTTGTAGACATAGCGTTCGCCGTCGACGAAGGCGGTAAAAGGGGTGGCGCGTAGAGACACGAGCGGAAGAAGGAGGAGGGCGAGGAAAAGGAGGGGCGTGCCGCGTCGGAGCATAAAAGGGATGAAGGTAAGACCAACAAAGGCGGGGCGTGTGCGGAAAAAGTGGCGAAATTTCAGGGAAGAACGGACGGGAAGGCGAGATCGCACTGGTTAGGCATCCCGAGGGCCCAGGCTTCGGTTCCGCGTTCGCGCAGCGTCCGGGCGAATTCCTCGGCAAATCCGTGCAGGGTATAAACACAACGCGGCTTCACCTGTTCGACGAAGCGAAGCAGATCAGGGTAATCCGCATGGTCCGAAAGCGGAAACGCCGCATCGCACCGGTAGCGGTAGATCGCGCCCGAATCGAGCGCCCAGCCTGACACGATCGCTGTCCGGGGCGATTGGATCCGCGCCAGGACGCCCGTCCGCGGCGACTGCGGCGGAGCGATCACAACGTGGCCGGCGACCGCCTGGGCATCGAATTCCCGATACGGCGGCAGCGCGACCCCCAGTTCCTCATGGAGGCGGGTGAGCCGGAAGGCGTTGGCCTCAAGCATCACGGGCAGGTGGGACCGACCCAGACCCGCGAGCACCTCCTGCGCCTTGCCCAGGCTGTAGGCGAACAGCACGGGGGTGTGGCCCGCCTCGAGCGCGGTCCGGCAAAAGCCCTCGAGGTCCGCCCACACGGTCTCCGCGGCGGGCATGACATAGTGAGGGCGTCCGAACGTCGTCTCCATGATGAGCACATCCGCAGCTGGTGTCGCGCAGGGCTCGGCCACAAATCCCCGCCGCAGTTTGAAGTCCCCGGTGTAGAGGAGGCGTCCATGGTCGCGATGCTCGAGCAGGCACTGGGCAGAGCCGAGAATATGCCCCGCCGGGACCAGGGTTACGGTGGTGTTCCCGTCCAGTTGCTCGGTGGCGCCAAACGGCAGGACGTGCTCCGTGCGCCGCCCCGGCAGGCGGGCGCGCATCAGCCGTCCCGTGGCTGCCGTGCAAAGGACCTCGCGGTGGCGGGCCACGTGATCGGAGTGTGCGTGGGAGACGAACGATCGGGGCGTCGCCCGTCGTGCATCAAGCCACCAATCGATCTGCGGAAGGTGGATCCCCTCCTTGAACTGAACGTCCCACGCCATGCCGAACGAACGCGCGATTCGCGGATCAGAGCAAGCCGAGCGCGGAAAATCCGAGCAGAAAAAGCAGCAACGCGGCCACGGCCAGCCAATACCAAGGCAGACCGGCCGGCCGGCCCGGTCTTGCGTGGATGGCAACGGGCTCGTCGTCCGGGAGGTCAATCCCGTCGTAAACGGAGGTTTCCCGCCAGCCGGTGCGCTCGTCCGCACCGCATTCGGGGCAGGCCCGCGCGGACCGCGCCAGGGGCGTTCCGCACACGGCGCACTCGGCCGGCGCGCTGTCCGGAGCAGACCTCATGTGGCCGGCTTGAAGTACTTGTGCCGCGCGAGACGCCACGCGGTCACGAAGAAGGCGGTAAGGGGGATGGCGAGGATCATGCCGATCACGCGGCTGAACGCCGTTCCCCAGAAGAAGATCGCGACAATGATCGTGACCGGGTGCAACCCGGTCCGGTCGCCCATGATCTTGGGCGTGAGGAGCCAGCCCTCGATCAGCTGGACAAGGGTGAACACCACGAGCACCAGTCCCACGAGTGACCAGCCGCCCTCGGGTTGCAGGAAGGCCAGGGGCAGGGCGATGCTCAGTCCGATGATCGTGCCGAGGTAGGGCACGATATTGAGAATGCCGAGCGCCAGTCCGATGAAGAGACCGAAGCGCAGGCCGATGATGGAAAAACCGAGGGCCAGCAGGCAGCCCATGATCAGCCCGATGACCAGCTGACCGCGGAAAAAGGAAACCACGATGGCGATGAACTCGCGCACGAGAAACACGACGTCGTCCCGCACATCAGGCCGGAAAAAAGGCAGGTGCTTCCCAAGATTGACCGTGGGTTCACCCTTCGAGAGGAGGAAGAAAAAGAGATAGATCGGGATGATCGCCAGATGGGTGATGAAGCCGAACACGCTGATCGCGCCCACGCCGGCTGCCTTGAGCGATGGCAGGGCCTGACTGATCATGCCCTGCGCCTCGGCGGTGAGGCTATCGACCATGCGCTTGATCGTCGGGTTGGCCAACTGGCGTTCGGCGAGTCCAACCCAGTCCGGGTAGTGAGTCTTCACATACGCCAGCGCATCGTTCCAGAAAGTGGGCACGAACCCGATGAAACCAAGGATCTGTTCGACGAGGGACGGCGTGATGAGAATCAGCAGGCTGCCGAGCGCGAGGACAAAGGCGCCGTAGAGCAGGACCACGGCCGTGATGCGTCGCAGCGAGAGCCGAGTCTGCAGGGAGTCGACAACCGGCCGGAGGATCAGCGCAAGGATGCCGGCGGCCGCGAGCGGCCAGAGCACGCCGGAGAACACGCCAAGCAGCCGTCCAAACACATAGAACCCCAGCACGATCGCGGCGGAAATCGCGAGGAAGGCCGTCACACCCGCGGCGATGCCGACCAGACGGCGCTGCCCCGGGGTGAGGACTCGTTTGGAATCGGGTTCGGACATGCGGGCTAGAGAGGAAGGCAGTCAGCCGGCGGACGCCAGCCGAAATCGGATTCCTTTCCGACCGCGCGCGGCCTTACGCGTTCCCGGTGCGCCGTTGAAAGAACCACCGGGCCAAGGCCGGCAGGAGCAGCATCGCACCGAGCATGTTGAAGAGAAACATGAAGGCGAGAAGCATGCCCATGTCGGCTTGGAACTTCAGCGCCGAGAAGGCCCAGGTGCCCACGCCGATCGCGAGGGCAAACCCGGTGAAGACGATCGACGTGCCCATGGTGGCAAACGACTCGACCAGCGCCTCGTCGTAGGTGCGTCCGGCCCGGAGCTTCTCCATGACGGACGAGCAGAGATAGATGCCGTAGTCGACGCCGATGCCGGCGCCCAGCGCGACGACAGGCAGGGTCGAGGGCTTGAGGCCGATCTCGAGCGCGACCATCAACGCGTAGGCCAGATCCGAGACGATCACGAGGGGCAGGACCACGCAGATCGTGGCCCGCCAGGAGCGGAAAGAGATCAGGCACAGCACGACGACGGCGGCGTAGAGCCAGACCATCATGGGAATCTGGGCGGCCGCCACGACCTCGTTGGTCGCGGCCATCACCCCGGCGTTGCCCGTGGCGAGGCGGAAGCGGACGCGCTCGGTGCCGTGCTCGGTGCGAAATGCCTTCACGGCCGCGACCACGGTTTGCAGCGTCTCTGCGCGGTGATCCTTGAGGTAGATCATGACCGGGATCACGCTGCCATCGGCATTGAGCAGCCCGCTTGAGGTCTCGACCGGTGAGACGGCCTGCGCCAGCGCCTGCGGATTGCGGGGAATGATACGCCACTTCAGGCTGCCCTCGTTCCAGCCGGCGTTGATCGTCTTGGCGTAGTCCGTCAGCGCGAGCGTGGATTGGACGCCGGGGATGCCGCGCAGTTGCGAGGCAAAGCGATCCACCAGCGACATGACCTCATGGTCGATCACGCCGTTCGGCACCGTCTCGACCAGCACGGTCAGCGTATCACCGCCAATGGCGAATTCCGATGTGATCACCGCCGTGTCGCGATTGTAGCGGGACTCTTCGCGGAGCTCGGGCACACCGGCATGGATGTCGCCAATAGGCACCTTGCCTGCCTGCACAAGTCCGACGACCCATAGCCCCAGGCACACCAGGATGATGATGACTGAGCCGCGTCCGGTGGTGAGCGTGACGAGCCGCCGCCAGGTCGGCTGCAGGGCGAAGCGCCGGAAGTTCACCTTCCGGCGGAAATCCGGCTTCATCCTGGTCCAAGAGAGGAGCAGGGGCAGGAAGAAGCGGTCAGTGAAAATGATCAGGGTGACGCCGATGCTGGCCGTGATTGCGAGTTCCCGGATGATCGGGATATCGATCAGGTAGATCGTCAAGAATCCCACCGTGTCCGTGATGATGGCGATCGTTCCGGGAACAAAGAGATTGCTGAACGAGGCCCGTGCCGCGGCGTACTCGCTCCCTCCCACATTGTACTCGTAGCGGAACGAGCGGAGCATCTGCGTAGCATGGCTGAGAGCGATGGCGAAGACGAGAAACGGAACGAGGATCGACAGGGGATCAATGCCGAAGCCAAGCAGGTTGAGCAGGCCAAGCTGCCAGACGACCGCGCAAAAGGAGGTGAAGAGCGGCAGCACCGTGAGGACCAGCGACTGGGAAAAATAGAGCAGGAGCAGCGCCGAGATCGCGATCGCGACGATAAAGAAGACAAACACACCGGCCGCGCCTTCCGTGATGTCACCAATCACCTTGGCAAATCCGATGATGTGCACGTCGATCCGGTCTGAACCGTGTCGTTCACGGATGGTCCGCTCCAGCGCGGTGGCGACCGCGGTGTAGTCGAGCTTGGCTCCCGTTTGCGGATCCACCTCGAGGAGCGACGCGATCACCGCTGCGCCGGTGAAGTCCGACGAGACGAGCATGCCGACCCGACCTGACTTGATCAGGTTCTGCCGCACCTGCTCGAAAGCCTCCGGAGTCGGCGTGAATCCCTGGGGAATGACATTTCCACCCTGCAGGCCGTCCTCGACGACCTCGAGGTAGCGCACGTTGGGGGTGAAGATGGACTGAACCTGCGCGCGGTCCACGCCCGGCAGGTAGAACGCCTCGTCGGTCACGGCCTTGAGCGTGGCGAAAAATTCGGGCGTGAAGATGTCACCCTCGCGCGCCATCAAGGCGATGACCACGCGGTTGGCGCCGCCAAACTCAGCCTGGTACTGCGTGAACGTCTGGATGTACTCATGCCCCGTGGGCAGCGACTTGTTGAAGCTCGCATCGACGCGGGTTCGTGCGGCGAACACGCCCAGCACCAGCGTCACCAGCAGGAAGAAGGCGGTGTAAAGGCCGCGCCGTCGGAAGACGGCCTCCTCGACGCGTGAAAGGGTGTCTTTCATGGCGCGGGCAGACGGGTGAGTCCGGCTTCGCCGATGGCGAGGATCGAGCCGTCCTTCAGTTCAAGCAGTTCAGCCACCGCGGTGGTCAATGCCGCCGCCCACGGCTGGAACGTCCGCCCCTCATCCGTGCTCACGAGGAAGGTCCGGGCTTGGCCCGCGACGAGGACGGCTCCTGACCTGGTCCGAATCGCCGAGGCGAGCAGGCCGGTCTGGCCCGACGTCACCTCCTGCCAGTCGGCCCCTGCGTCAATCGACCGAAACATCCGTCCACGCAGGCCGTGCGCGAGCACGATTGAGTCTGTCAGCGGCAGCAGACCGAAGAACGAACCGTCGTAGTCGGCGGCAATGTCATTCCAGGTTTCCCCGGCATCCGTCGAGCGCAGCAGTGTGCCCGCTTCGCCGGCCAGGTAGAGGGTGCCATCTGCGGCGCGGGCGATGCGATTGAGGTGAAAATCGTCTTCTCCAATCCGACGGCTCGTCCACGTCGCTCCGCCGTCGCTGGTCGACAGATACAATCCGTAGGCGCCGACGGCGATGGCCCGTTGCGCATCAAGCGCGCAGACATCCAGGAACGAAGCCTCCTTGTCGGCCAGAGCATGTTGCACCGCCCAGGTCCGTCCGCCATCGCGCGAATGCAGGATGAGGCCGTCGTGGCCCACCGCCCAGCCCGTGGTGTCATTGGCAAACGCGACGCCGGTCAGGGTGGCCAGCGCCGAGGTGGGCGAGAGCGTCCAGCTGGCGCCTTCGTCCGTCGAGCGCAGAATCGCTCCCCGTTCCCCGACGACGACGATGGCCTCACCGCTCCGGGCTGCGTCAAGCAGCAGCCGGGATGCTTCGGGCGGCGCGGCGCCCGTCGTGACTGCAATCAGCAGAAGGACGGCGGCGCGCAGCAACATGACGAAGGGGTTTGTTGTAGCCGGGGTCGCTGACCCCGGTGAATGGAGAGCATGTGCAGACAACAAGGGAAGGCAACCGGGGTCAGCGACCCCGGCTACAACAAACCCAGGGCTTGGAGAGAGGACTCGAATCAGCGCACGCCGTCGCGACGAAGGGAGTCAGGGCTGTAGTCGGCCGGGGTCCGCGTGATGCCGAAATCGTACATCTTGCCCTCGTTATCGAGGCCGATGGCGAGGTAGCGGCCGGCGGCGAGATCGGTGTGGACTTCCAGCGTGCTCCAGAAGGTCTGCGCGTCGTAGTAATTGATGCAATGCGCCTCGGAAACGCGCCACATCTCGCCGCGGGAGTCATACTGGTCGACCGCGAGGATCTGCCAGCTGTCCTCGTCGACGTAGAACGTGCGGCGCGGATACAGGTGGCTCGCGCCGTCCTTGATCCGAGCCTCGACCACCCAGACCCGGTGCAGTTCGTAACGGGCGAGGTCCTGATTGATGTGCAGCGGCTTCAGGATGTCGTCGTAGCGGACGCTCTTGGAGTGCAGCTTGTAGGAATTGTACGGGACGATCATCTCGCGCTTGCCCACGAGGGTCCAGTTGTATCGGTCGGGGGCGCCGTTGAACATGTCGAACTGGTCGCTGGTGCGCATGCCGTCCGAGGCAGTGCCGGGGTTGTCGTAGGAAACCTGCGGGGCACGACGCACCCGACGCTGGCCCGGATTGTAGACCCAGGCGCGGCGCGGCTCCTTGATCTGGTCGACCGTCTCATGGGCGATGAGGATCGTCCCGGCGAGACGCGCCGGGGCTGTCACGGCCTGCTTGAAGTACACCAGGGTGTTGTCCAATCCCTCCTCGGTGATGTCGGGACGCGCGTAGTTGAAGAGGAATTCGTCATCGAATGAAACCAGGTTGTAGCTGCCTCCGCGGCTCGGCATGGCTTGGCCGATCTGGCGGGACGCGGCCACGCCACGGTAGCGTGTGAGGTGATTCCAGAGGACCTCGAGTCCATCCTTGGGCAGAGGGAAGGGCACGCCGACCACGGTGCCGGAGATGCCGTTGCCGCCCTCGGTCAGGCGCGCGGTTGTGGCGTGGCGGCGCGTGGCCTCGTAGATGCGTTCGGGGGCCGACGCGCTGCGGCGCGTCGGGTAGACGACCATCTTGTAGTCCGGGTAGGCCTTGAGCAGCGACACGGCGCCGGCGGTGAGACGCCCTTCGTGCTGCGCGAGGTTGGTACCCGTGATGGTGTAGAGCGGCTGGTCGGCAGCAAAGGGATCCGGGTGGTGATCGCCGACGGAGTAGCCCGCAGGGGCGGTCGTGACGCCGCCGGTCCAGGCGGGAATGGTGCCTTCGGCGTTGCCGGCGCGCTCGGCGCCGAGGGGGGTGAGGTCGCGGCTGAGCCGTGCGACCTCCGACTCGGGAATCGCTGCGGTGGCGAGGGCGGCGGTGGCGAGGAGAAGAACGGAAGAGGAAAGGTGTTTCATGACGACGTTCTTAGAAGGAGTACTTGAGCGTGGTGGCGAAATAGTCGCGATCCGCGATGAGGTTGTGGCGGCCGGCACCGAAGAACTCCACATAACGAACCTCAAGCGACCAGGCGTTCTGCCAGGTCAGTTCGGCCGACACGTTGATCGATTTGCGGTCCTCGATGAAGTTGGCCAGCGGCGAAGGCGTGTTGCCCGAGACGTCGTGCGTGAAGGCGATGGTGGGCGTGAGGTTCAGCCCGGCGAAGAGGTTGGTGTAGTCCAGTCGGGCCACCACCTGATAACCCCAGGAGAAATCATCGGCAAAGGCCTCGAGCGGCGTGGCGGCCAGCGCGCTGCCCGTACCGATCATCGCCGCTTGGTTCCCGCTCGTGTATGTTCCGGCGCCCTCGAAGCGGAGCACGTCCTTGGACGGAAGATCCGGCACCCACACGCCACCAACTTCACCCACCAGCGTCAGCTGGCTGGCGCCGAGCATGGGACCGAACACCTTGGTCAGCGTGTTCTGGGCGGTCCAGACATCGAGGCGGCGGAAGCCGGTGATTTCGCGGCCGTACTGGCCGAGGTAGTTCCCGACCTGGTTGTTGGCGCCGAACGCGGGGTTGAGGGCGGAGAGCGCGGCGAAAAGAAGCTCGACGTCATCCACCTGCAGCGGGACGTCCATCTTGTACGAGACCTCGCCCTGCCAGGCCATGCCGAGCCGGGTCAGGTCCGTGTTGAAGCTGGCGCCGATCATGTTGGTGTCCTCCGGGAAATCGGTGAAGTAGCGGCCGCTCGCAGCGGCGTTGAGCAGCGCGATCTGGCGGGCGCCGTTGATCGCCGCCTGTGTAGACGCGGCCTGGAGCGTCGCGAGTTGGACGGGCGTGAGCGCGCCGGGGTTTGTCTGCGATAGCACAATCAGGCCCCAGATCGCATCGGCTTGCGCGGCTGCATTGGCGGCGGGCAGTCCGGCGCCGATGAAGACGGCGGTCAGCGGTCCGGTGAGGTTCGTGTTGATCGGTCCGGTCGGGGTGCGCGCGCTGATGAGCGGAACGCGGCTGTGATACTTGGCGAAGTAGAGGCCGAACTCCGTGTCGTTCAGCCCCGGCGCCAGCGTGCGCAGCGCGAAACCATACTGGTTCAAGTCGCTGCCCGTGCGATCAGCCTCACGCGAGATGGCGCCCAGCGGAGTGCCGTCCGAGAGTGAGCCAAAGCCCAGATAGACCCGCGAGCCGCCGCGGCTGGCGAAATCATTGGTCGAGAAATAGGTGCCGGCGGGTTCAATCTCCGTGCGGCGGAACTCCAGCAACCAGAAGGCCTCCAGGGTGGTGTAGTCCGTCAGGCCGATCGAGGCCTTGACCATGTTCACGGGCAGGAATGCCTCGCGCAATTCGGCGCCGGGGACGCGGAGTTTGGAGACGTCGACCGGGTTGACGACATTGAGACCGTTCGGAATGAACGTGCTTTCGCCGAGGCTCAGGACCTGGCGCCCGATGCGCAGGTCGATCGGGCGGCCGCCGACTTCAAAGCGATAGAGGCCGTAGAGATCGAGGTACTCGATGCGTTCGGCCACGCGCTTCTTGGCCTCTTCGCTGAGCGGACGCCGTGCGCGCTCGGTTTCATTGTTTTCCCAATCGTAGAAGTAGGTGACGCGCGTGAAGAACCCGAGGTTCTCGCCGTACTCGATCTCGAGGTCGTGCGTGCCCTTGAAGACCTTCGAGGCCCAGCCTTTGCGGTAGTTCAGGTTGCCGTCGTCAGTGTTGACTGAATTGGCGAGACCGCCGTTGGCGACGCCGTAGAACCGGCGATCGGGGTCGTCGAGGCGGTAGAGACCGCCAAGGGAGAAGGTGGAATCAAAGCTTCCGCTGAGGAGGCCTTGTTCAAAGGTGATCGCTTGGAGCGGAGCGGCGACAAGGGCCAGGGCGGCGAACGCAAGCGCCGGACCGGACCGTCGAACACCGGAGGATACGGCGGACGGGTAATGGGATTTCATGCAGGGTTGGTTGGCGAAACAACCGCTTCGTTGAGAAACGGTCTGTGGGGTAGCCGGGGGGTAAATCCGGCGCTTCTAAGGTGACGGCAAGGTAACGTGTGGGATCCGTCCTGCACAAGGCGAATCCGGATACCAAAAACTACGAACTCGCCGATTGACTGCGAATTATGCGTTTAGGGCCTTGCACCTGACGAAAATTGTATACGGTGCTGGTTAGCACCATGCAGGCTGCGACCCACATCCACGTCAAAGGTGCCCGCGAGCACAACCTCAAGAACCTCGAGGTGAAGCTGCCGCGCGGGCGTCTCGTCGTGATCACGGGGCCGAGCGGCTCCGGCAAATCGTCGCTCGCCTTCGATACGATCTATGCCGAGGGCTACCGCAAATACATGGAGTCGCTCTCGACGCAGGCGCGTCAGGTGCTCGAACAGTTGAAGCGGCCCGACGTCGATTTCATCCACGGGCTCTCGCCCGTCCTCGCGATCGAGCAGCGCACCGGCGGTTCGTCGCCGCGCACCACCATCGCGACGGTCACCGAGATCGCCGACTACGCGCGTCTGCTCTGGGCCCTGCATGGCGAGCAGCGCTGTCCCAAGGATGGCGGACGCGTGGTGCGTCGTTCGCTCGACGACAATGTCGACCGCGTTTTCGCCACGGCGCCAGGCGAGCGCATCATCCTCCTCGCGCCCTTCATGCGGGCCAAGGCCAGCGTGCTGCGCGACGAACTGCCGCGCCTGCGCCAGCGCGGATTTCAACGCGTGCGGCTCGATGGCGAGATCCGCAACCTCGACGAACCCAACCTGCTGCCGACCGGCGCCCGCGAGTTCACCGTCGAATTGGTGATCGACCGCCTCGTCGCTGCGGCGGACCAGCGCAGTCGGCTGGCCGACTCGCTCGAACTCGCCTTTCGCGAAGGCGGAGATCGTGCCGTCGTGCTGGCCCAGGCGAACGCCACCGCGCCCTGGCGCGAATTGACGCTCAGCCAGTCGCTCGCCTGCGAACTTTGCGGCGACGTCTTTGAGAAACTGACGCCGCGTCATTTCTCCTTCAATCACGCCGAGGGCGCGTGCGGGACCTGCGGTGGTCTGGGGCGCAAACTGCGCTTCGTGCCTGAACTGGCCGTGGCCGATCCGACCAAGAGCGTGCGCGAGGGCGCGATCAAGCCGTGGAAGCTGGGCGGGCGGAATCTCATCATCAAGCACAACGCGATTCTCAAGCAGCTGGCGGAGCAGCTGCCGTTCGATGCCGAGACGCCGTGGCAGGAACTGCCGGAGACGGTGCGGGACACGTTGATGAACGGAGCCGGGGAACGCCTGTTCGCGTTCAAGGCCCGGCGCATGCGCGAAGCGAAGGACGGCACGTTTCCCGGCGTGCTGGCGATGCTGGACGAAAGCTGGCGCGCGACCTCCAGCGAGGGCTTTCGTGCGCGCCTCACGACGTTCATGGTCAGCGGCACGTGCCCGGAGTGCCAAGGCACGCGCCTGAATGCACGCAGTGCAGCGGTGCGCATCACGCTGCCGTTCCCGGCCATCACTCCGGCTGCGCCCGAGCTTACGTCGCTGGGCATCGACCGGTTTTTCAAGCTCGATGTCGACGCCGCCCATGCGATCGCAGCGAACCTGGCCACGGCATTGGGCGGAGATCCAGCCCTCAAGGAAATCGTGACCGGGATCGAGCAGCGTCTCCGCTTCCTGCGCGAGACCGGCCTGGGCTACCTCACGCTTGATCGTGATTACGCCACGCTCTCCGGCGGCGAGGCCCAGCGCGTCCGGCTGGCCACGCAACTTGGCATGGGGCTGATCGGCGTCATCTACGTGCTCGACGAGCCGAGCATCGGCCTGCACCCGCACGACAATCAAAAGCTTCTCGAAACCCTGCGTGAGCTGCGTGATCGCGGCAACACGGTGCTCGTGGTCGAGCACGACGAGGACACGATGCGGTTGGCCGATGAGATCATCGAACTCGGACCCGAGGCCGGCACGGAAGGCGGACGCATCCTTTTTCAGGGTACGCCGGAGGCGCTGATGGCGGCGCCCCGCGGCACGAGCCGGACGGGACCTTATCTCGCGCGCAAGATGGCGGTCATGCGCGATGCGAAGGCCAAGGAGCCCGACGGCTCCTACCTGACGGTGCGCGAGGCGCGGGAGCACAACCTGCGCGGGATCGATGCACGTTTCCCGGTGGGATTGCTCACGTGCGTCACGGGCGTGAGCGGCTCGGGGAAGAGCACGCTGGTGAACGACATCCTTGCCGCGGCCGCGGCCCGCAAGCTCAACGGAGCGAAGTCGATTCCCGGCAAGCACCGGCATATCGAGCATCTCGATTTCTTCGAGAAGCTGGTGCAGGTCGACCAGGAGCCGATCGGTCGCAGCCCGCGATCCAACCCGGCCACCTACACCAAGCTGCTCGACCTGCTGCGCGATCTCTACGCGCAGGTGCCGCTGGCCAAGGTGCGCGGCTACAAGGCGAACCGCTTTTCATTTAACGTCCGAGGCGGACGGTGCGAACGCTGTCAGGGCGACGGGGTGATCAAACTCGACATGCAATTCATGGCCGACGCCTATGCGCCGTGCCCGAGCTGCGGGGGCCAGCGTTTCAACCGCGAGACGCTCGAGATTCTTTTTCACGGCAAGTCGATCGCCGATGCGCTGGACCTGACGGTGCGCGAGGCGATGCAGCTTTTCCGGAACATTCCCCGCGTGATGGACAAGCTCGAGACGCTGAATGCGGTCGGCCTCGGTTACCTCAAGCTCGGCCAGTCCGCGACCACGCTCTCCGGTGGCGAAGCCCAGCGGCTCAAGTTGTCGCTGGAACTGAGCAAGCGAGGGCAGGGCGGTGTGCTCTACATTCTCGATGAGCCGACCACGGGCCTGCACTGGGTCGACATCCAGAACCTGATGGACCTGCTGTTCAAACTGCGGGACCAGGGCAACACGGTGATCGTGATCGAGCACAACCTCGACGTAATCCACCTCGCCGACTGGATCATCGACCTCGGCCCCGGCGGCGGTTCGGCCGGCGGCGACCTCGTCTACGCCGGCCCGCGCAAGGGCATCGACGCCTGCGAACGCTCCCTCACCGGCCAAGCCCTCAAGCGCTGGGCTGCGGCAGCGAAGGGAAGGTAGCCGGGTGAACGCAGGCTTCCGCTGCACGCCTCTGGTTTCTTGCCGTCGGGTTCCTGCTTCGAAAGGGAATTGCGTTGGCGGACGCGGCTGTGATCGGCAGAAGCATAGCCACCCATGAGCCACCCCTACCTTCGACGTCTGCGGAAAATGTTTGCTGCCCTGCTCGTTCCTCTCGCCGCCTCAGCGGCCGAGCTGAAAGTCATTCCGCTCTGGCCCGAGGGTGTCCCGGGGCTCCGTGCCGATGCCTCGTCGGAGAAACTGGAGAACGCGCGTGTCTCCAATGTGCACCAGCCTTCGCTCACGGTGTATCCGGCTCCGGCTGACAAGGCGACGGGGACGGCGGTCATCATCGCACCCGGCGGTGGTTATGTGCGCCTCTCGATGGAGAACGAGGGCTCGCTGGTCGCCGAGTGGCTCAACTCGATCGGGGTGACGGCCTTCATCCTCAAGTACCGCATGGTCGAGTACGGCCATCCGGCGCCCCTCCGCGATGCGCTCCGCGCCGTGCGGCTGGTGCGCTCCCAGGCGCAGGCGTTCGGCGTGAATCCGGATCGCATCGGCATGATCGGCTTCTCCGCTGGCGGACACCTCACGGCCTCGGCCGGCACGCTCTTTGATGCGCCGGAAGGGCGAACCGGTGCGGTGCTGGATCAAACCGTGAGCGCCCGACCTGATTTCCTGCTGCTGATGTATCCTGTCATCACGCTCCAGGATCCCTACGCGCACGCCGGCTCGCGCACCGCTCTGCTGGGCGCCGGGGCCGCGCCGGAGCAGGTGGCGGCGATGTCGCTTGAGTCTCGCGTCACGTCGGCCACGCCGCCCACGTTCCTCGTGCACACGCAGGAGGACACCGCCGTGCCGGCGGAGAACAGCCTCGCCTTTTACCGCGCGCTCCGCGCCGCCGGGGTGCCGGCGGAAATGCACCTCTACGAGAAGGGGCCGCACGGCTTCGGCATGCGGAAGGACGTGGGGCAGGCCGCAACATGGATCGCACGTGCGGAGGAGTGGATGCAGGCCCGCGGCTGGCTCACGCGGTAGGTGGACCGACGGTGGTAAGCCAGCGGGATCGATCCGGCTACGGCGGATCCAGGGTGAGCTGCGCGTTGTAGAGCGCGAAGGCCAAGCGGCGCGCACTGGGGCCATCACCCTCGGTCACCGCGGGTGTATCCGTGGTGAACACCACGGGATTGTCGCCGGGCGTGAGCGCGAGCGGAATCGAGAATGCGGTCCGCGGTTCGTCCACGCGTCCGCGCCAGAGTTCCCGGCCCGCGTGGCTGATGATGACGGTGCGCGGAACCAGGCTGTGGAGTTCACCTGAAAACACACCGGTGCGTGGTCGGTCGGAGCGGAGTTCCAGCACGAGTGTCGCCTGCTCGGCGCCCCACGACCAGGCTCGGCCGGCGATTCGTTCCACGGCAGACCAGCCGCTTTGGATCTCCACGAGGGAAACCGCCCCTTGCGCACGGCTGGCATCGAGTTCTCGCGAGTAGGGCAGATCGCGAAGCGCGAGCAAACCGGAGGCGACGCCGACATTACCGAGGAGCAACCAGACGATCGACGCGCCTGGAAAGCCTTCCCACACCGCAGTGTTGAGGATGAGCATCAGGCCGGTGTAGGCCGCGCCGAGCCGCCACCAGCGGTCGTCGATGCTCCGCCAGCGGGTCAGGATGAACGCCGCCTGAACCGTGAGGCCGAGCGTCGCCAGGACGGTGGTCCAGGCGAGGATCGGGTCGTTGGTGTCGCGCAGCGCGGACAGGACCTCATCCCACTTTTCGACGAAACCGGAGCCGGGGAGGGTCAGGTTGCTGAATCCTTGGTTGGCCGGACCGACCTGCCAGCGGATGTACGCCAGCCAGCACGCGAGGGGCACGGCGACGACCAGACCAATCCGGACGTTGCGGCGCGATAGCCACGGCCGCTCCACCAAGGCGGCCAGACCGAGGACGGCGGTCTCGCGCGCGAGAGCGGCGGCGGCCAGCCAGCCGGTGGAGGCTCGGAGGCGTCCGGATTCCATCGCGAGCATTGACGCGGCGATCAGCGTGACCATGGGAAGGTCGCTCAACGCAAGACGGACGCTGTTGAGCGTGCCGGCGGAGAGCATCATGCCCGCCCAGGCCAGCCAGCCTCGAACATCAGAAACCCCGAGCAGGCGCCAGAGCAGCAGGGCCAGCGCGGCCCAGGCCACGAGGTTCAGTGAAGCGTAGATGTGGACGATCCATTCCGGCTGGCCCAGGGCCACGATCCACGCCACGACGGGCGGCAGGATGCGCCGCGCGCGGTAGGACAGGTTGTCCATGGCGCGCGGGAGTTCGTCGGACTTCAGCAGGGGATCGTAGGCAATCTGAGCGTAATACATGCCGTCGTACGCCCCGGTGTCGCGGTGAACGTAGATCGATGGATCGTGAAACGCCGCAATCTTGAGGTCGTCGTTCGCTGCGTTGAGCTGAAGGAATGCCGTGAAGCCGTAGGCCGGATGCCACAGGCGAGCCATGAGTCCGGCAAAGAGCAGCACCACCGCAAGGGCGGCGAGTCGGGGGAGCCAGGGACGAATGCGATCGAGCCCACGCATGAAGCCCGAGCGTGGTTTTACCCGGCGCTGGGGCGCAACACCTTAACGACGGAGGTTGACGCGGTTGGGTGTAGCCGCGGTCGCTGACCAATGGTGTCCGGTGAACAGAGGTGATGAGTCGCGTAAGCGGCTG
>CAYWRG010000065.1:0-24430 GCA_964460715.1 uncultured Opitutus sp. | reverse complement strand
GAACCGACTCGGCGCCGGAGGCGGTCGAGGCATTCCTGAATCAAGCGCCGGCCTTTGAAGGCGGCGGCGTTCGCCTCCTCGATCACTATGATCAGCGCATGGTCGCGTCGGTGGAGTGGCGCACGGAGAAGACCGACTTCGGTTTTCCCGTGCACCACCGCGCGAACCGGTTTCATGACGCGATGATCGAACAACTCGCGGGCGAGGTGCAGGCGCGCGCGGCCATACGCATGGAACTCCGTCATGAGGCCACCGTGACCGTGAGCGTCTGAACCCGGCTCAACCTCAACCGAACGAATAATCATGAATGCGACCCTTCCTTCTCCCGCCGCTGCCGTGACTGGCGAATCCCCGAAGCCGGAATGGCTCCGTCTGCCGGCTCCTGGTAGCCGGTGCCGGTTCACGGGACTGTCCCGGAGCACCCTGAATGAACTGACGATCCCCGGCCCGGCCAACGACGGAACCCCGCCCGTCAAAAGCGTCGTCCTCCGCAAGCGGGGTGCGCTCCGTGGCATCCGGCTGATCAGTTACGACAGCCTGATGGGTTATCTCAACGAATTGGCCTGAAGTCGTTTATGGACAAATCCCCCTGAGAACCCCCGTATCCCCATGGCGGGGTTTTCGCCTTGAGTCATTGTTACGTATTCACACCATAAGCGAGGAAGTGAAAATAGAACGTAACACCGTGACCCTCCTCAAGGCTGCCGGCGACCACGCCAGCCGTCTGGGGGTGTTTCGTGCGCGCGACATGGTCGTGGCCGGCTACCCTCGCGAGTATCTGCGTCGTCTGGTGAGCCAGGAGCAAGTTCGCCAGCTCGGCCGCGGTCTCTACGCCTCGGCAGGTTTCGACGGCGACCAAAACCAATCGCTGGTCGAAGCGGCCAAGCGGGTGCCGCGCGGTGTCGTCTGCCTAGTTTCCGCGCTGCAGTTCCACGGGATTGGCACGCAAGCGCCGCATCAGGTGTGGCTCGCTCTGCCTCGTGGCAGCAATCGTCCGCGCGGCATGAGTCTGCCGCTGCGCTTCTGCCAGTTTTCCGGTTCGGCCTACACCTTCGGGATCGAAGCACACACCCTCGCCGGGGGAACCGTGCGGGTTTACTCACCTGCGAAGACAGTGGCCGACTGTTTCAAGTATCGGCAAAAATACGGCCTCGATGTTGCGGTCGAAGCGCTGCGGGAGGGCTGGCGGGCAAAGAAATTCTCCATGAAGGATCTCGCGGCGGCGGCGGCGGTGTGCCGCGTCAGCCGAATCATGCAGCCCTACCTGGAGATGCTGACATGAGTGCCGCACCGAAGAATCTGGCGGCATCGGTGAAGGCGCGATTGCAGAACGAAGCCGCCCGCCGCGGCGACGATTTCAACCTGCTGCTTTTACGTTACGGGATCGAGCGGCTGCTGTTCCGACTGAGCCAGTCAGCCTATGCCGACCGCTTCTTGCTGAAGGGTGCGATGCTGTTCGTCGTCTGGGACGAGAAGACACATCGCCCGACGCGAGACCTCGATTTGCTGGGCTTCGGTCCCTCGGAGAAAGAGGACCTCCAAAAACTGTTTCAGGAGGTGGTGACGCTGCCGGTTGTCGATGACGGCCTGGTGTTCGATCCCGCTTCCGTTCGCGCCGAGGAAATCCGGGAGGACAATACCTATGGCGGTGTCCGCGTCCGGATCATGGCCAAACTCGGACCGGCGGAGGTGCCTGTCCAAATTGATGTCGGCGTCGGTGACGCGGTGACGCCTGCACCGGAGACGGCGAGCTTTCCCACGCTGCTGGATTTTCCGGCACCGCAGGTGCGCACGTATCCAGTTTACACGGTCGTGGCCGAGAAATTCGAGGCGATGGCGAAGCTCGGCATCGCCAACACGCGGATGAAGGACTTTCACGACGTGTGGTTTCTCACGCGCCGATTCCAACTCGATGGCCCTACGCTCCGCCGGGCAATCGAGGCGACCTTCGCCCGCCGGCAGACGCCGCTGCCCGTGTGGCCGGACCCGTTGAGCGACGCGTTCGCCAACGACGCGACCAAGCAAACGCAGTGGGCTGCGTTCATTCGCCGCAACAGCCTCACCGGCCTGCCCGGACAATTTGCGGAAGTAGTCGTCGCCGTCCGGGACTACCTGACTCCCGTGCTGCGAGGGTGAGCCGTCGCACGAGACCTAAACCAAGGTCGGGAGTTTTCGGATCGCCTTTCGCTTAGTCTCATCATCGACGTGGGTGTAGTTGCGGCTGACGAGTTCAGATTCGTGCCCGATGATGTCGCGCACCACCGATTCCGGCACTGCGGCTTTCTTGAGCCACGTCGTCGTGTTGTGGCGCAGGCTGTGGAAAGACAGCTCGCTGACCGTGCGCTTCACCGAGTGCCCCCGGCCGCTGTTCTTGTCCTTGGGTCGGGCATCGGTCAGCTTGGCTTTCACGAGGAGCGCGTGAAACTGCGCTGAGAGCCGGCGTGATTCACCGTCCGCCTCTTTGCGTTCCTCGTAAGCCTTCGGGAAAACCGGAGCGTCAGGGTCGCGAGGCTGGTGCTTTTTGAGGTAGGCGAGAAACGGGGCCGCGATGGGAATGACCATGTCGCGCCCCGTCTTCTGCGATCGGAACGTGAGCAGTTCCTCCGCCAGGTCGATCCGGCGGCCGGTCAGCGACGCCAAGTCGCCTAAGCGTTGCCCCGTGTAGAGGCCGCCCAGGATCAGGCCCTCCCATTCTCCATCGGCCACCGCGAACAGCGTTTTCAGCTCCTTCTCGGTAAACGGGCGGCGCTCGGGGGCGTCCGAGGACTTACGTTCCTCGAGCGTGCGCACGGCCGCGCCCGGATTGTCGAGCCGCAGGCCGTCAATGACGGCCTGATGGAACGCGACCCGCAGAATCTTCAAGTCCGTGTTGGCCGTCGAAACCGACAACTCGGCGGCGGTCTTGTCTCGCAGGGCCGCGAGGTCACGCTTGTGGACGTAGGCGATGTCCCGATCCGCGCGGTCCCCGAGAAAAACGAGGAGCTTGTCCACGGCGTTCTGATACCGCTTGTGGGTGCCCGGACTGGTTTCGCTTTTCTTGTTGGTCATCCAATCGGTGAGGAATTTCCGGACCGTGGCATGGTAGAGTTGCTCACCGTGGATCTGCTCGAAGATGTCGGAGACGACCTTGCGCGCCTGAGCCTCTGTGAGCTTCATGCGGTAGGCCGCCTCGAATTTCTGGGCCATGAGCGTGGCCTTGTTGCGGTCGGTAAGTTTCGTGGAGCGTTTGAGCTGACGCCCGTTGTCGTCAGTGAAGCACGCGGTCCAGAACTGGCTTTTCGGGTGTTTCCAAAGGGAGGCCATAGGTAAGAATGACAGTAAGAATGACGCCGAGTTTTGTGAGTGACGCCGATTTCATAAGTCATTTCCTACTAACGTAAGTCATTCCATGAAAACAGCATCGGTCGAGACCGGGGTTCGAATCCCCGTGGGGACGCCATCTTGATAAAGGCCCGTAGCTCGAATGTAGGGAATGCCGAGGTTAGTGACGCAGTTCGTCACTAACTTCGGCATTTGTTTTTCGACACTAACTTCGGCAACGGAACAACGTGCCGTAGGTGTCGCATGTCAGACGCGACGGCCTCAGAATTTCAGGGAGCGGAGATACACCTTAGAGGATGCGACTAGAACCGTCTCACATTTGCGGTCAGCTGCGTTGCGGAACGCCTGACCCTCAATTGGGTGGCGCAAGGCCTTCATTTCGCCTGCCTGGCCAGTTAGCAATCTGTCGATTGATCCAAGAATTGCCGCTCACTAGAACCAACCAATGGCCCCGGGCACTGGGGATGCCGATTTTGGGTTTCTACCGGCATGGTACCAATAGCTGGCCGAAATCGAAAATTCAGAACCGAGACGTGGCCTGGATCACCAGATCACGCCAGTATCGAGATTAACGAGCAGAAGGGACATGCCCTCATTAAGCTGGCCGACTAGACGAGCCGGCTGGCTTCGGCTGCAAGCGGGTGATCAAATGCCGACTCGTAAGCGGCAAGGGTCTTGTCCGGAATCTGGAGCCGCTTGCCCACAGTGCGCCAGCTCGACACCGCCCGGCAGACCGAGCGAAGCATTGCGCGGGCATCGGCCTTCTTGAGGCCAAAGAGGGGAGCGACTTCGAGCGCCGCCTCGATGCTCGGGTCGCCTTGGTCTTCCGCGATTGCCGTCTTGGGTATCTGGGCACGCTCAATCTCGGGCACAGGGTTTAGGTCGTATGCAGGGGACAGAGCCCAGCGCCCGCGCGCCTTCATAAGGAACGCGTGGTTGCGGAAGTGGTCGTCGTAGTTACTTGCGAGCAGGGAGAAGATCAGCCGGCCCCACAGCTCCCTCAGGTCCCCGGGGATGTCGTCTCCGAGCTGGCGAATACCTTCCGCGAGCATTGTGTACGCCCCAGCCGCACCTGGCGCTAGGCCTACGAGGCTGGCAGCAGAGAGAAAGGGAATTCGCCGACTCCCGATGCGGTCGAAGCGGGTAATGACGGAGACATTCCTGTGCCCGACCTTTACGAGCTGATGGTCTGCCACGTTGAGGCCAGCCTTCCGCGCGAGCGCAAGGGCGAGTATCTCCCCGGCAGCGATGTCCCGGGTGTCATCCTTCTTGGGAAACTTGGCGAGCGCCAGGCGGCCATCATCCAAACTGACCGAAGCCTTAGGACGTGCTCCACCAAGCGGAGATCCTTCGCCCAGGAGAAAGCGCAGGTCGGCGGCCGTCTCGTTCTCTCCATGGATGGCGTCTGTCGCCCGAAGCAGGGCGGCGAGGCGAACAAGCGGGGGAACCTTGGCTTGGCCTTCCGCAAGGAAAGGGGCGTCCGCACCTCGGCGGAAGCGCAGGGCTCCGATCCGCGACGCATCAGAGAGCGCGAGCAGGTAGTCGAGACTCTGGTAGGGCTTTTGCTTGAGGACGCCCTTGCGGACTGCGCGTTCGATGAGGACGCGACCCCAGCGATCCGGGCCACAGTCCTGAATGCTGCCAAAAAGCTCCGGGCTATGTCTCGGGCCTACCCCCAGGGGGAGGGAGGTCGGATCGATCGCGAATGCGTCCGCACGGCCAAGCCACTCCGCCGCGTACGTGAACGTCACAGCGGAGCCGCGCTCGGCGCTATGCAGGAGCCCGACCATGTGCGTCCCGCCGTCCCAATCGATATGCACCTCGATGCTCATGGCCGGGCGCGCCGGATTCGCTTGGGCAGGTTCTTCTCGTCCAGACTCAGGGCCAGCGTGTCGCTGGCAGGGGCCGCAAGGTTCGCCAAGCGGTCATGCAATTGCAGCACGAAGCACGCGGTCGCGAGCGTACCGATCGCCACGTTGGGGTCACCTCGCTCAAGTCGCCAGAGCGTACCCCGGCTCACAAAGAGCCGCGAGGCCATGTCCTGCGTTGAAATGCCCCTCTTGCGCCGGGCAATTGCGAGCTCACGCCCGAGCTTGCGAAGCGCGGACGTGGCTGGAAGCGGCGTTGTATCGACAGGGCGCATGACTCATTAGCGTTCAGTATAGAGAACGCTTTGTCAATCTACGTCTCCTTTGTGAGACGTTACGGGTTGTTCAGATAACCGGCGGCACCGGCGCATTGCGGGGCCCCTTTCGGTTTGGATCGATAATCGTTGATTCACCAGTTGCTGAGGTGGCGACAGCAGAAGCCGCCGCCTCTTCATTGTATCAGGCCGAGCACCTGATGATCTGGTGAAATCTACTTCGCTCCTGGAGCGAGTTCAAAACTTGCTACCATGCAGCGTCTTAAAAGAGACTAAGTGCGAGTTGGCCTGGGGTCGATTGGAAGCATCACGTGGCCTAAGCGGACAATTGATGGTTCCGTCGACACAATCGTAGGGCTGATTCCACGATTGTCTGACATAGGTTGATTGAATGGGCATCACCAAGATCGGCTTGAAAACGTGTGATAATCACACATTATTCTCGTTGGCGCCTGTCCGTTGCCCCTATCCCAAGAAGACCGTCAATGAGCGCGACAACACCCATATTAGTGTCCAAGGAGTTTACTGACGGCGCGCGTATCCGAGCGAAAGAAAATGGCTGGACGCTCTCCCAACAAATCGAGAGTTGGGCGGGGCTGGGAA
Source organism: uncultured Opitutus sp. (assembly GCA_964460715.1). Taxonomy (GTDB): domain Bacteria; phylum Verrucomicrobiota; class Verrucomicrobiia; order Opitutales; family Opitutaceae; genus CAMAXB01. Next base: position 18,363 of record CAYWRG010000065.1, on the reverse strand, counting down.
AACTGTTCGAGATGCAACTCGGGGACTTAGCCCACACCCGGTTTGCGGCTCAGGCATCTAGGCCGCCTGTGGTGCCGTTTCTTCGGGACTTCCAATACTTCGAGAAAGAGATCGCGGCCGGAGTTAGTTGCCCGGTCGAAAGAATGATCGTTGAGCTACGGTTAACTCCCCGTCGAGCGGCACAGATGCAGCATAGGCTCAATGTGTCGTTTCACTGGGTCGCGCCTGCTTATGCTGTCATGAAGAAGCATGGTCTCGTTCCAAGGACGAAATTTTGGAGCGATTGGTTAACGAGATATTGCGCAAAGAGGCGCCAAGCGCTCCTACAAATGTCGTGACTCATGCCGGCAGATACAAAGTAGCGTGGACATGCTTTAGAGTGTCACACCGGACACTACGACACCCTTAGCCTACTTCTAGAATTGTTGATTGCTGCATGTGAATCATCGTAGCAATTTTCTGATCGTGAAACAGCGACTAACCTTGAAGGAAGTAATGGATACCGCCGCTCGGCGTTCCGATCTACGGCTTCTCACTTTGGAGCGAGAAAGGGTCTTTCATGTTCGGGAATCACAGGCCGTTCCTCCGGGACTGCGATTTGATCGCTACGCGACTGGCGCCCTAAAATTCGCACAACTAAATGCCCGGCCCACCGCGCTAGGCGACCACTGAGTCCTGCGGCCTCCAAAGCTCACCCCAAATCGTGCGGTCCATGCCTCCGCACATGCAGGTCGATCGAGGCTGCCGGTCAGAAGACCAGAGACTAAACTTTGGGCGGAAGAATAGAGATAGTTGGCCTGCATCGATCTGCGAACGCCGTACTCGTTCGCAAGAGGCAACCAAACATCATACGATCTCAGTGGCCTCTTGCCATACGCCCCTTGTACTTGTCCGGGCGGTCCAATCGATTCTGAATGAGACTCAGGGCTCCTTTCAGGGTGTTGTGCGTCGACCAGTGAAAGTTCTGCGCAGTCGAGTTTTCCCAGTCACCGATGCTCCAGTCCTGATGGAGACCCGAAGGATTTTCATGCCGTTTGTAAGCCTTTAGGTTGAAGGGTGCGCAGATCTGAGGACCGGTGGTGTTGAAGAAGCTGTCGTCTCCACTCGGGTACGCCTGTTTTACGCTCACTTGGCCGGACATAGGATCGAAGAAGTCATAGGCTGCTGGCCACTCGCGGTAGTTGTGGAACGTCACATGCGCGATGAAGATGCCCCCGGACCTGCCCTGGAGGGTCCGTTTTATCGAACAGGTGGAGGAGCACCTCCGCACAATGCAGGCGCAGGGGCACTTCCTCCCACCCCGGTTCTTCGGCTACTATTTCCGCGAGGGTGAGCCCGTGGCGGTGAGCGGCAACTGGACCGTCGCCCTCGCGGCCGATCCGCTGCTCTCACCTGTGCCGGGCGAGCTTGACCGCCTGACGTGCGGTCAGTTTCCGATCACGGCGCGGGGAGGCGAAGACCCGGAGTACCTGCTGGTGCACGACCGTCGCGACGGCGCGTGCTGGCTGTGGGGCTTCGATTACGGCTTCCGATTTGTCACGGCGACGAGTCCCTTGTTGGCGTACGAGGACGAGACTTAATCCCGCGCCCGGCCGGGGGTGTAAAAAATTGGTTTTGAATGCGTGAAGGGCGTCCTTTCCGGGTTTAGTCGGTTGCCCAGCGCGCCGGCGCGGCGCATAAGGCAGGACTGTCTGTCATGCGTTTCCCTGCCCTTGATCAGAACGCCCTGTTGGTGGCGGGAGCGTATCTCCTGCCCATCTGGTTTGATCTCGGTGCGACCCTGCTCTTTGCAGTCACGGGCGCGCTGGCGGCGATGCGGCGCGGGTACGATGTGGTGGGCGTGGTGGCGCTGGCCCTGATATCGGGCGTGGGGGGCGGCATCCTGCGCGATGCGGTCTTCATCCAGCAGGGCCCCCCCGCCGTGGCGACCGATGCGCGATTCCTGTACGTGGTGGTGATCGGTGCGGCGATCGGGGCGGTGCTTGGCGAACGCGTACTGCGCTTCAACCGGGTGATCGCGGTGTTCGATGCGCTCGGTCTCGGCGCCTACGCGGTGGTGGGGGTGCAGAAATCCCTCGCCGCCGGGCTTTCCCTGCCGGCGGCCGTGCTGGTCGGCGTGGTCAATGCGGCCGGCGGCGGGCTCCTCCGCGATGTGATCACCAACCAGGAACCCCTGGTCTTCAAGCCAGGCCAGTTCTACGTTCTCGTGGCCCTGGCGGGCGCGGTGCAGTACGTGTTCATGACGGCGCACCTGGAACTCGCGCCCACCCCGGCGGCGTTGGTGACCATCGGGACCACCTTCGTGCTCCGAGTGCTCACGATCACGCTGAACTGGAAGACGACCTCGTTCACGCCCCCGGCGGAGCCGGGTCGCTGACCGCCCGGCCGTCAGCGCACGCGGCTGCCGTAGTGATTGGAGACGGCGAGGGAGGAAAAATGCTCGAAGACAATCCCGGCCACATCGGCCACCGGGGCGGTGTTATCCGGCAGGTACACGGCCATCACGCTCAGGATGAAGGGACGATTCTCGAGCAGGACCACGCCGGTCTGGCATTGGACCCCGCGCACGGACCCGGGTTTGGAGGCAATCGGCACCTCCCTGGGAATGGCGCCGCGGAAGCCGCCGCCCGGGAGCTGCCATCCCCCCTCATCGGGCAGCTTCAGGATCTCCATCATGGCCGCGCTGTCGGGAAACTGGCCCCGATAAATCATCCCCGCCAGGGCCGCCATCTCCCGCGGGGTCGAGTGATTCTCCAGATTGCGCCGGGCGGCGCCGGTGGCATCGAGCATGATGCGCTGCAGGCGGGTGCCCGGCAGTCCGAGCGAGGCCATCAGGGTGTTCACCCGCTCGATGCCCACGAGGGCGATCAGCTTGTTGGTGGCCGTGTTGTCGCTGTGCTGGATCATGGCCTCGAGGAGCGCACGCACGGTCAGGGTCACGGGACCTTGCGCGATCTGCTCGTTCAGCCGGCCGGAACCGCGGGCCACATCGGCCTGGGTCAGGGTGACGCTTGCGTCGAGGCTGAGCTCGCCCGCCCGGGCGGCGCGGAACAACTCCACCATGATCGGAATCTTGATCGAGCTGGCCTGGGCGAAGGTCACATCCGGATTGATCGACAGCACCTGGCCGCTCGTGAGGTCAACCGCCATGACCCCCAGGACACCGCCGAAGGCCTCCGCATACGCCTCCAGCCTGGCCTGGGTCTTGGCGGCCAGCACGTCGGCCGGCCCGGATTGGGCCGGGAGCGAAACGGCGCTGAGGAGCAGGCCGCCCAGCAACGTCAGGTGTTGAACGAGGGCAGCAAGCCGGCCCGGCGGGGTGTACGAAGTCATCATCAGGTGCATGGGGCAGCGGGGTCGGCCAGGGGTGTCAGGCGCAAACCCGATTCAGTGGCTGCAGCAGGCGTCATTCCCCGCGCAACCGCGAAACGGCTTTTCCCCTGCGAGCCCATTGGGTCAGGTCGCAAACGCAATGAATTGGACCCAGTTCTTGTTGCGCCAAGACACTGATCGTTGCTAAAAAAGCAACTCATGTTGCCGTTAAACAACGACAAAATTGCCTCTCCCTGTGACATTTCCGTGGCATGCCCAATGCTCCAGTGGGGACCGTACCCCGGTATTGTTTGATAATTCAGCAAAAACCAACACCACATGCATCGCCAAGATCTTGAGTCAGTTTGTCGCCGCTGGGCTCTGAAAGTCTGCCTCGCGACGGCCGCGATGGGGACCCTCGGCACGGGCCTCCAAGCCCAGGTCGCCCCTCAGCCCTCCAGCCCTGCCAACCCCGCCGCGAGCCCGGCCACCGAAGACGTCATCCAGATGGAGGCGTTTTCCGTCACCGGATCGAATGTGAAGCGAATGGATCAGGAGAATGTACTGCCGGTCACGGTAATGAGCCGTGACGCGATGGACGTGCGCAATGCGCTCACGCCGGTCGACATGCTCACGGCCCTGCCCCAGGTCACGGGCGTGCCCGCCAATGAGTCCCGCTCGGCCTCGGCCGGTGCCCGCGGTGACAACGCCAACATCAATCTCCGCGGCCTCGGCACGAATGCTTCGCTGGTGCTGCTCAATGGCCGCCGGCTCGCCCCGCATCCGATGACGGGCGATCTGGTCGTGAACGTGAACCAGCTTCCCAATCAGGGCATCAGCCAGATTGAGGTGCTGCGCGACGGTGCGTCTTCGATCTACGGCTCGGATGCGATCGCCGGCGTCGTGAACTACATCATGCGGACGGATTACCGCGGGGTGCAGATCAAGACCCGCTACGCCACGCCGGAGGAGCCGGGTGGCTCGCAGCTCCAGGGCACGATCACGTACGGTGCCGACTTCCTCGACGGTCGCCTGCGCTACCTCACGAACTTTGACGTCTTCTTCCGCGAGGAGCTGTGGCTGCACCAGCGCGAGCAGGGTCGGTTTGCCGACAACTCCTACCGTGCGCCGGCGCCCTTCAACACCGCGGCGGGCCCCTTCAATTCCGCGGCCGTCGTGGGTCGCTGGCCGACCTTCCGGGTCGGTACCGGCACGGCCACGAATTACTTCCGCCCGGTCAATGGGACACCGACGCTCACGACCACGGCGCCGACCCGCGCAGCCAATCCGGAGTTCTACAACAACCTGAATGCCTACTCGATGGCCTCGCCCCGCACGCGGCGCATCAACTGGTTCAATCGCGTTGAGTACGATTTCTCGGACAGCATCACCGCCTTCGCCGACATCTCGTTCTACAAGGCCGACTCGGTCACGATCCGCCAGCCGATCAGCATGAATGCGCCGACCAGCGACGCCTTCGCAGTCATGTCGGAGAACAATCCCTTCAATCCGTACGGTTCGCGCTTCTACCATGTCACCGGCGCGCCGAACTCGGACGGCACGGCCCGCCTCGTCGGCACGCCGCGCTCGATCTCGATGCAGGCCCAGCAGATCCAGGATCTCCCGGGCGATCGCATGGAGGTCTCCGCCGGCACCTACCGTTTCGTGGCCGGCCTGATGGGCAAGCTGAGCGACACGTGGTCCTGGGAAACCGGCGCCCTTTACACCCAGGTCTATGCGGCCGACCGCGCTCCCTACAACGTGCGTGAGAGCCTCTACCAGGCGGCCCTCGCCCGGACTGCGGTGCCCAGCCCCAATGACAACCGCTTCGCCGCCGAGGCCGGTGCCTTCAATCCCTTCGGCTACACCTTCAAGGTCCAGAACGGGGCGGTCGTTGCCGACCAGCCCTATGTCAACCCGCAGGGGGTGATGGACACCTTCATCGACACCTGGCGCCAGGATGGCCGCACCGAAGTGGCCAGCCTCGATGCCCGCGCCTCGGGCCGCCTCTTCACGATGTGGGCCGGCGACATCAATGTCGCGCTGGGTGGCGAGTACCGCACGGAGTACTTCCGTTGGGTCCGCCCTTACAATGAAAGCACGCGCAACGACTTCTATGTGTCGTCGCCCATCCCGGACAACTCCGGCGACCGCTCGGTGACCAGCTTCTACTCCGAGCTGGTGGTTCCCCTCGTCTCGCCGCAGAACAACATCCCGCTGGCCAACTCGCTCGAGCTCTCCGCCTCCGCCCGCTATGAGAGCTATGATGACTTCGGCAACACGACCAAGCCCAAGGTCGGCCTCAACTGGAAGCCGCTCCCCAACATCATGGTGCGCAGCTCCTACAACGAGGGCTTCACGGCGCCAAGTCTCGCCGACCTCTACTCGCCGCCGTCCTCCACGATCGGCTCCGTCGCCACGCAGATCGACACCTACCGCAATGTCGCGACGAGCGAGGGTGCCTATGTGACGCTTGCCATCACCTCTGGCAACCCGGACCTGCAGCCGGCCGAATCCGAGGGCAAGAGCGCGGGCATCGTGATCGATGTTCCCTGGGTTCCTGGCCTGACGCTCACCGCCGATTACTGGGAGATTGAACAGATCGGCCAGGTCGGCTCGCGCAGCGTCTCGCAGCTCTACATCAGCGACGACGTCCTCCTGAAGGCCTACGTTGCCCAGCAGATCTCCGCCGGCGTGCCGGTGATGTCCATCGACACCGGCAGCGGCACGGCGAACTACAAGGGCGATGTGGGCATCCAGCGCTATGCGCCCACCGCCGAGGATGTCGCGCTCTTCGCCACGTGGAATGCCGCCAATCCCGGCAACCCCCGTGCGGTCGTCGGTCGCGTCCGCGCAACCAACTCGCCGATCGGCAATCTGGTCGCCGCCAATGCCTCCGGCTGGGACTTTGGCGCGAGCTACAACCTGCCGGAGAAGAGCTTCGGCCGGCTGTCGTTCACCACGGACTGGAGCTACCTGCTCCACTCCTTCTCCATCAACTCGGCCGGCCTCACCCCGGTGGTCACCCTGCGCAAGGGCGTGGGCAGCAATGCCGAATGGCGCGGCAACGGCACCGCCAGCTGGCGCAAGGACAACTGGACCGTCGGCCTGAGCGCGTACTACATCGGTGACTACACCATCGCCAATGTGACCACGACCCAGGCGATCTACGAGTCTCTCGGCCGCCCGGATTACATCCGTCCGCAGTTCACCGACGGCAACACGCTCTACCGCTATGTCGTGGAGGACACCCTGTCCTTCAATGGCTTCGTCACCTACCGCCTGGGCAGCAACGCCGACCGCTTCTGGCTGCCGACGTCCATTCGTCTGGGTGTGACGAACCTGACCGACGAGGAGCCGCCGCTCTCCAACGGCAACTTCGGCTTCGATGCGGGTGTGCATGCGAATCTCTTCGCCGGCCGCACCTGGAGCATCGAGCTGAACAAGGAATTCTAAGCCAGGTCTGCCTTCATCCCCCCGCCGGCCGCGGCCGCGCGCCCGCCGGCCGGGCGGTGGGGGCGCGCCCCCCCCCCTACCCCCCCCCCCCCACCCGCCGCCGGCCCCGGCGCGGGTGTCGATCAGCGGTTCCGGGACGGAACCGCCCTTTCCCCATCCCTCACGCGAGGGGTCGTGGGCCTTGCCGTGCCCGTTTTTCCACCCGTCCACCCGTTCCTGTCCGTGGTCACCCCATGAATCACCTCCCGTCGTCCGTTGTCGCGCGGGGCACCTGCCTCCCGCTCGCCTGTCTCGCCGCCGCGCTCGCGGCTCCGTTGTCCGCTCAGACTCCCGCCCGCGAGATCATCCCGGGGCCGGGTAATGTCTGGTCCCTCGCCGCAGCCGGCGATGCCATCATCAACCGCCGCATCGCGGTTCACGAGAATGACAACGACCCGCGCTTCAAGGCCATGGTCGACATCATCCGCCGGGCTGACGCCGCGATGATCAATCTCGAGCAGTCCGTCTTCCGCATGCAGGACTTCAAGGGCTGGGCCGAGGTCGAGAATGGCGGCAATTGGGAGGTGGGACCGCCGGAGGTCGTCCTCGATCTCCAGGGCATGGGCTTCGACCTGTTCAACCGCGCCAACAACCACACGACCGATTACGGCGTCGAGGGCATGCGCATCACCAACCAGTACCTGGACCAGATCGGCGCCGTCCATGCCGGTTCGGGCAATACGCTGGGTCAGGCCAGCCGGCCGGGTTACCTGGAGACGCCCAAGGGGCGCATTGCGCTGATCGGCCTCGCCTCGAGCTTCACGCCCATGTCGCGGGCAGGGGAGGCGCGCGACGACGTGCCCGGCCGCCCGGGCCTCAACGCGCTGCGCGTCGTCCGCAGCTACGAGGTGGATCAGCCCACGATGCAGTCCCTCCGCAGCTTCGCCGAGCGCATTGGCACCCGCGTGCCGGCCAGCGCAGGGGACCCCATTCGGGTGCTGGGCAGCGAAATCCATCCCGGTCCCTCGGTGAAGGCCATCGACACGCTCGAGAAGCGTGACGTGGACCGCATCCTGCGCGAGGTGCGCAACGCGGCCGACCAGGCCGACTACGTGGTCGTGACGATCCACGCCCATCAGGCCGGGGCCGATGAGCTGAAGATGCCGGAGTGGCTGACGTCCTTCGCCCGCCAGTGCATCGACGCCGGCGCCTCCGCCTTCATTGGCCATGGTCCGCACACGCTGCGGGGCATCGAGATCTACAAGAATCGCCCGATCTTCTACAGTCTCGCGAACTTCACCTTCCAGAACGAGACGATCGACCCGATGCCGGCGGACCACTACGAGCTGTTCGACCTGCCGCCGACCGCGCTGGCCTCCGACCTGTACAATGCGCGCTTCCAGAATGGCACCACCGGATTCCCCACCCGGCCCGAGATCTACGAGAGTGTCGTGGCCGTGCCAACCTTTCGGGGCCGCGATCTCGTGGACATCAAGCTCTACCCGATCGACCTCGCGCGGACCGCTCCGCGCTCCCAGCGCGGCACCCCGCGCCTGGCGGAGGAGGCACATGCCCGGCAGGTGATCGATCGCATGATCCGCATGTCCGCGCCGCTGGGCACCACGATCACCTACGAGAATGGCATCGGAGTGTGGCGGCCGAAACCCTGAACCGGCCATGACGGAAGCCGGTAGACGGGGTCATCCCCGCTCTCCCGCTCAGGGCTGACGTGCCCCGTCGAGGAGCGCGTCGATCAGCGGAATCTGCTCGGCGGGATCCACGCCCGGGCGCAGGTCGGTGTGGCGCACGGTCCCGTCGGGTCCGACAATCACGCGGAAGGGGAGGCGCTGGATGGCAAAGGTCTTCATGAAGGCCTCGTCCATGGCGACAGCCACCGTGCCCGCGATGCCCCTGGCCTGCGCGAACTCTCCCAGCAGGGTGAGCTCGCGCGCCGGGTCGCCGCGCGTGTCGATGGGCTCCGGGCCGAGCCCGCTGAGGCTGCCCTGCAGCGTGGTGATGGCCACAAATGCGACCGGGCGGCCGGCATAGTGCGCGGCCAGTTCCCGCACGCGCGAGAAGGCCCGCACGCTGGGTACCGACCACGTGGCCCAGAAGTCGACCACCACGACCTGACCGCGCAGGGCTTCGAGCGAGGCCAGCCCGGCGGGTTGGGACCATTGAAGCGGAAGCGCGGGCAGGGGCTGCCCGACGAGGGACGATTGCGCCGCGCGGGCCTGCTGCCGCGCCTCGCGGCGCATGAGCGCGCTGGCAATCGCCAGGCCGGTGTCCGCGTCGGGAAACTCCTCCTGCAACTGGCGGATGTAGGCCTGCGGCCGCTCGGAGTCGTCGAAGAGCTCCATCTCGAGCGCCAGGCGTGTCACGAGGATGTCCGCGACATCATGGGAGTTCTCCGCCCGGTGTTGCTCAAACAGGGCGCTGAGCTCGGTGAGCTCGGGCGCGAGGGCCGCCTCCGTGTCGTCGCCCGCGGAAACCTTGGCCTGGATCCGGGCGACGATGGCCTCGTGGGCGAGGGCGACCGCCGACGGCGGGCCGACGGCGTGCGCCCCCGCGAGGGAGGTCAGCAGGCCGAAGAGGAGGGCGAGGAGGCCGGGGGCGAAACGCTGCGTCATCTCAGGCGGATGAGCCTGTGCGAAGGCCCGGCCATGGCAAGGGCCGCCCGGCCGGAAAGGGCACGGGCGGCCGTTTGACGGGCACGCGGGTCAGACCGCGGGGGCCGGATTACTCCAGGCCGGGGCTGCGAGCTCGGTCACGAGACGGATGCCGGCGGGGGCGGTCACCACCCGGGGCACGATGTTGATCAGGGCGGCCACCGTGGCGTCGTCGCCGGCGACGCCGCCATTCAGGGTGAGGTGGAGATTTGGACGTCCGCGGACCACGATCGTGTCGTGCGGATTGGGCTCCCCGAGGGCCATGGTCAGGTCCAGCACGATCCTGGCCTCACCGCCGACCACGCCAATCGCGCGCTGGTGCAGACCGCGGGTCTGCCCGGCCGCGACATCGAAGTAGGTGGTCTGAATGCGGGCATCGGCGACCACGGGCTCGCACAGCTCAGTGATCGAATCGAGCTTCCAGCCCATGGCATTGGCGAGGAGCGCGAGGGACTGCTGGAAGCCGGCATGGCCCGCCTTGCCGGCCTTGAAGGCGGCACGGAATTCCTCGGGCGGGCGGCCGCTGCCGATCTTGGCCTGGAGCGGTCGCCGGCGGGTGGCCGCATCGACCACGCGCTCGACGTAAATGGAATTCACCTGGCGGCTGACGCCTGTGAGCACGATCGGGAGCAGGTCCATGACGAAGCCCGGGTTCACGCCGGTGGCAACCACGCGGGCGCCGGTCTTGCGGCAGAGTTCGTCGTATTCGGCGGCGACTGCGGGCGTCTTCAGCTGGGGAAAGATCAGCTCCTCGCAGGTGGAGGCGACGCTGAGGCCGCGCTCGAGGGCCGGGCGCACCTGCGCGAGCGAGGCGGCCGCGCTGGACGAGGCGGTGTGCAGGATCACGTCGGGGGTGGCCGCCTTGAGCAGCTCCTCCATCGAGGCATGGACCTTGCCGGCGATGGCGGCATTGCCGGTGACCTCCGCCATCGTGCGGCCGGCCTTGTCCGGGGCGACATCAACTCCGCCGACGATTTCCATCCATCCCTGCGTGGCGGCAAGGGCGATCGATTCGAGACCGATCGGACCCAGGCCGAATTGGGCAACTTTGATTTTCTTCATAGAAATTTAGTCGCCGACCCTAATGCACTTATGATGCCAGCCGGAATTTCCCCCTGTAGCCAGAGGCGGCCAGGCCCTTGGTGTTGCCTGATGGCAACCCGTGCCTAGCTCGCGTTGCTGTAACGCAACGGATCCAACTGGTGGCGCCGTACGAGCCGGAAGTAGTGCGAGCGGTCGATGCCGGCGAGGCGGGCGGCGGCGGCCATGTTGCCGCGGGCGAGGCGCAGGCCCTGCTCGAGGTAGCGGCGCTCGAAGGCGGCCTTGGCCTCGGCATAGGTGCCGGACAGGTTCGCGGGGGCGGGCAGGGCGTCTCCGGCCCGGCCGGTCTCGCGGAGGATGCGCTCGGGGAGATCGGCGACGTCGATCCACTCGCGGTCGTGGAGGACGGCGAAGCGCTCCACGAGGTGCTCCAGCTCGCGGACATTGCCGGGCCAGCCGTAGACCTTGAGGCGGTGAATGGCCTCGGGGGTGAAGCCGACCAGGGGAGAGCGCACGTTGCGGTAGCGGCGGAGGAAGTGGTCGATCAGCAGGCTGATGTCCACCGGGCGCTTGCGCAGCGGCGGCAGGGTCAGTGAGATCACGTGCAGTCGGTAGAAGAGGTCGGCGCGAAAGCGCCCAGCCTCGATTTCCTTCTGCAGGTCGCGATTGGTCGCGGCGATCACGCGCGCGTGGGACTGCAAGGTCTCCGTCCCGCCCACCCGGTTGAATTTGCCGCTTTGGAGCACGCGCAGGAGTTTCGACTGCAGGGGATAGCTCATCTCGCCGATCTCATCGAGGAAGAGCGTGCCCGCCCCCGCCTCCTCGAAGCGGCCGACGCGCAGGTCCGTCGCCCCGGTGAAGGCGCCGCGGTCATGCCCGAAGAGCTCGCTTTCCAGCAGGTTCTCCGGGATCGCGGCACAGTTGATCTCGACGAAGGGCTGGGCGTGCCGCGGGCTGCGCAGGTGGAGGGCCTGGGCCACCAGCTGCTTGCCCGTCCCGGTCTCGCCCAGGATGAGCACGCGGCTGTCGCTCCGGGCCACCGCCTCGATGGTGTCGAAGACCGCCTTCATGGCCGGGTCCTCGGAAATCATGCCCTCACGCCTCACCTCGGCTTTTCCATTGGGCTCCTGCTCGCGGCTGATCAGCTTGGCCAGACGCGCCAGCAGCTCCTCCGGCACGACGGGCTTCTCGAGGTAGTCGGACACCCCCAGGCGGGTCGCCTCGATCGCCGTCTTCTCATTGCCGTGGCTCGTGATCATCACGATGGGCATCCGGCTGCCCTGACCGCGCAGGCGGCGGATGAGCTCAAAGCCACCCAGCTCGCGGATCACGAGGGTGGTGATCACGAGGTCATACGGCTGCTTCTTGACCATGCGGAGCGCCCTCAGCGGGCTGCCGCAGATCACCGCCGCCCGGCAGTGGGGCTTCAGGAGCGCCCGCACCTCCTGGCAGAACTCCGGGACGTCATCGACGATCAGGATGCGGGCCGAGACCAGCGCAGCGTAGGGGTTCACGTTGCATTTATGACAACGCCAGTTGCTCAGAAGCAACCCCTAAACGCTGCTCCGGCCTCCTTTTACAATGGCATGACGACTGCTGTCTCAAAAGGGTCGGTCTGATTTATTTTTGGAATCGTGATTTGTCTACCCCGCCCCCTGTGACGCTTTCCGCCTGGTATCTCCTGCTGCTGGCCGTGCCCGTGCTTCTGGCCGGGGAGGCGGTCTGCCGCCGCGTGCCGTTGTTGGCGCGCTTCAACATCCCGGCCCCCGTGGTGGGGGGGCTCGGCACAAGCCTGCTGGTCCTGGCCCTGTCGTTTGCGGGCGTGACCGTCTCGTTTTCGACGCGGACGGATGCTGCATGGTGGACGTGGCTGGTCACGCCTGAGACCGAGTGGTTCACGCGGCCGCAGAAGGCGGTCAACCTGCCCCTGCTGGTGGCCTTCTTCACCTGTGTCGGCCTCAACTCGACCTGGCGAATCGTCAAGGCGGGGAGCTGGCAGCTTCTTCTCTTTTGGGGTCTGGCGACGCTGCTCGCCGTGGGGCAGAACATCACGGGCGTGGCGCTGGCGAACGTCCTGGGCGTGGACTCCCTGCTGGGCCTGATCTGCGGCAGCGTTTCGATGACGGGGGGGCATGGAACCGCGCTGGGCTTTGCCGAAACGCTCAAGCAGGCGGGCTATTCCGAGGCGGCCACGGCCGGCGCGGCGGCCGCAACCTTCGGCCTGGTGGCGGGTGGCCTGTTGGGTGGCCCGATTGGCACCCGGCTGATCCAGCGTTTCCGCCTGCCGATTCCCGGCGCGCGGGGACCGTCCGTTTCCGGCGCAGCCTCGGCGGGCGGGATTCTGACCGACTTCCGCCGGCTTGCGGGGGCGGGCCGCGGCGCCGTCCTTCACCTGCTGATCCTGGCCGGGTGCATCAAGGCGGGTGCCTGGGTCTCTGCCTTTCTTCAGGCGCAGGGCATCGTTTTCCCGGCTTACATGGGTGCCTTGCTGGTGGGGGTGGCGCTCAGAAATGTCCTCGATGCGACGGGCCGTCCGTGGATCCAGAGCGAGGTGGTGGACTTGATCGGTGCCGTGGCGCTGGGCCTCTTTCTCGCGATGGCGATGGCCAGCCTCAATCTGCGCGAGCTGGCCGGTGCGGCCGTTCCGATGCTCGTGATCCTCGCCGCGCAGGTCACGCTAACCGGCCTCTTTGCGTGGTGGGTGACCTACCGGCTGCTGGGTCGCGACTACGAGGCGGCCGTGATGGCGGGCGGCCACTGCGGATTCGCGCTCGGAGCCACCCCCAATGCGGTGGCCAACATGGATGCCCTCACGCGCCGCTTCGGTCCCGCCCCGCGCGCCTACACCGTGGTGCCCCCGGTCGGGGCCTTCCTGATCGATTTCACCAACGCCCTCACGATCACCGCCTTCATCAATTTTCTTTGAACCCCGTCCCCCGCGGCGCGCCGGCCGCTGCCGGCATTCCCAACCCAACTCCCATGACCTACCCGCATCTCCCGCGCCTCCTCCGCCTCGCGCTGCTGGCGCTTGCCGGCCCCCTCGCGTTGTCCGCCCAGTACGATGTCCTCATCCGAGGCGGCCGAGTCCTCGACGGCTCCGCCAGCCCGTGGCGCTACGCGGATGTCGCCATCACCGGTGACCGCATCGTGGAAGTCGGCTTCATCCCGGCTTCCGCGACCGCCACACGCGTGATCAACGCCGCCGGCAAGTATGTCACCCCTGGCTTCATCGACCCGCATTCCCACGTGGCCCCCGAGATCGGCACCGAGAAGGGTGCGGCCGCCATCCCGATGCTCCTGCAGGGCGTCACCACCGCGATGATCAACCCCGACGGCGGCGGGCCGGCGGACCTGAAGCCGCAGCTCGACGCGATCCGGGCGCAGACGCCGGGCCTCAACATCGTACCGATGATCGGCCACAATGGCGTCCGCAGCACGGTCATGGGCATGGACAACCGCGCCCCGACCCCGCAGGAGCTGCAGCAGATGGTGGACTACGTCCGGGGCGCGATGAAGCTCGGGGCGTTCGGCTTCTCCAGCGGCCCCTTCTACACCCCGGGAAAATTTTCCAAGACCGACGAGCTGGTTGCCCTTGCGCGCGTGGCCAATGAAGTGCCGGGTGCCTTCCACATCAGCCATGTCCGCGACGAGGCCTCCTATGACGTCGGCGTGGTCGAGGCGGTGAACGAGCTGATCGAGGTTTCCCGCCAGACGGGCATCATCGGGGTGGCGACCCACATCAAGTGCATCGGCCCGACCGTCTGGGGCAAGTCGGCCGACATCATTGCGAACATCAACAAGGCACGCGCCGAGGGCCTCTCGATCTGGTCCGACCAGTACGCCTACGCCGCCTCCAGCACCGGACTCCAGGCCGCGCTGGTGCCGGGCTGGGCCCAGGAGGGCGGACCGACCGCCCTGCGCACCCGCCTCGCCAACCCCGAGCAGCGCGCGACGATCCGCACCGAGATGGTCGACAATCTGGCCCGCCGCGCCGGTGCCAACGCCGTCATGATCGCGAGCCACGCCGCCGACCGCAAACTCGAGGGCAAGCGGCTCGACGAGATCGCGCGCGAGCGCCTGCAGGATCCGGTCGACACCGCGATCGACATCCTCATGGCCGGCGGCGCCTCGATCGTTTCGTTCAACATGAACGAGACCGATGTGGAGGCCTTCATGAAGCAGCCGTGGAACATGACCTGCACCGACGGCGGCCTGCCCGAGTTCGGCGTCGGCTCCGGTCATCCCCGCAGCTACGGCGCTTTCTCGCGCAAGCTCCGCCGCTACGTCGTCGAGCGCGGGGCCATCTCGCTCGAGCATGCCGTCCACACCTCCACCGGCCTTACCGCCGGCGTCTTCGGCATCAAGGACCGGGGCGTCCTCGTCCGCGGCGCCTACGCCGATGTCCTCGTCTTCGACCTCGCCAAGGTGGCCGATGTCGCGACCTACGAGCAGCCCCACGCCTACTCGACCGGCATGGAGTACGTGCTCGTGAACGGCAAGGTGGCGGTCGCCGACGGCAAGGTGGTGCCCGAGCGCCATGGCCGCGTCCTTCTCCGCCACCAGCAGTAACCCGCCCTCCACCTCCTTCCTGCCATGAAGACCCGTTCCCTCCTTATCTCCGGGTTTGCGCTGCTGGCCTGTGCCGCCGCCTCAACCCTCGCCGCCCAGTCCTATGATGTCCTGATCCGTGGCGGCCGTGTCATCGACGGCACCGGCAGCCCCTGGCGCTATGCCGACGTCGCGATCAAGGGCGACCGCATCGTCGAGGTCGGCCCGATCCCGGCCGGCGCCACCGCCACCCGAGTGATCGATGCCCGCGGCCGCTATGTCACGCCGGGCTTCATCGACCCGCACTCCCACGCGATGCCGGGGCTCACCACCGCCGAGCTCGCGGGCGCCCCGCCGATCCTCTACCAGGGCATCACGACCGTGCTGATCAACCCGGACGGCGGCGGGCCCGCCGACCTGGAGGATCAGCTCCGTCCGACCCGCCAGCACGGGCCGGGCGTCAACGTGGCGCCGATGATCGGCCACAATGGCGTGCGCTCGACCGTCATGGGCCTCGAGGACCGGGCCCCCACGCCCGCCGAGCTGGAGCAGATGAAGACCTATGTGCGAAAGGCCATGGAGCTCGGCGCCTTCGGCTTCTCGAGCGGCCCGTTCTACATCCCGGGCAAGTACTCCAAGACCGACGAGATGGTCACGCTGGCCAAGGTCGCGGCCGAGTTTCCCGAGACCTTTCACATCAGCCACATTCGTGATGAATCGAGCTACGACATCGGCGTGGTTGCGGCCGTCAACGAGCTGATCGAGGTCTCCCGGCAGGCGAAGATTCCGGGCATCGTGACCCACATCAAGGGCATAGGCCCGACGGTGTGGGGCAAGTCGGCCGAGGTCATCGCCAACATCAACAAGGCGCGGGCCGAGGGTCTGGAGATCTGGGCGGACCAGTATCCTTACTCGGCCTCCGGCTCGAGCCTGCAGGCCTCGCTTGTCCCGGGCTGGGCCCAGGAGGGTGGCCAGCAGGCCATCGCCACGCGTCTCTCCAATCCCGAGCAGCGGGCCACCATCCGCGTCGAGATGCTTGAGAATCTGGCCCGTCGCGCCGGGGCGAATGCGATCATGATCCGGCGGCATCCGGCCAATCCGAAACTGGAGGGCCGCCGCTTGGACGAGATTGCCCGCGAGCGGCTGCAGGAGCCGATCGACACCGCGATCGACATGCTGATCGCGGGCGGCGCGGCGATCGTGTCGTTCAACATGAATGAGAACGACGTCGACGCCTACATGCGCCAGCCGTGGAACATGACCTGCACCGATGGCGGTCTGGTCACCTTTGGCTCCGGCGCCGAGCACCCGCGCGCCTACGGCGCCTTCCCGCGCAAGATCCGCCGCTACGCGCTCGATCGCGGCGCGATCACGCTCGAGCACGCCATCCACACCTCCACCGGCCTCACCGCCGGCGTGCTCAACATCAAGGACCGCGGCGTGCTGCGCGCCGGCGCCTTTGCGGACGTGGTGGTCTTCAATCCGGAGACGATCAACGACCCGGCCGCCTACGACGCGCCGCATGCCTACTCGACTGGCATGGACTACGTGCTGGTCAACGGAAAGCTCGCCCTTGCCGAGGGCAAGGTCCTCCCGGACCGCCACGGCCGCGTCCTGCTCCGTCACCAGCAGTAACTCCCTCTCCGCACTCATTCCCCCCTTCGGGCCCCTCCGGCCCGCCGTCGGACACGCCCCCCGGGGGGGCGCGGTGGCTTGGGGACCACGCCCGGGCCCATCGGCCCTTGTCTCCCCGGCCTGGACGGCCTTCACTTCCCTATCTCTTCCTTCATGTCCAACGGACTGGTCTGGTCGCAACGCGTACGTCAGGAAGTCGCCAAGGCCGTCATCGGCCAGGCCGCCACCGTCGAGCACCTGCTCGTCGCCATCATCACCGGTGGGCACGTCCTCCTGGAGGGCATGCCCGGTCTCGCCAAGACGCTGCTCATCAAGTCGCTCGCCACCGCCCTCGGCGTGCGGTTCGAGCGGATCCAGTTCACGCCCGACCTCCTGCCCAGCGACGTCGTCGGCACGATGATCTTCTCGCCCAAGACGGGTGAGTTCACGCCCTACCACGGACCGATCTTCGCCAATCTCGTGCTGGCGGATGAGATCAACCGCTCGCCGGCCAAGGTCCAGAGCGCACTGCTCGAGGCGATGCAGGAGCGCCAGGTCACCATCGGAGGCCAGACGCATCCGCTGCCCAAGCCGTTCTTTGTGATGGCGACCCAGAACCCGGTCGATCAGGACGGCACGTATGCGCTGCCCGAGGCCCAGACGGACCGCTTCCTCTTCAAGCTGCTCGTGGACTACCCCTCTGCCGCCGAGGAGCGCGCCCTGCTCGGGCGTTGGGGCCAGCTCAGCTCCAGCCCGGAGCTGACATCGGTCTCCACGCCGGAGGAGATCATCGGCCTGCGCAAGGTGGTGGACCGCGTGCACGTCGCGCCCGAGCTCGAGGGCTACATCCTCGACCTCGTGCGCAACACCCGCCTGCTGCGCCAGCCGGATGCCCGCGGCCTGCGTCTCCTCAATTTCGGGGCCTCGCCGCGTGCCTCGCTTGCCCTCTTCCAGGCCGGTCGCGCCCTCGCCTGGCTCCGTGGCATGGAGTTCGTCACGCCGGCGCTCATCCAGGAAATGGCGCCCGAGGTGCTGCGCCACCGCCTGGGCCTGACCTATGAGGCCGAGGCCGCGGGCCAGACCACGGACGACGTGGTCCGGCGCGTGATCCACGACACCCCGGTTCCGGCCGTCTGATCCGTCGCGGTCCGCCCATGGACGCCGCTCCCGCCTCCCTCCCGGCCGCCCCCGACGCGTCCCTCGCGCGCCTGCGTCGCGTCGAGTGGAGCGTGCGCAATGCGGTGCAGAGCATGATGACAGGTGAGTACCTCTCCGTCTTCCGCGGCCGTGGCATGGAGTTCGACCAGGTGGTGAAGTACAATTTCGGCGACGACATCCGCGACGTGGACTGGAAGGTCACCGCGCGCCTCGGAGAACCGTACCGCAAGGTCTTTGTCGAGGAGCGCGACATCACGGTCATCCTCGTCCTCGAGGACACCCCGAGCCTGCAGTTCGGCTCGCGCGGCCCGACCCGCCGCCAGGCGCTGCTCGAGGTCGCCGAGCTGATCATGCTCATCGCCGCGGTTTGTCGCGACCGCGTGGGCTTCGTCCACGCCACACCGTCCGGCCATCTCTTCCGGCCTCCCGCCGGCGGGTCCGGCCGCATCCTGCGCGCGGCGGCCTCGCTGCGCCAGCAGCCGGCGCCGGACCCGGTCGCGCCGCCCGTGCCCGCCGCGGTCCCGTGGGCCCTACTCGAGGGCTGCGCGCCGCGCAACAGCATCCTAGTCTGGTGCGGCGACTTTTC
>CAYWRG010000064.1:0-24851 GCA_964460715.1 uncultured Opitutus sp. | reverse complement strand
GGTGGCGGGGGCAGGCGAAGGCGTGACCGGGGCGGCAGGCCGCAGCATCAGCAGGGTGATCACCACGGCTGCGCCAATGAGGACGGCGCCACCGAGGATCGACAGCACGATCACCTGGGCGGGGACGGGCCGGCCGCGACGAACGACGGTCGGCGCGGGCGTGCCGTCAGGCCCGGGGGCGGCCACCGGGGGAGGCGTTTCCGCGCGCATCCGTTGCGCCTTCTTGAGGGCCTCGTTGATCAGGCTCATGCCGGGAGGAAGTGTGAGAGGGGGAGTTGGGCGAAGGCAACCCGCACTTTAATCGCGGGCGGCTGGGCGGTGGGGCCGGAGCAGGGCAGGCTCATTCGGTGAGGGTCTTGAACTCACGGATGGCGCGACGCATGTCCCAGTAGGTGACCTCATCCGACTCGCGGATAAAGGCGGCGAGGAGGGCCTTGTCGCAAAGATTGTTGATCACGCGGGGAATTCCGCGGCTCGCGCCGTGCAGGGCGCGGAGGGCCCAGCGGGTGAAGTGAGGCCGACCCGCGCCGCCGGCGAGCGTCAGGCGGTGCTGCACGTAGTGCTCGAGGTCGAGCAGTGACAGGGGATGGATCTCGTAATGCACCCAGATGCGCTGCCGTAGCTGGCGCAATTCCTCGCGGGCGAGGATCTCCTTCAACTCGGGCTGGCCCATGAGGACCACCTGGAGGAGCTTTTGCTTGTCGGTCTCGAGATTCGACAGCAACCGGATCTGCTCCAGCACGGGAAACGACAGGTTCTGGGCCTCGTCGATGATGAGGATGATGTCACGCCCGCGGCCGATTCGTTCCAGGAGGACGCGGTTCACTTGCGCGACGAGGTCGTTCTGGCTGCGGGCGAGCTTGGTTTCGCCCAGCTCGGTCAGAATCGCCTTGAGCATCTGCGTCTCGGTCACCCGCGGATTGAGGATGAGCGCGGTGTCGAAGTGCTGCGGATCGATCTCGTTGAGGAAGCGCCGGCACAGGGTCGTCTTGCCGCAGCCGACTTCGCCGATGAGCACGATGAATCCCTTCTTCTGCTCCACGCCGAATTTCAGGTGCTGCAACGCCTCCTGGTGGGTGGGGCCGAGGTAAAGAAAACGCGGATCGGGAGTGATGTTGAACGGAAGCTCCGTGAATCCGTAAAAGCTCTCATACATCAGGAGATGCACACTAGGCGCGCGCCCCTCGAAAGCACGCCAAAAGCAGGATCCGGGCGGGATTCAAAGGTAATTGACAGATCGGCATCAGGGAAAGCGTTGTTCAGCGCGATTTTCTCAGCCCGGCATTTACATCCATCAATCGGGGCGTAGAAAAACAGGACGTGAAGCTCAGGCGGCTTATCATCACCTTCTATCTCGTTTTGTTCGTCAGTGTGGCGGCCGGCTCGGCCGGCTTCTTCTGGCAGACCCGGGCGGAGTACGTCCGCCTGAAGGAGATCGAGGCATCGGGCCGCTCGCGCCTGGCCTTGGCGGAGGAGCGCCTGCGGGACCAGCAGCGCATGCTGGAGCGTCTGCGGTCTGACCCGGCTTATGTCGAAATGGTCATTCGCCGCCGCCTCGGCTTCGCGAAGCCGGACGAGTTCATCTTTCGTTTCGAACAGTGAGGCCCGTCTCCGGCGGGCTCGAAATTGAAATTGCGGGCGTTCAGGGTGCCTCGCTGAATCGATTTACTTCATCCATGTCATCCATCGTTGAACGGTACCGTCAAGCGGGTCAGGAACAGGTTTTCGCCTTCCTCAACCAACTGAACGCGGATGCGCAAAAGACCCTGCTGGCCGAGGCCGCTGAGGTGGACCTGGCCGAGGTTGAGCGTCTCAACCGCACCCTGCTGGGATCGGCGGGGGCGGCGGCGGTGAATCTCGACGGCCTTGAGCCGGCGCCCTACGAGGCGCGTCCGGAGAATGGAGGGAACGCGAGTTCCTGGTCCGAGGCGAAGTCGGTGGGCGAGAGTGCACTCCGCGGCGGCCGCGTGGCGGCGTTCACGGTTGCGGGCGGGCAGGGCACGCGGCTCGGCTACGATGGCCCCAAGGGCACCTATCCGGTGACCCCGCTGCGCAAGAAACCGCTGTTCCAGGTCTTCGCGGAAAAGATCCGGGCGACGGGCCTGCGCTATGGCCGGGCGATTCCGTGGTACATCATGACGAGCCACCAGAATCACGCGGCGACCGAGGCGTTTTTTGCCGAGCACCGCTGGTTCGGGTTGGATCGCAACCGGGTGCATTTTTTCCGTCAGGGCCGGATGCCGGCGGTGGATTTCAACGGCAAGATCCTGCTGGAGACGACGGGCTCGATCGCCCTTTCCCCTGACGGTCACGGCGGTTCGCTGCGCGCGTTGGAGCGCAGCGGCGCGATTGCGCAGATGAAGGCGGATGGGATCGACACCATCAGCTACTTCCAGGTCGACAATCCGCTGGTGCGCAGCATCGACCCGACCTTCATCGGCTGGCACCTCCGGGGCCGCTCGGAGATGAGTTCGAAGATGGTGCCCAAGGCCTACCCGGAGGAGAAGGTCGGCCTTTTTTGCCGCCAGGGCGGGAAAACGGTGGTGATCGAGTACTCCGACCTGCCGATGGAGCGCCAGCGCGAGGTGGATCCGGCGAACGGCCGCCTGCGCTTTCTCGCCGGCAGCATTGCGATCCATGTGCTCGACCGCGAGTTCGTGCATCGCGTCGCCACGGGCGGATCCGACGTTGCGCTTCCGTTCCACCGCGCGGACAAGAAGATCGCGACGATCGATGCCGCGGGCGCGCCGGTGAAGCCGGCCAAGCCCAACGGGGTGAAGTTCGAGATGTTTGTCTTCGACGCTCTGCCGTTTGCCCGCAACCCGCTGGTGATCGAGACCCGCCGGGAGGACGACTTCGCCCCGGTCAAGAACGCCGAGGGCCTGGACTCCCCGGCCACCTGTCGGGACGCGCAGCTCGCGCAGTTCGGACGCTGGCTTACGGCGAATGGCGCCGCGCTGCCGGCCGGACCCGTGCCGGCGATCGAGGTGTCGCCGTCATTTGGATACGACGAGGATTCCTTTGCTGACGCCTGGCGCCTCCTGCATCCGAAACCGGCGGTCGCCGACGGACTCTATCTCGAATAATCCCTTCCCCTACCCATGACCACGCTGCAGAAGATCGCCGCCGCCGGGAAATCCGGCCAGTTGCTCCCCACGACCGTTGAGAACCTCACGACCTGGCTTGGTGCCGGCCTGCCGGCCTGGTTCGGGGCCAGCGTGGACGAACTGGTGGCAAAGGAGGCCTGGAGCGAACTGAACGACCGGTTCTACCGTTACCTCGAGTTCGGCACCGGCGGGATGCGCGGGCGCACGATTGGCGTGGTGAGCACGCAGGCGGAGCAGGGTACGGCTCCCGGTCCGCAGGGCACGCCGGCCTATGCCGCGGCCGGCAGCAATGTCCTCAACGACTTCACGCTCCTGCGCGCGGTCATCGGTCTCTACCGCTACGTCCATCGCCACCTGCGCAGCGCCAACCGCTACGATGTGCCGAAGCTGGTGATCGCGCACGACGTCCGCCATTTCTCCCGACACTTCTGCGAGCTCGCGGCCTCGGCTTGGACGCGCCTGGGTGGCGTGGCCTGCATCTTCGACGGTCCGCGCTCGACCCCGCAGCTGAGCTACAGTGTGCGCTGGCTGAAGGCGCACTGCGGCGTGGTCATCACGGCCAGCCACAATCCTCCCCATGACAATGGCTTCAAGGCCTACTTCGAGGACGGTGCGCAGGTGGTCCCGCCGCATGACGCCGGCATTGTCGCCGAGGTGAACGCGGTGCCGCTCGGCGAACTGGCGTCGTTTCTGGCCAAGGACCTGTCGCGCGTGATCACGCTCGGCCGGGCGGCGGATGATTCCTACCTCGATGTGGCGGCGCAGGCGGCGATCGATCCCGAGGTCTTCCGCAAGACGAAGCTGCGCATCGCCTTCACGTCGATCCATGGCACGGGCGGCGTCGCGAGCCTGCCGCTGCTGCTGCACGCCGGCTGCGAGGTTCGCCAGGTCGAGTCTCAGGTCGCGTTCGATGCCCGCTTCCCGACGGTGAAGTCCCCCAATCCGGAGAACGCCGAGGCGCTTTCGCTCGCGGTCGCGCTCGCCGAGAAGGAAGGCCTGGATGTTGTGCTGGCGACCGACCCCGACTGCGACCGCATGGGCTGCGCGGTGCGCAATGCCGCGGGCAAGATGGAGCTGCTCACCGGCAACCAGATCGGCGCGCTCCTCGCCGACTATCGCCTGACGAAATTCAAGGAGCGCGGGCTCCTGCCCGCGTCCGGCTCTTCGCACGCGGCGATCATCAAGACCTTTGTCACCACGCCGCTGCAGGACGCGATTGGCAAGTGGCACGGGGTCAAGGTCATCAACACGCTGACAGGCTTTAAGTGGATCGCCGCCAAGCTCAAGGGCTACGAGGACCGCCTCAAGTCCGCGCTGCTTAAGGAACCGGGGATTGCGATCGACTATGATGCGACGCCTCTGGAGTCGCGCGCGAAGCTGCTGCTCAAGCACAGCACGTTCTATGTCTTCGGCACTGAGGAGAGCTACGGCTACCTGCCGAACGACCAGCTCCGCGACAAGGACGGCAATGCGGCCTGCCTGATGTTTGCCGAGTTCTGTGCCTGGGTGAAGAGCCGCGGCCTCACGGTGCCGCAGCAGCTCGACGCCCTCTATCTCCAGCACGGCTTCTTCCTCGAGGGCACGATCAACCTTTACTACGAGGGCGCCACGGGTGCGGCCAAGATCAAGCGGATCCTTGAGACCTACCGCAGTGCGCCGCCCACGGCGTTCGGCGATGTCGCTGTCTCTCAGTTCCAGGATTTCGGCCGCATTGATATCCATGACGCGGACGGTGAACTCATCCCGCGGCAGGACCTGTACTTCGTTACGCTCGCGAACGGCTATACCTTTGCCGCGCGCGGTTCGGGCACCGAGCCGAAGATGAAGTTCTACGTGTTCGCGTCTGCCCCGGTGAAGACCGCAGGCGATCTCGCGACGGTCAAGACCGCGGTCAAGGCCGAGCTCGACCGCGTGAAGGGCCTGATCGAAGCCGACGCAAAGCGGCGGGCGGAAGGCTGAGGCGCTTCCAGATGTAGCCGGCCTCGCTGAGGCCGGTCCGAAGTTTAGGCGTTGGATCCGGACCGGGGTCAGCGACCCCGGCTACATCAATCATCACCTGTTCCTTACTTCGACGCCGCGAGGTCGACGACGACGTCGAAGGTGAAGCGCACGAATTTGTAGAGTTCGGCCTCGATGATGCGTTCCTGGTCGCTGTGGGCTCCGAAGCCCTTGGGGCCGTCCTCGATATCGATGCCGGGCCCGATGCCGAAGCTGGGCACGCCCTTGCTGCGAAGGAAGGCCATGTCGGTCGCGCCGGTGCTCATCGTCGGAATGGTGATCACGCCGTAGTGACGCTGAATCGCGGCTTCGACCGCCTTGAAGGCCTCGGAGTTGAGCGGGGAGGGTGCGGCGCCCGGGCGCGTATGGCCCGAGGCCACCACGACCTCGACGGCCGGATCGTTGATGACGGCGCGCATCTGCTCGAGAAAGCGCGGCATCTGCTCGTCGGGCAGGGAGCGGATATCGAGGGTGGCCTCGACCTCGGAGGGAATCACGTTCACACGCGAGCCGCCCGTGATCATGTTGGGCGAGATCGACGTGCGGAGGGTGGAGTGGAGGCGCGGCTCGTTGACGGCGAAGTATTCCTGGGCGGCGTTGTTCTCATCCCCGGCCAGCACGGCGCGATAGCGGGCGGCGGCCTCGGGCTCGCTGATGGATGCGAGGCGCTCGAAAAAGGCGCGCGTGGTCTCGTTGAGGCGCATGGGCGTCTGCCATTCAGCGACCTTGGCGATGGCCTGCGCCAGATGGACCACGGCGTTGGAGCGCAGGGGGACGGAGCCGTGGCCGGCGACGCCGCGGGCGATGAGTTTGACCCGGTTGGGAATTTTCTCGGTGGTCTGCACGCTGCCGTACTGCACCTGACCCTTGGAGCGGACCATGCTGCCGCCTTCGGCGAGACAGAACTCGGCCTCGATGGCCGACCAGTGCTCGTTGACCATGAATTCGATGCCGTACTGGACGTTTCCTTCCTCGCCGGCCTCGGCGAGAAAGATCACATCGCGGTCCAGCTGCACGCCCGAGCGCTTGAGCTGGAGCATGACCATGAGCTTGGCGACAACGTTGTCCTTATCGTCGACCGTGCCGCGTCCGTAGATGTAACCATCCTCGCGGTGGGCGGAGAAGGGACCGTGCTTCCACTTGGTGGGGTCGACGTTGACCGTGTCCGTGTGTCCCATGAGCAAGAGGGGCTTTTTCGAGCCATTTCCCCGCAGACGCGCGACGACGTTGGGTCGGTTGGGGTCCTTGGCGAAGAGCTGCACCTCGATCCCCTCCTTTTCGAGGACGGACTTGAGGTAGTCGGCGACGGGCTTCTCGCCGCCCGGCGGATCGCTCGTGTCCATGCGAACGATTGTCTGGAAATGCCGCAGGATCTCCTCATCGGCCGCCGTCCAGTTGGGGGTGGCGGCGGGGACGGGAGCGGAGCCCAGAGCAAGGGCAACGAGGGCGAGCCGGAGGGAGGGATGCAGGAAGCGCATGGTCGAGAGGCGGGGCTGGGGGCGGGGGGATGCAGGAAGCTGGTCAGGCGGTGGGAGCACGGGGTGTGCCTGCGGTAAGGGAGCCTGCAGGCAAGGGGCACTGAGGCAATCCCGGGTGTAAACCGGTTGTCGTACTTGCGAGACCGGTCCGGATCGCCATGCTGGCTGCATCCTCTTTCACATGACGAAACACACTTGGGTTCGTAGGCAGTGGTGGCGCGGGATCGGGATTGGCTTGGTGGCGCTCGCCTTATTGGCAGGCTGCGGGCAGCGCGAAACGCAGGTTCAGCAGGCGACGCGCGAAGGCATCATGTTGGTCGGCAACGGGGCCGAGCCGCAGGATCTCGATCCACAGGTGATCACGGGCATCCCGGAGCGGAACGTCGTGGCTACGCTCTTCGAGGGACTGACGCGCACGGACCCGGAGACGCTTGAGCCGCGGCCCGGCGTGGCCGAGCGGTGGGACGTCAGTGCCGACGGTTTGACGTACACCTTTCATCTGCGCGCCGATGCGAAATGGTCGGACGGCACGCCGCTGACCGCGCGGGATTTTTATGAATCGTTTCGCCGGCAGATCACGCCGACGTTGGCTTCCGACAACGCCGACCAGATGTATGACGTCGTCAATGCCGAGGCCTATCACAAGGGGCAGATCTCGGATTTCGCCCAGGTTGGCTTTCGCGTGATCGATGATCGCACGCTGGAGGTCAAACTCCTGCACCCGGCTGGTTACCTCCTGAAAACCATGGCGTCGCGTTCGTGGTTCCCTGTGCCGCTGCACGTGATCAAGCAGCACGGCGACCCCTATCGGCAGGGGAGCCGCTGGACGCGTCCGGGTAATTTGGTGGGCAACGGACCTTTTGTGCTCAGCGAATGGGAGCCGAACCGGCACGTCGCGGTGAGCAAGAGCCCGACTTACTGGAATCGCGACACGGTCAAACTCAACGGGGTGCGCTTCATCCCGATCGAGAGCTTCACGTCGGAGGAGGCGGCGTTCCGCGCGGGCCAGCTCCACAAGACGGAGCGCGTGCCGCTGACAAAGATCGCCGTCTATCAGGCGGAGGAGCCGGAGAAGATCCATATCCATCCGTTTTCCGGCGTGTACTACTTCAACTTCAACGTGAAGCGTGCGCCCTTCACCGACAAACGGGTTCGGCAGGCCCTGGCGATGGCGGTGGATCGGGAAAGCATCATTCGCAACATCACGAAGGGTGGGGAGATTCCCGCCTATCATTTCACCCCGGAAGGCATCGACGGCTACGTCAGCCGGGCGCGAACCAAGACCAATTTTGACGAGGCCCGTCGCCTCTTGGCCGAGGCGGGTTATCCGGGCGGCAAGGGGCTGGAGCCGATCCGTCTGCTCTACAACACCGCGGAAAATCATCGCATGATCGCCGAGGCGCTGCAGCAGACGTGGCGAAACGAACTGGGAATCGAGCTCGTCCTCGAAAACCAGGAGTGGAAGGTCTATCTCGATACGGTCGACAACGGCGACTACGTGATGAGCCGGCAGGGGCTGATCATGGAGCCGTACGATCCCTCGCAGTTTCTCAAGGTGTTCACCAGCGACGGTGGTTTCAACCGAACCGGCTGGGGCAACGACGAGTATGATCGTCTCTACAAGGAGGTGATCAAGACGGTGGATCGCGACGCGCGGCTCGAGCTGATGCAGCGCATGGAGGCGATCCTGACCGATGAGATGCCCATCCTGCCGGTTTATTACTACACCAACCAATACCTGATGGATCCTTCGGTGAAGGGTTGGACCAACAACCTCCTCGCCCTCGGGCCGTTCGAACGAGTGTGGCTGCAGTGAGCGCGGATGGGCCGTTCCCGCGATCCAACGCAATCCGGTCAACGATGAGTTGACCGGATGACAGGCCGTTTGGCTCGTCTCCCCGGCGGCGAAAACAAAAAAGGCGGCCGTTGCGGGCCGCCTTTTTGCTTGGAGGAAGGGACGTTCACTCAGACCAGCAGCAGTGCCGGCAGCTCGAGAATCTGCTTGAGGGCACTGAGGTACTGCGCGGCGACTGCGCCGTCGAAGGCGCGGTGGTCGGCGCTGAGCGTCACGGTCATCGTCTGCCCGACGACAATCTGGCCGTTCTTCACGACAGGCTTGGTGACCGTGGTGCCGACGGCGAGGATCGCGGAGTTGGGCGGGTTGATGATCGCGGTGAACTTCGGGATGCCCATCATGCCGAGGTTGGAGACGCAGAAGGTGCCGCCGGTGTAGTCGGTCGGGGCGAGTTTCTTCTCCTTGGCCTTCTTGCCGAGGGCCTTCGCCTCGGTGCTGATCTGGAACACGCTCTTGAGGTGCGCGTCACGGACGACCGGGGTGATGAGACCATCCTCGAGCGCAACGGCGAATGCGACGTGCGCGGCGCCGAAGTAACGGATCTGGTTGCCCTCCCACGAGCTGTTGACGGCGGGCACCTTGCGCAGCGCCTCCGCGCAGGCCTTGATGACGAAATCGTTGACCGAGAGCTTCACGCCCTGGGCCTCGAGCCCGGTGTTGAGCTGCGCGCGCAGCGCGAGGAGCGGCTCGGCGTCGATCTCGATGTCGAGGTAGATGTAGGGGATGGTCGTGGTGGACTCGACCATGCGCTTGGCAATGACGCCACGCATCGTGGAAACCGGGACGGTGCGCTCTTCCTGCACCGGACCCTTGTTGGTCAGACCACCGCCGGCGAACGGGGCGCCCTTGGCGGCGGGTGCGCCGGCCTTGGCCGAACCGGACTTTTCCGCGGCGAGAATGTCCTCGCGCACGATGCGGCCGCTGGGACCGGAACCCTGCACGCGGGAAGGATCGATGCCCTTCTCGGCGGCGAGCTTCTTGGCGAGCGGGGAAATGCGGATGCGGCCCTCATTGACGACCGGAGCCGGCGCAGGGGCGGCGGCAGGGGCTGGAGCGGGCGCTGCCGCCGGAGCGGCGGCGGCCGGCGGAGGCGTCTGCTTGGCTTCCTCGGCCTTGGGGGCCGCGGCAGGGGCGGCCGCCGGAGCCTTGGGGGCCTCGACAGTCTCGCCAGGCTTGCCGACCGCGCACAGCGGGGCGCCGAGGGCGACCTGGGAACCGGCGGGGGCGAAGATCTTGAGGAGCGTGCCGTCGAAGAAGCACTCGAGCTCCATCGTGGCCTTGTCGGTCTCGACCTCGGCGAGCATCTGGCCGCTCTTCACGACGTCGCCTTCCTTTTTGAGCCACTTGACCAGCGTGCCCACCGTCATGGTGTCGCTGAGTTTCGGCATCTCGATAATTTGGGCCATGGGAGGGAGGAGGAAGGAAGCTGTAGGCTTTAAGCGGTAAGCTTTAAGCTATGAAAGTACGGTTGGGTGGATTGGGCTTAGAGCTTAATGCTTAAAGCTTATAGCTGCTGCGGTCGCCTAAGCGACTGCAGCCAATGCGGCCTTGAGGACGCGGGCGGGATTGGGGAGCTGCTCGACTTCGATCGGCGGGCTGTAGATGGCCGGGGCGTCGATCGTGGCCAGGCGATGGATCGGGCCGTCGAGCTCGTCGAACGCTTCCTTCTGGATCATGAACGCGAGCTGCGAGCCAACACTGGCGAAGGGCTTCTGCTCCTCGACGATCAGGACGCGGTGGGTCTTGGCGACCGACTTGAGCACGGTGTCGATGTCGAGCGGGCGGATCGTGCGGAGGTCGACGATTTCGACCGAGATGTCGTGCTCCTTCTCGAGAATCGCGGCCGCCGCGAGCGAGTGGTGGACCGATCGGCCGTAGGTGACGATCGTGAGATCGGTGCCCTCGCGCTTGATGTCTGCCTTGCCAAGGGGAATCGCGATATCGCCATCCGGAACCTCGCCCTTTTCTCCGTAGAGCAGGGTGTTCTCGAGGAACATGACCGGATCGTTGTCGCGGATGGCCGACTTGAGCAGGCCCTTGGCGTCGGCGGGGGTCGAGGGCACGACCACCTTGATGCCGGGGTGATTCGCGAGGACGTTCTCCGGCGTGTGCGAGTGGGTGGCGCCGACGTTGGTGCCGCCGTTGGCGGGACCGCGGATGACGATCGGGCAGTTGATCTGGCCGCCGGACATGTAGCGAACGTTGGCGGCGTTGTTCAGGATCTGGTCGAAGGCGACCGAGTAGAACGACCAGAACATCAGCTCCATCACGGGACGGACGCCGAGCATGGAGGCGCCGAGGCCCATGCCGATGAAGCCGGCCTCGCTGATCGGCGTGTCGACGATGCGCTTGGGGCCGAACTTGGCGAGGAGGCCCTCGGTGACCTTGTACGCGCCGTTGAACTGGGCGACTTCCTCGCCCATGACGACGACGTTGGAGTCGCGCTCGAGTTCCTCGGCGAGGGCGTGACGGATGGCTTCGCGGTAAGTGATGACGGACATCGGAAAAGTGGTTCGGGAGGAAAGTGCTTACTCGAAGAACAGGCGGCCCTGGGAGGCGCGCTGCGCGGGATTGTCGATTTCCCAGTAAACATCCTTCTGGATGTCCTCGACGGTCGGGTAGGGGCTGGCCTCGGAGAAATCCGCGGCGACATCCGCCTCGGCGCGGGCCTCGGTGTCGATCAGCTCGACCAGCGCCTCGTTCAGGACGCCCTCGTCGAGCAGGGTCTTCTGGAAGAGGGTGATCGGATCCTTCGTGCGCTGGTACTCCTCGATCTCGGCCTTGTCGCGATAGGTCTTGTCCGGGTCGGCGACGGAGTGGCCGCGGTAGCGGTAGGTGTCGATCTCGACGACGCTCGGCTTGAACTCATCGCGGGCGCGATTGAGGGCCTTGTCCATCGTGGCGCGAACCTCGTAGATGTCGTGGCCGTTGCACACATCCCACGCCATGCCGTAGGCCTCGGCGCGCTGCGCGAGGCCGGGACCGGCGGAAGAGCGCTCCTGGCTGGTGCCCATCGAGTAACGGTTGTTCTCGATGACGAAGATCGCGGGGAGGTTCCAGAGTGCCGCGAGATTGTAGGCCTCGTGGACCGCACCCTGGTTGACGGCGCCGTCGCCCATGAACGCCATCGCGGCGCCCTTCTGGCCGAGGTACTTCACGCCGTAGGCGAGACCCACGCCGAGCGGGATCTGACCGCCGACGATGCCGTGGCCGCCCCAGTAATTGCGGGACGGATCAAAGTAGTGCATCGAGCCGCCCTTGCCCTTGGAGCAACCGGTGACCTTGCCGTAGAGCTCGGCCATGAGGGGCTTCGTGTCCATGCCGACCGCGATCGCATGACCGTGGTCACGGTAGGCGGTGATGACATGGTCGTGCTTGCCCATGAGCGAGCAGGCGCCGACGGCCACGGCTTCCTGGCCGATGTAAAGGTGGAGGAATCCGCCGATTTTCTTGGCCTGATAGGCCCGGAGACTGCGCTCCTCGAAGCGGCGAATCCGCACCATCTTACGATAGAGTTCGATGCGCTCTTCCTTGGTCAGCTTGGCATTGACCGGCGCCTTGGCGGCCGGGCTGACCCGGGCGGCATCTTTTTTCTCGTCGGTGGCAGTCGTTTTTTTGCTCACGGGTGGGTGGGTCGGTCGGTTGAAAAGAGAGAGTTTTCGTCGCTAGGGCGGGAAATCAAGCGTTGTTTCGTCCTTCGGGCGGAGTGACTTGCTCAATCACAAGCTCGAGTGGCTTGGTCGGATCGCAGTCGGCGCGAATCGCCACAAAGTTGTGCTTGTGGCGGTCGAAGACCGGCCAGAGCGCGGTGCGATCACTGGTGGGCAGGGGCAGCGAGTCGATGGCGGTGCGGGAGAAGAAGCCGAAGCTGCCTTCATCGATCGTTGGCGGAAGGCTCTCGATCGGGCGCGTGCAGCGAAAGAGGAACAGGAGCCAGTGGGCCTGACCCTCGTACGCCTTTTCGGCGATCATGCCAAAGAGGTGGAGATCCGCGGCGGAAATGACCAAGCCGGTTTCCTCGCGGGTTTCGCGAACCGCGCACTCAAACGGGGATTCGCCCAGGGATGTTTCCAACTTGCCTCCGATCGGGCTCCAGGCCCCGAGATTAGGTGGCTTGGCGCGCAGGAGCAGAAGCTGTTCGCCGGCCGCGTTCTCCAGGAAGACCAGAACGGCAATCTTGTAGGCAAGCGGAGTGGGGCTGGTGACCGGCAGGGCCGTCGAGGGAGCATGGGCGCACACGAGGCGAGTGTCCGCGAACGTGGGGAAGGCGCGCAAGCCCGGGAAAACGGGGATGGGGAGTTTATATACGCAAATAGATTGCAATAAATCAGGATCATCTTTCCTTGGGGGTACTCGCATGCGTCCCGCTGGCATCCACGTCGCGACTGAAGTCTCCGGAAAGGTGATCACCGCCTGCTTCCGCACCCAGCGCGGTGGGGCCCTCGAGTTGCTCGCCTGGTCGGAGCTGACATCGGCCGAGTCGGCGCCGACGCCACGGCTCTGCCGTTATGCCCTTCCAGCCGGATCCGTGTGGTATCGCACGCTGCGGGTTCCGTCAGCGGATCCGCGCGATCGCCGCCGCATCGTGGCGTTCGAGGTCGAGCGTGCGTTTCCCGCGACGGGTTCCGATCTGATCTGGGATGCGTGCCGGGCGCCTGGTCCGGAATCCGAGGAGGGCGAACTGGTCGTTGGGATCCGGGCGGACGATGTCGCGGCGAGGATCGCGCGGCTTCGCATGGTCGGAGTGCGTCCCCAGGTTTTGGAGCCACCGGGCGGACCGATGTATCGGTACTTTTGTTACATGGAACCGGCGGAGCGCCGTCCGGGAATTCTGGTCGATCTGCTCGGTGCGACGGCGCAGGTCATGCTCGTCGCCGGCGGTCGTTGGACGCTGCGGACCATCAGCGAGGCTTCTTCGGCCGCGGGCCCGAGTCGTTTGGAGCGCATTCATCTGGAGATCGCGCGCCTCGTGTCCGGTCTTGGCGGCGCGACGGCACCGGCGTGGGGCCGGGTGTGCGGGGATGCGGCCGGCTGCGAATCGCTGCGGCGCGACCTGGAGCTGCGCCTCGCCATTCCGGTGCGTCTGCTCGACCCCCTGACGGCCGGACGTGTGGGGCCGGAGCGCGTGCAGCCGCCGATGGGTGAGTGGGGCGGCGTTCTTCCGGTCCTGGTTGGCCTGGCGCTGGCGCCTCCGGCCGGA
This sequence comes from uncultured Opitutus sp., assembly GCA_964460715.1. Taxonomy (GTDB): domain Bacteria; phylum Verrucomicrobiota; class Verrucomicrobiia; order Opitutales; family Opitutaceae; genus CAMAXB01. The sequence continues at coordinate 11,213 of CAYWRG010000064.1, read as the reverse complement.
GGGCGCGTGCTCGATCTCCTGCCGCGCGCGCTCCGTCAGCAACAGGCGAGACGGCGGCGGCGACCGGCGCTCATCACGGCTTCCGCGCTGGTGGCGCTTTCCCTCGGCACCTTGGCGGTGCGCGCCGGACAACGTGCGGCTGAAGCAAGCTCGCGGGCGGACCGCTTGCGCCAGGAACTGCCGGCGTTGCTCGAGCAGCGCCGGCAGCTGGATCTGAACGAGGAGCGCCTGCGCCGACTGGAGGAACGCCTCGGGCGTGCGGGGCAGCTGGTTCACGAGCGCGATGTCTGGATCCGCTTTCTCGCTGATCTGCAGCTGGCGGTGGACGCCGCCGGCGAGGCATGGATCGATCGTCTGGAACACGAGTCGGAGGCGGAAGGGGCGGCGGCGCTTGAGGTCGTGATTCATGGTCGCATGCTCGATGCGGGAGCGACCGGCGGGCGGGTGAGTGACACGGCCCGTCAGCGCGTCAAGGCGCTGCTCGCGTCCCTCGGGGCGGCATCGTCTGTCCGGCGGATGGGACGCGAGCGTTTCATGTCGGGCGAGCCGGGAGTCCTGCAATTTGAACTCGGCGTCGTGCTCGCGCTCGGCGAAGGCGAGGCCCGCACACCATGAACCTGCGGTTGCGTTCTCCCGCGTGGGGTCCGGTGGAAGCAGGCCTCTCGATCCTCGTCCTGGGCTCCGCTTTGGGGTTGGCCTTCGCTGAATTGGCTGCGCGGAGGGCGGATGAATCGTGGCGGACGTTGGAACGTCAACGGCGCCTCGCCGGATCGGGTGACCTGACTGCCCTGACGGCCGCGCGGGCCCATTCCGATCAGGTCGTTCGCCAAAAGGAGGAGCGTGTGGCGCGGTGGGAGTCGGCGCTCGGATCCGGGCTCAACGTTGACGCGCGGGACATGGCAACGATGGAGCGGGCGGAGGTGTTTTTTGAACTCGTTCAACGCGTGGACGGGTTTCTCCGGCAGTTGCGCGAGGCGGGGGTCGCGGTGAAGGAGGCGGAGCGCTTTGGTTTTGAAACCTACCGTGCGGCCGGCCCTTCCCCCGCTGTGCTCGCGACGGTGATGCGACAGCAGGACCACATTGCGCGCCTCGTTGATGCGTTGGGGGCGGGGCGTGCCCTGGTCCTCGAGGGAATCGAACGCGAAGCTCCGGGCGCGGAGCCCGGGGCGGGACAGGGCATCGCTGATTTTTTTGTGCCGGATCCACGGCTGCGTCTGCGTTTGCCCCCTGAGCTCGGGCAGGGATGGTTCCGCATAGCCTTTCGCGGCGAGACGGCGGCGCTGCGTGGATTTCTGGCGCGACTGGCGGAAACGTCGCCGCATGCGCTGGTCCGCTGGATTGACGTTGAGCGATGGACTGACGCCGCCGACACCGGGACGAACCAGCCTTCGCCGGGCAACGGTCCGCTGCGCTTTGTCGTGACCGTCGCCTTCATCGATTGGTCGCGGGCAGTCGGATTGGGCACCAAGGAGGTGGGCTCGTGAACGCACGAAGGCGCCTGGTTGGCCTGATGGTCGGAATGGGCACGCTGCTGCGTGCCGCCGACGGGGCGGTGGACGGGCGTGCGCCTGAGTTCGGATTGGAGCCCCCCGCGGCTCGTGCAGTCTGGCCTCAGCGAACCGACGGCTCCGACCTGTTCTCATCGCGCAAAAGGGATCAGCCAGTGGAGGTCGCGGCGGGCGATTCCCTTCGTGAGGTGACGCCGCACGCTGCGCCTCCCTTCGTCCTCGTTGAGGTCCGCCGACAGGAAGGCGGGCTTAGTTTGGTCGGGCACACTGGCGCGGGGCGAAGCTTGCGCGGGGTCTTTGCATTGCCCGGCGGCGGCAGTGTGCTCGCCCGGGCGGGAGAACTCGTCGGAACGGAGGGACTTGTCGTGCGCGCCGTGGAACTCCGGCGGATGCATGAAGGCGGAGAAACCGTGCGCCGGGCCCGTGCCATCCTCGTTCGCGAGGTCGGAGGCGAGGTAGTGACGCTCGATGCGGCGGCCGATCCACAAAGGGACGCTCCTTTACAGGCTATCCTTCGATCAATCCCCGGCGGTACCACGATCGCGGCGAACGTGGGCGATCGCGTCGAGAGCCAAGGACGCGTGTATGGCGTGGCCCGGATCGGCGTGCAGCCACCTGCCGTGGAGATCGAGTGGACCGATGACGCCGGCGCGCAGCGCAGCCTTCAGCTCACGCCGGGTGAGACGGACGGAGGAGCGGTTCCCTGACACCGGTCGACCTTATGAATTCGCTATTCCGTTGGATCGTTCCGGGTCTGCTCGGGCTAGTGGTTGCGGATTTTTCGCTGGTTGCACAGACGGTCGAGCCCGCCGAGGACAGGGATGCTGACGCCCTCATGCGCGCCGAAGCCGATCGGCAGACTCGGGTCATCGCGGCGTCGGAAGAGACGCGTCGTCGTGCGGTCAGTCTGCTCCGTGCGCGCAAGCCGACGGAAGCACTCGCCCTGGTTTCGGAGTCGTTGCGGCTGCTTCCGCTGAACCCGACGACCCAGCCCATGGTCAATTCGCTCCTGGCCCTCCGGGATCAAGGGCTGCTGCGGCGTGCGTCGGACGAACTCGCGCGCGGCGATCTTCCTGCGGCCCGCGGCACCTATCAGGTCCTCTCGCCTGAGGTGCAGGCCAGCTCGGAAGCGCAGGCTCTGGCGCGTCGCCTCGCGCGGTCTGAGCGCGATCCGCCGGAGCCGCCGATTGAGACCGTCAGTCCGGAGTATGTCGCTCAGCTGCGCGAAACGGCGGAGCTTGCGGCGCGGGGGCGCGCGCAGTTCGCCGCCGGCGACCTGGAGGGCGCGCAGCAGACCTTCCGCGAGATCGAGCGACGCGATCCGTCGTCGGAGGCCGCGCGCTCCTTTCTTCTTCGTATCGCCGAGCGCCGTACCGAAGGCGGCGAGCTCAATCGCACGCAGTCCCGGGCGGAGATGCTGTCGGAAGTGGCCCAGGCTTGGCAGCGTCCGGGCGTGCGCGATGACCGCGGGCGGGATGTGGCCGCCGTCGATGCCAAAGACGCTCCGCTTGCGCAAAAACTGGCCTCAATCATGATCCCGAACGTGAGCTTTAACGGCGTCGACCTCGGCCGGGTCGTCGCGACGTTGAGCACAATCTCGGAGGACTTCGATTCCTCGGCCGGACCGGCCAAGGGCGTGAACATTGTCCTGCTCGATCCGGCGGCCAAAAGCCCGACGGTCAGCATCACGCTGCGCAACCTTTCGCTCAAGCGCGTGCTGGATTTCGTGACCGATGCGATCGGCTACCAGTACGAAGTCCAGGCGGACGCGGTGGTCGTTCGTCCCGGCGGCGAAACCTCCTCGCTCGACACGGCGTTCTTTCCGGTCGCGCGCTCGACCGTGATCCGCATGACGGGTCCGGGCGCGGTATCGACGCCGGCTGCAGTCGCCTCTGCGGATCCGTTTGTCTTCGCCCCGCTCACCCCAAGCGCACCGGTCGCAAGCGAGGCGCAAGTCCTGCGCGGGTTCCTGCAGCAAGCCGGAGTGAATTTCGATGGCGTGACGGGCTCGAGTCTGGCCTACGACGGCTCCGCGATGATCGTGACGCAGACGACGCGGAACCTGGAGCGCATCCGCAACATCCTCAACCGCTACAACGACGTTCGGCAGGTCGAGATTGAGGCGAAGTTCATCGAGGTGCAGGAGGGAGCCTTGGAGGAACTGGGCGTGACGTGGAACGTCTCCCGCCGTGGGCCCCCGCTGGTTGATCCGGCCAGCGGCGTGCCCTTGCTCGATGCGACGGGTCGCCCGATTTATTCGGCGCAGGAAGTCTATAGCTCGGCGGGTAATCGGTCGCTCGCGGAGGCCTACCGAAATTCGAGCAACGGAAATGCGATCATCATCGATGGTCAGCCGGTCGCGAGCACGGCACCGCCGACCTTTCCCGGGGCCGTGCTCCTGGGTGGTTCGGGTTCGGTTCTGGCGGATGTGCGCAGCGTCGTGGGCGACTTCGATGTCAATGCGATCGTCCGTGCGCTCTCGCAAAAGCAGGGCACGGATTTGCTCAGTGCGCCCAAGGTCACGGTGCTTTCCGGTAACCCGGCCAACATCGTGGTCGCACAAGAACTCCGGTATCCCCAGAGCTTCGGCGAGATCCAGAGTCAGGTCGGATCGAGCAACAGCTCAGGCTCGTCGGGCTCGGCTGGCGTGACCGTGACCGCCGGCACGCCGCGGGATTTCACGACGCGCAACGTGGGCGTGGAGCTGCGCGTGACGCCGACCGTGGAGGAGGACGACTACAGCATCAGCCTCGACCTCAATCCGAAGGTCACTGAGTTCGAGGGCTTCGTGGAGTACGGTGGTCCGAGCCTCGCGATTTCCTCAGGCAAGACCGTCACGGTGCCGCCCGGGTTTTATCAACCGATCTTCTCCGTCCGCGAAGTCTCGACCAAGGTCACGTTGTGGGATGGGGCAACGCTGGTCATGGGCGGCCTGACGCGCGAGGAGGTGAGGGAAGTCGACGACCGGGTGCCCATTCTCGGGAGTATCCCGATCATTGGGCGAGCGTTCCGATCGAAAGGGGAGAGCTCGCAGAAGCGGAACCTGCTGATCTTCGTGACCGCCAATCTGGTGAGTCCGGGCGGCTCCTTGAAGAAGGAGGTCGTGGGGGCAACGGCTCCAAGCACCCGCTTTCAGAACCCGACGGTGGTGACGCCGGGTGGACCGGAAACGCGGCGATGAGGCCGCCGGTCGATGGTCGGCAGGTGTTCGTGGTGTTTGGAATTTTGGCGGCAAGGAGGTGCTCATGCGTTCCCCGATTGACCGCGCGACTTCGGCGGCCTTGCCTCGGCGCATGGCTAAATGGCTCCTCGTGGACGGATTCAATCTCGCTTACCGCTGCTTCTTCGCGGTGCCGGAGCTGACGCGTGCCGACGGGTTTCCCACCAATGCGCTGCATGGCTGGGTCAAGTCGCTCTGGAAGCTGGCGGACCAGGAGAAGCCGGACGTGACACTCGTCTTCTTCGATCTGGGCGGTGCGCAGGATCGTCTGGCCCTACATCCCGAGTACAAGGCGCAGCGCGAGGAGATGCCCGAGGCGCTGGAAAAGCAGATTCCCTACGTGAAGTCGCTCACGCGGGCCCTCGGCTACGCCGGCATCGAGCAGGACGGGGTGGAGAGCGACGACCTGCTCGCCTCCGAGGCCGTGGCCCGCGCGAAGCTGGGTGATGACGTGTTGATCGTGAGTGCCGACAAGGACTTTGCCCAGATTGTCAGCGACAAGATCAAGATCCTGCTCCCGCCGCCCTCGGCCAACCCGAAGCTTGGCTGGCGTCTGCTCGACGCGGCGGGCGTGGCGGAGAAGTTCGGCGTCCCGCCGGCGCAGATCGCGGACTATCTGGCGTTGGTCGGCGACACCTCGGATAACATCCCCGGCATCGACGGGGTGGGACCCAAGACCGCGTCGAAGTGGCTCCAGCAGTTCGGCAGCCTTGAGGGCGTGATTGCGCATGCGACCGAGCTGAAGCCGGACCGTTTTCAGGAGGCGGTGCGCGTGAATGCGGACCGCCTGCGACTCAACCTCAAGCTGACGACACTCAACCTTGCCTTGCCGACCATCGAGGCCCGCATGCCGGTCGTGCAGCCGGAAGAGCTTTATCGCTTGCTCGGGGAGCTTGAGATGCGATCGAGCCTCACCGAGGCACGCACCCGATATGGGCAACCTGAATTATTTTAGATTTTCGAATCTCGATTTTCGATTTCAGACCGGCCACGCGCGCGCGGAGGGCTTGACTGAATCGAAATTCAAAAATCGAGAATCGAAAATCTTCAGCGTCCTTCCGGTGAGACGCCGGCCGGATCGAAGATGTAGCCGACACCGTGAACGGTGCGGAACGTGTCGAGGTTCAGGCCGTTGGCGGTGAAGAGTGTGCGGATCTTGACGATGTACTGGTCGAGCGAGCGGCTCTTTACGTCGGCGTGGACGCCCCAGACGGAATGGATCAGCGCCTTGCGCGTGATCACCACGCCGGGATTGGCGTGCAGGTAGGCGATGATGCCGAGTTCCTTGCGACCGAGCTTTTGGGCCGCGCCGCCGGGGAAGGCGATCTCGAGCCGGATCGGCGTGACCTGCGCGCCGCAGAAATCGAACGGCTCGTCGCTGATGCGCGCGTTCTTGGTGACCTTGAGATCGTCCTTGGACTCGGTGCGGCGCAGGACGGCGCGGATGCGCGCAACCAGTTCGGCGTAGCCGAAGGGCTTCGTGATGTAGTCGTCGCCGCCCAACTCGAGCCCGCGAACCTTGTTCACCTCCAGTGCGTTTCCGGTCAGGAAGATCGTCGGCACCGTGATGTCGTTGCGGCGAAGGTCCTCCAGCAGGGCAAAACCGGACTGGTCCGGGAGGTTGATGTCGAGGAGCAGGAGGTTGGCGAAATTCTTCTTCAGGAACCGAAGCGCGTGAGCGGCACGATTGCACAGCTGCGTCTGCATGCCGGCATCCTCGAGATGAACGGCGATCAGCTTGGCCAGTTCATCCTCATCCTCGACGACCAGGATCAAGGGTTTGGGTTCGGTGCGCATGAATCGGTTAAAACGGGTCTACCCGTTAGGTGGGCGGTTTTTTACAAATCGATTCACAACTGTCAAAGGTAACATTTCAGATTTAACGGGTTTCCTTCGCGTTTGTTACACGGGAGTGCGGGCCGAGAATAGACTTGAAGCGACCGGATGCGCGGTGTCCCTTGGCCGCGTGTCCGCGCCGACTCCACTTCTGATGCTCGGACTGCCCAAGGGCAGCCTCGAGGAATCGACCAAAAACCTCTTCGCCAAGGCTGGCTGGAAGATCACGACCAACTCGCGATCCTACCGCCCGTCGATTGACGATGCCGAACTTGATGGCCGCTTCGTGCGCGCCCAGGAGGTCAGCCGCTATGTCGAGCATGGTTTCTTCGATTGCGGCCTGACGGGCTACGACTGGATTCAAGAGAACGGCTCCGACGTCGTGGAAGTCTGCGATCTGATCTACAGCCGCGCCTCGAGCCTGAAGTCGCGCTGGGTGCTCTGCGTGCCCGAGAACTCGTCCGTCAAGCGGGCCGAGGACCTCGCGGGCAAGCGCGTGGCCACGGAACTGGTCAACACGGTGAAGCGCTATTTCGCCGCGAAGAACATCCCGGTTGAGATTGAGTTCTCCTGGGGCGCGACCGAGGTCAAGGTGCCCGATCTGGTGGACGCGATCGTCGACATCACCGAGACGGGGTCGTCGCTGCGCGCGAACAAGCTCCGCATCGTCGACACGCTGATGGAGACGAACACCAAACTCATTGCGAACAAGGCGAGCTGGGCGAATCCGGCGAAGCGGAAGAAGATCGAGACGATCGCCCTGCTTCTGCGCGGCGCGCTCGAGGCCGGCAGCAAGGTCGGCCTGAAGATGAATCTCCCGAAGACCGCGCTGGAGGCCGTTTCCAAGGCGCTCCCGGCGCTGCGTAATCCCACGATCTCGCCGCTGAGCTCGCCGGACTGGATCGCGCTCGAGACCATCATCGACGAGAGTGTCGCGCGCGAAATCATCCCCCAGCTCAAGTCACTCGGGGCCGAAGGCATAGTCGAGTATCCCCTCAACAAGGTCGTTTACTGAGCCGGTCGCCGGCCCTCCCACCATGTCGAAGAAGAACGTCGTCACGCTTGGCCTCCTGCAGCATGCCTGCGGCTCCGATCCCAAGGCCAATCTCAAAAAAACCCTCTCGCTCGTCGAGCAGGCCGCGCGCAAGGGCGCCCAGATCATCTGCACGCAGGAACTCTTCCGCTCGCAGTACTTCTGCCAGGCCGAGGACCACGCCTATTTTGATCTCGCGGAGCCGATTCCCGGACCGAGCACCACCGCGTTCCAGAAGCTGGCGAAGAAGCATGGTGTGGTGATCGTGGCGTCGCTGTTCGAAAAGCGCGCTTCCGGTCTCTATCACAACACGGCCGTGATCATCGACGCCGACGGCAAGCTGCTCGGCATCTACCGGAAGATGCACATCCCGGATGATCCGCTCTTCTACGAGAAGTTTTATTTCACGCCGGGCGACACCGGCTTCCGGGCGTGGGACACCAAGTTCGGCAAGATCGGCGTGCTGATCTGCTGGGACCAGTGGTACCCCGAGGGTGCGCGCCTCACCGCGATGCAGGGCGCCGAGATTCTTTTCTATCCGACCGCGATCGGCTGGCATCCAAAGGAGAAGGCCGAGTACGGCGTGAACCAGCACGGCGCATGGGAGACGATCCAGCGTAGCCACGCGGTGGCCAACGGCTGCTATGTCGCGGCGATCAATCGTATCGGACTCGAGCAGCCCATCGGCGGTGACGGCCTTGAATTCTGGGGCCAGAGCTTTGTTGCGGGTACGAGCGGTCAGATCATCGCCAAGGCCAGCGTGGACAAGGAAGAGATCATGATTGTCCCGGTGGAACTCGGCAAGGTGGACGTCACGCGCACGCATTGGCCGTTCCTCCGCGATCGTCGCATCGACGCGTACGAGAACCTGACCAAGCGCTTCATCGACTGAGTTCCGCCGCCGTGCCGACGAAATCGAAAATCGAGAATCGAAAATCGAAAATCTCCGCGACCCCATCGGCCCTCGGGTTCCGGATGCCGGCCGAATGGGAACCGCAGGTTGCGATCTGGCTTTCCTGGCCGCACAAGCGTTCCTCGTGGCCCGGCCAGTTCCGGCCGATCCCGTATGTGTTCGCCGGGATTGTCGCACAGATCAGCCGTTTTGAGGAGGTCCGCATCAATTGCGCGGCTGCGCTCCAGCCGCGGGCCAAGCGCCTTTGCGCGAAGGCCGGCGCGGACATGACCAAGGTCACGTTCTACGATCATCCGACCAACGACGCGTGGTGCCGCGACCACGGGCCGATCTTCGTGCGCAACGACAAGACGAAGGAAATCGCGGTCACCGACTGGGTGCACACGGCCTGGGGCGGCAAGTACCCGCCGTACGATCTCGACAACACGATCCCTCCGCTGGTTGCGAAGAAGCTCAAGTTGCGCCGCTTTGAGAACGACATGGTCCTCGAGGGCGGCTCGATCGAGGTCAACGGCCGCGGCCTGCTGCTCACGAGTGAGCAGTGCCTGCTGAACAAGAATCGCAACCCGCACCTCACGCGCGAGCAGATCGAGCAAAACCTGCGCGACTACCTCGGCGTGAAGACGGTGCTGTGGGTGGGCGAGGGGATTGTCGGTGACGACACCGACGGTCACATCGACGACATCACGCGTTTCTACAAGACCGACGGATTCATCACCTGCGTGGAATCCAACCGCCGCGATCCGAATCACAAGCTGCTCGCGGAGAACCTTGAGCGACTGCACGCGTTTCGCACGCCGGAGGGAAAGAAGTTCTCCGTCGTCGAGCTGCCGATGCCGAAACCGTTCGCGTTCCAGGGCCAGCAAGTGCCGGCGAGCTACGCGAATTTCCTGATCATCAACGGCGCGGTGTTGGTGCCGACGTTCCGCCAAAAGAAGCGCGACGCCGAAGCCTGCGCGATCATCGGTGCGTGCTTCCCGGGACGTGAAGTGATTCCGATCGACTGCTACGACCTCATCTGGGGTTTGGGCACGCTGCACTGCATCTCGCAGCAGCAGCCGGCCTGAGAGTTTCTGAGGTGGAGCGTGTTGCCCTCAACACGCTGGTTTGATGACCGTTCGTTCGCCCTGGACCAACGCGTTGAGGACAACGCGTTCCACCAATTTAGTTGGACGGATGATGGCACCCGGCCTAGCACATCGCTGTCTTGGCCCTATCTCCCGTGCGCACCCTTCCTTTTCTTCTCGGTCTTGCTGTCCTCTCTCTGGCCGCCGGTTGCGGCTATGTTCCGACCCGCGTCAGCGAACGCTTTCAGCCGGCTCCGGCGCAGGAGCGGGTGCTGCCGAATGAGCGGGCTCGGGTCTATGTCGCGGTCCAGCACACGCTGGAGCGGATGCGCTTCACTCTCGCTCGGACGGCGGAGGCTCAGGGCGTGGTCCTTGGTCGGAGCCAAATCGTTCGCAATGAAGCCTTTGACGAGAAGCTTCAGTATGAAATCGAGGTCAATGTTCGCGAATTCGGTGCCGGCGAAACCAAGATTTATGTCTGGGCCCGCGAGCAGATCGAGGGTGGCCTGACGACCGAGGGTGTGAGCATCAAGCCGTTGCGCACTCACGGGTTATACGACACCTTCTTCACGACGCTCGAGCAGGTGCTGCGCGAGCCGGTGACGCCGTAAGGCGATCCCGAAAGGGGTATTTTCCTCTTGCGGCCGGGGTGCGCCCCGGGCGATGCTGACCGTTCGCGGCATTTGTTTTGGTCAGACCGGTGCTCACGCCGCGGTGCTCCCATCGGTCTTTCACGTTAGTCCAACCATCAACCAACGGCCCGCAAGGGCTATGCGGAAGACCGGGGCTGCGGAGCAGGCGATCGGGATTCCGTTTTTTCGTCATGAGTTCCATCATGGAAGAACTGCTGAAGCAGTCGTCCTTCGATCAATTGAAGGAAGGCAGCATCGTCGCAGGTGTTATCACTGAAATCCGCCAGAACGAGGTCGTCGTCGACATCGGTGGCAAGTCTGAGGGTGTCGTGCCCGCCAACGAGTTCATCGATCTCGGTGAGCTGCAGGTCGGCTCTCAGATCGAAGTGCTGATCGAGAAGGTCGAAGACAAGAACGGCAACCCCGTCATCTCGTACGACAAGGCTCAGCAGCAGAAGAACTGGGAGAACATTCTCACCAAGTTCCCCGAGGGCTCGGTCGTTTCCGGCCGCGTTCGCGCCAAGGTCAAGGGCGGCCTGATCGTTTCGATCGGCGTCGACTCCTTCCTTCCGGCTTCGCACATCGACGTGCAGCCGCCCAAGAATCTCGACCAGTACGTGGGCCAGACCTACGACTTCAAGGTCCTCAAGATCAATCTGGACCGCCAGAACATCGTCCTCTCCCGCCGCGAGCTCATCGAGCAGCAGCGCACCGAGAAGCGCCGCAACCTGCTGGACTCCATCCAGCCCGGTCAGGTCCGCAAGGGCGTGGTCAAGAACATCACCGATTTCGGTGCGTTCATCGACCTCGACGGCATGGACGGTCTCCTCCACATCACCGACATGAGCTGGGGCCGCATCTCCCACCCGGGCGAAATGCTCAAGCAGGGTGAAGAGGTTCAGGTCATGATCATCGAGGTCAACCGTGAGAAGGAGCGCGTGTCGCTCGGTCTCAAGCAGACCACGAAGAATCCATGGGACGACATCGAGCACAAGTTCCCCGTC
>CAYWRG010000063.1:0-24990 GCA_964460715.1 uncultured Opitutus sp. | reverse complement strand
AACATCAAGACCTGACACGGATATGAGCGCGACCACCCTCGACATTCAATCGCCGGAGAAATCTGCGCCCACCTCGGATCGCTCATATCCGTTGTCAGTGGCGTCTGGTTGGCCCTGCCTTGTTCTTTCGCTCTTTCCGGGAATCGGACTGCTCGACATGGCATTCGAGGAAGAGGGTGCGACCGTGGTGCGCGGACCTGACAAACTGTGGGGCGGTGATGTGCATCGCTTCCGCGCAATGCCAGGCCGATTCGACGGGATAATCGGCGGGCCGCCCTGCCAGCAATTCAGCGCGCTGAACCAAGCCGGCCGCATGGGACTGCAACCGCTCGCCGCGAACCTAATCCCCGAATACGAGCGCATCGTCGGCGAGGCCGAGCCGTCGTGGTTTGTGATGGAGAATGTGCCGGCGGCGCCGCTGCCAATCGTGCCCGGCTACGTGGTGCGCGACTACCTCGTGAACAACCGATGGTTCGGCGGGGAGCAGAATCGCCGCCGGCGCTTCTCGTATGGCACGCGCGACGGCAGGCCGCTCCCGCTCGACTTCGCGCCGCTCGAGCACCTGGACTACGCGCCATGCGTGACCGCGAACGGCACGCAATGGGAGCCCGGCAAACCGAGTGGCGAAGGCGGGCGCTCCCGTAGCGATCGCAGCGTGAAGGCGCTGAAAAACTACGTCGCATGGCAAGGACTGCCGGCGGACTTTCTGGCCGATGCGCCGTTCACCGTGGAAGGCAAGGTCCACGTAGTCGGCAACGGCGTCCCTCTTCCCATGGGCAAAGCCATCGCTCGAGCGGTGCGCGGTTCGTGGGCCAACAAGTGATTGTGCGACGCCGTGTCGCGTAATAATCTATTCCCTAACACCATGGCCTCACTACTTGATTACGATGAGAGCGACCGCGAAGAGCGTTCACGCATGCAACAGAAGATGGGCAGCGTGATCGCAGGAGTGCGCACGATGAACGACGCGACCCTGTGGAGGTTCCTTCGGTCGTTAGCGTACGCGGCCAATCAAGGCCCGAACTTCAACCATGTGCCTATCGACATGGCATCACACTTTGTGATCGAACACTTCAGCGGGCCCAACTCGCGGCCGCCGGTTACAGACGCGCCTATGGCCGCTCCTCCACCACCCGCTGCATCACTCGCGCCCGGCTCGTCGGCGAGTCCATGAAGGGCACGTACGCTCCGCTCGAGGCCAGGCCGATTTCCCGGGCGCTCAGTCCGGCCCCGAGCATCGCTTGAACCACGACGCCGCGCGGCACGCCGAGTCGCTGCGCGGCGGCCGCCTGGGCCGACAACCGCTCGAAGAGTGGCCGGCGCGCCGCCTCCATCTTCGCCCTGGCTGTCAGGAGCTCGTCGGGATCGACGTTGCCGCGCCGATCGCGCACGTCGGTGTAGATTCGCTCCGCCTGGGCCCGCTCGCCGGCAAATTGTTTAGCGCGGAACATGAACGACTGCGCTACGTCGATCGACTGCGATCGCGCGCCCGTCACCACGGCCGCCACCTCTTCCTCGAGGTTGTACGCTCGCCCCATCGGACCTACTTCGCCGCGCGCGGCCCGCACGATTCGACGGGCCTGCGTGGCAAACCCCGGCTCGACCGCCTTCCAGACATGCCCCAGGCGGGCCTGCGCCTGGTCAAGGAAGGGCGCCGTCGGATTGAAGACCGGACGACCGTTTCGATCCTGATTGCGCGCCAGATCAAGCGCCACGGCCGTCAGCAGGCCTTCACCGAGGAAAGGTGCCAGCACCTCGCGGCCGCTTTCCTCGAGTTTGCTTTCCCAATCGCGGCCGGCGAGCGCGGCCCGCACCGGTTTCTTCAGGTACGACCACGGATCCAGATAGCTCGCATCGATGATCGAGAATCGGCCCGCACCGTCGCTGCTCTGGTACCAAAGATTCGCCTGGCGATTCCACTCCGGCAGAAACTGGCGCAGATCTTCATCATCTGCTGCGTCGACGTTGGCCAGCCATCGACTGGCGACTCCCGCGGCCGCCGTGAGACCGGCCGCCGTCGTGATGCCGAGCGCGCGCTTCACGCCCATTGCCCGCACCTGCGGGTTGGAGCTCTGCAGATCCTGCAACATGTAGTTGATCGTGTGATACCCGGTGCGGATGATCTCCGACGGCCACGAGAGAAACGATCCCGTCAGCCCGTACCGTCGGATCCGCTGCGGCAGCCGCGGGATCAGCGAATACGTCGGGAGCGTGTTCCGCACGCGCTCTGCCGCGATCGCATCGAGCTCCTCCGGCTTCAACGTCGGCATGGCGGCCGCCCACGAGCGCCGCTCGTTTTCGAAAGCGTACACTTTGAAGATGTCGTCGTTGGTCCGATAGAGTTTCGCCGCCAGTTGGAACGGCGCCTTGATCACCTTCACGGTGCGAGTGTCGGTGAATTCCTCGATCCCGGTCACCTTGGCGCCGGCGTCGCGCAGCGCCTCGCGCAGTTCGCCATAGGACGTGCTCTCCCCCACCACACCCAGCCGCGTCAGCTTCGTCACGTAGTCGCGCGAGCGCGTGTCCCCGGACCCGAATTCCGTCTTGAGCAGCTGCCACACGTCCGCGGCCGCACTCGCGCGCCAGTGGCCGTTCGCGACCATGAAGCCGAGGTTGCCGGAAAAGTTGCGCGCTTGCGTCATCGGCGACAGCACCGTCTTCGAGATCTTCACCCAGGAGTTGACCCGCAGCCACCAGCGCCAGGCATCATCCATCTGGGAGAAATGCTGCGCGAACGCCTGGGCGATCTCCTTCGAGGTGAACAGACCGTTCAGCGGCGCCATCGCCTCGCTTCCGTCCGCGGCCAGTTTCGTTGCGTACCTGCCAGTCGCGTCCGCCATCGGCCGGTCGAAGAGCCAGCCCCCGCGCATGCCATAGCGACGCACTTCGCCGAGAAACCGGTGAGCCTCGAGCACCTGCGCGGTCTTGGCCACGCTGCGCAGATAGTTGACGCGCGGATCCGTGTACTCACCCATGAGCTCGCGCAGCTCGACCGGGATCTCCTTTCGTTTCGTGAAGATAGAAAGATCTTTGGCCCCTTCCTTCGGTGCCTGGAAAAACGCGCCCGGCTGGTCGACGTCCTTCCCCAGGATGTATTCGACGTATCCCTTCACCTCGGCCGGGTTCACTGGCAGCAGCGGATTCTGCGCCTGGATCTCTGCCGCGATGAACGACTCCGCCCGGGCCCGGACCGCGGCCGGCACCTTCAGCGCCCACTTCGGATCGTCGAATTTCTGGTACGACCGATTCAGGTAGAAGCCCACGTTGCCGTTCACTTTGGCCGCCAGGTCGCCGCTGATCACGCCTTCCCGCACCAGGCGCCGGCTCAGCGTGTCGATGTGCAGGCGCATCATCCCCACCGGGCCTTGCAGCCGCGGATCCAGCGAGCTCACCGGCTGCAGTCCGCCGAGCACCTCGTTGATCTGAGCGAGCTGCGCCTGGGAGGCCGCCTTGTAGCCGCCGTACACCGCACGCATGGCGGCGTGGAAATCGCGCACCGCGAATTCCGCCTGACGCTGTACCGCCGCCAGGCGCCCGTCACGCGCCAGTTTTGCCGGCAGCACGTCCTTCGGCAGCCCGGCCGCGCTCGTCAGTTCGCGACGCAGGAACGATCCTGCAGTGGCCTGAATGTCACGCACCCGCTCCGCGAGCGGCGCTCCCGGGCGCACCGCAAAGTTCGCCGACCGCGCAGCCGCGCCGGCAGGCTGCAGCTCCGGCGCCGGCGCAGCCTGGTCGGCAAAGCGATCGCCCTGGTCGAGGAACTTCCGGAAATCCACGTCGATCGTGCGGCCACGCAGCAGATCGACAAAGGCGCGCAGCTTTTCCAGCAACTGCCGAAAGGCCTTTGGCAGCTTTCCGAGCACGCCATCGGCGGGCAGCCGGCCGCGCGCCCACTCGTGATTCGCCCAGGCGATCCGTTCCGCGTACCACTCCTTCACGTTGGTCTCGACACCCTGCGCCACGCCGCGCTTGAGCGCGCCTTTGACGTACAGTGGCCCACGCCGCTCGATCACCTCGCTGATCCACGCCTCCTCGAGCTGCGCCTGGCGATCGCTCGAGAGCGTGTCCCAGTGCGCGTGACCCATCTCGTGGAGCAGATTGAGAAGCGCGTTGAAATCGCTGCGAGTCTCCAGCGCCTGGTCGAAGAGAAAAAGCATCCGCTCGTGCGCGAGATAAGCTGCCTGCACGTGCGGATTGATATCCTCCGGCCGGGCCCGCCCCATCACGACAAGCTGCGCCGGGTCGCCGAATGCCAGTCGGAATTTCTCCATCAGACCCGGCGCGATCCGCTCCGCGGCCGCGCGCCATCGGCGCTGCTTGGCAGCGAGCGACTCCCGATCGGCGTTCGCCTGCTCCGGATCTCGCTGGGCAAAGAGCAGCTCGCTCTGATCTTTCTTTCCCTTCGCTACCGCCTCGCGGCGCGCCAACTCCTCGTCGATCGACCAAGCCGCCGTACCGGCATCACGGGCCTCACCCTGCAGGTTGAAGAGCGTGTCGCCGCCCGTTTGCCCGCCGGCAAACATGTCAGTCTGTCCCGCATCCTCGCCCCGCTGGGCAAACGGGGCGCTTTCCGAGGGCTTCACCCGCGGCGCGCTGCGCACACTGCCCTTGTCGAGGTACACGTCGGTCGCCGCGGGCAGCACCTGGGTGCCGAAGCGCGGACCGTCTTTTACGATCACGTCGCCCGTGGTTTCGTCGATGCCCATCACCTCGAACGGTTCACCGCGCACCATGAAGCGGGCTCCGACCTGGAGCTGGTCGGTGTTGAGCTTTTTCGCGCCCGGCGCCTGGCGGCCTCGATCGTTGTCGAAGACCGCGCTGGCAAACCGCTGCTGATCTTGCTCGGCGCGCATGGCCTGAGCGACCTTGACGCGGTCGGCCGCTGCAGCCTTCACCGCCGCGTAGAATTCATCCGGCGACTGGAACTTGTATCCTTCCTCTTCAAGATCCAATAGCAGTCGGTCGACCGCCATCCCTTTTTTACGAACCAGCAACCGCGGAGAGCCTTTGCCAAACGCCTCGGCGAACCCGTCCCACTCGCCGCCTTTTCGACCGTTGGGCGCACCGATCCCACCGGCCTTTTGGAGAACGTCCAAAATGTCCGTGACACCATCTGCCCGAGGTCCGAGTCGAAACGACTTTCCTTTCCGCGCGGAAACCACACGCTCCCCTTCACCGGATCGCTCCGTAACCTCTCCGGCGACAGCCTCAGAGGGTTGGGCGTCAGCCAGGACCGAATCCGCAGGCCTCTCGCCTGGAACGGCCGCCTCATCCGGGGCGGCCGTTTGGCTTTCCGGGGCGACGGCTGGCACCGGCGCCGCCACCGGATCGATATCCTCCGTCGTGAGGTCGGCAAAGGCTTCCGGCGTGGGCGCCGCAATGGGCGCTGTAGCCGGCAACGCTTCCGGCGCGGATCCGTCTGGTTCAAAAGCCGCGGCTGCTTCCGGCGCAAGTTTGAGCGGTTGTGCCCCCCTGGCCTGTTCGGCGGAAAACTCTGCGTCAGTCTTCGCCGGCGAGGCCGGCCGCGACGCGGCACCGACTGCCTGGCCTGCACCGCTCGCGATGCCGCCGACGATGAAGCCGATGAGGATTGAATTGATCACCTCGTCGCTCAGCTTCCGATCGGGATCGTAACCGACCAGGCGCTGGGCCACCGCATTCTGCCAGACCTGCTGGCCGCCTTCGGCGCCACCTTCTCCGGCCGCGCTGATACCGATCGCAGCCGCGGCCTGTCCGACGGTCACTTTGCCGCGCATTGCTTTGAGCACTCGGCCGACGATCAGCTTGTCGGAGGCCACATCGAGCGCCGCGGCAGGCAGATTCGCGACGCCGGCCGCTTCCGCGGTCGAGTCATCCGCCCCGCTGTTCTTCGCGTCGTCGTATCCCTCCTGATACATTTGACCCAGCGTGAGAGCCGGACCGGCGCCTGGCACGAGATAGGCCGGCAGCGTGGTCGCGAGTTGACCGGCAGCGGTCGACAACTGCCCCGCAAACGACCGCTGAAACGATTCGTCCACCGGCAAGGCATCCCGCACATTCTGCCTGGCCGCGCGCACCTCGTTGGCCAAAGGCTTGAGACCCGGCCGGCGCTCGATCTCTGCGATTTGCGGCGCCGCCGCCGCCTCCATGTCCTTCATGCGGCCGCGCACCTGCTCGATCTGCTTCGCGCGCGTGGGATTCGCCGCTTGCATCTGGGAACGCTCCAGCTCGCCGAGCGATTTGCCGAGCACCTGGTACTCCTCTCCCTGCGCCGCCCGTTTCGAGACGCTGCGCGCAGCCTGATCCGTCGATCGCACGCCGCCCTCGAGGCCTCTGCCGATGCCTTCGGCCATGCCGCCACGCACGACAGATTTGACGACGTTGCCCGTGGTGCTGTTCTGCGCCTCTTCGTTTGCCAGCCCACTGGCGAACGGATCAAACTCGTCGCGCTTTTCCTCCGTTGCCAATCCACTGGCGAACGGATCGAAATCCGCCGCTTTGGCCTCGGTGGCAAGGCCGGAAGTGAAAGGATCGAAGGGCATGTTACTTCTTGGTCCCGATCCGGCCGTTGAAATTGAACTTCGTTCCCTTGGGCAGTTTTTCGAACTCCTCTTTCGACGTCACCTCGACGACCGCACCAGGTGCCGCGCCATCGGCTCCCTTGCCCTCGGGCGATTTCTTCCCGCGCCCGATCCACTCCAAGTACTCGGCGCGCTGCGCCTCGTACAACTCGGGATCCTGCGACTTGAGGAACGGGTCCGGAGCGCGCGGCGCACGTTCCGCCCCAAAGTCGACCGGCTTCCCCGCCTCGTCGAAGTAGCGTTTGCTGTCCGGGTGGTACGCCAGCTTCCTCCCTCCGACTTCGATCGGAACGATTGCTCCTTTTGGCTGCTCTCCCGTCGGCACGAGCTGCGCCGGGCCCACCAACGCCTGGCGGCCGCCGCCCACGTCAACCAGCCGCGGCGTCTCCCGCGCTGGCCTGGCCGCGGCCGTGATGATCGAAGGATCGATGCGCCCTCCGTTCCGGATGTAGTTGCGCAGAATCTCGTCGCCCGATGGCACAGCGCCGTCCTCCCCCGGCTCGATCGCGGCGCGCGCGGCTGCCCCGCTGCGATTCCGGTCCTCGATCGCACTTGCCGTCGCTTGGGTACCGAGGCGCGTGGCCTCGAGGTTGGCGCGCGTTACCTGCTCGCCGAGCTCGCGCACCCCTGGATCGAGCCGGGAGCTCTTCAGCATCGACGCCAACGGCCCCGCCGCCGGCGCGGTCGGTTGGCTTGCGGGAGCGTACGGCGGCGCCATCAAACCCGGCGTGGCCTCATTTCGCGCGGAATCGTCTGCCGTCGGCTCGCTCGCCGTCACGCTCATGGCCGCCGCGCTGGGCACCGCGCGCGTGCCGTTTGCTCCGGCGATATCGATCTGCCCGCGCTCGTTTGGCGGCGCTCCGTAGCGACTGCGCAGCAGCGCGTCCGCGGCCTGGTCCGCCGAAGGTTTTGGCTGGTACCCCGGGATCGGTTGGGCGCTCCCAGGCGGACCGTAAATGCTGCCGGAGTAGCTGTTGACGTCGATACCGCGCGGGCCGACCGCGCCGGCGGCCGCCGCGTTTTGCATCGCCCGAGCGTTGCCTTGATCTGCGCCGCCGTAGATGGGACTGGCGCCTTGCGCGTTCTCCTCATCGATCGCCTGGCGATTGGCAAGGCGCGTGAGCTGGTACGGCGTGAGCGCCTGGCCTTGCTGTGCCGCGATGACTGCCTTGCGCGTGTCGAGATCCACGTGCTGGTTGCGGGTGACTTCCGGGTATAGGGTCGAGGCCATGGTAAGTATTCAGGTTAAGAGCGGCCACTTGCCGAGCGGACAGAGTTCGGTCGTGAGCCAGCGTTTGAGTTTGGTACAGCCGCATCCCGGGGCGGAGCATTTGCCGAAGCCAGCCCGCGCAGCGCCGGCCCAATGAGGGCAGCTTTCGCACGCGCCGGAGCGAGCGGAGTACTCCTCCTCCGTCACCAGGATTCGTTCACCGTGCAGCGCGGCGGCTGCAGCGCGCCAAGCGGCAAAGCCGGCCCGGGTGGCGAGGTCGAGGACCGTGGGTTCGGGGAGCGGCCGCACCGCTGCTTTCGAGAACTGCCGCGGCGGCGTCGGGCCGTTGCAAGGCCCGTAGCATCCCCACGCGAGAATCCATCCACGACGGGGGCACGCGGCGCGCGAGTCAGAATGATCAAGCGTCCCGGCCTGGTACGCTGCGCAGTGCTCCGTGCAACTGTCGCGGCACACTGCTTTCCGGGCCTGGACTACAATTTCGGAGCTCATCAGCAGGCTCCTGATGTGATGGCGAAATTGCCGACTGAGTATTCCTCGCCGGGCGTCGTAGGATAGCCCAAGAAGTCCGTGTACGATGTTGCGCCCGCGGTCAGGTCCACGCAGTTGTGGGCATAGAACGACCCGTTGAGAAAAACATCCCACTCGAGCTTGCATCCAGCAGGAGCCGCGACGCTCAAGTTCACTCGGAATTCAAAACTGCGGAGCGTGTTGGTCAGTTGATCCGACGAATTCGAATGAAGCGCGGTTGTCGGTGTTCCACTCCAGCTTGACCAACCAGCCACGGACAACGCTGACGCGGTGTCGGCGTAGAGATCCGAGGTCGTATACTCGCTGGACAGCGTTTCAGTCACTACGCCGGTCGCTTTTGCATAGAACGTTCCTCCATCGCAGCACAGCCCGGTTCCGGCGACTGTGAGCACCGTGGGCGAACTCGAAACCGTCATGAGGCAGCTGTCGCCCGTATCGAAGAAGCACGTCGAAAGGCTGTGCAGGGTGCACCTTCCACAGGTCTCGTTTGAAGCAAACGAACCACACGGGGAGTTTAGGTCTTGGCTGACGGAACCAAATTCCGTCAGCGAACATGCAGGCGTTGCGTATTGGCAATATCCCGAGAAATTGCTAATCACCTCCTCGACGCATGTTCCACACGCGGAATCTCCAGACGAATAGAACTGAATCTGCATTGATCCAGCCAAGGTCCGAATTCGATATATTTTAGGAGGGAACGACGGCGTTCCGTACTCAGCGTAACCGCATTTCGTCTTTGTCGCGCTTAGACTTCGGTACTCCACCGTGAACTCCGGGCAGCACGGATCGCACGGGCTCGGTTTGCAGTCCGAGCAGTCATCGACGCACGCGCGAAAGTGCTTCAGGAAGCCCATCAGAATGGCACCGATCCGAGGTGCTGCTGCTCTTTATCGACGCCACCGTCGCAGAAGTCATCCGTCCGAATTACAAGGTGGCGCGCGAGAGCCGCTAGGTCGAACTCGATGACATACGGTCCTGCATTCTGCCGGAATCGCACGATGGCTGACGCCGGGTCGAGCTCGATTTCGTAGTTGGCATTCGATACCTTGATGCCGTTCCCGTCGAGGTTGGCCGTCACGCCGCCGTTCACGGTTCGCAGCACCGTCGGATACGCACTCGGGGCCGTGTAGGTGGAGTGCCTCACCACTTTGACCAGCTTGCCTGTCGAGTCTACTACCTCAACCGCCGCGCCCTCCGTGTAACCGCTCGCGGCCGCGGGCTCCGCCTGGCGCCGCAATTTGGGCTCGAGGTTCTCCACCTCTTCGATCCGCCTGGGCGCGCGCGCCGGCGATGATTCGCCTGGCGCGGCACTCGCTTGTCCGGGGATCCGCAGTTCCCGAGTCGCGATGCCGGCAAAGTGATCCCGTCGCTCAGGCCCGAGCAGCCGACCCAGCCGGCGCGATTCGTTGCCGGTCAGCCGAGCGCCCTCGACGAGCTTGCTCGCGGCCCGTGCCACGTACTGGTTGCCACTCTGCAACAGGCTGTCGATGTCGGCTGGCTGCTGCATGATCAGACCGGGAGCGCCGGTTGTGCCGGAATCGTCGCGAAGATGACGGTCTTGCGATAGTACTGCGTCCCATCGTACCCGGAGAACGCCGGCTCGAGCTCAGGCCGGGCAATGAGGTAGGTGTTGCCTTCAGGATCCACCGGGCCGCCGGCGAGCTGCAGCGAAAACGGCGTGCCCGACACGGCCTCCGCCACCTTTTCGCCGAGGCACGTCTGCAGCTTCGCGGTCGACAACCCACCGTCGAACGTCGTCGGCGTCGTGCTGACAGCACGGTACCCGGGCAACGACTCCGAAATCGTCCGCGGCCATCCGTCCGGGTACGAGCGGAACTTGGCAAAGATCGAGGTCCACTCTTCCGGGTTCCACAGACTGTAAGGCAGGGCCCCCAGTTCGTTGGCGGTTTGATAGCTCACGCGCAGCGTCGCATCGATCAGCACGCGGATCGGCGGCGACTTGTAGACGTCGAAACAGGGATTCGTTTCGAGCGTGGTGGTGATGACCTTGGCGCGGCCGGGATAATCGAACGGGTGCTTGATCTCGAATTCGAGTGCGGTTTCAGGCGCGCCGTCGATCGTGGCAGTCGCCGATGCGTCGGCGCCACCGCCGCCCGTGAAGCCGATCGCCGGCGCCGTGAGGTAGCCACTGCCCGGATTTGTGATTGTAACACTCGATACCACGCTGCCCGAGCGCACGGCCGTCGCCGTTGCCTGGACTCCGCCAGAAGGCGGAGCTCCGATCGTCACCGTCGGGTCGCTGGAGTAGCTGTTGCCGCCACTCACGACGTTGATGGCGGTGAGCTGCCCACTGGAGAAGGCGAGCGCGGTGCCGTCCTTCTTCTGCATGCAGGTGACCGTCCACCGCGTCGCACCGTCCAGATCGTCATGATCGCGCGCCATCAGCAGCCCGGCCGGCTTCATGAAGGCGTCGTCGTAGCTCGCGCCCAGGCTTTCCCATGTCTCGAGGCGCAGGCCCCCTTCCCGTGGCTGCGTGCGCTTCGCGTAGACCCCGCGCCCTTCGGCCCAGGTGCGATCGTAGTACGTCACGCCGTCGGCATCGCGCGACGCATCCTGCGTGAGCACCACGGTGCCGCCGATTGTCGCGCTGGGTGCGCTCGGGGCCACCGCCAAGGCGCGCTGCCGGTAGGTCACCAGCTTGCCCTGGTTGCCGAGCTGCTTGCTGTCCTCGATCGTGCCCGTCCCCTCGGCCCACTCCTTGGCGTAGAGGGTGTACCCATCTTCGAGCTGCTCACTCGTATCGGTTTCGACCACGGTGCCGCCGATCGTTGCGCTGGGCGCGGCCGGCGCGGCGCCAAAGCGCGAGCGGCGATAGACGACCAGTTTTCCCTGGTTCAGCTTCCGCGTGGAATTCGTGATGAGCGAGGCCGTGTTGGCCTTGGTCCAGACCGCGGTCCACACGCGATGCCCCGCCTCGTCACGCCAGTCTGCCTCGAGGAGCGTGCCACCGGAAAGGGGATCTGTCGTCGGCTGCGTGCTGACGCTGGTCGCGGTCAGATGCGTGATCGTCACCCGCTGCAGCATGCCAGAGAAGCGATCGCTGGTCCGCCTCGCCACTTCGCCCACGCCCTTGGCCCAGGTCACCTCCCAGACGCGGTGCCCGCTCTCATCGCTGAGCCCGGTCACGATCGCGACGCCCCCTGAAAGGGGATCGGTCGTCGGCTGGCTGGTCACGCTCGAGGCCGTCAGATGGGTGATCACTACCCGCTGCAGCTTGCCGCCGGCGTCATCGCTCGAGCGGCGACTCGTCTCGCCATCGCCCTTGTAGTAGGTGTAGGTGAAGACCGGCAGGCCGTTCGGACTCTGCACCGGAGATCCGACCAGCGTAAAGCCCGAGGGCGTGCTCGGCGCCGTCTTCACGCTGACGATCGTCTTCTTGAGCAGCTTCCCGTTGTTGAGCGATTGGTCGTCGGTCGCGAGCGTGCCGGCATACACGTACTGCCGGGTGATCCGGCGCAGCGCGCCGTCGTTGGTCTGGCGGGATTCCTTCAGGAAGGCGCTGCTGTCGCCGGGCGCCGTCGTGGTCCCCACCGTTCCTGGCACGTACGTGTCGGAGGCAAACTGGAGGAATTCCGCCTCGATCGCCTCGCGGCCGTCCTCGAGCTTGATCCGCGTGTTGCTTCCGACCTGCACTTCGCCGGTCGCCGGGATCGTCTCGTACACCTCGAGCCAGATCGGCGTGGTCGGCGGCACGCCGGCGACGGAGCCAGGCTCGGCGGTGCGCTGGTTGATGAGTCGCAGCCCGGTGAACCCCGCCGTCTGTTCCGCGGCCGTGGCGGGTGCGACGTCGACCGTACCCCAGGCCTGAATCAGCGCATCCGTCATGCGCGATCCCTGCGACAGCGTCCGGAAGCGGGTCAGCCGCTTGCGCAGATCCGGCAGGATCTCGAGGAGTGGCGGCCGCGCTTCGCTCGGCCTGGTGTGCCCCATGCTCATGGCAGAATTCCGCGCGGAATCTCCGTCAGCCCCGCGGCCACCAGTCGGTGACAATCTTGTAGATCACGCCCAAAACGAAGAGAGCCCCGGCCGCATACACGCCCACGCGCTCGATATGGCCGATCCGGCGCTCGTGATTCGCGCTCTGCCGCTCGGTGGATTCCAAGCGGGAGATCAGCCCCATTTGGCCGCCCTTGGCGTCACCAATGAGCCACCGCTCGATCCGCTCGGTGGTTTCGCGAATATGGCGTAGGTCGTCGTTTGGTTGGTTCACGGATTGGGTTGGTCAGGAGGTGACTCGAGTTTCGTCTGCAAAGCCTTTTTCGCCCGGACCGAAAAGATCGCGCAGATCAGACCGACGATCAGCCCGGCGATCTCCGGATCCATCAGCCAGGTGATGTCGATCCCGACGCGCCCGAGCGCCGCGACCAGCGGCCCGGCCAGGGCACGAAAGATTCCGGCGAGTGAGGCAGTGTTCATAACTTGCAGGAGAATAGGTGAATCCCCCATGCCGCCGGGATTGCCGCCGGTGCGAGAAGTGCAATACCGTCGGTGACTTCCTTATGCCGAATGCTCTTCGCGCCCTGGCCGCGCTTTGCCTGCTCTCGCTTGCGCCCTGTGCCCGAGCTATCACCAACCACTACTTCACATTCACGCAAGGCGGCTACGAATTTGGAGCGCGCGTCGAGGGATCCCTCTACCTGCGCGACGAAAACGACGACGGAATGATTTTGGATGACGGCCCGCTTGGCGATTCTCTCGGCGGGCACATGACCTTGATCGGCCACCCGACATACGAGTGGCTTTTCGTGAGCTTTTATGCCGGCTGGTCCGACATTCGAGGTTTGGGCTTCAGCGTCCGAGGCGACTCTCCGTGGTGCGTTGCGCCCCAAATACTGATTCGCGGCTATCTCACCCCCTCCAGTAGCAGTTTTTCCGGTCTGCCGGGAGGCGTCGAACTTAGTTCCAATGAGCGGGTGATCATGCAGCGAGTGCCCGACAACCTTCCACTCGGCTACATCCTTTTGCTGCTGGTGGCTATGGTAGTTCATCGCCGAAGAAAACGCAGCCTGCCCGGAGTGTAGGTCGGGGCGCCTCCGCCGCTGCGATACGACTCGTTACCGTTGATCGCTCGATAACCAGCCGGAATGCATGTCGCGTCAAAGACCGGGCTGTTTGAGTCGAAAGCGGGCCATGGCAGGTTTCCAAACCAAGCTGGCTTTGCCGAGCGGAAGAGCGAGTTGGGCAGTGTGTCAGCGGTTCCGTTTTGCAACGATCCAGTTCCCACCGCCGCTGAATGGTAATTCTCGACCAGCGTCGTGCTCGCCTGTACATCAAGATCGCGCTCCTGCCAACCGGATGCCCCGAGATACAATTGCATGTTGGTCGTGCCCTCGGCCGGGAGCGTTGCCCCTGGAAAGGAGATTGTCACGAGACTGCCGGCCACCGCGGTGACCGTCCCGTTATTTCCTGTTCTGCTGGCTTTCGAGTCCCAATAAGCGGTCGGGTAAAGTTGCGAGTTTCCCGTAGGGCTTCCGCCAACAAACCAATCACCACCGCTCACGGTAAATACCCCAACCGTATCACTTGTTCGCGTGGTCAGTGTTGCTGTGACTTCCCAGTCTTGCCAGAAGTCCCCCGCGAACACGTCCTCCGCTTGGATTGTATAGGTATTGATCGTTCCGCCGTTCTGCTGGTAGTCGAGTTCGCCTACTTGATCTGAAAGGCCCGTAGGACCAGCGAAGCCGTTAGCATCGCCGTTGCCGATGTTGGGATTTCCAAAGGACAACAAAGCCGCGTTCGTTCCGTCTTTCCCAAAAATGTTTCCCGCCATCACCGCTTGACGCTTAAAGCGCCCGAAAACTGCCTGAATCGTAGCCTGCGCCAAATTGCGATAAAGGGTCTGATTGGAAGAGGACCCGTGATAAGGGTCCTCTTGGTGCATGATAAGTGAAGAGGTGCCAACCGCGTTCCCCTCGATCAGGTTAAGAGATGGGTGCGCGTTGTGAAAAAGAGTGATCGCCCCCGGCGATGCGTAGTTAAACGCGATCACTCCATTGACGGCGTTTCCGCTGTCGTAGATCAGTTGGCCAAAACCGCCCGTGCAAATATTGTCCTCAATCAGTGACGAGGAGCTAGACACCGATTCGATGGCACCGTCTGAGCTGGCTCCCGTCTCGGCGTCGAACAAGCACTTTCTGATTTCAACGCGATGAGAGTTGCTGAATTTGATGCACGACCCGCTTCCGCTCCACTTGTCCCACCCTGTGAAGTGGATATTGTAGAACCAGCATTGCTCCGCGACATTCGCATTAAACACCTGAGAGGTGTGGTCAAGCGGGTCAAAGGTTACAGATAGATCTTCAATCCCCCAGCCGGTAACGCGAGAATCAGGATACCCAAAATTGAAAAGGCGGAGAGCAAGATTCGTAGCGTCGGCAGGAAGCGCAGGGTCTATGCTAACGGTCGTTGAAGTCGTGGCAGTAACACGCACCGTCATCTGGCGCGACCACGGAAAGCCTCCACTCGACCACACGGGATTTGCTCCCGCCTGAATTCGGGTCGTGTTCACTTCATTCTCGTAGGCAACCCACGCGATCTGCCCGGCAGAGTAGCCGGTGCTGTCGCTGACCGTCAGGGTTGAAGTGCCCTTTGTTTTCGTACCGCTCACCGTGAGAATGTTCTGCGCGATGTAACCCGCGTCCGGCCAAATGAAGACGCCGGAAGTAGTTGAAATATGCCACGTCGTAGCTCTTCCCGCACATCGGATCGTGATGTTCGGCTTACTGAGTGGTATTGCGATGTTGCCAGTCGCAAAGCGGTACGTTCCGGCAGGAAAAGAGATCAAATCTCCGTCAGCGGCTGCAGCAATGGCAGAGACGACCGCTGGCGCTGTGTCATGCCTCACAAGCCCGCCCGTTACTGACGCGGCGGCGTTGGCCGTGAGGGTCAGCACATTGCCGGCAACGCTGTCGATCCGGTGGTTGTACTCGGTTCCGGCCTGCGTTACCGCGAAGGTGCCCGTGACTCCTGAGTAGAACGAGTCGCTGATGTAGCTCGCCTGAACCGACCCCATGTCCGTGTGGGTGAAGACCACGGCTACCCCGGACCCGCTGACGGTTATCGCACCACCAAAAACGGTCGCGGCTCTTATTTTCGTAGCTACCTGCGCGGCGGTGTCTCCATTCACAACAGCCACGAGTAAAGTCCTTGTGCTCCCACGAAGGCCGATTTCAATGCGTAGGTTTGCGGTGTTCGAGCAGCCTGCGGTCACCGTCAAGGTGTGGATCGCAGGCATACCGAACGTGATGTAGTTACCGGCGGTGAATCCAGACGCAGAGGCAACCGTGAGCGTCGCCTGTCCGCTGGTGATGCTGCCGGTGGTGACGTTGTCGTTATTAGCCGCAAAGTAGGGCGATGCGGTGATGTCGATCACGTTGCCGGTCACGGCCCGGTCGCTGGCACCACCTGCAAGGTATTGGTCGATTCCGCCCTGTACGCCGACGTTCGTCCACGCTCCTTGGTTGACGGCAGGGGGCGCCCAATCAGCAGCGTGCAGCGCGGAGCAGAGCAGGAGAAGTGAAAAGAAGCAAAGCCTCATGGGATTGTATAGGTAAACCCGACCGCGCCGCCGGTGGCCGCGTCGCCGGATTCATCAGACAACGAGTTGATTGTCGCGGCGGCGGTCGCGCCATCGAGTTGCGACGTGGAAGAGAGGAAACGTGGGCCGTTATATCCGGCGACAACACCTCGAATCGTCCGAACAGCGCCAGCGCTTACGGAGAGCGATGTGATTGAAGCGCTGGCTTTGGCCCCAACGGACACCGAATCATAGTCGACGACTGCGGAACGCAAAACCGTCGTGCCGTCTGAGTCGTACAACTTCACCGTGACATCCCCATACATGCCCGATGTCCTAATGACCCCAAGGTGCGTAATCGTAATGGCCGATCCTCCGACAGTAAAGCGATAGCCGAGTTCTCCAGATGCGCCTGGGTCGCCACCGCCAGTATATCCTGTAACGAATTCAGTTGGAGTGGCTGCCGCCGGCACCCGCGGGCCGCGAATGACGATGGTGGCCCCGGTTAGGAACGGGAGCAGCGCCACGAGGACGAGAAACGCTGTCAGTCGGTGTCTCATTGGGTGATTCCGTATTCGATCACGAGCCCGAGTTCGGTCGAGTTGACCGTGCTGGCGTCTTCCGTCGCGTTGCCGTCACGGGCGAGCCGAATGCGCCCAGTTTGTCCCGCCGTCCACGCCCCCGCCCAAGACGTGAGCGTCGTCCATGCGCTCGTCTCCACGTCGCCGTTGGCGCCGCTGCCGTCGCCGGCGAAGTCAATGTTGATGGCGTTCGCGAGGGTCGAAGCGGTAGGAACGGCCGAGTCTGCCACAGATACGGTTGAGAGTACGTAACGATGCGTCGCCGTGTCGGTATTCCCAAGCAGCACCTTGAGCCGTGCCCGAAGCGCAACGGAGGTGTCGATGTCCTCGGGGATTTGGAAGTAATATTCGACGTAGTTGCTGGCCTCATCCACCGAGTTGGAGAACGTCGCGTGACCGTAGGCGATGCTTGTGGCCGTGGTGCCAATGGTGGCGTTGGTGCCGTCCGCGAGGTGCGGGTGCGTCAGGTAGATATAGCTCTTCGCCTTAAGCACATTGCCGGTCGCTGAAGCGTCAAATGTCTTGTTCGTAAACGTCGCCGTGCTGCTCGAAGTGGCGAAGTCTCCGGCAACGCCAAGGTTTGTTATCGTCACTTTCCCATCAAGACCTGTGCTAACATCGTGGAACGGAACCCGGTCGCTCGCGATGGGAGTAGCGGTCGGAAGATCAAAAATGCGAAACGGCTCCCCGGTGAGGTGGTAGGTTGTGCCGTCGTAGAACCAGCGCAGCCGAACGATCTGCGATGCCTCAATGATAAATGACGTGATCGACGCGTTGAACTTTACGCTATAGCTACTCGGAATCGTGATAGTGTGATTTGCCGCGCCGTCGCTATTGGTCAGCGTCAGGCCGAAGGTAAAGCCGGTTGCCGGCGTTCCGCTGAAGGTGAGCGTGGAATCGGTGCTGATGGTTTTGGTGTTGTTCGGCTTAGCGACATCCACAGCGAGGGCGCCCATTGCGGCGTTTGGCTCGAGAATCGATGGATCGGATGACGTGGCGTACACAGTCGTGCCGCCATCGCGGGTCGAGAGCTGCACAATCGTCACGCTGTTGGCCGCGGCCGAGATCGTAGGTGCGCTGCCCGTGATGCCAGACCAGTCAATGATCCGACCCCCCGTCGCGTCTTGCAGAATCTCCAGCACGATGGTTCGGGCCGCGCCCGTCGAAGGCCAGTCCGTCACGGTGAATTCGGTGTTTTGATCGAGGGTGACGCTGTGCCAGGCCGTGTTTGCGCTGAACGCTTCGGTCGCGCCGGCATTGCCGTGCGCTGTGTAATTGTCGATTTGCAGGTTCACACGCGCGCCTCCGGCTGTGCTCGCGCCGCTTCCGCCGTCCGCGACTGCAACATCGGTTCCTCCTGGATTGTAGTAGTCGGTGCCAGCAGCAGCCGTGCTGAAACCGCCGGAGCCGTTGCCTTTCAACACGCCGCTTCCACTGGTGGCCGGTGCATAGTCAGTCCCGCTCGAGGCCGACGAAAAGCCGCCCGAGCCGTTGCCCTTCAGCAAGGACGTGCCCGACGTGGCCGGTGCGTAATCAGTGCCAGACGTCGCTGTCCCGAAAACACCCGAAGTCACCTTCACGAGACCAGAGCCTGTCGCGCGCTTGCCGGTCTTGCCGCCAGTGCCGCTGAAGAGAAGGATTTCGCCGTCCACCGAACTCGACGTGTTGCTCGAGAAGTCGCCGCCGCCACCGCCGGATCCGTCGTCGGTGCCATCGGCAAACACAGCCGGCACACCAACGAGCTGAGACCAATGCAAAAGCCCGTCAGTGTTCACCCCGCTCACATTTTCTGCCACGAGTTGCGCCGCCGTTAGGTAGGCGCCTGGCAGCGTTAGCGTGAGGTTCGACAGATTCAGCGTTCCATCCGTAGGCGTGCCGCTGAATGTGCCGGCAACGCTAAGAGTAGAGCCTGACAGAAAAGAACCCGTCTTGCCGCTGCCAAAGATCAAGTCCTCAATAATCTGCCCGCGCGTCGCCGCGACCTGGCTTGTCTGCACGTTCTTTGGCGCCTGAGCAAAGGCCTCATGTCCGAGGGCCAACGACAGAATGAGAAGAAAAGGGAGAAGCTTTTTCATGTGGCCGCGGTTGCTGGGTAAATCATTCGGTCGAACTTCCAGGCGGTCCCGTTCGAGTAGAACTCGAGCGTCATGTCGTCGCCGGAGCCGTCCGTGAGGACCACGTGCTCGATCGTTCCGCCGCTGGTCGCGTTGCGGAATTCGATCTGGATCTCCGCCGTCGACGGCAGGAGCACGCGCAGGAACAGCCTCGCGCCGGCGGTGATGACACCGCTCGTCGCCAGGATCACGATGCGCGTCGTGCTCCCGCTGCCGCCAACCGTGATCTGCTCGGTGTGCAGCGACTCCGTCGGCGTGACCGTCGTGTTGCCGCTGTTGTTGGTCGCAGCGTTGTAGCTGACGCCGGCGCCGCCTCCGCCGCCTGACGGCGTTGCCAGGGTTCCGTCGCCGCGCACGAACTTGGTGTGATTCGCCGGATCCGGGTGCGGCCGGAGATTGCTCAGATTTGAGCGCGCGACCTTGAGCCAACCCGGGAAGAACGTGAGGACCGTACGCATCGCCGGAGCCTCAGTTCATCCCCTCGTACGCCACGCCCTCGCCGTTGGTCGTCACGTCGCAGTAGATCGTCGACAGATCGATGCGCGTACCGGCCGGCGCCTCGAGCGGAATACCCGCGGCTCCGACGAGCACGTGCTGCGCATCATTCGCCGACGATGATCCGATCCACACCGGATTGGTGTTTCCCCGGCGCGGCACGATCAGCACTCGGCTCACGAGCGTGCTCACCGCCGCCAGCGGCTCGGGCGTGCCCGCGGCCGCCACCGTCTTTACGCCGTTGACCCAGGTCGCAGCCAGGGTCGATTTGTTCTGTGCGAGTCGTACGTTCGGGTGCATGATTACATCTGCCGCGTCACACGGCCGGTTTGTCCCTGCAGTTTCGTGAACTGCCACACCTGCTCGTTGAGCAGATCCGTAAATTCCTCCTCGGTCATGAGGCCCTTCCGCACGGCGCCATCGCTGCCGGCAAAGAGCGCATGCGCCCAGCGCTTGCACGGGATCGCAAACATGTACGGCACATCGAGCCGCAACCAGTCGTCCGACACGCCGGGCACTTCCGCCGCGACGACGTCGTCCGTCGCCTGGTAGATCTCGCCCGTCGCCGGGTGGTAAACCTGGTCTCCCGACGTGTAGTTGCCGGGGCTCGCACTCCACTCGCTCAAATAGGTGAAGTCCGGGCACCGCAGCCGGTATTCGATCCACACGCTGTTCGGCGTGTCCGCAGAAGGCCGGAAGCGAATCCCCTCCTCCCCCAGTTCGAACGCCAGGGGCAGTGCATCCGCGTACGCGCGCGGATCCTGGTCCCAGGCGCCCAGCACCGCCTCGATCGCGACTTCGCCTTCCTGCGCCCACTCCACGTGGCGGTTGAAATCCGTGAGCAGCTCCCAGGCGTCACTTTCGCCGGGAATATCCGTCTCCGTCGCACCTGCGGTAGCGCGATAGTAAGCGTCGGTGTCTTGGTGATAGACCTCGAAATCCTCGTCGTAATCGTCCGCCACCCACACGGGGCGGAACCAGCGTTGATCGACGATCGTGAGCTCCGGCCACCGCCAGTGCTCGTGCGCCTGGCGCAGCGCCTGCGCGAGGGCTTCCATGACCTTCAGCTTGTCCGAGGTCGACGGCGCCGTCGGGTCGATGCCCGCCAGGCGGAGCGTCCCGTCGAGCAGACTTTTGTAGGTGACCGTGCGCATCGCGCTCTTTCAGCGGCGGGCCCAGCGGCCTCCGCGCCGGCCAGGCGTGGAAACGGCGGCAGGCCCCACGCCCGCCGCCGTTCCACTTTCCTTATGAACTCCGGCGCCGGCACCGTTTGGCCCGGAAGAGGATGGCGCGCCGGCCGCTGTCCCGGCGCGCAGACCGTCGACGACGACCTGCGTTTTCCCGCGCGACTTCACCCGGAAGCCCGGATTCAGCCGGTCGAGAAACGCGATCAGGTCGCCGGGATCGTTCCAGATTTCGTAGCCGTAGCGCTGCCCCCAGTGGTGAAACACCGCCGGCGGCACACGCGCCTGGACCTGGCCCATTCCATCAATGAACCGCCCCTCCCCCAGGCTCTGGCTGGCCTCGATGACCCGGCGCATCTGCGCCTCGACCAACACGCTCTTGGCATGCTCGCCCCGCCGCAGGTCGCGGAACAGAGCATCGAGCAGCTCGCCCTCGTCGATGCCGTCGGGCGTAAGAATCTCCGGACCGTCGGCCAGCTCGCTCTCCTCGAGCGGCTGGCCTTCGATCGAGAGATCCTCGTCGTCAAGCGTGGCAGAGGGATGGATCATTCCGCGCGGAATGGTTCGACGTGGCTCAGCACCAGGTCAGGCGACCTGCGCGAAGCCGGTCAGGTCGATGACCTCGAAGAACACGAGCAGCTTGCCCGACGTGAGCGCGTCGAGGTTCGCCGTGGTCGACGTGAACAGGAGATCGAGCGTCCAGCCCTCGCTCGCGACAATCGGCGTCCGGCCCGTGAGCTGGTTGACGATCGTGCGGAGCGAATTGAGCACATCCAACTCCTGCTGGCCAAACGTGGTGTCAGTGGTCGAGGCATCGACGACGCCGATCCCGGCCGGAGAAGCGGGCACTTCCGTGCCATCCTCGTGGATCGAGACGGCGCTGAGCAGCGCCTTGTCGGTCGAGCTGGCGTAGTTGAGCGTGGCCGCGACAGTGAGATCCGTCGTGCTGCCGCCATCGAAGTTGGTATCGATGACGAAGAACACGCGGCCGATGCCCTGCTTCGACCGTCCGGTGAAGATCGAGAGCGTTTTGGTGGTGCCCGCGGTGTCGTTCAGGTCCGTGTACTTTACGGGCTGAACGTGCGTGCACTTGGTGCGAACCTGCTCCTGAATGGTGAGCGGGATCGCGGTGATGGCTGGCGAAGGCATGATTGAAAGCCGGCCTCAAGCCGGCGTTGAAATGATGATTGAGAGTTGAGGGATGACTGGGGGAAACGGGCGCGGATCAGCCGGAGATGAGGATCGGCGCGTTGCCTTTCGGGTTCTTGCAGCGAAGCCCGAAGATCGTGTCGACGATGCCCCGCGGGCCGCCGCCCTGGTCCTGCAGCGGCCGGTGACCCGGCCGGCGTTTGAACGCGAGGCCCCACAGCTTCATCGAAAGGATGACGCCCGAGCCCCGGCGGAGCGTGCTCGAATTTGCCGCACCGTTCACATCCTGCCAGCGAATGCGCGTGCTAGGATGCAGTTTCACGGTGCCGAAGTCTCCCGTGAGGATGTCGATCATCGCCGCGAGCTCCGTGTTCTTCGCCGCATCGAAGCGGCGCACGATCGTATTGCTCGCGACGTCGGGGCGATAAATCCCCATGAACGAGACCTTTTGCTTCAACTCGGAGCCGACAAAGGCGTCGTAATTGGCAGCGCCGTGGGTCGCCTCGAAGAGCTCCTGCAGCAGATCCTGCACCGCCTCCTCCGTGAGCAGCGCGAGCGTGCTCGTGTACCGCTGCGCAGCCGCGAGACGGAACTGCTCGGGCACGACCTGCACGCCGGTGGGCGCGGCGGCCTTGAGAAAGCCGAAGACGGAACACGTGCCGTAGCCGCGCGTCGTGCTGTTGGCCTCGGCCTCGCGCTCGCTGAACAGCCGCTTCTCGATCCGGAACTTGAGCCGCACTGTGCTCTTTCGCACCGCGTCGAGGTACTCGCTCGAGATGGCCGGATTTTCCGAGACGTTCTCGGCGAAGTCGTCGACCATGGGATTCTCCCACATTTTCTGGACGCGGTTCTTGATGATGCCGCGCCGGGCCGCCTGGTTCTCGAATTGGTCGGCATCCTTGCCGGCCGGCACGCCGTCGAGATCGTCAGTGGCGCCGTAGTCGTCGGCCTGGGTCTCGAACTCGGTATTCACCGGGTCCTTGTCCTTGGGCAGCATCGAAATCAGAGGATAGGCCTCCTGCTCGATGTTGGTGATATAGTCGGAAAGGTCCTGGCGCTTTCCGACCTGGTTGGGTTCCATCAGTCCTGGCATGGTATTGGGCGGCGCGATACGCCGCAGTTTGAGAATTGAATCTGGAGGCGCAGACCGGTTAGCGGCCGCGGCCCGTGATGAGTTGAGCCAGGGCGACGTTGCCGTCGTCCCGACCGGTTTTCTCGAGCTGCGAAATCGCCTGATCGGCGCGCTTGCGGCTCGGGTCGACTCTGGCAGCCACCCGCGGCGCACCCTCGGTACGAGGGGCCTTGAGCGACTGGGGCGTGCCCTTGCCATCCGGCTGCAGCCGGCCAGGAGCGGCCGCCTTGGCGGCAGAGCCGCGCTGGCGCGCTTCCTTGTGGGCGAGAGCATCGGCGATGAACAACCGGGCCTCAGGCATCGACTGCAGCGCCGGGTAAAACCGCAGCGCCTGGTCGACACGCAGGCTCAGTTCGCTCTTCGGATCCGCCAGATCCGGAAACGCCTTGCGCGCTTCCCCATCAAACACCCGACGTTGCTGGATGAAATGCCGGCGAGCCGGCACGTGCACCATGAGGAGCTCGTCCGTCTCGGCCAGCAGCTCGTCGCGCCGCTCCGGGGTGATGGTCGTCTTGCCGCCCTTGCCGTCGGGCAGCTCGCCGCCGTCGCGGTTTCGCACGAGCCAGTTGCGCAGCGTGAGCGCATTGCGCTCGCGAGCGACCAGGTCGACTTCCGTCGCGGCGTCTGCCACCGGGTTGTCCGGCGACGCCACCGGCGCCGGCAGCGCCTGGCGCAGCTGCTCGTTTTCCTGCTCGAGGACGGCGGCGCGGCTCTCGAGCTGCGTGGATTTCTCCCGCAGCTCACGATTCGCGGCCGTCTTTTTGCCGAGCAGCTTATCGACGACCTTCTGCTGGTCCGGCGTGAAACGCGCCTTGGAGAGCAGCGCCTTGTCGTCGTCGAGTTCAGCTTCCGGAGCCGGGTCGGTCTCGGGATCCGTTTCCGGATCAGCCTCGGTTGTGGCAACCGGATCGGCCTCAGGCTCCGGATCTTCCTCGGCATCGGGATCCGCGGCCGGATCCGCAGCTGGAGTGTCCTTCGGGTCGTCGAATTCGGGATCGTGATCGGGATCATCAGCCGGAGCGGTGGCGATGGCAGTGCCACCACCTTGCGGATACAGCAGACTTTTCAGATCTTCGTTCGAATCGCCGGCTCCCGCGGCGACTGGTTGGATATCGTTCGGCATGGTTTATTCCCCCACGTGGGTCATCGCAGACACAGCGTTCGAAAGCTCCGGGCGCAGCATGCGCACGAAGCCGGTCGGTGAACGCAGAACCCGGTTTTCCATGCCGAGCGTTTAGAGCGCGCCCAGGCGCCGCGTCTATGCCGCGCGTGCCCAACGTACCCCAACCGTACCCCTAACGACCCCTACGGGTACTAAAAAGCATTCGTCATCCGCTTGGGAGCGAATGCGAGACAGGAGGGAGGGCCGCGTGATCAACCGGGGCCGCGAGGCGATCAATCGCCGACCGCAGCCGCGGATCGCGGAGATCGGTGTGCGTGTAAATCTGCGTCGTCTCCACGCTCTCATGCCCGAGCAGTTCCTGGACGTTGCGGATGTCGACTCCGCTCCGGAGCAGCTCGGTGGCACACGCGTGCCGCAAGCGGTGCGGAGTCGCGACGCCGAGAAGCCCGATCTTTTCCGAAGCCTCGCGGACCGCGCGCTGCAGCGACTTTTCGTGAATGCGCCAGCGCACGATTTCGCGCGTGTCCGGATGCGTGCAGCGGCCAGGCGCCGGGAATACCCAGTACCACGCCGGGGACAGCCCGTAGCGACGGCACTTGTTGAAAACCGGCTGGGGCAAGGCCACGGGGATTCCGTCACGCTGGTCGGCGTCAAAGAGCGTGCGAGCGTAGCGCAGTTGCGCCTTGAGGTCGGACATGACCGCGCAGGGCAGCAGTGCGCGACGATCCTTGCCGCCCTTGCCGTGACGAAACACCACCTCGGAGTTTCGCCAGTCAATGTCCTGCACGCGCAGATTGAGCACGTCGACGATTCGCCCGCCGGTGTAGTAGAGCAGCCGCGCCATTAGTCGATAGCGGGCAAACGGGCCATCGGTGAGCGCATTGAAAAGGGCGTGCACCTGGTCCGGCGTCATTACGTGCGGGAGCGTCTTCGGGCGCTTGGCGATCGGGATCAGCCCGATGTTGCCGACCTCCTGCCGGCGAACTTTCTGGTACAGGAAAAGCAGCGCGTGCCGCGCCTGATCGAGCGAGACCTGCGAGAGCGGCCGGCGCAGATCGCCCTGGCCGTTTGCGAGCCACAGCAGGAAGTCGCGGATCTTCTCTGCCGGCGTTTGCGGCAAAGCCGGAGCAGGCCGCAGCAGCAGCCAGACCGCAAAACGGCGGGCCCAGGCCGAATACTCCTTCCGCGTATTGAGCTCGAAACCCTGTGCCGCGCACGCCGCCCACACTGCGTCTTTTGCAGCCATCACCGACTTCCACTGGGGTGAATCCGCCCGGCCCAGCCTTTTCGTATCAATCGGATAGGAGTAGTCTTGCATGATTCATTAGGCGACACGACGTCGCACAATCACTTGTT
>CAYWRG010000062.1:16107-25223 GCA_964460715.1 uncultured Opitutus sp. | reverse complement strand
CGCAGAAGGATTTCGGAAAGCGTATGGGTAACCGACAGAAGGTTTCTGAAATTGAGCGGCGAACCGCGGTCCTTAGTCAGATGAAAACCCGTCAGAGGCACTTCTGCGTAGGTCGCGCCCTCATCAAGTAAGGCGGTGATCAGCTGGGCCTGGAATCCGAATCCATAGTTGTAAGAGGCCCAGCGCATGACGTGATGCCTCCGGTAGAGGGCGCAGCCGTTGTAGTACTGGATCCGGTAGCCGCCTAGCAGATCGACGATCTTCGTGTACAGGCCCGAGATGCGTTTTCGGGTGGCGCTCTTGCCCGGGAGAATGGGGTAGTAGGGGATGATGATGTCGGCTGAACCCATCAACTTAAACAGGGCCATCATCGACTCTTTCGAATCGACGTTGTCGCCGCAGACCAGACGGTAGTACTTGCCGCGCCCCTGAAAGGCGGTGTCGACGAAGGAACGGGATAACCCGAGGTTGCGTGGATTGCGGTGCAGGCGAACCGGCATCTCGGGATTTTGACTGGCGAATTCCGTCACCACGTCGGCAGTCCGGTCGGCCGATCCGTCGTCGACGACGATCACCTCGTAGGAGCCTCCTTGCTCCTTCATGGTTTCCTGAATGGTCTTGAGCGTGGGGATAACGCGCTTCTCTTCGTTGTAGCACGGCACGAAGAGAGTTACGTCCAATTCTTCTTTCACGCCGGGAGGCGTCTTAACTGGCAGGGCGGATACGCGGGGCGCGCTCATACCTGCTTGCGACCGCACCCCATGCCGAACACGTAGTGCGCCATCGGCGCATAGCCGGTGTGCACGACCTCGTCATTCATAGAAAAGACAAACACGTTGTGGAAAAATTGGGACAGGAGCGCGCGCATCGAATCCCCGGTCTTGCAGTTCACGTGACCGGCCTTGCTCTGCGGCGAGGCGTAGGTCTGCGACTGGAGCGAGGGGCAACCGAGGATCAGGGTGCCGTGGGCGTGAAGCGACTTGGCGATGTTGCCGGTGAACGTAAGCTCATCCTTGGGCTGGATGTGCTCGATCACGTCCAATGCGTAGGCGGCATCGTAGGTTCCAGCGAAGGGGCCGGCGAGCAAGTCGTGCTGCTCGATGTCAAATTTCCACTTGGGGTCTATGCGCTGGCGGACGTCATCGACGAAGACGGGATCGAAGTCGGTGGCGGTCAGCTTTTTCACCGACTGGACCACGATGCGCGTGGCCCAGGCATCCGCGCAGCCGACCTCGAGGACGTGGTCGCGCCCCGCCAGCATCTTGGATACGAACTTGTAGCGAGAGAGGGTGAATAGCAGGTGTTTGGGGTCGTCATTCCAAGCCTGGTTGGTCATGAGGCCGAGCGGCGTCAGGCCCTTCTCCTTGAGCAGGTCGATCGAGCGTTGGTACTGCGGCTCACGGGTGCCGATGTCGTTGGGATTCATGGTCGAAGGGAAATGATTATTCGAAGTAAATGCAGCCGTAGTCTCCGGTGTAGCCGCATTGCCGGAAGAGCCATTCCCATTCCTCCGGCGTGAAGAAACACTCACAGGTTAGCTGCCAGTAAAGCAGGTTCACCTTCTCCTGCTCGTTCCGGTAGCCATCCATCAGGATGTAGCTGGCGCCGCGGCTCACGCGCTCGATCTCCTTGAGGGCCCGCTCGAGCTCGGGCAAACGAAGATTGTGCAGGGTGTTGATTGAGACAACGAGGTCGAAAGAGTTGTCCGCGTAGGGCAGCGCGGTCGCGTTGCCCTCCTGGATGAACGGCTTCACCTCGTCCATCGCATGCTCCAGCGCGTAGCGCGAGACGTCGATGCCGGCGATCTGTGCACCGGGTACGGCCCGGGTGAATTCATGCAGCAGAAACCCCTTCCCGCAGCCGACATCAAGGATGCGCGCGCCCGGTTTGAGGCCGTAGTGCGCCGCCATCTTCTGCGCAACCGCGAGCCAGCGGCCATCGTAGCGATAGCCACCGTAGCCGGTGTTGCGGCTGCCATCCCAGTAGTCCCGGTCGAACCGTTTGGCGATGGTCGCGAACTCGGCCTTGTTGCCCGCGAGCACGCGCGCGAGGTAGTCGCGTTTCGTGCCGGTGTGCACCTGCTCAAGGAAGTCGATGTAGGCCATGACGCTTGGGGCGGTTTTGAACGGAATGGTTTAACAGGAGGAAGACAGAGGGGCAGAGGAGGTCAGGCGCTGGCTCCGGGCAGGACGAGGCGTGAAACTCCGTCGGTTAATTTGTGCACATTAAAGTTGATCAGCAGACCAACCGGAACATCGAGCAGTTTCATGTAACTCATGAGTTGAGCTTTGTGCAGGGGGAGTATGGATTCGGCTGCTTTTGCTTCCACAAGCACGCATTTCTCGACCAGGACATCAAACCGCAGTGGCTCTTCCCGGACAAACCCCTTGTAGTGAATTCGAACGAGTCGCTGGTTCTCGACCCCGAGTTTTCTGAGTTCCAGTTCACGGAGGAAGCACCATTCGTAGATCGATTCGATAAGTCCTGGTCCTTTGTCCCGGTGAACTTCAATCGCAGCGCCAATGATCCCTTCCGTCAGGCCGCTGGCTTGGGCGTACAGGGGATGCATCCGTCTCCTTTTCCTCGGTTCGTCTCCTGTTAAATCAATTCCGTAGCTCGACTCATTTCAGCGTCTCGCGGACGGCTGCGACGATGTCGTTCTCGTCGCAGTAGAATTCCGGCTCGAGCGCGCTGCTCATGGGCGTGTGGCTGTCGGGGAGCGTGACGCGCACGGGCTTGGCCTTGAGCTTGTCGCCCAGGTTCTCGACCACGCAGGTGATGATCTCGCTGGCCGAGCCAAACGAGCGCCACGTGCCGTCGGCCACGACGAGGCGGCGGGTCTTGAAGGCGGAATCGCAAATCGTCTTGCGGTCAAGTGGCGCGATGGTGCGCGGGTCGACGACCTCGATGCTGATGCCTTCCTTCTCCAGGATGGCCGCGGCGCGGAGGGCGAGGGGGACCATGAGGCCGACGGCCACGACGGTCGCGTCCGTACCCTGACGGCGGATGGCCGCCTGGCCGAAGCGCACGCGGTAGGGCTGCTCGGGCACGTCGTCGGTCATTGAATACAGGCCGCGACCCTCGACGAAGATCGTGGGCGTCTCGCCGAGGATGGCCTCGAGCATCAGGCCCTTGGCGTCATAGGCGGTGGCCGGTACGGCCACGCGAATGCCGGGGATGTGGGCAAACCAGGTCTGCAGGTTCTTCGAGTGCTGCGGGCCCTGGCCCCAGCCCTTGCCGACGATCGTGCGGATCGTGACAGGCATGGCGGACTTCATGTTGGACTTGAAGCGCCACAGGCCAAGCCAGTTCACAATCGCGTCCAGCGAGTAGATCATGAAGTCGAGCCGCTGGTGGCAGAGTACCGGGCGCAGGCCCGTCAGGGCGGCGCCCATGCCGGTCGCGGTCATGAGATTTTCGGCGACCGGGAAATCCTGGACCCGCTCCGGGCCGTATTTTTTGACGAGACCGGTGGTGGTGCCGAAAATGCCGGACTGGGTATCGACGAGCTGGCCGAGGACAACGACGTCGGGGCTCAGGCTCATAGCCTGATCAGTGGCCTCGAGGATGGCCTTGGCGTAGGAAAGTTGGCGGGACATGGCGAAGGGAGAGAGGGAGGTTGGAGACCTGAGACCTGAGTTCCGGGTCGAGCGGGAAGATGATGTGAAGGGTTGGTCCGTTTTTGCTTAGTACGGCCCTAGCTTGGCCTCGTCCTGATACTGGTTGAAGTTGCCGCCGCCCGCCGCGGCCGTGCCGAGCAGCTTGTCCGCGAGTGGGGTGGCATCTTCGTAGTTCATGTGGCGCCAGTGCGTGTCGGTCGGGAACGGGCTTTCCTTGGCAAACTTGAAATTAGCCGCGATCTCGGCCGCGATCTCGGTTTCGTACTGCGCGTTGAGTGTGTCATCGAGTAGGTTGGCCGCGCGAAGTCTCTCTCCGAGGAGCACGATCGGGCAGTTGGCCTTCCAGAAGGCGATTTCCTCTGCGTTGCGGTAGGCGTTGGCGCTGTCGTCCTCGGGCCCGACGTGGCTGTTCCAGCGGTAAGTGTAGGCCTCGATCAGGGCCGGGCCGTCGCCGTTGCGGAGGCGCTCGATTTCGTTGCCGATCGTCTTCCAAGCGAGGACGGAGTCATTGCCGAAAATCGTCGTGGCGCGTACGCCGAACGGGCGAACGCGTTCAGACACATTGTCGCTGGCCTGGCGCTTGAGCTGGTCCGAGAACGTGGCGTACCGATTGTTTTCACACACGAAGAGCACGGGCAGCTTCTGCTTGCCCGCGTAGTTCATCGCCTCCCAGAACGCACCCTCGTCGGTGCAGCCTTCACCGAAGCCGGAAATCGCAATCTGCTTGGTCTTCTTGTGCTTGAACCCAAACGCGGCGCCCACCGCGATGCTGACCGCGCCGGCGAGGATTGCGCCGGAGTAGAAGTGGGTGTCGGAGTGAGAGATGTCCTGCGAACCGGCCTTGCCGCCGCTGGCTCCGGTCGCCTTGCCATAGATCTCGGCGAAGAGCTCGCGCAGCGGGCTGCCTTTGGCAAAGAAATAGCCGTGGGACCGGTGGTGGCTGAACATGAAGTCATCCGGCTTCACATGGAGCGAGAGAGCAGAGGGTATGGATTCCTGGCCAATGCAGAAATGGATCGGGCAGCGCATCTCGTCCGCCGGGTGATACTCGGCGTGCATCGCCTCTTCCGTGCGGCGAAGTCGCAGCATCTGGCGATAAAGCTGACGGAGGGTGTCGGGCGCGATGCCCGCGATGTTCATGTCGCGGTAGCGGCCGATCTGGGTGATTGTCCGGTGGCTGAGTTCCATGGTTTCGGGCGGCGTTGGCTTAAGTTAAGTTGGAGAGACGAAGGGTTTGTGAGCGCGCTGGCAAGCTTCGCGGGCGGCAAGTGCCAAGTCCCAGACTCGGGTCAAATAGTCGCGGCGGGGGAGGGTCTCGGCTTCGGCCCGCGCGATAAAGGCGGCTGCTTGCCCCTCCCGGCATTCGATCCGTTGGACTCCGTCGTACTCGTCCCAGAAGAATACCATGCGAAAGTCGCCGGCGTAGCCGAGTTCGTTCGCGTGGAAGTCGGCGAGGAGTCGTGGATTGGCGCTTCGGTAACAGGTTTCCTCTTCGACCTCGCGTACGGCCGCTTCGATGACCGTTTCCCCGGGCTCCACATGGCCGCCAGGAATGACCCAGAGCCCCGGGTCATTGATGGTCGGGATGTCGTCGCGATGCTGGAGCAGCGCGGCGCCGTCGCTCCGCAGGACGATGACGCCGCAGACCGTGCCCGAGGGTTCCCGTCCGGGGGGATAAGGCAAATTGGTCATCGGGCGCTGGGGGTGTGCTTGTGGCGCCAGATCCAGAGAAAGTTGGAGGCCATGCTGACAAAGGTGGAGATTCCGACGGCGATGATCCCTGCGATGAGGTAGTGAACCCCGGCCTTAGCCAGCACGTTTGTCACCAGCCACCAGACGACAAAGGCACCCGCATTGGCGAAGTGGTATTGAAGCAGGCGGCGAAACGTCGGTTTGCCGTGGGCGAAGACCCAGTGCTCGTTCACCCAGAAGCGCAGAATGGTGCCAATCTCAGCGGAGAGGAGCGTGGCCAGCCAGACGGTCATCCCACCGAGGCCCACCATGAGGTAGAGCAGGGCGGTGTTTAGGCCCATAAAAGCAAGTCCGGCGCCGAGCCAGCGCACCATGGGTGCAGCCTTACCGGAGGCCAGGGTCCGGACACGGCCAACCAGCCCGGACTGTTCCGGCGCTGATGAGTCAGGTGGCAGCGGGTTCAATGGATTCGTCACGGAGTGGGGCCTCCTGCGTCGACCGCCCGGTCGACGGGCTTGGGGGTGAAGTCAGCCAGAATCCGGCGAGGCCGATGGCTGTACCGTGCGGCCTCCTTGCGATGGACTTCGTCAAGCAGGTGCAGGAACACCCGGATTGTCTCCCGAAGATTTCGAAACGAAAACGACCGGCTGCCATCGAGGCCCACCTGGCGGTGCGTGGGAATCTCAAGGTAGCTCACCCCTTGTCGCAGCAGCTTGATATTGATCTCTGCGACGATGCTGAAGCGGGTGGAATTCAGGGTCAGCGCACGCAGTTGTTCCACGGTGTAGACGCAGGGCCCGTTGATGTACTGGACGTACACGTCAAAGCAGGTGGCATAAACGAGGCCGAAGATTGTCGAGAGCGCATTGCGCGTCCTTCCGCGTTGTTCCCGGTTGTGGAAATAACACATGACCATGTCGGCGGACCCGGCATTGGCGATCAGGGTGCGGAGTGCAGATGCCGGCATGTCGTTGTCCCCGGGGACGATTAGAAACTTGCGGCCGCGCGCATGGGCAAGGGCGGTCTTGAGTCCACTCCCGAGGCCGCGATTGACGGGATGCTGGACCAGTTCGACTGACGGGTGTTCGCGCCCAAGCCCGCGCACGATCTCGGCCGTGGCGTCCGTGCTGCCGTCATCGACGACGAGGATTTGGGCGGTGGGTCCGTTCAACCCGGCGACCAGCGTCAGCAAGCCGCGCACCGTCGCTTCAATTCTCCGCGCCTCGTTCAGGGCGGGCACGAACAGGGTGATATCGCGATCAGCGGGAGGGCGGGTGGGCGTCATGGCGTGTCCGACGGAATGGGAATCTCGCGCCAAGCCCCGTTTTGTCCACTCACGACCTTGCGCATGCGCACCACATAGGCCCGTCCACCGGTCAAGGTGCGCAGGATGTAGCCATCGGTCCCCGGATCAGCCTTGCCCAGGGCCATGTAGGTCCCGCCGGGCTCGGCAAACTCAA
Organism: uncultured Opitutus sp.; assembly: GCA_964460715.1. Taxonomy (GTDB): domain Bacteria; phylum Verrucomicrobiota; class Verrucomicrobiia; order Opitutales; family Opitutaceae; genus CAMAXB01. Next base: position 18,451 of record CAYWRG010000062.1, on the reverse strand, counting down.
TCTCGATCTGACACAGGGGATCCGGCGTCCAGTAAATCGTGAGATTGGTTGCATCATTACGGACGGCGAGGGTGACCTCGATCGGAGTGGCGAGCGCGGCGAGGTGCTCTGGGGGCAACGTGTCGGGAAGTTGGACGGCGTGCGCCACGATGGTGACCCGGCCGCCGCTGATCGGCAGGCGCCACTCCCGCCGGATCGCTTCCGCGCGGTTGACGGACAGGGCGAGGCCGGGAAAGAGGTCCGTCATCGGCTTGAACTCAGGTCGGTCGACCCAGAAGACGACGGCGCCCGGCGGATAGGCGATGTTGGGATGGGTTCCGCCGTACTCATGCCGGAAAGTCGATCCGGGCAGGTAGCGGTGAAGGATGGGTTCGCCGTTGGCCGAGATGTTCCAAGTGGGAACATCGGCGGTTCCCTTGATGAGAAACTCCGCGACCCCGCCGTAGCCGTAGTGATTCTGGGGATGCACCACGATGATCGGCCGGCCGGCCGCGAACCGGACCAGGTCCGCATGGAGCTGCCACATGCCTTCCGCCCAGGGGCCGGAATCCCGGAGCGTATCGAGATTCCTCCGCCAGTTGAAGGATTGTGCGCCGTAGACCATGCAGACTAAGGTGATCGCCACGATGCAAGTCCGACCAATCCGGTGATGGGCGGCCAAAGTGAGGCTGCAGGCGGCGAGCGCGAGCAGGGCGGAGATGGCCTCGAAGAAGGTCGTACCTGCCGGACGTTTGTACACGAAGTAGCCCCAAGTGATGCCGGCGAGGAGGATCACGAACAGCACCGCGGATGATGCCCGGCGCCGATCGCGGATCTGGAGACTGAAGACCGCTCCAACCAGCCAGCTGACGAGGTACACGCCGATAATGAAACCGTACGATGAGCTAACAAGGTACTGCCGAAACTTCTGCCAGAAGTCTGACTCTCCTCCCGGGTTGCTGACATAGCTGCTCCAGGCGCTGAACATGTCGATGACCGCACTGGCCTTGAAGAGGTAAAACCACCAGACGACGACAACAAAGCCGACCGCGACGGCGATCCCCGTAGCCGCGCTCTGGCCGACGAGACGCAGTGGCCGGACAGGGGGCTTGAGCAGCATCGCCACGACCACGGTCCCGCCGAGCGGAAGCAGGGTGATCTTGTTGGCGGCCGCGGCGCCGATGAGCAGTGAGATGAGCACGACCACAAGCCAGCCCGTGCCCGGGCCTTCGGCTGGCGCTTCCTTGAGCCAGACTGCCTGGAAGCAGACGACAAGGGCCACCGACAGCAGCACGTTCAGGTGGTAGTAGTCGGGCAGGGTGAAGTAGTAGAACCCGGTGTCGCGCGTCAGATAAAGCGGCCCGATTGCCGCCAATCCGCACAGGACCAGACGGGTCACAGGGTGGACGCGGGCTCGCGCTGTGCATGCCAGGAGAGCAATCCCGACCACAGTCACAAGTCCGCTAAAGAGGTAGGCGTAGACATCGAGCCGGGTCGAGAGCGCCTCGGGCGAACTTGGGATGAACAGGTTGATGACCGCCAGAATCGTTGTCTGGATCGCCGTGGTGAGGAAGCCGGCGAGAACCCAGACGGAGGCCCCTTCTCCATTGAGCAGCCGCTCGCTGAAGAGGAAGCGGTAGGCGATCGACTCATTCGCAATCGTCAGGGGGCTTGCCCCAAACCAAAGCGAGGCGACGAGCGGGAAGCTGAAACCGACCGCGATCATGGCGGCGAGAGTCCAAGGCAGGCGGCGTCGCCAGGACAGCGGCGCCGCGGGCGGACTCATGAGGGGCGTGTTGTTCATGGTGCGGATCCCAGCAGCAGCTTCCGCAGTCCGGCAAAAAAACGGCCGATCACCGCCACGCCCTTGGGCTGAAAGAAATAGCGGTCGCCTCGCTGGACCAACTGCCCGCCCGCTGCCAGACGTCCAATCCGGGCGGTGAGAATCTCCTCCGCGCCGTAGCGCTCAAGCAGGATCGCGGCAGGCAGGCCTTCGGGCTCGCGGGCCTTCAGTTCCTTGAGCAGCCGAACCCGTAGCGAAGACAGGTTCGCATTGAGTGCGTTGAAGAACACGAATCCGAAGAAGGCATAAGTCATGCCGGCGACGGCGAGGCCGGCCGCTTCCTCAAGCCAGCCGGCTCCGCGGTCAGGGAGCAGCTCCAGGCTCAGCAGGACAACCGTGGCCAGTCCGAGACCGAACGCGATGAATTGGCGTCGCACATGGCCCACGCTCAGCGGAAGTCGCGACAGGACGATCTGCCCAAGGACATCGACGACGATGCCGGTGACGGGGATGAGGACGGATCCGACGCGGACCTCGCCGCTCGTCGCGGGGGCGAGGCCGTTCAGCACGCGCATCAGCGTG
>CAYWRG010000062.1:0-16097 GCA_964460715.1 uncultured Opitutus sp. | reverse complement strand
AAAAGGGAGGTTAAGGTCCATGGGTCAGGCTCCCGAACCCAGGTTGAACAGACTCGCGATTCGCTGGGCCACGTTCGCCGCTGAACGGCCCCGTTCCGTCAGGCGATAGGATCCGTCCTCCAGTGACACAAATCCGTCGCGCGTCAGCGAGTCGAGCCGGGGGTTGATGAACTGCTCGTTGGTGATGCAGGGCTGGAGCTCGGCGCGGGTTGCACCGCGCTCACCGGCGCGCTCCAGGGCGCGGATGATGACAAGGGACGGGCTGGTTTCCTCAACGCCTGCATACGTGATCAGGTAGCACAACGTGGCCCCGGCATGAAACAGGCCGAGCGAGGCCCACTGGCCGGGCGTTAGCATCTCGAGGCGACCGGAGACGCCCATGACTGCCACGACCGCCGCCGGCACGCCGGCGAAGACCATCATGAGCGCCTTCGTGTGGTGACGAGGCAGACGCATTCGCCACCAGGCGAAGTGCACCAGCCACGAAAGACCGAAAGTTCCCAGCGCGAGGAGCAGGACGATCATGCGTCGGGATGTTCGGCGGACTTACCAAGGCATCGTTGCTTTGGCGCTGATGAACAGGCTGCCGTCGCGGTGGGACGTAGGGAGATCAGCCGCGCTTGCGGCCGGCTGCCAGCCGATCTTCTGTGCAAACATGTTCACGCCCATCGCCTTGAAGTGGGCAAAAATGGCCGCCGCGTTCTCGGTGCTGCCAACCTCCACCATGATGTCAGTCTTGGCCATGATCGCCGGGGTGGCGGCAAGGAGCAGTTCCTTCTCATGACCCTCAGCGTCGATCTTGGCGAGGTCGGCCCATTCCAGCAACGGGGCGATCGCCTTGGTCTTGACGGTGAAGAATTCCTTTTCGCCGTAGGAATCCTTGGCGCCCGCCAGATGGCTGCCCGTCGTGTTGCCGAGGACGCGAACGAACTGAGCCTCGCCCTCCTGGACGGAGACCGCGGCTTGGAAGGGAGTTACGGTCTTTGCCTCATTGGCCGCCATATTCTTGGACAGCAGACCGAAGTGCCAGGGATCGGGCTCGAACGTGCGGACTTCGAGGCCGCAGCGGGAGAGCACGAAGGAGTGGAGGCCGAGGTTGCCGCCCACATCGATCGCCCGCCGGTAGCGGCCGCGGTTCGCGTGGTAGAAGGCAAAAATGATCAACTCGTCCAGACCGAAGAGGTCGATCGAGTCGATCGCGCCCATCTTGGTGTACGGCAGCGACAGCGTGCCAAAGCGCCAGAACGCCTGGGGCTGCCCGGCGGGCGAAGAAAACACTTTCTCGAACTCGGGCCGCACCAAGCCTTTGATGAGCTGGTAGAGCTTACTGGAGGGAACGTGGGCGTGGCGGCTTTCCGCGACGGCGTCGAGGATCTGGTCAATCGATGGCATGGTGTTAAGAGGGATCTCCCTGCAGCGAGACGGGCAGGGGTTTGACGATCATGTTGGCGAGGAACTCGGCACGCGGCAGCAGGGGTTCCGCGTCCTCGTTGGGGCGGCCGTATTTGGCCTGGGGGGAGAGGCGGTGGCTGGAGAGGATCTCAATGTTGAGAAAATAGGGACCGTCGCTGGCGAGGGCGGCGGCGATTTTCGCGGGGATCTCCTCATTCAAGCGGAGCGTGTCGACGGGGAACCCATAGGCGCGGGCGATCGCGGAGAAGTCCGGGTCAGGGAGTCCGCCATCGACGGAGGTGGCATGGTAGTCGCCCTTCAGCCACATTTCCTGGGTCTGCTGAACCATGCTGTGGCCGTGGTTGTTGATCAGCAGGATCTTCACCGGCAGCTGGTGTCGGATAATGGTCGCGAGCTCTTGGATGTTCATGTGCAGCGCACCGTCGCCGGTCACGCAGATCACGCGCTGGCCTGGGCGGGCGAAGCAGGCGCCCATGGCCCCCGGCAGGCCGTAGCCCATCGGAGTGTTGTTGAACGCATGGAAAAAGCGCTGGCCCGCTTTGAACTCCGCGGCCTGCATCATCCACGCAAGGGCGCAGCCGGTGTCCGAGAAAATGATCTCATCCTCCCCCATGGCATCGGAGAGGCGTTTCATCAGATAGTACGGATTGACCTCCTTTTCCTGCGCGAACGACGGATGGCAGGCTGGATACCGGCTCTTCCATTCGGTGATCCGGTCGACCCAAGGGGCAAAGTCAGGAAAGCGGCGTTCCTTGGCCGAAGCCAGCAGGGCACGCAGGAAATCCTTCGCATCTCCGACGACACCCCGATCCAGCTTCACGCCTAGTTTCTGGAACTTTCCGACCTCCGTGGCGTCGGCGTCGAGCATGATGATGCGTGCCTCCCGAGCGAAGGTGGAGGGCGGACTGCCGGTGGCCTTCGTGTCGAGGCGCGAACCCACGGAGATGATGAGATCCGCGTTTTGCACCGTGAAGTTGGCCGCACGCACACCGTGGGTGCCGAAGCCGCCAACGGCCAGCCGGTCCTTGGCCGGCATCAGATCCAACGCTGCCCAGGTCATTGCGACGGGGATCCCCAACAACCGGGCAAATTCGCGCGCTTCCTGCTCGGCGCCCGCGAGGTGCACGCCCCAGCCATAAACGATCACCGGACGCTTGGCCGCCTGCACCGCCTCCAGGCAATGCTCGACGGTTTCCTTGCTGATTGCCGGCTTGGCCTCCTTCGCCTGCTCGGGAACGTACTCGACGAGCTTGGAGGGGTCGATGTCCATGCGCTGAAGATCGTCTGGAATGTCAACGACGACGGGCCCGGGACGCCCCGACTTGGCGATGTGAACGGCCTTCTGGAGCTCGTAGCGGATTCGGTACGGATCCTTCACCAGTACCGCGTACTTGGTGATGGTCTTGCAGATATCTACCATGTCCGTCTCCTGAAAACCGATTTGGCGGACGCCGGTATCGCCTTTGGCGCGAAACGTCGCGACCTGGCCCGTCAGATAAAGAACGGGGACGGAGTCGTAGTAGGAACTGCAGATCCCCGTGATGAGGTTGGTCGCCCCGGGCCCGCTCGTCGCAAGCGCGCAGCCAAGCCCTCCCGTCACGCGGGCGTAGCCATCTGCCGCCATGGCGCCCGCCTGCTCATGCAGGGGGCAGATAAAACCAGTGCCCTTGGCTTCAGCGATCGAATGGATGAGGTGAAGCGAGGCGCCGCCCGAGATGGCGAACACATGCTTGATGCCTTGTTCAGCGAGGAATGAGGCGACGATATCGGAGAGTTTCATCTAGATTGAAGAGGGAGTTTCCAGTCGTTTCCAAACCTGCGCAATTTATAATTGTTGGAGTTGGACTTAAGCTGCTCGGCCAAGGCCGCGCCGCCCTCCCGCCAGGCATCGTGCACGAGGGAGAGATTGCGCCCCCCCATGACAGCCTTGCCGGCCTGCATGCACCAGAGGATGCAGGCATGGATGTCGTCATGACTGGTCCCGGGGTTGGATGAACCGAGAAAGTCGATGACCTTTTTCAGGTTAGCCCCGCTGCGCTCGGGGGCGCGGAGGGTCTGTTCGTGAATCTTGGTCCGGACGATGCCTGGTCCGATGATGAAGAAACTCGTGTCCGCCGACTCCGCGTCGAGCAACTCGCACATCTTGATCAGCAGGATCTTCGAGGCGCAGTAGGCGGAATAAGCCGGCGCCGCATTGTTGGTGCCGGAACCGGAGAAGAAGGCCACGGACGGGGCGGCATCAACCTTGCGGAGAGGGTAGAGCGCCCGGACCACCCGCAAGGGCGCCAGCGCATTCACGTGGATCCCCATATCCCAGGCATCGGCATCGCAGGACCAAAAGTCGCCAATCGGCTCTTCCGTCCCTGCTGCGACAACGAGTAAATCCCACTGGAGTCCGAGTTCCTGACACCGGTGGGGCAGGGACGCCACCGACGCGGCATCCGCAAGGTCGCACGCCATCAGCTGGCATCCCGCGGGCAGCCCTGCGGGCTTCGTGGCAGGTCGGTGCGTACCGACCACCTTCCAACCATCGCGGACAAAGCGCACCGCCAGCTCGCGGCCGATGTCCGCCGTTAAACCAAGGATAAAGGCGGTTTTCATGGCGTCGGTCCCGTCTCCGCCCGTTTCCGCTCAGCCACCACAAAGAGGGCCAGTCCGCGCTCGATTGGCGTCGAGGTGATGTCGGGGAATGCGTCGAAAATCGCGGACACCACAAAGGTGCGGTGGATGATAGGTCCGATCGGGCGTCCCAGGTTGTAGATGAACCGAGCGATCTGGGTCGGCTTGTAGGGGCGGTGAACGATGGGGACCTTGCGCTCGACTTTTTCCACCCGCACCGGTTTGCCGGTGAGCTCGGTCACGAGGTCGGCGATGTGCCTGAAGGTCACTGCGGGGCGGTTTGCGATGTTGAGTGTGCCCCGGCTGCGATGCATCAGCACGCGCGTGATGATCGCCACCGCGTCGGCAACGTAGACCTGACTACGGCGCTCTTCACCATTTCCGAAAAGGGTAATCCGACCTTCTCTCAGGGCCGTGCGCACAAAGCGGTTTGGTCCATAGTTCAGGTGGGTGTCTCCCGGACCATAAATGTTGGTCGGCCGCAGAATACAGAAAGGGACCCCTTTGGGTTCAAGCACGGAGGAGAGCATCATTTCGCGCGCCGTGTGCGTGAGCGCATACATGTCCATCGGCTCCCGGGTCGAGTCCTCATCCAGCGGAATCTGGTGTGCATCATAGACGGCATCGGAGCTGAGATAGACGAAATGGGCGCAGGGCACCCGGGAAAGGACGGCGCACACGTGCTCGCCCATCTTCAGGTTGCGCATCATCGTGCCGTAATCGCGCCCCTTTTCCGGAGTCAGCGTGGACATCATCACCACCGCGTCGTCCGGTTGGATCAACGCGCTGAGTTGTTCCACGCTTTCCGGCTTCGTCAGGTCGACGTCGCGGCTCGCCACCGCCAGGTGAGGGAGTGCGCGCTCCTGCAGCGCCGCCTGCAGATTGAGGGAAAGGAATCCCCGTGCGCCGAGGATGAGCACTCGCTTCGGAGCGACTGGCTGGCTGTGAAGGTGGGTCAGCATCCGAGGCGGTCGTGATGCAACCCGGCCGCAACGCACGCGGCGTGATCAAGCATTGCATGGGGGTCGATGACCCGCTTCCCGCGCAAAGCCTGTGCGATCGCGGCCGGATTTGCTCCGCGGTACTGTTTCCACGGGGTCATGATGACCAGAACGTCGGCCCCGCGCAGCGCGTCCATCGGATCAGCAACCACGGTCACATGATCGCAGCCGGTGGGTGGAAGCTGTGCCGCCGGATCCTGCGCCGTAAAGGCGATACCCGGCAGCGCCCGCAGCAAGGCCACAGACGGTGAATTCTTGATCGAGTGAGTATCCTCCTTGTAGGCAATGCCCCAGACGGCGATCCGCCCTCCCTTGGGAAGGCAGGGAATCACGTCGCGCTCCAGCCGTCGCCGCACCCAGTCGCGCCGGTGAACGCTGTTTGCCTGCCACGCGGCCACCACACTCGTGTCGGTCCCGTGTTCTGCGGCGATGCGCTGGACCGTGACGAGATCGCGCTCGAGGTTGCCGCCGGCGATCCCAAGGCCGGGCTTCAGGTACGCATACGGACCGATACGCTTGTCGAGTCGCAGGGCGGGGGCGATCTCCGACCAGTCCGCGCCAATCGCCTCGCAGACCTCCGCCAGGGTGTTCGTCGTGGTGACCGTCGAAACGAGGTAGAAATTGATCGCGATCTTGGCCAGTTCGGCGCTCTCGAATCGCATGACCAGCACCGGGCAACCGAAGGGCTGGTGCCAGGCCGTGAACGCTGCGGGCAGCGGCGCGACGGGATCGGCCGCCCCGACCATGTACCGTTCGGGCTCCATCGCCCGCTCAACCGCGCGGCCGAAAATGAGCGTTTCCACCTGGTAGTAGAATGCGGCAGGCGAGACGGCCGCGAGCCGCGCCGACAGGGCGCGCATGTAGCCGGGGTTCACCTGGCTCAGCACCACCGCCGTGCTTCCGGCACGGAGCACAGGCGCCACGGACTCGATCAACGCCGTGAGCGGCCCCAGGTCGCTCTCGTTGCGGTCATTGGTCTTCACATCCAGCGCGAAGAACACAATTTCGCACGCGGCCAGTGCGCCGATATCCGCCGTGTAGGTCAGGCGCCTGCGGTTCGCCGCGAAGAGCTCGACGAAGCCCGGCTCCTCAATTGGAAACCGACCGTCGGTGCAGGCTGCGGCAAGGGCGGGATTCGGATCGTAGGCCACGACATCGAAGCCCTTCACGGCGGTCGCGAGGCTGTAGTTCAGCCCGAGGTGGGAGAGTCCGGCGAATCCGACGTTCATCCGTGGGCCTTCGCGACGTCGTCGCAGGTTTGGGCAAAGCCGTCGCGCCAGGATTTGAACGTGAAGCCCGGGAAAGCGCGCAGAGCCGCGCTTGGGGCGAAGGGACGATGGCCATTGTGTGGCATCGGCCCGCTGCGGGGCGTGCCCCTGACCGCGACGTGCGGGGAGAAGCGGGCGGCGGCGAACTCGGCCAGCGTGCGAAAGGAAACGACTTCACCGGACGTCGCATTGGCTACGCCGGTGCTGCGGTGTGCAGCAATTCGTGCGATCAGGTCAGCAACATCGCGCACATCGACATGGTCCCGGCGCTCCTCGCCCTCACCGAAGAGCGTGATCGTCTCGCCCTTCGCCGCCTGGCGGCGAAAGCGGTTCGGGCCGTAGCCATTGTGTGGATCGTTCGTGCCGTAGATCAGGGTGGGGCGGACAATTGCAAGCGGGGCGGCGACCTCGGCCTTGAGCATCACCTCGCGCGCGAGGTGCATCACGCCGTGGAGCGAACCGGGCTCCGCGCAGGAGGTCTCGTCGAGCGGCCCGTCGGAGTCCTTGTAGACGGCGTCGGAACTGACGTAGATCACGTGTGCCACGGGCTGTTGGCGCAGCGCGGCCGTGACGGCCGCGCCCATGCGCAGATTGTCGAGGAGCATCGCGCTGGTCTTCACCGGCGCGAGGGCGGAGACGAAGACGAGCGTGTCGGTTGGCCGCAGCGCCGCGGCCAGGGCGGTGGCGGCGTCGGGAGCGAGGAGGTCGAGACCGGGCCGGCCCAGGGCCAGCGTCGGCACGCCTTGGGCGCGGAGGTGGGCGAGGGTGGCGCCGCCGACAAACCCGCCGGCGCCAAGGATGACCACGCGTTCCGGCGGGGTCGTGGAGTGATGACTCAGCATGAGAGGAAACCGGGGCGTTAGCCGGCGCGCAAATCGCGCCGCACCTGGTTGAAGGTCGCGTTGATCCACAAATCGTGGTCGAGATTGTGGGCCGGCGCGGCACACAGCCGCTTGAAGTGCGCGTACTCGGCCTCCCACGTCGGGTCGGCGCAGACCAGCGTGTGGGAAGTCTCGTCAGGCCGGCCGCTGGGCAGGACGCGTCGGCGATGGGTGAAGGTGCTGGGTCCCCACTTGCAGAGGCAATCGATGTGGGCCGTGCCCTTCTCCGCGAAAATGTCGCAGCGGAAGGTGTTGCGCCACGACATCAGCGTGAGCTCGAAATCGAGGCGCGGCTTGCCGCGGAAACCAAAGTGAAAGTGGTCGTAGGCTTGGTTCTCGAAGCGTTCGGCGCGCCACACCTCCGGCGCGGCCTCCGGCTGGCCGAAGAGCTGGAGGGTCCAGTCGAGCAGATGCGAGCCGAGGTCGGGAAACACGCCGAGGTCCTGATCGCGCCAGACGGAGTTGCGCACGTCACGGGCGGTACCGTTGCCGTAGAGAAATTTGGCGAGGTAGATTTCGCCGAGTTCGCCCGAGTCGATCAGCGCCTTGAGCCGCAGGATGTGGGGTTCGAAACGGTGGTTGTAGGCCGTGTAGCAGACCGTGCGGTTGGCCTCGGCCAGGACCTTGAGGCGAAGCAGAGGCTCCTGTGTCTCCGCGATGACCGGCTTTTCGACGAGCAGGTGCTTCCGGTTTGTCAGCAGATACTCGAGGATCGGGAGCTTGGCCTGATCCGGGGTGCAGACCATCGTTGCATCGTACGAACCGAGTGGGACGTCCTCAATGCGACGGTAGGTGGCATCTGGGAAAACCGGGTCGACGATGCCCACGGCGTCAGGGCCGGCAAACTTGTGCCGTTTGCGGCCCTGTACCCCCATGCCGACGACGAGCACTCTCATTCGTAGCGGATCAGTTTTTCGACGTGATTGAGCCGCTTGTGCACGTCGGCCGGGTCGATCGGGTGGTTGCCGTCGCGCTCGCACGCAAGGCAGGCGGCAAGGGTGCCGAGGATCGACGCGATTACCGGGTTGCCCGTGACGCGCAGGGCCAGCGTGGCGTAGGACAGGAGGGCGTCGCCGGCGCCGACGGCATCGACGACCTTGTCGGTGAACGGATCGACGGTGAAGAACGAGCGGACCTCGGGGTTCGGGGCGCGGTAAGTGATCAGCCCGCGCTGTCCCATCTTCAGGATGAGGTACTTGCAGTTTGCGCGCTTGTAGAGCTCGAGCGCGAGGGGGCGTACGGTCGAATCCTGATCACCCAACGCGAAGCGTGCTTCACGCTCGTTCGGGGTGATCAGGTCGAAGCCCTGGAACTCGAGGATATTGCCCCAGCGGCTCGCCACCTGACTGTCCGCGATGCGGAGCGGGCCGGCGGGGATCGCCGAGGTTAGCGTCGGGATCGTCTGCGGATTGAAGATGCCGTGGCGGAAATCGCTGAAGATGATCGCGTCGGATTTGCTGCCGCGGATGGACGACAGGAAGTGCTCAAGCACACGGTCCGAGATGGGCCGATTATCCAGCTTGTCGACCTTCAGCATCCGATATCCGCCTGCGGTGAAGAGATTTTTCTGCGTGGTCGGCCGGGTCGGATCGATGACGGCGTCGCAGTGGATGCCGTATTCGCGGAGATCCTTCAGGACGAAGTCCTTCAACGCGTCGTTGCCGAGCACGGTGGTGAAGTGCACGTCGGCGCCCGCCATCTTCATGTGCTTGGCCACCACGCCGGCGCCACCGACGAAGTCGACCTGCTCCTCGTACTTGAGTGAGAAGGTCGGGGTCTTGGTGTTGCCGCCGATCAGGGTGCAGTAGGTGTAGGAGTCGACGATTGTGTCGCCGACCACATGGATCTTCGCACCCTGGAAGGAATCGATCGCCTTGTGTAGGTCGTCGAAAGTCACGCTCTCGGCCGCCATCAGCACGTGCAACTTGTCCGCTGCGAGATCGGGCGGTTCGCTGTCGATGATGCGCGAGGACGAGTAAACGATGTCGCCCGGGGTAAAGAGAATCTCGCCGCCAAAGGACGCGAGGGTGTCGAACTCCTCCTTCGTCTTGGGATGCATTCCCCCCTTGTTGTATTCATAGCCCTTGGCGAAGTAGTCGGGCTGGATGACCTTGAGGTTTTCGATCGGCGTCGGGTTTTCGTCGATCACGACGTAGTCGACGATTTCAAGCGCGGCCAAGTTCATCGCGCGCAGCATCTGCGGGACAAACGGGCGGAAGTTGGCTTTGGAGATGTGCTGGTCGCCGGTCAGGCTTGTCACCAAGATGGAGGCCTTGCTCTTGGCGTAGATGAGGTGCCGGATGTGGCCGGGATGGACGAGGTCGAATGTACCGTGGCACATGATGACCTTGTTCTCCCGGGGGCACACCCCAAGCATTTCCCGCAGTTGCTGCGGAGTCTTGATTTTGCGCTGAAACGTTGCGCGTTCGGCGTCGGTCAGTCCGGTCATGGCTTCTCTTTGGCTTTGAGGAAATCGAACCAGTTCTTGGTCGCTTTGGCGATCGACTCCTGGTCCCAGACCGGGGCGTTCCGCCAGTAATCAATTTGGGCAATCATCTGGGCGACGCCTGCCTCAAACGGAACCAGCTGTTTCCAGCCGAGTTCGCGCGTGATCTTGGAAATGTCCGCCCACGTGCACTCGGGTTCGCCCGGGCGTTTTGGCAGGTGGATGACCGGGCCACCGAGCAGCTCGACCAGGCGATTGACCGTCTGGGGATTGCCGGCGCCGAGGTTGTAGACCTGCTTCACGCGGTCGGTCGTGGCCGCGAGATAGAACGCGCGGGCCACATCGGTCACGAAAAGGAAGTCACGACGCTGGGTGCCGTCGCCGACGACGGTGAAGGGCTTGTTCGCGAGCTTCTGCGCGAGGAACACGCCGAAGACCGCGCCGTACGCGCCCGAGGTCTTCGACCGCGTGCCGTAGGCATTGAAGATGCGGATGACATTGACCGGCAGCTGGTAGACGTCGCCCCAGTGGAGCACGGCCTGCTCACCCTGGTACTTGCTCAGGGCGTAGGGGTACTCCGGCCGGATCGGGGCGCTTTCGGTCGTCGGGAGCTCCTGCGTCATGCCGTAGCACGACGAGGAGGCCGCGTAGACGAACTTCTTTACCTTGGCGTGCCGGGCGCCCTCGAGGGCGTGCACCGTACCCATGACGTTGGCGGACATGTAGTCCACCGGACGGTCGATTGAGGGCACGATGTCGCCGATGCCGGCGAAGTGAAACACGTACTCCGCCCCGGACCACACCGGATCATCGGCCGCGATGGCACGGACGTCGCGCGTGTCGACGGCGACGTTCGGGTTGCCCTTGTGGTGCTCGAGATTCTGGAGCCGGCCACCGACGAGGTTGTCGATGACGCGGACCCGGAATCCCTCGGCCACCAGCAGGTCCACCATGTGGCCGCCGATGAAGCCGGCGCCGCCGGTGACGATCGCGAGGCGTTGGGTGCTCATCACTTCAGGCCGAGACCCTTTACGACCTTCACGTTGACGAACGACTCGTTCGACATCGTGTCGTTGCCGAAGCGGCCGTCCTTGAACGCGGCGCACAGGCCGCGAACGGCGTCCTCAATTGTCCGCTTGGGCTTCCAGCCGAGCTTTTCCCAGATCTTCTTGGAGGAGACGTGGTAGGAGCGGTTGTCGTTCGAGGGCGTGGTGGTAATCTGGATCGGAGCCTTCTCGGGGAACTCCTCCTCGACCGTCTTCTTCACGAAATTGGCGAGCTGCGACACCGTGAAGTTCTCGTAGCCGACATTGAAGATCTCGCCGGCGACCTTGTCGGCCGGGTACTCGAGCATGTTGATGTAGAGCTCGGTCACGTCGTCGACGTGGATGTTCGGGCGCTTCTGGGTTCCGCCGAAGACGGTGATGAGGCGCTTGTTGACCGCGTGATTGGTCAGGATGTTGATCGTGAGGTCGAAGCGCATGCGCGGCGAGTAGCCGCAGACGGTCGCCGGGCGGAGCGTGACGCAGACAAAGTCCGGGGACTGGTGCTTGAAGAGCAGGGGCTCGCACATGCCCTTGTACTTGTTGTACAGGGTGAGGGGGATGAGCGGATGCTCTTCCGTGACGTCGGGAGCCTCGCTGACCCCGTAGACTGAGCTGCTGGAGACATAAAGGAAGCGCTTCACGCCGGCCTGCTTGGCGGCGATGACCATGGGCTCGAAGCAGTCGTAGTTGATCGTGCGGCTGAGCGACTCATCGAGCTCGAAGCTCGGGTCGTTCGAGATGCAGGCCATGTGGATCACGCTCGTGACCCCTTGGCACGCCTTGGAGAAGGCGGGGATGTCGCGGATGTCGGCCTTGAGCACCTCGAGGTTGGGATGCTTGGGCAGTCCGGCATCGCCGAACAGCATCAGGTCATAGACAACGACGGCGTAGCCGGCGCTGAGCAGTTTGGGAACCAAGACGCAGCCCTTGTAGCCTGCGCCGCCGGTGACGAGCACTTTATGCATGGATGTAAAAATGGGTTGGGAGAGACACGGCGTTCGCCGGAGCTGAGACAGTGAAGACCGTCCGGCAACTGCAGGAAGCGGAAGTCGATGCATGAGTCATGGCCCTTCCTTGGTCAATTATCAATCTGCGTCCGCCTTGCGGGAGAAGGGGAGCGCGAGCTGGCTGGAAGGGACGGAGGGGAACCCGCACGGTCGATGCGGGGTCGGAGGCTTTCACCCGGGTTTTATGGTTTGCAATCGATTTTGAAATGCCTCCGGCTAACCCTTTGATTTTTACTCGAAGTCATTCCGTCCTGTTCATGCCGCTCACCCTCTTCCACCGCCTGCTTCTCCGCTCGTCCCGTCTGGTTTTCTCGCTCGGCTGTTTGATGGCAGGAATTGGGGTGCAGGCTCAGCAGTCCGTGGGTGGTCTGCCCGAGGACCTGATGCCGGCGCTTCGACCGATCCTGGCCAATGCGCTCACCCAGTCTCCGCAGTCGATCCAGCGAAGCGTCGAACTGGCCCAGACGGAAGCCAATCGCTATTATTCGACGTCCGCGCTTTGGCCTTCGGTGAGCGGCTCGATTCAGTACGCGGTCACCGATTCCCAGGTTTCGACGGTCGACAGCGTCAGCAGCGACACCAGCGGCGTATTTTACGGCTTCAATGTCAGTCAGCCCATTTTCCAGTGGGGCGCGCTCAAGGCGCAGGCCGAAGTCGCCGGCATTGCCGTCAAGATTGCTGAGCGACAGTACGCGGAGGGCTACCGCACGCTTGTGCAAACCCTCCGTTCCCAATATCTTGGCCTTGTCGCGCGCAAGATTGCGCTGGCCTATCTCAGGGTTCAGCTTGCCAGCGCGGAATCGGCGCTCGCGATCGAAGAGGATCGGCTCGCCAATGGCTCGCTTTCGCCAGGCGGCATCATCGGCCCCCGGATGAATGCGGCCGAGCTTCGCTTGCGTGTGGACCAGGCTGAATCCGATTTTGGCTACAGTCGTCGGGTCTTCGCCCGCCTCGCCGGACTTGCCGACCTTCCGGCCGATTCGATTGCGACGGAATTGCCGCGCCCGGTTGCCATGGCGTCGACCGCGGACGCGCTGCTGGCCGAATTCCTCCGCGATGGCGGGGTGTCGACCACCCAGAACCAAGTTTACGCCTATTATCTCAAGCAGGCCGACCTGAATTACCACATCGCGAAGACCCGCCTTTACCCGAAGCTATCGCTCTACGCCGGGTATAGCCTCAACAATTCCACGTCTGCCACCGTCGATAGCATCTCTCAGGTCGGGGTCACGAGCCTCAGCTACGGTTTGACTGCGAGTTGGACGGTTTTTGACGGCTTTGCCTCCCGCGGTGCGAAGCTCTCGGCGCTCGCCACCAAGCGCAGCTACGAACGGCAAAAGCAGACGTACAACGATTCCCTCATGGACTCGGCGCAGAATCTCCACCGTCAGCTGCAGTTCTCCCTGCGTGCGCTTGAGCTGGCGGAGCAGCGGCGTGCCTTGGCCGAGTCCGCCGTGCGCACGACGGAGGAGGATATTCAGCTTGGGTCCGCGGCGCAAGTCGCGCTCGATACGGCGCAGGCGGCCTTCCACTCGGCTGATCTCGCGGCCATCTACGCCCGCTCCGACTATTTTTCCCGCTGGTCCGAATTTGTCTCCTTGGTGGGGGCCGATCCGGCCATGAACAACCTTCCCGAACGCTATGTCCGCTCAAAAAAGTAAATCCAGTTTCGGCCTGAAGGTCGTCCTTCTCCTCGCCGTTCTGGGCGGCGGCGGGTACTTGGCTTCGCAGTTTCTCGTTTCCGAGGCCCGCGTCGCCACCGTCGTCTCTGGCAAGGCCGTCAACGCAGTCCCGGGCAGCGTCACCGTGATGGCCGAGTACATCATGGAACTGAAGAGTGAGGCCGACGGCCGTATGATCAGCAGCGAGCTCGATCCCGGCCTCAAGGTGACCAAGGGTTCAACGCTCGCCCAGATCGATCCGACGGACCTTCAACTCGAGATCGAGAAGATTGAGAGCGACTACGCTGCAGCCAAGGAGCGCATCGCGATCGGCTCCGCCACCGAACTGGAACTGGCCACCGCGGAGGACAATCTCCGCAGCAGCGAGCGTCTTTTCACCCTCGGCAACCTCTCTGAGTCCGAGATCAACCGCCTCCGCCGCACCGTCCGCGCCATCGAGCAGCGTGTTGCGCTGGAGAAGGTCGCGAACAATCAGCTGCTGGCTAATTTTGAAAACACGCTGAAGGTGAAGAAAACCCAGCTCGCCCGCACCACGATCGCCGCGCCCTTCGACGGCGTGGTCTCGGCGGTCACGGCGCGGCCCGGCGACCTGGTTTCTCCGCGCGCAATCGTCGCCACGCTCATCTCCATCAACCGCACGGTCGAGGCCCGCATCAGTCAGGAGAACTTTGCCGGAATCCGCCTCGGCCAGAAAGCCACCGTCCGCTTCCTCGGCCGTGAGAACGACACCTATCAGGCCACGGTTGAAAAGATCCTGCCCACCGCTGACGCCGCCACCCAGCGCTACCTCGTCCACCTCAAGGTCGACTGCCCGGCTGAGGTTCTCATGCCCGGTCTGACGGGCGAGGTCAGTGTCATCATCGGCGAGCGTCAGGCGCAGGCCCTCATCCCGCGCCGTGCCCTTTTCGGCAACAATCTCTTCGTCGTTCGTAACGGCCGGGCTGTCCTCACCACGGTCGAGCTCGGCTACGTCAGTCTCAACATGGTCGAGGTCACCAAGGGCCTCGCCCCCGGCGACCAGGTCATCGTCGAGGAACTCGACCAGTTCCGCGACGGTGCGAGGGTCAAGCCGGTGCTCGTCCCGTAACAGCTAGGCGCCTCGCGGCGCGGAAACCTGAAACGTGAGACCTGAAACCTGAGTGTTTCTGAATCGAGCGAACCAGTGACGCGGCCGTAAGCTCGATCCTCCAATTTCAGGTTTCAAGTCTCAGGTTTCAGGTTTCAAATCCACTTTCTTCATCTCGTTCAGCGCTCCGCGCTATGTCTCCCAACCTTCGCATCGCTTTCCGTTTTTTGACGGCCAAGAAGCGCGCCATGCTCATGAGCCTGTCGTGCACGGTGCTGGGCGTGGGCTTGTTCATCGTCACGCAGGCGACGACGAGCGGCTTTGAGCAGTTCTTTATCCGCACCATCCTCGGCACCGACGGCGCGATGCGCATCGAGGACAAGATGCAGGACACGCTTCGCAGCATGAACGCGGGCGGGGGCTCCAATTTTCTGGTGAGTCAGCGCGAGGGCGTGAAGTACATCGAGGGCGTCGAGGACACGAAGCTCGTCATCAACGCCCTTTCCGATTTCGCCAACATCTCCGGCGTCTCTGCCGTCCTCCGCGGCAACGTGATCGCCAACAGCGCCTTCAAGAACGAGAACGCCCAGGTCTTCGGCATCGACCTCGAGCAGCACATCAAGGTCTCCGATCTCGCCAATCAGATCGTCGACGGTTCGCTGGATGCCTTTCGCGAGGCCCCGTCGGGTGCGCTCGTCGGCCGCGTGCTGGCCGACCGCTTGGAGCTGCGGGTGGGGGACTCCTTCCTCATCGACGCTCAGGGGCAGCTCAATCGCTACCGCGTGAGCGCGATCTACGAGACCGGCGTCAACGATATCGACAAGGTCCGCATCTACCTGCAGATGGGCGAGGCTCGCTCGCTCCTGCGCAAGCCGGACGGCGTTTCCTTTGTCCAGCTCAACCTCCTCGATAAGGATCGCGCCCCGATGGACGCGCTTCAGATCCAGGAAGTCCTCCGGCACAGCGCCCGCGCATGGCAGGACCGCGAGAAGACCTGGCTGTCCGTGTTCCGCGCGCTCCGTATTTCCAGCGCCATCACCGTCTCGGTCTTCACGCTCATCGCCGGCCTCGCGATGTTCAATACTCTCGCGATGATCGTGCTCGAGAAGACCAAGGACATCGCGATCCTGCGCTCGATGGGCTACGAGCGGCGCGACATCACGCAGATCTTTCTCTGGCAGGCCGGCGTCGTCCTCGCGATCGGTGCGCTCTCAGGCGCAATTATGGGCGCCGCGGTGACGTATGGCGTTTCCAAGATCCCGCTCCCGATCAACGGCATTTTCAAGACGGATACGTTCATCGTGTCCTGGTCGGTCTGGCATTACGTCCAGGCCTTGGCCACCGCTGCGGTGATGGTCATGGCCGCCAGCATCATCCCCGCCCGCCGCGCCGCCCGGTTGGAGCCGGGTGATGTCATCCGAGGGACGGCGCTGTAGCAGCCAACAAGAAACCTGAAACTTGAGACCTGAAACCTGAGTTCCTGATCAGCTGAAGCCATTCGCCTGTAATATCTTCTCTCAAATACCGATACGCTCTTCTAGCCCCCTCTTTTCCGCTCTCCGAAAATTCAGGTCTCAGGTTTCAAGTTTCAGGTCTCAGGTTTCCACCTTCAATGCCTTCCCCTTCCTCCCATTCCTCCCTCAGCAAAGCCGACCGCCTCGCGGCCGG
>CAYWRG010000061.1:15788-25635 GCA_964460715.1 uncultured Opitutus sp. | reverse complement strand
GGACATCCTTCGGGCTCTTCGAGTAGAGGATCGAGGCGACGATGGAATTGATGCACACCGATTTGCCGGAGCCGGTGGCGCCGGCGATCAGCAGGTGAGGCATCTTGGTCAGGTCGGAGATCAGCGGTTTGCCGGAGACGTCCTTGCCGAGGGCGATCGGGAGTTCGGCCTTGGCCCCAACCCAGTCCTCGGCCTCGAGGATCTCGCGCATGCCGACCGGAGTCGGGTTCTGATTCGGGTCCTCAACGCCGACGGCGGCCTTGCCGGGAATAGGGGCGAGGATGCGGACCGAATGGGCGCGCATGCCGAGTGCGATATTCTTGTCGAGGCCGGCGATCTTCTCGACGCGTACGCCGGCCGCCGGAGCGACCTCGTAGCGGGTGATGACCGGACCGACATGAATCTCACCGAGCGTCACCTCGACGCCGAACTCGCTCAGGATGCGCATCAGGTTCTGCGCATTGCGGCTGTGCTCCTCCTCGGAATTCTCCGCCGTGGGACGGACCTGTTCCTTGAGGAGGGTGAGAGGCGGAAACTTGTAGTTCTCGTCGTTGGTCTGTGGAAGGACGGTGACCTTGGCTTTCTTGGTTTCCTCCGGCTTGACGATGTTGAGCTCGAGTTTGCCGGCTGCAACGGCGAGGGCCTTGGTATCGGTCGCGGTGGCGGAGGGCTCTGGCTTCGGGCGTTCGGGCTTCGGCTTGGGCTCCGAGGCGGGCTTGGGTGCGAGCGCGGCCGGTGGCGGCAGATCGACGGGGGCTGGTTTGGGTCCGGGCGCAACCGGCGTGGCCGGCTTGGCCAGAGGCTCGTCGGCCGTCTTGGCCATCTTGAGATTCTTGGCGGTCGGCGCGACAAAGGGCGGCCGCGTCGATTCGGCTTTCTCCGCCGCGAGCGCCTTGGCCTGCTGCTCCTTCATCTCGCGACGGGCGGTTTCGCGTTCTGCGGCCAACTGGGCGCGGTGTTCACGCCAGGCCTGGAAACTCTGCACGGCCTTCTCGAACTCCGCGGTGATGTCGCGGGTGAAAATGAACATCAACCCGAGTCCGCTGATGATGGTGAGCAAAAGTGCGGAACCAAAGACGCCCAAAGTGGACTTGAGCAGATCATGATAGACCAGCTGACCGAGGATGCCCCCGGGGCCTTCCGAAAAATACTGGGACTTGCCGAAGCTCTCCCACATCGCCCAGAGGCCGGCATTGGTGGTGATGCTCACGACCATGGCCGTGAACCGGGTGCCCGCGAGCCGCTTGGCGTTGCGCAGGGCCACGACCGCCGACCACAGCAGGAAGGCAGGGATCAGCCAGGTGCTCGCGCCGAACACGTGAAGCGACCACCAGGAAAATTCCGAGCCGAAGCGGCCCACCAGATTGGGATTCGCCGGATCCGGATTGGTCGTGACTTGGTAGCTCTGTTCCGGGGCGAAATCCACCAAGGCAACCGTGATCAGGATGCCCAGCACAAAGCAGATGCTGGCCACCAGCCAACGAGGGCGGTAACGCGGAGGTTGGAAGGAAGGACCCCCGGAATTTGAGTTTGAACTCGTGGACTTGGCCATGTGGTTTGCCGGACGCGTGAGGACGGGTCCCAACCCTTGGGGATTCCACGCCAACGCGGGTGCCGGTCAATTGTAATCCGGCCCCAAGGGACTTTCACAAAAAACTCATAGCCTCTGATGCACGAAGTACTTCGCTTCGAATCGATCTATCAGGGCCGAATTTGGGGCGGAAGACGCCTCGAATCGGCATTTGGCCGCGTTTTGCCTGAAAATATGGCAATCGGGGAAAGCTGGGAGATCGTGGATCGCTCCGAAGCGCAGTCCGTCATTCGTGGCGGGGCCTTGGCGGGGCGCACACTCCGGCAGGCCATCGAGGCGGATCCGGCGGGGATCATGGGACCGAAATGGCCGCGCGATCGGGTGTTTCCGATTTTGGTCAAGTGGCTGGATTGTCGCGAGCGCCTTAGCTTACAGGTTCATCCGCCTGCCGCGGTGGCCCCCGGCCTGCGCGGTGAACCCAAGACGGAGAACTGGTATGTGGCCGACACCGATGCGGATGCCGCGTTGCTGGTCGGACTGCGGCCCGGGGTGAATCGGGCGCGGTTTGAACAGGCCCTAGCCCATGGATCAATCGAAGCCTGCGTCCGCCGGCTGCCGGTGTCGCCCGGTGACTCGATCCTGGTGGAAAGCGGCACGGTCCACGCGATCGATGCGGGCTGCCTTATCCTCGAGATCCAGCAGAATTCCGACACGACGTTCCGCGTCTTTGACTGGG
This sequence comes from uncultured Opitutus sp., assembly GCA_964460715.1. Classification (GTDB taxonomy): domain Bacteria; phylum Verrucomicrobiota; class Verrucomicrobiia; order Opitutales; family Opitutaceae; genus CAMAXB01. The sequence goes on along the minus strand of CAYWRG010000061.1, from coordinate 23,368 downwards.
GCCGGGTGGGGGAGGATGGAAATCCGCGTGCCCTTCACCTGAAGGAGTCCCTTGCCTCCATCCTCTGGTCGGTGGAAGAGCCGGAGCTGATTCGCGGAACCGAGGCCAATGCCGTGATTGCCGACGCCCGGGAGTTCCGGATCCGGCGAATCTCCCTGGCCAAGGGTGAAACCTTGGCGATCGCCGCTGGGGAACAGCCGCGATTGCTGGGCTGTGTATCCGGGGTGGTGGCGATCGAGGGCGCATCGCTGGCGCCGCTGGCCACGGGTGAAAACGTGCTTTTACCCTTCGCCGGCGGGTTTACGTTCCGCGCGACCGCTCCCGCAGTTGTACTGCTCACGGAAAACTTTGTCTGAGCGGAATTTCCGCAGAGTGACGGAGATACTTGAAGTATGAGCAAAGCCGTGGATTAATTTCCGGTTCCTATGGCTGAAACCGCACCTACCGATACCACTGACCCGACCGCTGGCTCTGCTTCCGCGGAAACCCCGGCTTCCGCCGGCGCGGATCTTGCGGCCCAACTCGCCACGGCGAAACAAGAGGCGACTGCGCATCACGAGCGCCATCTGCGCGCGGTCGCAGACTTGGAAAACTTCCGCAAGCGCTCGGTGCGCGAGAAGGAGGAACTGCGTCAGTTCGCGGCTGGTCGCGTGCTGGAAGACCTCCTGCCGGTGCTCGATAATCTCGCGCTCGGTCTCGCGGCCGCCAAGGCACCCAACGCTGATCTCAAGTCGATGATCGGCGGCATCGAGATGATCGGCAACCAGCTGAAGTCCGCGCTCGGCGGCCACGGCATGAAGGAGATCAACCCGGTGGGGCAGGCCTTCGACCCGAACCAACATGAGGCCATCTCCCAGCAGCCCAGCGCCGATGTCGCCGAGGGCATCGTTTTGCAGGTGGTGCGCATCGGCTACAGCCTGAACGGACGCCTGCTGCGCCCGGCTTCCGTGGTGGTTTCCAGCGGCCCGGCCAAGGAGGCCAACGGCTGATCCGGTCCGGCGGCGGCTCGAATCGCGTCGCTCCGTGCGGCGCGGGCGACCGCGGCTCCCACCGCCAACCCTCTTCACCATGGCCAAGGAAGATTACTACGAATTGCTCGGCGTCGACAAGGGCGTCAGCCCGGAGGACCTGAAGAAGGCCTACCGCAAGAAGGCCGTGCAGTACCATCCGGACAAGAATCCCGGCAACAAGGAGGCCGAGGAGATGTTCAAGAAGATCTCCCACGCCTACGAAGTGCTTCAGGATGCGGACAAGCGCGCGGCCTACGATCGCTACGGCCACGCCGCGTTCGAGGGCCCCGGCGCAGGCGCCGGTCCGCGTGGCCCCGGCGGCGGTGGCGGTGGCTTCCACGATCCCTTCGACATTTTCCGCGAGGTGTTCGGCGGTCAAGGCGGTGGCGGTGGAGGCGGCGGCATCTTTGACGAGATGTTCGGTGGCGGCGGGCGCGATGGTGGCCGCGACGGCGCGGACCTGCGCTACGATCTCGAAATCACCCTCGAGGACGCGGCCCGCGGCGTGGAAAAGGAAATCTCCTTCCGCAAGAATGTCTCCTGTGAGCGCTGCGAAGGTTCCGGCGCAGAGCCGGGCTCGAAACGCGTCACCTGCACCACCTGCCGCGGTGCGGGCCAGATCCGCCGCTCCGGCGGCATCATCACCTTCACCCAAGCCTGCCCGACCTGCGGTGGCCAGGGTACGCGCGTCGAAAAAGCCTGTACGGCCTGCCGCGGCGAGGGCCGCGTGCCGAAGTCGACCAAGATCAACGTGCGCATTCCTCCCGGCGTGGATTCGGGTGCGCGCCTGCGCTCATCCGGCAATGGCGAGGCAGGGCTCGCGGGCGGCGCGGCCGGTGATCTCTACATCGTGCTCACGGTCAAGGATCACGAGATCTTCGAGCGCCAGGGACAGGATCTGTTCTGCGAGATCCCAATCAAGTTCACGCTCGCCACCCTTGGGGGCACGATCGAGGTCCCCACGTTGTTCGGCAAAGCTTCGTTGAAGATCCCGGCGTCCACCCAGAGCGGCACCACGTTCCGCCTTCGCGGCAAGGGCATGCCCTCGCTCCGGGGCGGCTCGCAGGGCGATCAACTTGTGCGCGTGCACGTCGAGGTCCCGACCTCGCTCACAAGCGAGCAGCGCAAGATCCTCGAGGAATTCGCCAAGGTCAGTGGTGACGCCGACGAACCGGTCTCCAAGAGCTTCTTCGAAAAAGCGAAGAAGTTCTTCTGACCGCAGCGACGGACGTACCCGCGCAACACGCCAAAGGGGGCGAAATAGATGAGGGAAAACACGCAAAAAACCAAAACCACCAAATAAAAACTGATTGGGGGCGACTCACCCGAATCGCCGCTAATTCGATCAGGGAAACCACGAAATACACGAAACACACCAAAAGAATCCTGATTGGGTCCTCTGATTTCCGTGTGTTTCGTGTATTTCGTGGTGCTCAATTTCCGGGATTCGCGCCGATTCGCGTGATTCGCGGGCGCCCCTCGGGCGTCGCACAGAGAGATTGCCGGCCTGATCCCAATCTGTGTTCATCTGGATCCATCTGTGGTTCCTACGCTTGAAAATCCGAAACTCCTGACGCTCGACCAGGCCATGCTCGAGCGGGAGCGCCTGCGCACCGCCGGGAAGAAGCTCGTGCTGACCAACGGGGTCTTCGACCTGCTGCACACCGGGCACCTCTACTATCTGAAGGAGGCGCGCCGCCAGGGCGACGCGCTCTTCATCGCACTCAACGCCGACGCGAGCGTGCGCGCGCTCAAGGGGCCTCTCCGTCCCGTCCAGACCGAACTCGAACGCGCCTACGCGCTCGCCGCGCTGTGGTTCGTCACCGGGATCGTGATCTTTCGCGAGCCGCGGCTGACCGCTGAGATTCGCGCGCTGCAGCCCGATGTTTACTGCAAGGCCGGTGACTACACCCTCGACAAGCTCGACCCGGGCGAGCGGGCGGCGTTGGAAAGCGTCGGCGCGCGCATCGAGTTTCTCCCTTTCCTTCCCGGTTTCAGCACCACGAACCTGATTGCCAAAATCAAGGCGGCGGGTGGCATCTGACGACATGCGCGTGGTGATCCTGGGCTCCGGTCGTGGTTCGAATGCCGCCGCCGTCCTTGAAGCACAAAAGGCGGGGCGACTTGGTCGCGCCCGCGTGGTGCAGATTTTTTCCGATCGGCCCGACGCCGGCATCCTCGCCCTGGGCGCACTGCATGGCGTCCCGGCAACCTTCCTCGATCCGGCGCCGTTCAAGACCAAGCTGGAAGGAGCGGGGGAGGACCGCTACATTGAGGCCATTCGTTCCTGCGAAGCCGAGCTTGTGGTGCTTGCGGGCTTCATGCGCGTGGTGAAGCCGCGCCTGCTGGCCGCCTTTGCCGGCAAGGTCATCAATCTGCATCCCAGCCTGTTGCCGTCGTTCCCCGGGCTCGACGCGATTGGCCAGGCCTGGCGCCGTGGCGTGAAGGTCACGGGCTGCACGGTCCATGCCGTCACCCCCGAGGTCGATGGCGGCCCGATCATCGACCAGGCCGTGGTCCGCATCGATCCGACGGATACGCTGGAAACCCTCACGACCAAAGTCCATGCGGCCGAGCACGCGTTGCTCCCTGCGGTGATCGCCGCGCTAAGCGAATCACCCCGGGGCTGAGCTGGGACTGACCGGCTACACCATGGCTGCCCCTCGCATTCTCCTGGTTGAAGACGAGCCGGCCATTGCCGACACGCTGCTCTACGCCCTGCGCACGGAGGGGTTTGCGCCCGAGTGGCATTCGACCGGCAGCAAGGCGCTCGCCGCGCTGGAAAAAGGCTCTGAGCCCGCCCTGGTGGTCTTGGATGTCGGGCTGCCCGACGTGAGCGGATTCGATCTCTGCAAGACCATCCGCGCCCGGCACAACGCGGTGCCGATTCTCTTTCTCACCGCTCGCAACAGCGAGATCGATCGGATCGTCGGTCTGGAGATCGGCGGCGACGATTATGTGACCAAACCGTTCAGTCCGCGTGAAATCGCGGCGCGGGCGAAAGCGATCCTGCGGCGCACGCAGCCGGCGCCGGTAGGCACCAAGGAAACCCACGCGCCGGCAGCGGCTGCGAACGAATTCGTGGTCGATACCGAGCGCTGCGAGGTGAGTTACCGCGGCGTGAAGCTCGAGCTGACCCGCTACGAGTACCGCCTGCTCGGCGTGCTCATTGCGCGACCCGGTCGGGTGTTTTCCCGGGATGAACTCATGACGCGGGTGTGGGAGGATCCCGGAGCGAGCCTCGATCGGACGGTCGATGCCCACATCAAGACGCTGCGGGCCAAGCTTCGCACCATCGATCCGGAGCGGGATCCGATTCAGACCCACCGCGGGCTGGGCTACGCGTTGCGAGCCGCATCGTGAAAATCCGCACCGCGATCTTTGGCGTCTATGTCGCGGCCTCGGCCGTGGGGTTCGCGCTGCTGATGGCGTTCATACTGAGCGAGGTGCGGCCGCGTTACGTCGAGTCCATGCGGCGTACACTCAACGATACCGCGGCCCTGCTGTCGGTCCTCGTTGAAAACGAACTCAGCCCGGAAGCGTCCCTTGGTTCCGATTGGCGCGATCGCCTGGCGGCGGTTGACCCGGCTTCGGGCGGGTTGCGGGTATACGTCACCGACGCGCGCGGCCTCGTCACCTTTGACTCGGCGGGCGGCCGTGAGGTTGGCCGCGACTACAGCCAGCGCCCGGAGATGCAGACCTTTTTCGAGCGGAAGAGCTATCGCAGCGATGCGGAATCAGGGGTGGTCGAAGGCGAAATCCGCGTGGCGGCGCCGGTGCGACGGGCCGGGGCGGTGCTGGGCTACGTCGGCGTGGCGCGGCCCCTCAGTTCGTTCGCGGACGCCATCTGGCGCGCACGGGTGCGCCTGCTGGCCGGTGCGCTGCTCCTCGCACTGGCCATGATCGTGGCCGGCTGGTGGATCGCAAACCGCGTCACGCGTTCGGTCGAGCGCCTGACGCTCTATGTGCGGGCGCTGGGCGCCGGCCAGCCCGCGCCGCGACCCGAGTCCGAAGCGACCGAGGTGGCCGAGCTCACGCAGGCCTTCGATGAGATGCGGGCTGCGCTGGAGGGGAAGCAGTATGTTGAGCGCTACACCCAAACGCTGGCGCACGAGCTGAAGGCCCCGCTCTCGGCGATCCGCGGTTCAGCCGAGCTGCTTGGGGAGGACTTACCGCCGAGCGAGCGGGCCAAATTTCTCGGGCATCTGCGGGCTGAGTCGGATCGCTTGCATCGCATTGTCGATCGCATGCTGCAGCTGTCGGCGCTCGAGGCGCGCAGCGGACTGAAGCAGCGGGAACGCATCGATCTCTCGCGGGCGCTGGCCGAGGCCGTCGAGGCACTGGGGCCGATCTGGCATGCCCGCAAGGTCGAGATCCGCATGGAAGGCCAGGGTGCGCAGGAGATCAAAGGGGAGAAATTCCTGGTCGGCCAGGCCCTGACGAACCTGCTGCAGAACGCGGTGGAATTCACGCCGTCGGGTGGCGTGATCCGTGCGCGGGTCGTCGCGGAGGACGGACGCCGGCACGTCCAGATCGACGACGAAGGCCCGGGCGTACCCGACTTCGCGGCGGAACGGATCTTCGAGCGCTTTTATTCGCTCCCGCGCCCTGACACCGGCCGCAAGAGTTCGGGGCTCGGCCTCAGCTTCGTGCGCGAGATCGCGCTGCTCCACCAAGGTGGCGCCATGGTGACCAATCGTCCGGAGGGTGGGGCGCGCGCGGAGATCTGGTTTCCGGCGGCCTAGGGAGGCTTTCTGTAGAGGCAGGGAGTGTACCGAGGGCGGATCCGAGCCACGAATATCGCACAGAGGCGCGGAGCCGCAGAGTTTCAAATCACGACTCGATCTGGGTGGACTTCTCTGCGTCTCCGCGTCTCTGCGCGACTTCTGGATTCAATGGGATAAAATCACCGAATTCCCGCGGATTTCATCGCGACTTCACACAGAATTCATGCGATCCGGTGACAGTGGGGCATGGACTCCACCACTTCCCTGATCGACGCGGGCCGCACCTGGCTCCAGCGCCGCGCCCTCCTGTTCAAGATCATCGGCATCGGCTTCCTTGCGCTGATCCTGCTCATCCCGCTTGCGATGGTGGATTCGACACTGAACGAGCGAAAGCAGCGCTCGGCCGAGGCGGTGGCCAGCATCACCCAGACGTGGGGTCGGGCCCAGCGTCTGATCGGGCCGGTGCTGGTGGTGCCTTACTCCTATCAAAGCGAGGTCGAGGAGACGAATCTCGTGAACGGCCAGCGCGTCACCGCGCGCGTGGTCCGGGAGTTTGCGGCCGAGGCCTACTTTCTGCCGGAGCAACTGGTCGTGACGGGCGACCTGCAGCCGTCGGAACGTCAGCGCGGCATCTACCGCACGCAGGTGTACACGGGCACGGTGCGGGTGAGCGGTCACTTTGCCCCACCGGCGTGGGCGTTGCTCGGACTGGCGGCGGATGACGTGCGTCCCCATTGGAACCGGGCCCGTCTGAGCTTTGCGGTGAGCGATCTGCGCGGCATGCGGGAGGCGGTGTCGGTGACCTGGGGTGAGCAGACCCTTCCGTTGCAGCCCGGGGCGCGCCTTGAGGGATTGTCGACCGGGTTGCACGCGCCCTTGAAGCTGGTGGAAGGCGGAGGCGAGCAAGCCTTCGCGGTGGAACTCACGCTCAATGGCAGCGAAAGCTTCAGCGTGGTTCCGCTCGGGCGCGAGACGCGCGTGAGCCTCACCTCACCCTGGCAGGATCCGAGTTTTATCGGAGCCTATCTTCCGACTGAGCGCACGGTGGATGCGCATGGCTTCAAGGCCGCCTGGCAAGTATCGTACTATGGCCGCGATTTTCCGCAGCAGTGGACGGATCGCGCGGGTGAACCGCGCCCGTCGCTGGACAGCTTTAGCGCAGCGACCTTCGGGGTGAACCTGCTGCCCTCGGTGGATGCCTATCGCACGGTCGAGCGGTCGATCAAGTACGGCGTCCTGTTTGTCGCGCTGGTCTTCACGGCGTTCTTCCTCTTCGAGGCGACGCTTGGCTTGCGACTCAACGCGCTCAATTACCTGCTGGTCGGCGCGGCGCTCTGTCTGTTCTTCCTCAGCCTCCTGGCCCTGTCCGAGTTTCTGCCTTTCGGCGTGGCGTATGGTGTGGCCGCCCTGGATTCGATAGCTCTGGTGGGGCTCTACTGCTGGCGGGTGTTGTCGGGGGGGCTGCGCTCGGTGCTGGTCAGCGCCATGCTCGGCGGCGTGTACGTTTATCTCTACTTTGTCCTGAACATGGAGGACTTCTCGCTCCTAGCTGGGACAGGTGCGCTCTTTGCCATGCTGGCCGCGGTGATGTACGCTACACGCTCGCTCGGCGCCGAGGAAACCCCGTTGCTGACAACGGCCCCGTCGCGGTCATGAAGGTGCGGCGATTGCCCCGCCTGCACTGCGCGCTGCAGGGCCTGCTCCCGTTTGGACTGACCGTCGGTGCGTGCGGCCGTTTCACTTCCGGTGTAGCCGGGGGGGGGGGCCCCCCCGCGGGGGGGCGCGGGGACCCATAAAAGGCCCCGGGGGGGCGACCCCCGCGCCATACCCCCCCCCGGCACTG
>CAYWRG010000061.1:0-15778 GCA_964460715.1 uncultured Opitutus sp. | reverse complement strand
AGCGGGGGTCGCTGACCCGGGTCCGGTTACGAACATCAACGATTCACGGCCCCGGGGTCAGCGACCCCGGCTACATCCAACCCGCATGAAGTCTCAGTAGTCCAGCGCGACGCCGTTGTTCCAGATCCGGTACATCTCCTCGGCGGACGGGATCTCGAGCTGGCGCACGACGCGGAAGCCGATCCAGGGCGCGCTGGTGTGGTACCACTGGCTCTTCGGCAGCTGCGGATCGAGCATCTTCCAGTCGGCGCTCGAGCCGACGCGGGCTGCGCTGCGGAGCTTTTCCGCGGAATCGGACCAGTTGCCACCGCGAACGGCGTGGGGATAGGGCTGCGTTGACGGCACCCATGATACCTTGGCCGGGTTGCCGGTCAGCCGGCTGTAGGCGTCGGGCTCATACTGGTCGAGCGTCCACTCGGATACGTTGCCGTGCATGTCGAAAAGCCCCCAGGGATTGGGCTGCTTGCTGCCCACCTTGGCGTACTGATCAGCCTGGAACTGGGCGTAGGTGCCCAGCTGCGCGGGATCGGGGCCGAAGGAATAGGCGGTCGTGGTGCCTGCGCGCGCCGCGTACTCCCACTCGGCCTCGGTCGGCAACCGATAGAAGTGGCCGGTCTTTGCGCTCAGCCACTGGCAGTACTTTGACGCGGCATGATGCGTCATGCTGATCGCGGGAAACCCCTCGCGCCCCATCCCGAAACTCATCTCGACGTAGGGCTTGGTCGGATGCGACACGGCATCGGCCTCAGGTGTGCTCGCCCCAGCGACCTTATCTGAGGCGAACATGAAGATCTCGTACTCGTTCCACGTCACCTCGCGCTGTCCGATCCAGAAGGCGGGCAGTTCGACGCGGACCTGGGGACCTTCGTCGGCATTGCGGCCCACTTCGCTTTCAGGACTCCCCAACATAAACGTGCCGGCCGGAATGGGCTGCAGGGCGAAAGCCACCGTCGTGCCCGGGATGGTCTGCGTGTAGGCCTTGGGTTCGCCCGAAGCCTCGGCTTTGGCCGTGGACAGGATCTTGTCCCGAATCTGTCGCACGAGCGCGAGTTCCTTGGCGTCGAACTCAGCGGCCATGGCCGTCTGGGCGGGCGCCAGCGCCGTCCCCAGCAGGACGGCCAAGGTAGCGAATCGGGCGAGCGGCGTCATCATAGGTGTGAAACAAGACCGGCCGGATCCCGGCCGTAAAGGGTGCGTTCGACCGATCCGTCGGATCGGGGTTGTTGATGGAGGATGCGCACGGCGTCCGTTTGGGCGGCAATCAGCCGCTCGATAACGAGCCCGTCGGCGACGCTGCACGCGGTCGCGAGCGCATCGCTGGTGGTTGCATCGCGCGCGATGACGCTGACCGCGACCGGCTTCGTCAACCCGAGGCCGGTGGCGGGATCAACGATGTGCGAGTAACGCACGCCGCCGATCTCGACGGCCTGCTCCGTGTCTCCCGACGTCGATATGCCCGCGTTGGCCACCACGAGGGTGTGCGGTGTGTCACCCGCGCGCCCGAAAGGCGCGATCTCCACTGTCCACCCGGACTTGCCGGGAGGCGGATCGCCCAATGCGAGGTCGCCGCTGGCCGCCACCATGGCACGGGGCAAGCCCCGGCGTTTCACCACGGCCAGCGCTTCATCGGCGGCGTAGCCCTTGGCAATGCCGCCCAGATCGATCCGCATGCCGGCGCGGGCGAGGACGACGGTCGAGGTCACGAGATCAAGTTGCAGGTATCGATGTCCGGTCGCCTGCCGGGCTTCCTCCCGGGCCGTCATATCGGGCAACTGCCTCGTCTTCCGGGCCTCGCGCCACTGGCGGACCATCGGCCCGAGCGTGACATCAAAGGCGCCGTCGCTCTGACGGGCGAAGGTCTGGCTGCGCTGCAGAAGCTCCGCCAACTCGGGGCTGATTTTGACTGGCGTGCCGACGGGCGCCCGGCTGAGTTGGGAAACTTCGCTGTCCGGATCGTAGTCCGAAAAAAGACGATTGAGTTCCGCGATCCGGGCAAAGGCCGCGGAGGCCGCCGCCTGCGCCGCGCCGGCTTCGGGCGCGAAAAGCACGATCTGAAACAGCGTGCCCATCTGCGGCTCGGTGAACGCGAAGCGCTGGAGCGCCGGGCTGTCGCCGGTTTCGACGGCACGCGCCCCGTTAACGAGCGACCCAAGCGCGAGCCACGCGATGATCCATCGCCGCATCATGGAGGCGGCGGTCAGCTGGAGATGACTTGATCCATCTTCTTTGAAAGGTGGACCAGCCAAGCGGCATCGTCGAACTCGGGCGGACGGTACTGCTCGGCGATCAGCCAGCCGTCGTAGCCGATTCCATCGAGCGCGGCCATCACGGATGGCCAGTCGCAATCGCCTTCGAACAGGTCAACGCGGAAACCGGCGTAGGGTCCCTTCTCGTCGCGCACCTTGCGGCTGTACTCCTTGATGTGCACCTGGACGATGCGCGGGCCGAGCGTCTGGATCCAATGCTCGGGCCATCCGGTGTTGGCCACGTTGCCGGCGTCGAGATGCCAGCGGACCATTGGACTCTTGAACGCGTCAACGTAGGCGACCGCCTCGAGGGGACTCAGCAGGAAACGATTCCACACGTTCTCGATCGCGATCATGACGCCGAGCGACTCGGCTAGCGGAATGGCCTTGGTGATCTCGGCCACCGAGCGCGCGTAGGCATCGGCATAGGAAACCTCCTTGGTCACCACCGCGGGAACGAGCAGCACGGAACTCGCGCCGTAGGCCTTGGCATCGCGCAGGCCCTGCTTGAGGCCTTCGAGCCCGATCTCCCGCGCGGCCGGACTCGGGTCCGACAGCGGCTTGGCCCAGTGGGTGGAGATGACCACGCTGGGAATCGCGAGCCCGGTCTGATCGCGTGCGGCCAGCACTTCGGCCTGATCCATTCCGCTGTTCACCTCGACGCCATCAAAGGCCGCGGCCTGCAGTAGCTTGAATTTTTCGAAAACGCTCAGCTTCTGCGCGGTCGGGCCGCCGAGCGTGCCGAACATAAAACCCTTCTTCAGCGCGCGGCGTTTGCCGGCGGTTGGCGCAGACGCAGGCGACGGCGAGCCCGCGCCGGCGTTTTGGCTGCGCGCAAAAGGGGCGAACGCCGCGGCCGCCGCGGTGGTGAGGAGAAAATCGCGACGGTTCATGCGGGAATGAATTTGAATGGATGTGGCCGGGGTCGCTGACCCCGGTCCGATATCGAGCACGAACGCTCGCAATCACCGGGGGCAGTGACCCCGGCTAGGTGGGCCACGGAAAGCCTTAGACGAGCTTGGTCTGGCCGGGGACGGCGCGGGGGCTGACGGCGAGCGGCGCGTTCCAGTCGAGCGTTTCCGGGAAGAGAACCTCCTTGGAATTGAGGGCCTGATCCCACGTGACCGCCTGGCCCGTGTAGGCCGCCATGCGCCCCATGATGGCCATGAGCGTGCTCTGCGTCATGGAGAGGCTGTCGTCGACCGGCTTGTCCGCGCGGATCGCGGCAAACAGCTCGTCGTGCTCGACCTGATACATGTCCTTCGTCGGGCCGGTGTACTTCCAGTTGACCTTGCCCGTGATGCCCTGGGTGGCGAGGCGGCCGTTGGAGAAGATGCCCTCCGTGCCAACCACATAGTCGGTGACCTCGTTGTAGGCGCCATCGTGCTGACGGCAGGAGACCGTGGCGCGCACGCCGCTGGCGTACTCGTAGGCGACGCTGAAATTGTCGTAGGTGTTGCCATAGGCCGGCACCGTGCGGCCGCCGGTGCCGACGGCCTGGACCGGCATCTCCTGCTTCAGGAGCCAGGCGATCTTGTCGACGTTATGGATCGCCTGCTCGACCAGCTGGTCGCCGGCGAGCCAGGTGAAGTTGTACCAGTTGCGCAGCTGCCACTCGAGATCGGTCTGGCCGGGTGTGCGGGTGCCCGGGAACTTGGTGGTCAGCGTGCCGGTGTAATAGTTGGCGATGATCGCGCGGATGTCGCCGATCGCGCCCTCGTGGACCTTGGCCACCGTGGCGCGCATGCGGGGATCGTAGCGCCAGCAGAAGCCCGACATGACGGAGAGGCGCTTCCGCTTGGCCTCGGCGGCGGTCTCGAGGATCGAGCGCACGCCCGGTCCGTCGACGGCGACGGGCTTTTCACAGAAGATGTGTTTGCCGGCGGCGACCGCGGCCTTGAAGTGCGCGGGGCGGAAGGCAGGCGTCGCGGTCAGGAGCACCACGTCCACACCGCTGTCGATCAGCTTCTGGTAGGCATCGAGTCCGACAAAGGACGTCGCGGGCGTGACCTTGACACGGTCGCCGCCGACCTTGCGGAGGATCTCCAGACTGGACTCGATCCGATCGCCGAAAACGTCGGCCATCGCGGTGAGGTGCACATCCGGATCTGCCTTGAGCGCCTGTGCGGCCGCGCCCGTGCCGCGTCCGCCGCAACCAACCAGACCGACGCGCAGGATGGGATTGCGTCCGGCAGAGGCGTTCGCAGCGCGGGAGAGAACGGAGGAGGCGAGCATGCCGCCGACTGCGACGGAGGTGGAGTTTTTCAGGAAATGACGGCGGCTGAGCATGACGGGTGCGGGGTAGAGGTGGACGAACTTGGACGTGGGTGGGGTAGACTAGAGGGACTTCAGAAAGACATCACGGAAGGAAACGGGATCGCTGTGGCCGGCAAAGCCGAAGAAGCCGCTGGTCCGGTCTTTGCCCGGATGGGGCCGATTGGCCATCACGGTGGCGGGATCGACGGCGGCGAGATCAGCGTCGAGTATGACGGTGCCATTGAGTTCCACGCGCAGGCGGGAGCCCTGGACCGTGACCTCCTGAAAATTCCATTCGCCGGTCGGACGTTGGTAGCCGCGCGCCGCGCCGACCATGCCATAGGCCGATCCGTGGACCTGGCGTGGGTCGAGCGGGCCCTTGAGCTGGTCGTAGTTCTCGTCGATGACCTGCAACTCGCACATGCCGACGTAGGCGGTGTCGCCTTCGCCGGGGTAGCGGATGGCGAGGCCGTTGTTGCCGGCTGGCGGAACCTTGAACTGCAGACGGACCTGAAAATCCGTGAGCGACTTGTTCCAATAGAGGGTGCCACCCTTGCCGGATTGCCAGGTGAGTGTGCCGTCCTGAATGGCCACGACCTCGAGCGGTCCGGCCCAGCCGGTCAGGTCGCGACCGTTGAAGATCCTTTCGTACCCCTCGCTGCCGCGGCTCGCGAGCAGACGCGTGGCTTCCTCGGGTCCGATCTCGCGGAGGTGGATGTTTCGCCAGCGCGTCTCGCCGCCGTGGGTCTGCAGGGAGATCGGGCCGCGCACCGGGACCGGGCGGCGCTGGGCTGCCGGCAGGGCGCGGTCATAATAGTTTTCCAGGAGCGCGTGGTCGACGACGAGCTGCTCGTTGAGCCAGACGCTTACGCGACTGCCGACCATGATGACGCGAAAGTGGTTCCATTCGCCAATGGGCCGGTCGGCGCGCACGAGCGGGTCGCGGCCCGGCGAGGTCTTGGCGTTGTTCCAAAGCCCGCCGGATCCCTTCGCGCTGCCGTAACCGTTGGGGTCCGGTTGCGCCGGATCCCAGATCTGGATCTGCGGCACACCGCGGAGGTAGATGCCTGAGTCGGTTCCGGCCGTGATCTTCCATTCGAGGCTGAGCTCAAAGTCGCCGTAGTCGTGCTCCGTCGTGGCGTACCCGCCGAGGCCGTCGTTGACGAGCTCGCCGCCGACAACGGTCCAGTGCGGGCGACCTTCTTTCTGTTCGGTGAGGCTCGCGGTCCACTTGGCGATGAGCGCCGCCCGTTCCGCTTCGGGCAATCCGAGCAGTTGGCGGTGGTCGTAGGTGTCGCCACCCCGCCAGCCGGTCAGGTCGCGGCCGTTGAAGAGCGCGGTGAATCCGGCCGGCTGCGCCGAGGCGGCGCGCGCGAACGAGAAAGCAAGGAGCAGAGCCAGGCCGAGGCGGGTAAACATGGCTGCGAAGGGGTTCGTAAGACGAAACACGAAGTCCGCGGAAGGGAAAGGAATTCTTTCGATTACCCATTTCCGGCTTGGCCTGAAACGGCTGAGGACAATGCTGCCGGCACCCCGCGATCGTTCCGTCGATCGTACAACCTTCTGCGCTGGATTGTTCTCTATGGTTTCCTCCTCCGCTTCGCCCCGCGGCCGTCTGTTCATCATGATGGTCCTCGAGTTCTTCATCTGGGGCGCGTGGCTGCCGTTGATCTTCGGCTACCTGCCGAGCCTCGGATTTTCTCCCGGAGAACAATCGCTGATCCTGAACGCCTTCCCGGTCGCCTCGATTGTGGGCATGTTCTTCAGCAACCGCTGGGCCGACCAGAAGTTCGCGCCAGAAAAATTCCTCGCCTTCTCCCATCTCGTGGGTGGGCTCGCGATCCTCGGTTGCGGTTTTACCAAGGAGTTCTGGCCGTTCTTCCTCCTCATGCTCGTGCACTGCCTGCTCTACGTGCCGACGATCTCGATCACGAACTCGATCGCATTCGCCAACATGAAGAACCCCGAAAAGGAATTCGGCATCGTGCGCATGGGTGGAACGATCGGCTGGATCCTCGCGGCGTGGCCGTTCACCTTCATCTTTGTCAACTGGGCTGCGGTGGATGCCGCCAATCCCTCGGGGCTCGTCGACTGGCTCGGCACGGCCCTCGATAACCCGCTCACCGGCGCCGCAGCCATGGCCGCGACCAAGTGGACGTTCATCGTCGCGGGCATCGCCTCGCTCGCGCTCGCCGCCTTCAGTCTGCTGCTGCCGCGTTCGGCCCCAAAGGTGCGGGCTGCGGCCTCCGCCGGGGATTCGGTGGCTTGGAAGGAGGCTTTCAAGCTTCTGCGTCATCCCTACCTGCTCGTGCTCTGGCTCGTTACGCTGGTCGATTCCTTTGTCCACAACGCCTACTTTAACTGGACTGGCATTTTCCTCGGCACGGCCCGCGAGGCCGGTGGCGTCGGGATCGCCTCCAACTGGATCACGCCGGTGATGAGCCTTGGGCAGATCGCGGAGATCCTCACCATGTTCATCCTCGGGGCCACGCTGAAGCGCTTCGGTTGGCGCACGACCATGATCGTGGGCATTCTCGGGCACGCGGCCCGCTTTGCGGTGTACGCGTTCATGCCGGAAAGTGCCGGTATGATCATCGTGGTGCAGGTGCTGCACGGCATCTGTTACGCGTTCTTCTTCGCGACCGTTTACATTTTCGTCGACGCGCACTGCCCGAAGGACATCCGCACCAGCGCGCAGGGCCTGTTCAATCTCCAGATCCTCGGCCTTGGTGCGCTGCTCGCCAACTCGATCTGCCCGTACCTGCTCCAGAACGTCTTCACCACCGGTTCGGTCGTCGACTTCAAGGGCCTATTCCTCGTGCCCTTCGCCGTGGCCTCGCTCGCGGCGGTCGCGCTCGCGTTTGCGTTTCGTCCTCCGACCTCCGGACCCGGCGGCGCGCCGGTGGCCGGGGCCGCGTCCCACTGACCGAGACCCCGGATTTCACGCCTCGCGCTTCCTCTCATGGCCAATAAAATTCGCGTCCTCGTAGTGGGTTGCGGTCACATGGGCACGTCGCACGCGCGGGCCTACCACCAAATGTCGGAGGCCTTCGAGATCGTCGGTCTCGTCAGCCGCGGTGCCGACTCGCGCCAGCGCCTTAACGCGGAGTTGGGCGGTCGCTACGCCGAGTTCGCCGACTATGCCGACGCGCTCGCCCGCACGCGTCCCGCGGCCGTCTGCATCAGCACCTACGCGGAAACCCACGCTGACTATGCCATCGCGGCGATGGAGGCCGGTGCGGATGTGTTTCTCGAAAAACCCGTGGCCGACACCCTCGCGGACTGCGAACGCGTCGTTGCCACCGCGCGGCGGCTCGGGCGCAAGCTCGTGGTTGGCTATATCCTGCAGGTGCACCCGTCGTGGCAGAAGTTCACCGAGCTGGCGCAGACGCTGGGCAAGCCGCTCGTCATGCGGATGAACCTGAATCAACAGAGCGCAGGTTCCCAGTGGGCCACGCACAAGCAGCTGCTGCGCACGACGTCGCCGATCGTCGATTGCGGCGTACACTACGTTGACGTGATGTGCCGCATGACGGGGTCGCGTCCCGTGAGCGTCAACGGCATCGGCGCGCGGCTCTCCGACGAGATCGCCCCGGGACAAGTCAACTACGGTCATCTCCAGGTCACGTTCGCCGACGGCTCGATCGGCTGGTACGAGGCCGGGTGGGGGCCGATGATGAGCGAGACGGCTTTCTTCGTGAAGGACGTGATCGGGCCGCGCGGCTGCGTGAGCATTGTGGCACGTTCGGCGGGTGGAGCGGGAAAATCGTCTGACGTTGATTCCCACACGAAGACGGAATCGCTCAAGTTGCACCATGCGACCGTCGGCCCCGATGGTTCATTCGCACGTGCGGACGAACTCATTGATGTGAACGACGAACCTGGGCACGACGAACTCTGTCGCCGCGAGCAGGAGATTTTCCTCCGGGCCATCCGCGAGGATCAGGACCTGACGGCGCACTGGCAGTCGGCGATCGACAGCCTGCGCATCGTGCTCGCCGCCGATCAGTCGTTTCGCGAGGGCCGCACAGTGAAGCTCTAGCCCCGCGCTTTTGCCATGAGATTCCTGCGCCTTCTGTTCCTCGTCATGACTGTCGCGACCGCCTGCGCCCAGCCGATCACGGTGATGTCGTACAACATCCGCTATGACACCGCCTCCGACGGCGTGAACCAGTGGACGAATCGAAAGGACCGCGTGGCGGCGCTGATCCGGCGCAACCGGCCTGATCTGGTCGGCTTGCAGGAGGCGCTGCGTCACCAACTTGACGATCTCCTCGCGCGGTTGCCGGACTACGACGTCTACGGCGTCGGGCGGGACGACGGGAAGACCAAAGGCGAGTATTCCGCTATCCTGGTTCGGCGTTCGCGCTTCGAGGTGCGGGCGAGCGACACGTTCTGGCTATCGGACACCCCGACAGCCGTTGGCGTCAAAGGGTGGGATGCGCTGCTTCCGCGGATCGCGACCTGGACCCGACTCTACGACTGCGAAGCCAAGCGTGAGCTGCTCATGCTCAACACCCACTTTGACCACCGCGGGGTGCAGGCGCGTATTCAGAGCGCCGCGGCGCTGAAGGCGCATCTCACGTCGGTTCATGCGGCCACGCCGGTGCCGATCATCATGACGGGCGACCTGAACGTGGAGCCCACGAGCGAGGCCTTCACGACGCTGATCGCAGGCGGTTTTCTGCGGGATGCCCGCCCGGCTGGCTACACCCAGCCGACCTCACTGGGCTTCGAGGCGAGCAGTCCGCGCGTGTCGATCATCGACTACGTGCTGCACAACGACGGGTTTGTGCCCAAGGCCTTCGCGGTCATCACGGACAACGACGGGCGCTACTTCCCGTCGGATCACCTGCCGGTGCTGGCCCGGCTGGAATTTGCCTCCGCCCGCTGATCCTTTCCGGGGGTGGTCGACAGGCGCGACGTAACCGCCGACGCGGCCCTTCGTCATTTGGAAGCCGCCTCTCATGCACCCCCTAAATTTTCGCATCTGCATTGCGTTCGTCCTCCTGCTGGCCCGGCTGGCGGGCAATGAAACGCACACCTTCCATCATGAGAATGTCCTCGGCACCTCCTTGGAGCTGCGGATCGGAGCCCCGTCGATCGAGGAGGCTCGACGCGCGGAGGACGCGGCGCTGAGCGAGATCGATCGCCTCGCCGACATCTTCAGCACCTACGATCAAGCGAGCGAGTTCAGCCGCTGGCAGCGCACACGGGGCGAGGCGGTCAAGGTCTCTCCGGAGTTGATGGAAGTCCTTCAGGCAACCGATCTCTGGCGGCAGCGTTCGGGCGGGGCGTTCAACCCCGGTGCCGCCGTGTTCACCCAGCTCTGGCGTGAGGCCGCGTCCCGCGACACGGAGCCCGCTGCCGCCGACCTGCGCGCCGCGGCGGAGCGCATCGCCGCCCCGGCGTGGCGCCTCGATCCTGCGGCCGGCACGGCCACGCGCCTGGCTGATTATCCACTCACGCTCGATGCCATCGCCAAGGGCTATATTGTCGAGCGGTCGCTGCAGGCCGCGCTCGCGGCGGTCGCGACGGTCGATCGTCTGGTGGTGAACATTGGCGGCGACCTGCGCGTCTGGGGGCGCGAGGCTTTTCCCATCGCGATCACGGATCCGGCGCATGCCGCGGACAACGCTCCGCCGCTTGAGACGATTTCCCTCACCGATGCCGCCCTGGCGACCAGCGGCGGCTACCGCCGTGGCTTTGTGATCCAAGGCCGTTCCTACTCACATCTGTTCGATGCGCGGACCGGACGCCCGGTGGAGAACGTGACCAGTTCGTCGGCCCTCGCGCCG
Organism: uncultured Opitutus sp.; assembly: GCA_964460715.1. Classification (GTDB taxonomy): domain Bacteria; phylum Verrucomicrobiota; class Verrucomicrobiia; order Opitutales; family Opitutaceae; genus CAMAXB01. The sequence goes on along the minus strand of CAYWRG010000061.1, from coordinate 5,478 downwards.
GACGCGGCGCAGGCCGATGCGCTGGCCACGATCTTCAGCATTCTTGAGCCCGGGGAAAGCGCGCGCCTCGCCGCGGCGACGCCGGGTGCGGGCTTTCTGGTGATAACGGCAGACGGCGCGACCGTGCGCAGCGCCCGCTGGCCGGGCTCGGCTGGCGAAACGATGGCCCTGCTCGCGGAGCCGGCGGCCGCCGAAGGCGCGTCGTGGGGTGATGCCTTCGAGCTCAATGTCGAGTTCGAGATCGCGACGCCGCGCACCTCTCGTCGCTACGCGCGGCCTTACGTGGCCATCTGGATCGAGGATGCCGAGGGTCGCCCGGTGCGCACACTGCTCGTCTGGTATGATCGCCCGCGCTGGCTGCCTGACCTTCGGCGCTGGAACCGGGCTGAGGGAATTCGCGCGCGCAGCGATCTGACCGACGTGTTGGCCATGGTCTCCGATGCCACGCGGCCGCCCGGCCGCTATTACCTCGCTTGGGACGGCCGCGATGATCGCAAGCGTCCCGTGCCCGCCGGAACCTACACGCTGATGATTGAGGCCGTGCGCGAACATGGCACCTACCAGATCATGCAGCAGGAGGTCACGGTCGGCGGTGATCCGTTCACGATTGAAATTCCGGGCAACGAAGAAATCAAATCCGCCACCCTTGACTATCGACGACGCGCACAAGCCCGCTGAGGCGACCCACCGGCGCCGGATCGGCCCGAGTCTCTTTCGCTGGCTGCACATCTACTTTTCCATGGCTGGTCTGGCCGCGACGCTGTTCTTCAGCGTGACCGGCCTGACGCTGAATCACCCTGACTGGCTCTTTGGCACGACCCGCAGCGAGCAGACCCTGTCCGGCCAGATGGAAATGGCTTGGATCCGGGTGGGTGCGCCCGAAGCGGACATCGCGAAGCTGGAGATCGTGGAATTCCTGCGCTCCACTCATGGAGTGAGCGGAGCGATGGAGGAATTTCGCGTCGATCGGAACGAACTCGTGGTCGGTTTCAAGGGCCCTGGCTCCTCGAATGATTTCTTTATCGATCGCCGCACGGGTCGTTACGAAGCGACCGCCTCCTACGAGGGGCTCGTGGCGGTCATGAACGATTTGCACAAAGGCCGGCACACCGGCCCCGTTTGGACGTGGGTCATCGACATCGCCGCCATCATCTTGGCGGTTGTCTCGTTTACTGGGCTGGGGCTGCTCTTCTATATCCGTCGACGGCGCCGTTCGGGGCTGGTGACGGCGCTGGGTGGACTCGCGGCGCTGGGGCTTGTCGCGTGGCTCTGGTTGGGGTGACGATTCGACGGACCGAGAAAATCGCATTGCGGCACCGCGGCTGGCCCGAAAGGGTCGCGCGATGCCATTGCATGAGATCAAGGTGGAAGTCAGTCCTGACGCGGTCGACGCGATCGATACCGTCCTGCTCGAACTCGGCGTCGAAGGCTGGTCGCTGCTGCAGGATGTGATCATCCAGCGCGCATGGATCGTCGGAATTTTTCCGGACGAGTCCGAGGCCCGTGCCCGCTGGGCCGAACTGCTCCCCCTGCTGGGCATCCCCATCACAAGCGCGCCTGAGCTGCGCGTGCTGGCCGATCAGGACTGGCGCGACAGCTACAAGGCGCATTTCAAGGCGTGGCGCTCCGGTCGCATACACTGGGTTCCGGTCTGGGAACGCGCCACGTACGCGCTCCCGGCGGGCGACGCCGCCATCTGGCTCGATCCCGGACTCGCCTTTGGCACCGGTAACCACGAGACGACCCGGCTTTGCTGTGAACGACTTTCCGCGATTGCGGAGCGTGGATTGCGGAATGCGGATTTGCAGGTGATCGATGCCGGCTGTGGTTCGGGGATTCTCGCGCTTTCCGCGGTGCGACTTGGCTTCGGCCGCGTCGCGGCGTTCGACAATGACCCCGAGGCGGTCCGCGTGAGCATCGAGAATGGCGAACTCAACGAACTGGCTGATCGGGTGGAATTTTACGTGGGCGATCTGGTGACCGGCCTCGCCGGGCGCACGGCCGATGTCGTCCTCGCGAATATCCAGGCGGATGTCCTCATGCGTTTTGCCCGCGAATTGCTCGCGGCGGTCGCACCGGGCGGCTGGCTCGTGTTGAGCGGTATCCTCGCGCGCGAGCAGAAGCAGGTCCGCGCGGCGTTCGCGGCGGTCGCCCCAGGCTGGGTGATCGATGGGCGCGTGATGGGCGAGTGGAGTGACTTGCAATTGGTTCGGCCGACGGGCAAGTAAGGGCGCATCATGGAATCCGGTGATACCTTCCTGACGTTTCTCAAGCTGGGGGTTGAGCACATCATCACCGGCTACGATCACCTGCTGTTCCTTGCCGCGCTGCTCATTGTCAGCCGGCGCTGGCAGGACATCGTGGCGGTGGTCACGAGCTTCACGGTCGCGCACTCGATCACGCTCGCGCTCGCCTCGCTCGACATTGTGAGCCTGCCGGGGTCGGTGGTTGAACCGTTGATTGCCGCGTCGATCGTGTGGGTCGGCATTGAGAACATCTGGCGCCGCGGCGAACCCAAGGCGCGTTGGATCGCGGTCTTTGCGTTCGGACTCCTGCACGGCTTCGGCTTTGCCGGCGTGCTGCGCGAACTCGGGCTCGGCAGTGACGGGCAGGGTCTGGCGCTGCCACTTTTTAGTTTCAATCTTGGCGTGGAGCTCGGGCAGATCGCCCTCGTGGCCCTCGCGCTGCCAATCCTGCGTTGGGCACAGAAGTCCCCGCAGTACGATCGCCGGGCGCAACCCGTGATGTCGGGTCTTGTCGCGATCATGGGCCTCTACTGGTTGATCGAGCGGACGTTGCTCTGATTGATCGACGCCCTTGCCGCCCATGTTGATCCGCCCCGCCCTGCGCCTCCCTCGTCGGTGGCCGATCTGGCTCCTGGTGGCGGCGTGGCTCTGTGCCAATGGACCGCAGATGGCGTGTTTTGAAGTCGTCGTGTGGCTGAAGGGTGCGGGGCATTTTTCCCATTATCATCGTCTTGCCGCGAGCGCGGCGGCGGCCCTCGAGGGACGGGCTGAGGCCGAGCCGCAATGGGTGGCCGCGGTTGCGCAGCACCCGATTCCGGTTTCGATCCCGGCCGAAGCCACGATGAAGAAGATCGAACTTGGTGCACCAGAGGCACGTGATCACTTGGGGGTTACCCTCTGGGTCTCCACCCAGGGAACGGTTATGCCGGGTTTGCGCCCGGTTCCGGTGGCGGATGTGCCTCATCCGCCACCACGAAGCGAAGTCTGATTGATTGGTCGCGCGCCGGATGCGTCTGGCGGCGCTGCTTCGTTTTCATCCATCCGCTGGCGGCCTGCGGCCGCGCGCGGAGGGTTCATCCCATTTGTCTGTCGGTGATCGTTTTTCCATGTCTTCTTTCGTTTCTTCCCGCGTCGCGCTGCGACGCCTTTTCCAACTCTGCGGTCTCGCCGCACCCCTTTCGCTCGTTTGCGGCCAGCAACCGGCGCCCGTTGAGACGCAGCAACTTGAACGGATCGTGGTCGAGGGCCGTTCGGCCGACTTGATCGGCATCGCTTCCGCCGCCTCAGAGGGCAGCGTGGGCTACGTCGAGCTGGCCGACCGTCCCTTCCTTCGCCGAGGCGAGCTGCTCGAGGTGATCCCGGGCGTCGTCATCACGCAGCACTCGGGCGGCGGCAAAGCCAACCAGTACTTCTTGCGTGGCTTCAATCTCGACCACGGCACCGATTTTTCCGTCTCGGTCGAGGGCATGCCGGTCAACATGCGTACCCACGCGCATGGCCAGGGTTATGCGGATCTCAACTTCCTCGTGCCCGAGTTCGTCGAGAGCGTGGCCTATTCCAAGGGGCCGTTCTTCGCCGCGGTGGGCGATTTCTCCGGCGCGGGTGCGGCGAATTTCCACCTCTTCGCGGAGCTTCCGCATGATTTCGTGACACTCGAGGCCGGTGAACACGGCTACTTGCGTGCCGTGGCGGGAGTGACCACGCGCCGCGAAGCGAGCGCGACCACGTTTGGCGTGGAGGCGGAGCACTATGACGGTCCATGGCAGTTGGAGGATGATTTCCGGCGCTTCAACGGGTTGATCCGCCATGGGTGGACGGCAGGCGAGGGGACTTACGCGCTCACGGCGCTGGGCTACCATGCGGAATGGAAGGCCACGGACCAGATTCCGCTTCGGGCGGTGGAGGCGGGTGCCTTGGATCGGTTCGGCTTTGTCGATCCGAGCAACGGCGGCGTTACCGATCGGGCCAGCGTTTCCTTCGACGGCACGATCAAGGCGGCCGATGGCGAAACCCGGTTCAATGCCTACGCCATCCATTACCGGCTCAACCTGTTTTCGAACTTCACCTACTTCCTCGATGATCCGGTGAACGGCGACCAGTTCAACCAGCGCGACCTCCGCCTGATCACGGGTGGTGAGCTGGCGCGTACGTGGTCGGGTGAAGGCCGTGCATCGACGACCCTTGGCGTACAGGTGCGCGCCGATGTCATCAGCGAGTTGGCGTTGAATCGTACGGCGCAGCGAGCGGTCCAGTCGGTCGTGCGCAGCGATGAGGTGACGGAGGCCAGCGCCGGGCTTTTTACCTCCACTACCTTGCAGTTCGGCGAGCGCCTGCGCGGTGAATTCGGTCTGCGTGGCGATCTCTACCTCTTCGATGTCGAGAGCGACAATCCGCTCAATTCAGGCGAGACCACGGCGGGCATCTTCAGCCCCAAGGCCAGCCTTGTGTATGCCGCGGGTGAAAAGACCGAAGTTTATCTCAACGTGGGCCATGGATTTCACAGCAATGATGCACGTGGTACGGTGATTCGTGTTGATCCGGTCAGTGGCGATCCTGCGGACGGCGTCGACCCGCTGTCGCGTTCGCTCGGCTTCGAGGCCGGCCTGCGCACGTCCTTCGTGCCGGGCTTGGTGACCACGGTTTCGCTCTGGCAACTCGATCTCGATTCCGAGCTCGTCTTCGTGGGCGATGCCGGCGGGACCGAGGCGAGTGGCGCGTCGCGCCGCTACGGCGTGGAGTTCGCCAATTTTTACCGGATGGGCTCGTGGCTGACCCTTGATGCGGATCTCGCCCTGACGCACGCGCGCTACCGCGACGCCGGGGCCGAGGATCGGATCGCCAATTCGGTGGACACAGTGATCACGGCGGGTGCGACGGTTGATTTCGCTGCCGGGTGGTTTGCGGGCCTGCGGCTGCGCTACTTTGGCGATCAGCCGCTGATTGAGGATGATTTGGTCCGCGCGCCCTCCTCGCTCACCCTCAACGGCCGCTTTGGCTACGCTTCGCGCGACTGGGAGGCCGCAGTGGACGTGCTTAATCTGCTCGACCGCGAAAACAACGACATCGCCTACTTCTACGGTTCCCGCCTGCCCGGTGAAGCGGCGGAGGGGGGGGAGGACGTCCATTTCCACCCCGCCGAGCCGCTGACGGTGCGTTTTAGCCTCACCCGGCGGTTTTAACCTAGGATCGGAGTCGCCCGCGAATCACGCGAATCGGCGCGAATTCGATCCAC
>CAYWRG010000060.1:23723-25718 GCA_964460715.1 uncultured Opitutus sp. | reverse complement strand
TCCAGTCTGGCGGAGAGTTGGCGGAAGATAAAAACCCCGCCGGCACCAGCAGCTTCACGGGCCAGATGACGAGTCCGCCGGCGTTGATCGACACCTCGCGCTGTGCGATGGCGTCCAGGAAGAAGGGCACGCCGTGGCGCAGCACGATCAACGCGAAGGGGAACAGGAACAGCACGGTCGCGACGAGTTCGATCCAGAGCCGCACGCGCGGCGGCAGGCGGGACGACAGCACGTCGATGCGGACGTGGCCGTTGCGCTGGAGCGTGTAGCCGGCCGCGAGAAAGCTCTTCAGGTCGCGCATCTGCGTGGCCGGATCGCAGGAAACGTAAACCACGGCCCGGGGCCGAAACGCGAAGAGCTGGCGGAGGAACGACTCGTCGCAGCCCTTGCGCGGCGGATCGATCACGACGGCGGTGTCGGCCGCCGGGAAAGGAGCCCGGCGAAAATGGCGGAGGCATCGCCGGCCTGAAAGTTCGCATTCTTGATGCCGTTGAGTTCGGCGTTCTGCCGCGCGAAGACGACGGAGCTCTCGCTGATCTCGATGCCGGCGACCTTTTCGAAGACCGGTGCGCAAGTCAGGGCGAAGAGGCCGCTGCCGCAGTACGCATCAACGAGGTTGCGCGCGCCGCTCGCGGCGGCCTGGTCGCGGACATAGCCGGTGAACGCGGGCAGGATGTACGGGTTGTTCTGGAAGAAGTCGCGGGCGAGGAAGCGCAGCTTCAGGTCTCCGACGGTTTCCGTCACGATCTCGTCGTAGTTGGTCGTGACCTTTCCGCCGGCGTCGCGCAGCAGCACGGTGGCGCCGCGCACGTACTTGCCCTCGGCGACGCCAGTGCGGATGCCGGCGCGAACGTCGGGCAGCCGTGCATTGATTGCCTCGGTGGCGATGTCGCAGCGCGGCACATCAATCAGGTCAAAGCGCGTGCCCTGGCGCAGGAAGCCGATGGGAAACGAGGGCGTAGCCGGGGTTGCTGACCCCGGACCGGCCTCAGCGAGGCCGGCTACATCGCGCGGGGTGGCGAAATGCGGTGTGATCTTCGAGCGATAGCCGTACTCCTTGGGCGAGCCGATCACCGGGGCGACAGGAAACTCGATTCCCGCCATGTGCTTGAGGAGTTCCTCCACCTGACGGCGTTTCCAGCTGAGCTGCTCGCCGTAGGCGAGGTGCTGGTACTGGCAGCCGCCGCAGCGGCCGTAGAGCGGGCAGAGCGGATCTACCCGCGCGGGCGACGGGGTCAGGACGGAAACGAGGTCGGCCTCGGAAAAGTTCTTCTGGTTGCGAAAGACTCGGGCGCGCACGCGCTCGCCGGGCAGCGTGAACGGCACCATGACGACCCACTTGGCTTCCGTTTCGCCCGGCAGGGCCACGCGGCCGAGGCCCGACCCGAGATTGGTCAGCGTGGTGATTTCCAGCTCGATCTCCTGGTGATAAGCGAACGGGTGGTCGTTGAACTTTTTCTTCTTTTTGAACACGTGGGTGGAAGAGAATACGGAGCCGGACCGGGAGTCACCCGGATTTTCTCCGTGCGCTCTGTAAACTCCGTGTTCAAATCAGCCCGATGGCCGCCGAAAAGATCACCAGCCTCCAGAACCCGCGCATCAAGCAGCTTGTGAAGCTGCGCGACCGCCGTCCGCGCGACGAGGCCGGGGTCTTTCTGGTCGAGGGTTACCGGCAGATCCGGCGCGCGCTCGAGAAGGGCATTGTCCTGACGGAGCTGTACATTGCACCGGACTGGTATCTCGGCGAGAATGAGCCCGCGCTGGTTGCGCAGGCCGAGGCCGCCGGGGCCAAGGTTTTCGAACTGACCAAGGACGCGTTCGCCAAGGTGGCGTACCGCGAGCGGCCGGACGGCTTGCTGGCCGTGGCGCCGCAGTGGAAGCGGACGTTGGATGACCTGGATCGTATTGTAGCCGGGGGGGGGGGGGGGCGGGGGGGGGGGGGCGCCCCCCGCCCCCCCCCCCGCGGGGCCGCGGGGGGCGGCGGGGGGGTCGGGG
>CAYWRG010000060.1:8141-23713 GCA_964460715.1 uncultured Opitutus sp. | reverse complement strand
GCCGCGCGGCGTGCCGCGGCGGCCGCCCCCCCCCCCCCCCCTCCCCCCCCCCCCCCACCCCCCCCCCCCCCCCCCCCCCCCGGCTACAGCTAAGGCGCCGTTTCTCCTCGTGGTCGAGGCGATCGAGAAGCCCGGCAATCTCGGTACGATCCTGCGCAGTGCGGACGCGGCCGGCGTGGATGCGTTGATCGTGTGCGATCCGGTGACCGATTTGTTCAATCCCAACGTGGTGCGCGCCTCGACCGGCGTGCTGTTCTCGGTGCCGGTGGTGATTGCGAGCAGCACAGAGGTGCGTCCATGGCTGAAGCAGCGCGGGATTCGCGCGGTGGCGACCACGCCGGCGGCGACCGCGTTGCACACGGACACCGACCTGCGTGGTCCCCTCGCGATCGTGATGGGCAGCGAGCAGTATGGGTTGAGCGATTACTGGCTGCAGGAAAGCGATGCGCAGGTGCGCATCCCGATGGCCGGCCAGGCGGATTCGCTCAACGTCGCGATGGCGACGATCATTACGCTGTTCGAGGCCGTGCGTCAGCGCGGGGCCTGACCCCGCGCCGCTTCAGGCCGCGGCAAGCGTCTGCAGCGTGGTGCGGGCTTCGGAGAGCGAGGATTCGCGCAGCGGGTTGCCGTCGTTGAGGCTGTGGGCGTAAACGAACGTGACGTCCGTGATGCCGATGAAGCCGAGCACGGCGCGCAGGTAAGGCTCCACGAAGTTGTAGGCTCCAAACGGTCCGGTCGGACGGAAATCGCTGCCGCTGGCGACGAGGATGCGCACGCGCTTCGTCTTCAACAGACCCTCAAATCCGCCGGGTCCCATCGCGAAGGTGTGACCGGGGCGGACGATCTGGTCGATCCAGGCCTTGAGGACCGCGGGAATGCTCAGGTTGTAGATGGGCGTCGCGATCACGATCTCCTCGGCGGCGAGGAGTTCGTCAACAAAGCGATCCGAGACGCGAATCGCGGCGCGGGCCGCATGCGAATGGCCCTCGGGCGCAGTGAATGCGCCCTCCACCCACGCTTCGCTGACAAACGGCGGCGGCTCGTAGCCGAGATCACGGACAGCGGCATGGCCGGTGGGATGTGCGGCTTTCCAGGATTGGAGAAATTCGTCAGCCAGACGACGGCTGTGGGAACGCTCGCCGCGCGGGCTGGCGTGAATGAGGAGGATCGACGGGGACTGGGTGGCGGAGCTCATGGTGGTGTTTCTTGATGGGAGGTTGGTGGTGGCACGGACAAAATGTAACAGAAAGTGTTACAAAAAGGTTCAAAAAAAGGGTCAGTGTTTGGCGGTGCAGACGCTCTTCAGCTGCTGGTGCACATCGGCGAGGGAGGTCGCGGCGAGCTGGGCTTCCATGCTGGTCTGGGCCTTGAAGAAGGCGGTGCGCAGGATGGTCTCGATGCGCGAGCCGACCGGGCACCTGGTGTTGGGGGCAAAGCGGTTGAGTCCGTGATCGGGCTGTGGCTCCACCGCACGGTAAACATCGAGGAGCGTGATGTTGGCCGGAGCGCTTGCGAGGGAGAAGCCGCCGGAGGCGCCCTTGTGCGCGATGACGAGACGACCCTTGACCAAGGCGGACAGCAGGCGGCGGATGACCACCGGATTGGTGTTCACGCTGGAGGCGATCTCCGAGGACGTGGTCTGCCCGCCGTCCTTGAAGGCCAGGTAGGCCAGGACGTGTACGCTGACGGCGAAGCGGGTGTTTCCAGTCATCTTGTTATGTAACCAATCAAGTTACTCTAACCGGATCTGTCAAGCCCGCGCGCAAAATCGGGTGCCGCGGGCCGCGCTGAGGCCGGGCTGGGTGTCTCAACGCGACCGCTTCGGACCGGGCTCAGCGAGCCCGGCTACACCTCATCACACGGTCGGTGGGGCCAGCCGCGCGACGAGGATGCGGTACGGTGGCAGGAGGACGAAGGCCATGCCGAGCTTGACGCCGAGGTCGCCCACCGCGAGGTGCAGCCAGCTGATTTCGGTGCCGCTGAAGGCGAGGCCGAAGAAGATCGCGGTGTCGACGATCGAGGCGGCGGCCGAGCCAAGGAGGGGCGCCTTCCACCAGCTTTGCTGGCGCAGTCGGTTGAAGACGGCGACATCAAGCAGCTGCGAAACGATGAAGGCCGTGCCGGACGCGATGGCGATGCGCAGCGGGGCCATGAGAGCGGAAGCGATGAAGCCGACGGCAAACCCGATCCAGGCCACGCGACGGGCCAGTGCGGCCCCGTAGGCGCGGTTGCACACATCCGTGACAAGGTAGGCGACCGGGTATGAGAACGCGCCCCATGTGAGCCACGCGTTGATCGGGTACTGCACCAGGACATTGGACACCAGGACGATGGCGGCCATCGCCAGCGCGGAAAGAAGCAGGGAGCGGTTCATCGTGATCAACGGGAGGGTTGGCGGCGCTGCTGCTGGTACCAAGCCACCAACTCCGCGGTGCCGGCGGCCATGGTCACACGCGGCTGGTAGCCGAGATCGCGCCGGGCGGCCTCGATGGAGAACCAGTGATCCTTGGCGAGCTCGTCAGCGATGAAGCGCGTCATGGGCGGCTCCCCGAGAAAAGGCATCGCGCTCCACACGCCCTCACAGATCGCGCCGATCCGTCGGGCCGCCGGGAGCGAGAGCCGCTTGGAGATGGTGGGTTCGCCGAGCGCCGCGAGCAGCGCGTTGATCCACGCCCAGAGGACGACGGGCTCGCCGTTGGTGATGAAGTATGCGCAGCCGGGCGGGCGGGCGCCGCGCGCGGTGTCGACGGTGCGCTGACGCGACAGCAGCGCGCGCTCGGCGTCGAGATGGGCGTCGACCGCGTTGTCGACGTGGACCATGTCGACGCGATTGGTGCCCTCGCCGACGATGCGGAGGCGTCCGCTTCGGGCGCGGGCGAGCACGCGCGGGACGAGGTGCGGATCGCCCACGCCCCAGATCAAGTGAGGCCGGAGCGCGACCGTGGAAAACCCGTCGGTGTTGGCGGCGAGGACCGCACGCTCGGCGCGCGCCTTGGTCAGCGGATACGGACTCGGGCAGTCGGACGTGAGCGGGAGCGACTCGTCAGCGCCGGCAAGGTCGCGGCCATTGTAAACGACGCTTGGCGTGCTCGTGTAGACGAACTGCCCCACCCCGGCCTTTTTGGCGGCGGCGAGCAGGGCGAGCGTGGCGTGCACATTGTCGCGCTGGAAATCAGCGGGCTTGCCCCAGACCCCGACGCGCGCGGCAACGTGGAACACGGTGCCGATGTCACGACAGGCCTCGGCGCACACCGCAGGGTCATGCAAAGGGCCGACGACGACGCGAAACCCTTCCTTCGAGAGCTTGGGCTGGGGGCGGCGCGAGACGATCGTGACCGCGCGGCCGGCGGCACGCAGACGCGCGACGAGACGGGAACCGAGAAAGCCGGTTCCTCCGGTGACGAGGACGGGTGACGTGGGAGTGACGGTAGGAGGCACGGTCAGGAAGAAGCGGGTGGCACGTCGATCGCGGCGGCCGTCTCGGCCCAGCGGGCCAGCGTGAGGCGGTGAATCTTGGCGTTGTGGCGCACGTCGACGGGAAGCGACGGATGCACGAAGAACCGGGTCACAGCTGCGGCGTAGGCGTGTCCTTGCACGTGCCGCGTGAGTTCGGCGACGAGGCGGGTGGCCGCCGTGCGATCGTTGGCGATGGCAGGATCAACCGGCTCGATCACGAGCGCAGGCTGTTGGTGGCCGGCGGCGCCGATGCCGACCAGGGCGGCGCGACGGACGGCGGGATGCGACGTGAAGGCCGGTTCAACCTGCTCGGTAAAGAGCGGACCGGCCCCGGTGGTGACACGCTCGGCCTTGCGTCCGCAGAACCAGAGCCGGTCTTGGGCGTCGAGGTAGCCAGCGTCGCCCATGCGATGCCAGACGGCGCCGTTGGCGTCGCGGATCTTCGCGGCGGCGGTTGCGGCGGGTAGTTCGTCGTACTCCGTCGTGACCGTCGGGCCGCGGACGATGATTTCGCCGATCTCGCCGAGGGGAAGTTCACGGGCGTCCGCGAGCGTGGCGAGAGGCTCGTCGGTCAGGGCGATGATTTTGGCCTCGTTGCCGGCGATGATGGGTCCCACGCAGGTGCCGCGACCGGCCAGTGTGGCAGCCGCGGTCTCGGCGAGGACTTCGCTCGCGCGGATCGAACTGACGGGAAGCACCTCGGTCGCGCCATAGGGGCTTTGCAATTCGCCATTGGGCAGGATCGCGCGCATCGCGGACCACAGTCCGGGCGGAACCGGCGCACCGGCGCAGAGCACGCGCTTCATCGTGGGCAGCGTGATCCGATTCGCCTCGGCATGCCGCGCGATCTTGGCCCAGAGCGTGGGCGAGCCGAACGAGGTGGTGATGGCTTCCTGTTGGATCGCTTGGACGATCTTTGCCGGGTCAACGGTGGCCGGACGGGCGGGGTCGAGTTCGGGCACGACGGTCGTCATGCCGAGGGCGGGATTGAAGAGCGCGAACACCGGGAGCATCGGCAGATCGCGTTCGCCCGGCGTGATGCCGTACGTCGTCCGGATGAGCTCCACCTGCGCGGCAAACATGCCGTGGGTGTAGCGCACGCCCTTGGGCGCGCCGGTCGAGCCGGATGTGAATAGCACCGCTGCCAGTTCGTCGGCGTCACTGGTGACAACGGTGAACGGGCCGGTTGCGGTCCGGGGCCGGCGCGCGACAGGGGAGCCGCTGGCGGCGACGCGAACCTCGACCGAGCCGAAGGCATTGCGAAACAGATGGCTGATGACGCGCGCGAGCGGGATGCCAACCAGCGCGCGAGGGCGCGAGCGGCGGACGCAGGCGAGGAAACTCTTCAGGCCCATGCCGGGATCGATCACGACCGGCACGGCACCGAGCCCGAACAAGGCGAAGACGGCGGCGATCAGTGGCAGTCCGGGGCGGACCATCACCAGCGTGCGATCGCCGCGGCAGACACCGCGCGCCGTGAACTCGGCCTGCCACGCCGCGGCCTCGGCGGCGAGGTCGGCAAACGACAGCGTGAGGTAGTCGATGCGGCCGTCGCGCCGGCCGCGCGGGACAAGCAGCGCGGCGGTGCCCGGCTGGCGAGCGGCCATCGCCGGCAGGTGTTGGGCGATGTTGGCGTTCTCGGCGGCCGTCGGCACGACGCGGGAGAGGTCAGGCTCCGCTCAGGGCGGTCTTGAGGGCGGGTTCGTTGCGCAGCAGGTCGGCCTGCCACGGCAGCAGAATCTCGTCGATCTTGGCCGGCGAGCGCGCGATGAGCGCGAGCTGGGAACGGTTGGCGATCAACGTGGGCTCGAGCTCGACCTTGGCCGCGACGCGATCGCGATCGGCCTTGAGGCGGTCCTGCAGCGCGAGTTCGTCGTTGCTCAAGGGCGCGTAGTCACCCGAGCGCTTGCGACGCGGGAGGGTCTGCGGGTCCTTGGCGAATCCGGCGCGCACGGCGGCGGAAAGGGAGCCGATGAGCCGGTCCTGGCGGCGGCCGAGATTGACCTTGGCGAGGATGGCGGCCTCGGCGTCACCGTCCTCGGCCGCGTAGGCGATGGCAAGGAGGAGGTCGTTATTGCAGACCTTGAACGGAGGCGTGTCGAGGCGGCGGGCCTGTTCCTCGCGCCAGTGCCAGACGGCGTGAAGCACGCCGAGTCCGCGACCGCGGAGACGCTCGGACTTCCCGATGCGCCAGGCCAACTCATCGTCACGCGGGAAACCGACCAACGCGGATTCGATCTGACGCTGGCACTGCTGGTCGAGCCAATCGAGGCGATCGAGTCGCGCGAGCTGGCGGGTCAGGAGATCGCGCAAGTCGGGCAGGTGCCAGACGTCGAGCGAGGCGTAATCGAGGAGCTTCTGGGTCAGCGGACGCTTGGACCAGTTGGCCTTCTGTGATTCCTTGGAAAGGACGACCCCAAAGTGCTCCTCGAGCAGCGCGGCCAGACCGATCCGCTGGCGGTTGAGGAGCTGGGCGGCCAGCATCGTGTCGAAGATGCTCTTGGGCCGGAATTCGCAGAGGTCGAACAGCAGCCGGAGATCGTAGTCGCTCCCGTGCATGACCAAATGCTTGGTGGCCATTCGCTTCCAGAGCGGGTCAAAGTTCAGGGGCGCGAGTGCGTCGACGAGGAAGACCTTCCCGTCCACGAGAAACTGGAGCAGACAGACCCGCGTCCGATAGCGGTGCATGTTGTCCGCTTCGGTATCGACGAAGATCTCGTCGACGCGATCCATGGCCGCGAGCAGGGGCTCGAGCTGACCCGGCTGGTCGATGAGTTGGTAGGACGGCGGAGACGGCTTCACGCGGATGCCGAGCAAACGTCTAACCGGAAACGGAAGGAAGCGCGAAATCACGCACCACGCTCCTCTCCGGCCCATGCGGCGACGAAGGCCTCGGTCAGGGCGGGAAGATCGCGGCTATAGCCGCCTTCCAGCACGGCGGCGGAAGGGAGACGGCTGGCGTGGAGCCAGGTTCCAAGGGTGGCAAAGTCTTCGCGGACAAGCGTCATGGCAGTGATCGGATCATGGACATAGGCGTCGAATCCGGCCGAGACGAGCACAAGCTCGGGTTTGAACGCGAGCACCTCAGCCCAAGCGTCGGCTAAGGCCGCCCGATGCACCTCGCGAGGGGTGTGCGGGGCGATGGGAAAGTTGCGGCAGTTGTCGAATGAGGCCGTTCCGGTGCCGGGATACCCAGGTGATTGGTGAACCGAGACGAAGAGGAAGTCATTCTGGCCGTGAAGGATAGCTTCGGTCCCGTTGCCATGATGGGCGTCGAAATCCCAGACCGCGATCCGGCCGGCCCCGCGGGCACGGGCGGCCAGGGCCGCAATCGCAATGCTATTGAGATAACAGAATCCCATCGCCTGATCCCGGGTCGCATGGTGTCCCGGCGGGCGCATGAGGGCGAAAGCGGGCTGTCCGGCTAGCGCGCTTTCGGCCGCAAGGATGGCCGCGCCGGCGCCACGCAGGGCGTGTTCACGGATCGTGGGGAAGAACGGGGCGTCCTCGTCGAAGTCCGGCCGTTGACCGAGGCGCTTCAGGTGCGCGGCGGTGTGGGCGCGCAACACGTCAGCCTCGGTGGCGGCCTCGGGCACGCGCCAGGTCCAGGCCGGATGCGTGGTTTTGAGGTGGGGAACGGTCGCCGTGATGCGGGCCGGCTGTTCCGGCCGGAGGGAGGAGCCGTAGTCGGCGCAGCGAGGATCATGAAGGATGAGCATGGGTTAAGTCGTTCTCGTCATCTTTCTCCCGCTTGGCCGGCTCAGAGAAGAACGAGAACGATAAAGAGAACGAGAACGATTTTGCGTAAGCGCGGACGGTCGAATAAGGTCCGTGGATGAATGTCGTCGTGCTCTGCTCCGGCGGGATGGATTCCGTGACTGCGCTCCATTGGGCGCAGGAGAACCATACCGTGGCCGGAGCCCTGAGCTTCGACTACGGGGCGAAGCACAACGCGCGGGAAATCCCGTTCGCTGCGGAGCATGCGGCGGCCCTCGGCGTTCATCACCAGGTGATCGCCCTGCCCTTCATCGATCAGCTGTTTGCCTCGGACCTGCTCGCCTCGGGCGGCACGGTGCCGGACGGGCACTATGCGGACGAGAACATGAAGCGCACGGTGGTGCCGTTTCGAAATGCGATCATGCTATCGATCGCGACGGGCTATGCCGAAAGCCGCGGCGCGGAGGGCTTGGTGATCGCCGCCCACGGCGGGGACCACGCGATCTACCCGGACTGCCGCGAGGATTTCATGCGCGCGATGGGCGACGCCATGAAGCTGGGCACCTACGCCCACATCGCGCTGATGCGGCCGTTCATCTGGACCGACAAGGCGGGAATCGCGCGCATTGGAAAGGATCTCGACGTCGACTACGCTCGCACCTGGTCGTGCTACAAGGGCGGCGCAATCCACTGCGGCACGTGCGGCACCTGCGTGGAGCGTCGCGAGGCGTTTATCATGGCCGGAATCGCGGATCCGACTGCCTACAGCGATCAGGGACCACTCCCCGCCAAACCTTTAACCACGGATTCTCACTGATGCGCGCTTATCCGATCAGAATCAGTGAAGATCAGTGTGAATCAGTGGTTGGCTCGACTCCGTCATGCTGATCGCGGAGACATTTTATTCCATTCAGGGCGAAGGCGAGCTCACGGGCGTGCCGTCGGTTTTCATCCGCACGAGTGGATGCAACCTGCGGTGCGCGTGGTGCGACACGCCCTACGCGTCGTGGAATCCCGAGGGCAAACCCCGCACGGTCGAGGATCTCGTGACGGAAGTGATCCGCCATCCGACGCGCCATGTCGTGATCACCGGTGGCGAGCCGATGATCGCCAAAGGTGTGGGCGAACTCGCGGCGGCGTTGAAGGAACTTGGCTATCATATCACGATCGAGACGGCGGCAACGGTTCCGCCTGCGGGCATCGCGTGTGACCTGGCCTCGCTTTCGCCCAAATTGCTCAACTCGGCGCCCGATCCGGTCGCGCATCCGGAGTGGCGGCGGCGCCATGAGGCGACGCGCTGGCAGCCGGCGGCGGTGCGCGAGTGGGTCGATCACCATGCGTACCAGTTCAAGTTCGTCGTGGCCCGACCCGAGGATGTCGACGAACTCGAGGGCATGCTGGAAAAGCTCGGCCGCGACATCCCGCGGCACAAGGTGTTGCTCATGCCTGAAGCCACCAGCCTCGTGCGAATGCGCGAGCGCGCGACCTGGCTGGGCGAACTGTGCAAGGCGCGCGGCTATCGCTACGCGCACCGCCTGCACATCGAGCTCTACGGGAACAAGCGCGGCACATGAGCGACGCCTCCCTGCCCCCTGAATCGGCTGCGCCGACGCGATCGCGGCGACGGCCGCCGCTCACTCCGCCGCGTAAGCTGTCGGAGGAGCTGGTTATGCTGCAGGCACGTTCCCGCGAGCACACCCTGACGCTGCGCGACGTGATCCTTGCGCTGGGCGGTCGCGCCTACTCGCTGCTGCTGATCCTGCTGGCACTGCCCTTTATCACCCCGATTCCCCTGCCCGGCTTGTCGACGCCGTTTGGGCTCGCGATCGGATTGATCGCCCTGCGGCTGGTCCTGGGTCAGCGGCCGTTCCTGGCGAAAAAACTGCAGCGGCGGGAGATCCCGCCGGGCTTTTTTGACAAGCTGATCAGGGTCGCGGCAGGCGTGATCCGATTCTTGGAGAAGTTTCTCCGGCCGCGACTCGCGATTGTCACCGAGTATGGCTGGACGAGGCAGGTTCACGCCCTGCTGATGCTCCTGGCCGCGCTTGCGCTGCTGCTGCCGTTGCCGATTCCGTTCACGAACTCGTTTCCCGCCTGGGTGGTGCTGCTGATGGCGGGCGGTCTGCTCGAACGCGACGGACTGGTGGTGATTCTCGCCTATGTCGTGTTCGCGGCGGGCATCGCCTACTTCGTCCTGCTGGGCGAAGCCGCCGCTCAGATCATCGAGTCGGTCCGTCAGTGGCTGATGGGCTGACGGCGCGGCGGGATGACAAGCGAGGCCACGATGCTGGCCGTGAGCATCACGCCGATGATGCCCAGCGACCAGGTCACGGGAAACTTCCCGCCGAAGGCGTCGTTGAGCCACACCATCTTCAGGCCGACGAAGACGAGGATCAGGCCGAGGCCGTACTTGAGGAAGCGGAACTTGTGCATGACCCCGGCGAGCAGGAAGAAGAGCGCGCGCAGTCCGAGGATCGCGAAGACATTCGAGGTGAAGACAATCAGGGGCTCCTTGGTGATCGCGAAGATCGCGGGAACGGAGTCGACCGCGAAGATGATGTCGGTGACCTCGATGAACACGAGGCACACGAGGAGAGGCGTGCCGTAGAGGATGCCCTTTTCACGGACGAAGAAGGCCTGGCCCTCAATGCGCGGGGTGATCGGCAGCAGGCGCTTGAGCAGCTTGATCACCGGATTCCTTTCCGGGTCGATCGGCTTTTCCGGGGCGAACAGGATCTTGATGCCGGTGAGGATGAGGAAGCCGCCGAACAGCCAGATGACCCAATGGAACTGCATCAGCGCGGCGCCGAGCGCGATGAAGATGATGCGGAAGACCAGCGCGCCCAGGATGCCGAAGAAGAGGACGCGGTGCTGGTACTTTGGCGGGATCGCGAAGTACGAGAACACCACGACGAAGATGAAGATGTTGTCGACCGAGAGGGACTTCTCGACGACGAAGCCGGTGAGGAACTCGAGGGCCGACTGGTCCGCCAGTGCCGAGGCCTGTGCGGCCGTTACGCCGGCCGCCAGCAGGCGCGGATCCTGGGGCAGTTTCCAGTGGGCGTATTGCCAGAACCCGACACAGAAGATCAGCGCGAGCGAGATCCAGGCGATGCTCCACCCCAGCGCTTCCTTGAACTTAACCTCGTGCGCGTCGCGGTGGAAGACACCCAGATCAAGGGCCAGCATGCCGATGACGAAGAGCGTGAAGAGGCCGTAGAACCACCAGTAATCGGCGAAGGGAAAAAGGATGAGCGTGTCCATGCGGGGGCGTGGACCCAACCCGCGTCCCGCGGATGCGACAAGCCGGACTGGATTAGAATCCGGCCGCGTGTTTCCACCCCGCGCCGTTTACAGACCCGGATCGAAACCGCCGTAGTCCGGCTGGGCACCGTCGCGGCTGGCGACAAAGCCGCCGAGCCGGCTCGCCGCCCGGAGGATCCGTTCCCAGGCCGGCGCGCCGAAAGCGCGAAGGCGGCCGGCGACCAGGGCGGCGGTGAACGCATCGCCCGCACCAACCGTGTCGCGCACGACCACCGGCTCCGCTTCGACCGGAATCCAGCGGCCGTCGACGAAGAGTCCGGCGCCCTCGGCCCCGAGGGTGATGCAGAGAAGGGCTCGTGGGAACCGTCGGGTGATTCGCGCGGCGACGTCGGGCCAGGCCGGTTTGTCCTCCGGCTTGAAGCCGCCGAGCCGGAGCGCCTCATCGGCGTTGACCTTGAGCAGGTCAGCCCGCTCAAGCAGCGACCAGAGCGGATCGAGGTCATCGAAGGGTGGACGCAGATTCACGTCGCAGACGCACCAGGCATCCGGCGAAGCGTCGAGCAGGGTGCGGAGCGCCGTACGGTTGGCGGGCCCGCGCAGGGCCAGCGTGCCGAAGACGATGGCATCGACGCGTGCGCCGGCAGGCGCGTCTGCAGGGATTTCGTCCCAGGCGACCGGCTGCGGCAGGGTGAAGCTTGCCTGGCCCTGGGCGTCGAGCTGCACGACCGCGGTGCCGGTCGGGAGCGAGGCATGCACGCCAACCCGACCGGCCGACAGGCCGGCCTTGGCCATGGCCGCAAGCGCGTTTTGCCCGAGCTGGTCGCGTCCGACGGCCGAGACCAGACAGCCGTCGCAACCCAGGCGCGAAAGATGGTAGGCCACATTCAGCGGGGCGCCCCCGAGGAAGTGACCGTGCGGAAACAGGTCCCAGAGGATTTCGCCGAAACAGAGCACATGCGGTTTCATGGCATGATCACCCTATCCCCTACCGGCGCCGGCTTCAAATGAAACTGATAAATCGCTGAGGCGCAGGCGGACCGAAAATCCGGCACGCTGTGTCGATTGGCTTGCGGCCCGCGTCTTGCGGCGGGGCCGGGGTCGCCGTTTGATTCCGCCATGCCGATGACCGTTCGTCCCCGCCGGTTCCACTATGCCTGGATCGCCGCCGGGGTGACGTTTGTCGTCCTGCTCGCCGCGGCCGGCGCACGGGCGGCGCCGGGCGTGATGCTGCTGCCGCTGGGCAACGAGTTCCAGTGGAGCCGCGCGACCGTGTCGTCGATCGTGGCGATCAACATCTTCCTCTACGGCCTGATGGGGCCGTTTGCCGCGGCGCTGTACCAGCGCTTTGGCCTGCGGGCCACAATGATGGCGGCGATGACGCTGCTCGCCGTCGGTTACGGGCTGTCGGTCTTCGCGACGCAGTACTGGCAGTTCATTGTACTGTGGGGCTTTGTGGTGGGGATCGGCTCGGGTCTCGCGGCCACGGTGCTCGGCGCGGCGGTGGCAACGCGGTGGTTCACGGAACGCCGCGGATTGGTCATGGGCCTGCTCACGGCGAGCACCGCGACCGGGCAATTGGTGTTTCTTCCCTCGCTGGCTGCCATGGTGACCGAGCGGGGCTGGCGGGCGGCGCCGCTGATTGTGGCGGGCGCGGCGGCGCTGGTCATCCCGCTTGTGGCCTGGCTGATGCGCAACCACCCGCGGGATGTCGGGCTGCGCGCGTACGGCGAGGAAGGCCCTGAGTTGGACGATCCCAGCCGGATCGCTGGCAATCCCGCGAAGCGTGCGATTGACGTGCTGCTTGAGGCGGTGCGCGTGCGGGATTTCTGGCTGCTCGCCGGATCGTTCTTCGTGTGTGGCGCGAGCACCAATGGATTGATCGGCACTCACCTGATCTCGGCGGCGTTTGACTGCGGCATCCCCGAGGTCACCGCCGCCGGCTTGCTGGCGATGATGGGGCTCTTTGACCTGATCGGGACGACCGCATCGGGCTGGCTAAGTGATCGCTACAACTGTCGGTATTTGCTTTTCGGTTACTACGGGCTGCGTGGCCTTTCCCTGCTCTTCCTGCCCACGGCGCTGCTCGGCCCGGCGGCGGGGCTCGGCGTCTTTGCGGTGTTCTACGGCCTCGACTGGATCGCGACCGTGCCGCCGACGGTGCGCCTGACCGCGGAAGTCTTCGGCCGCGAGAAGGCCAGCATCGTGTTTGGCTGGGTCGTGGCGGCGCACCAGGTGGGGGCGGCGTTTGCGGCTTATTTTGCGGGCGTGATTCGCGCGAACGCGGGAAGCTATGCGCCAGCGTTCATTGCCGCGGGCGTGCTCTGCTTGATCGCCGCGCTTGGTGTGCTGCCGATCGCTCGTAGCCGCCGGCTTGCCGCGGCTTGATGTGGCTGGCCTCGCTGAGGCCGGTGCCTTGGAAAGCAGTCAAGTTACCCGGGCCGGCCTCAACGAGGCCGGCTATAGGGACAATCAGCGCTGATTCAGCTTCGCCTTGAAATCGGCGGTGGGGCACCCGCACCCGCTGCTGGCGCAACCCGTGCCAGCGCGCTTTTTCTTGAGCGCGGAGCGGATCAGCAGAACCACCGTGAGGGCGACGATGCCGAGGGCGAGGAGGGTTTGGAGTTCGGCGGACATAGGGCACGTTAACACGTAAATCCGAATGACGAAATCCGAATGACGAAAAAGGTGGGTGCGGTTTGCAGGGTTGCGTTCGTCATTCGTGCTTCGTCATTCAGATTTTCTCTAGTAGCCCATCGCGGTCCCGACTTGGTACACCACAAAGCAAAACAGCCACGCAAAGCCGGTCATGTAGCCGAGTTGGAAGAGCGGCCAGCGCCAGCTGTTCGTCTCGCGCTTCACCACGGCGATCGTGCTGATGCACTGCATGGCGAAGACGTAGTAGATCATCAGGTTGAGGCAGATGAGCGGCGTAAAGAGTTTGCTGCCATCGGGGCGTTCGGCCGCGCGGAGGGCGTCGCGGAGGTGGGTCTCATTTTCGGCCTCATCGTCGGTCTCCTCGACGGCGAAGATGACGCTCATTGAGCTGTTGAAGACCTCACGGGCGGCGAAGGACTGGATCAGTCCGATACCGATGCGCCAGTCGAAGCCGATCGGTGCGATTACCGGCTCAATCGCGTGGCCGGCACGGCCGGCGAAGCTGTAGGCGAGCGGATCCTGCTCCGGCTGTTCGGCCGGAACCTTGGGATAGGTGGCGAGGAACCAGAGCACGATCGAGAGGCCGAGAATGATCGTGCCCGCGCGCTTCACGAACAGGCCGGCGCGCTCCGTCATTTGCAGCACCACGTCGCGGACGCGTGGCAGGCGGTAGGGCGGCAGCTCCATGATCATGAGCGGCGGCGCACTCTTGAGCAGGGTTTTCTTGAAGAACCAGGCGAAGCCGAACGCGCCAATGGTGCCGAGCGCGTACATCAGCAGCATGAGGCCGACCTGGGTTCCGACCGGAACGTCGTTGGTGGAGACGAGTGCGGCGATCAGGAGCAGGTAGACGGGCAGACGCGCCGAGCAGCTCATGAGCGGGGCCACGAGAATGGTGACGAGCCGGTCTTTCGGCTGCTCGATCGTGCGGGCGGCCATGATGCCGGGAATCGCGCAGGCGTAGGAGCCAAGGAGCGGGATGAAGCTGCGACCGTTGAGCCCGACCTTGCTCATGAGCCGGTCCATGATGAACGCGGCACGAGCCATGTAGCCGGTGCTCTCCAGCAGTCCGATGAAGAGGAAAAGGATGAGGATCTGCGGCAGGAAGATGATGACGCCTTCCACACCGGCGATGGCGCCGTCGATGATGAGATCGTGAAGGTCGCCCGGCGGCAGCAGATCGGAGACGGCGCCGGAGACGGCGGCCATGAGGCTCTCGATCCAGCCCATCGGGATGCTCGCAAAGCTGAAGATGCTGAGGAACATCACGGCCATCAGCGAACTGAGGATGACCCAGCCCCAGACGGGGTGCGTCACGACTGCATCAATCCGGTCGCTGCGGCTCGGTCCACTCGCGGAGGTGCCATCCGTGGTGCGCACGATCTCGGAGGTCAGGCGCCCAATCGCGTCGTAGCGCGCGGCGACGAGGCTGCCCGCCCAGTCGACGCCGTCGCCTTCCCAGCGCTTTTGCCAGGTTTCGAGAATGGTGGTGGTGCGGGACGAGAGCGGAGTCGATCCAGCGACGCGCACACTGTCCTGGTCGGTAAGGAGGAGGAGTGCCTCGGCGCGCGCGATCAGGGGCGGCTTGCCGTCATCCTGCGTGAGCGAGGCCTGAAGTTCGGAAACGGCGGCGGCGATCGGCGAAGGCACATCCCAGCTGTGGCGCGGGAGCGGGAGATCGGGTCGGCTCATCGCGAGCTTGAGTTCGATCAGACCGCGGCCGTGCACCGCCTCGCAGGCGATGACGGGAATGCCGAGTTCCTGCTCGAGGCGATCCGCGCGGATTTCGAGGCCGGCCTTGGCGGCCAGGTCCATCATGTTGAGGACGAGGATGACCGGCCGGCCGAGATCGAGGATCTGGTGAACGAGGTAGAGGTTTCGCTCGAGATTGGAGGCATCGACGATGCAGACGATGCGGTCAGGCATCGCGGTGTCGGTGCGGCGGCCGAGGAGCACGTCACGCGTGACGGCCTCGTCGGGTGAGCGTGCGGCGAGCGAGTAGGCGCCGGGCAGATCGATGACGGTGATGGGCTGGCCGTGCTGCGAGTAGGCGGTGCCGACCTTGCGCTCGACGGTGACGCCCGGGTAGTTGCCGACCTTCTGCTTAAGACCGGTGAGCGCGTTGAAGAGGGTCGACTTGCCGCAGTTGGGATTGCCGACGAGAGCGTAGACGGGGTTGCGCGAGCCGGACGCGGGCGCGGACTTGATGTGCGCAGGGAGGCTCATGACGCGGGCGCGAAATGACGAATGCCCAATGAGCAATGCCCAATGGGACGAGCCACCCGAACGAAAATCTTCAGATCATTGGTCATTGGACATTCGGGAATGGGTCATTTCGTCGTCGTCGTTTCGACGACGATGAACTCCGCCTCGCTCTTGCGGAGCGTGAGGTTGTAGCCGCGGACCTTGATCTCGATCGGGTCACCCATTGGGGCGATGCGCACGAGGGTCACGGTGGTGCCGGGGAGCACGCCCATTTC
>CAYWRG010000060.1:0-8131 GCA_964460715.1 uncultured Opitutus sp. | reverse complement strand
GCGGAGGCGGATGAAGGCAGGGCCGCTGCGGGGAAATTCACGGACGACGGCGGAGGTGCCGACGGTGAGTTGAGCCAGGGTTTGTGGCGCGGACACGGCAGGAAAGGACGGGCTCAGCGCAGCCCGGCGAGCTGTTCAACGAGGATGTTCATCGCAGCCCCGTGGCTGAGCGCGATGCGGGTGCCATTGACCTGACAGAGAATCGTGGAATTGCCGGAAACCTTGGTGACGAGGGAAGCCTCGCCGAACCCCATTTCCCGCACCCGCTGGCAAAACTCGCTCTCCCCGGTCAGCTCACAGATCCGTCCCGTGCTGCCAGCGGGAAGCTGGCAAAGCGGAAGGCGGTGGGCACGTGGGTGCGATGTCGGAGAAGGCATGAGGGTGAGCGCCAAAGATGAATGAGACTCAGTTTCAGTGTCAACGCAGTCGGTTCCTTATTTCTTGGACCCGCTCATCCCAACACGAGGCATCCGGCGATGATGAGGAGGGCGCCCGCAAGGCCGAGCGGGAGTCCGACGCGCGTCATCTCGCTGATGCTGAAACCGCCTCGGGCGTAGGCCATTGCGTTGGGCGGCGTGCTAATCGGCAGTGCCATGCAGAGGGACGCCATCAAGGCGATGCCGACCGCCATGGCGATCTGGCTGGTTCCGGAGGCGCTGGCGGCAGCCAATCCGATCGGTAGCAGCAGATTCGCGACCGCCGTGTTGGACAAAAAGGTACCGAGGCCGAGCGTAAGCAGGATGAGCGCGGCGAACAGCAGGTAGGCACCCCCTCCGCCGGGGAGAAGGTCGGTCAGGCGCAGGTCGAGCCCGGTTCGCTCAAGCCCAAACCCAAGAGCGAGTCCGCCCGCGATCAGGACGAGGACATCCCAACTGATCCCGTTAAGATCAGCGCGCTCGATCACGCCGAGGAGCAGGAGGCTGGCGACAGGCAGGAGGGCAACGGTGGGCGCCGGCAAACCATGCAGCCCCTCTGTCATCCAAAGCATGACCGTGAGGCCAAAAACAGCGACGACCCACAATCCGCGCTTGGTCAGGTGCGGAGCCGGGAGCGAGAACGTGAGGCGGATCGCGCTGGGGGGAAACTGGCGCAGCAGCAACCAGGCGCTCAGCGCGAGCATAACGATCAGCAATGGCAGGGCGACGATCATCCAGTCCAGGAAGTCGACGCGAAATCCGGCGCGGTTTAGGTAACCGATGGCGATGGCGTTCGGCGGTGAGGCGATGGGGGTGCCTAGGCCGCCAATGTTCGCGGCAAAGGGCACGGAGAGCAGCAGTGCCTTGCGAAACGGATCGGCCGGACCGACCTGGGCGATCAGCGGCATCGTGAGGGTCAGCATGAAGGCGGCGGTCGCGGTGTTGCTCATCCACATGGAGAAGAGGGCGGTGACGCCCATGACCCCGCCGAGCAGGACGCGGGGCGAATGGATGAATGGCCGGAGCAACCAGGCGGCCATGGTTTGATCAACGCGCTCCTTGACGGCTGCGTGGGCCAGGACGAGGCCGGAGAAGAACAGGACCAACGTGGAATCAACCGCGGCACCGAGCACCTCGTGATAGGAGGGCCCCGGTCCTTCCGCAAAGCCCAAGGCGGACCAGCCGCCAGGATTGGCCAGCAGCAGAATCTCGGCGATGATGACCAGCAGTGAAGTGGCAGAGAGGGGCAGCGCCTCGGTGACCCAGAATACTCCGGCCGCCACTAGGATTCCGGCCATGAAGGCCTGCTCGCGCGGCCACCCCGCCACGGTGGTCGCGAGCGCGGCCGTTGCGATCCCGATCGCGAGGGTGGAGGCGATCAGAAACGCGCGGCCCCGGCTCAGCGGAGTGCTGGGAGTCAGCGGTGTACTCATGGCGCGGTTACCGTACCCGGCCGGCGACCGAAGCGTATCCATTTTTCCATGCCGACGATCAGAAAGACCGCGAGGGCGACGGCGGCGATGGCCAGCCAGGTGGTGGTCGGAAGGGGCGCGGTGTGAAACAGCCGGTTGAAGAGCGGCAGGTAGGTGAAGGCCAGTTGGAGCGCGGCCATCGCCACGATGCCCCAGAGGACCGGAAGGTTGGTGAACCAGCCCAGACTCCTCACGCTGTGGGTGAGCGAACGGCAGTTGAGCAGGTAGACCATTTCGACCGCGACAATCGTGTTCACCACGGCGGTCCTGGCCTGCTCAATCGAGGCGGCGCGGCTCGAAAGCTCCCAGTGAAAGATCCCAAATGCTCCGGCCGTCATGCACAGGGCGACAAGGCCGGTCCGCATGAAAAGGGCAAAGTCGATCAATGGGGCCCGCGGATTCCGCGGAGGGCGATCCATCAGGCCGGCCTCTTTGGGCTCAAAGACCAGCATCAGACCGAGCAGGATGGCCGTCGTCATATTAATCCAAAGGAGATGAAGCGGCAGGGCGGGCAGTGCGCTCCCGATGGCGATCGCCAGAAGCAGCATGAGGGCTTCGCCGGCATTCGTTGGCAGCGTCCAGACGATGAACTTCGTGAGGTTGTCGAAGATACCCCTTCCCTCCTCCACCGCCGCTTCGATCGAGGCGAAGTTGTCGTCGGTCAGCAGCATGTCGGCCGCGCCTTTCGCGACGGCGGTGCCGGTGATGCCCATCGCCACGCCGATGTTGGCCTGGCGCAAGGCGGGCGCGTCGTTCACGCCGTCGCCCGTCATCGCAACCACGTGATTTCGGCTTTGGAGGGCCTGGACGAGACGAAGTTTCTGCTCCGGCTCGACGCGGGCGAAGACGGCAGTCCGTTCGGCGGCCTCGGCGAGCTCTTCTGACGAGAGCGCGGCGAGCTCCTTTCCGGTGAGTGCGGGCAGTTCACGGGCCGTCACTCCGGGACCGCCGAGCCCAATCTCTGCGGCGATGGCGCGCGCGGTGATGAGATTGTCGCCCGTGATCATCTTCACGTGAATTCCGGCGCGGTGACAGTTGCGGACGGAAGTGACCGCCTCGGTCCGGGGTGGATCCATCATCGCCTGAAGTCCGAGGAACTCGAGACCTGCCTCTAGGTCCGCCGGCTCAAGTCGCAGGTGATCCGGCCCGAAGCGCTTGCGGGCAAACAGCAGGACGCGGAGGCCGCGTGCGGCCTGCCGGTCGGCCTCGGCCTGGACCGCCGAGGCGTCGGCGGTCTGGACGGTTCCATCCGCACCAAGCCGGGTGGTGCAGCGCGGGAGCAGACGCTCCACCGAGCCCTTGATCCAGGCAATCCGTTCCCCGTCCGGCGCCGCCTCATTCAGCGAGGCCATGTACTGCTGTTCGGACGCGAACGGCACGACGTCGATCCGCGGGTGCCGCGCAGGGATCTCCGGTGCAGCGAGCCCGCCTTTAGCCGCGGCGACGAGCAGTGCGGCCTCCGTCGGATCGCCCTCGATCGCGTGGGCGGCGTTCTTTGGGAGGAGGCGTGCATCGTTGCAGAGCAGGCCGCAAAGCAGCGTGGCGTGCAGCGCGGCGTTGGGTGTATCCATTTCATCAATATGGCCGTCGGCTGCATACCCCACGCCTGACACCGCGTGAACTTGTCCGCCGGCAGCGACCGACTGCACGGTCATCTCGTTGCGGGTGAGTGTTCCGGTCTTGTCGGAGCAGATGACCGTGGTGCTGCCGAGCGTCTCGACCGCCGGGAGCTTGCGGATGATGGCCCGCCGCCGTGCCATCCGGCCCACGCCGATGGCGAGGGTGATGGTGATCGCCGCGGGCAGACCCTCGGGAATGGCCCCGACGGCGAGGGCGACGGAAGCCATGAACATGTCGAACGCGCTGTTGCCCCGCTGCACGCCGATCCAGAAGGCTAGGACCGCGACGACGATGATCGCCATCATGAGCAGATGGCTGAACCTCGCGATCTGTCGGGTCAGTGGGGTCACGAGATCATCGGCCCCGGCGATGAGGCCGGCGATCCGGCCGGTTTCGGTTTGGTTCCCGGTCGCGACGACGAGACCGCGCGCGACACCGGCGGTGATGAGTGAACCGGCGAAGGCGGAGTTCTTACGTTCCGCCAGTGGGGTTTCGTCGGGCAGCTGTTCGGTGTGCTTGCCGACGGACGCGGATTCCCCGGTGAGCATGGCTTCCTCGACCCTCAGGCTCCGGGTCTGGACGAGGCGGAGATCGGCCGGGACCTTGTCGCCGGCCTCGAGCGAAACGAGATCGCCCGGGACCAAATCCGCGACCGGAATGCGGCGGGGCCTTCCGTTCCTGATCACGGTGGCTTCCTCGGGAACGAGGCTGCCGAGCGCGGCGATCGCCTTTTCAGCCCGGGTTTCCTGGAGGAAGCCGATGACGGCATTGACGACGACGACGCTGAGGATCACAGCGGAGTCGATCCATTCCTGCAGAGCCAGCGTGACGGCGGACGCGATGATCAGGAGATAGACGAGCGGCTGGTTGAACTGGCGCAGGAATCGGAGCCACGCACCTGGGCTGGAGGCGGCGGTGATGCGGTTTGGGCCGTGGGTTGCGAGCCGCGACGGTGTGTCCGCGTCGTTCAGGCCGTTGGTGAGATGGCTGCCGAGACGTGCTGAGGTGGCCTCGGCGGACATGGCGTGCCACGTCGGAGAGGAGCGGGCGGATGGCGGCATGGCGAAAGGCTAACCGGATGGAGAGCCTTTTGACATCCGAGATCTTGTTCAGGATTGCCCGGATTTTGCGGTCCGGCTTCAGCAGACGCAAAAAAGCCCCGGATGACATCCGGGGCTTCGAAAACCAAAGCGTTCTCGCCGTGATCAGCGGCGGCGGCGCTTGAGCGCAAGCTGGGTGCTGGCGAAGCGCATGACGCTGAGGAGGTGCTCCTGCTCGTTGGGATCGAGGTGGGCGCTTTCCTTGAGGTCGGCTTCGGCGCGCTTGAGGGCGGCTTCCACGGCGGCCTCGTCGATCTTTTCCTCGGTGATGGCGCGCTCGGCGAGGATGGAGACCTTGTCACCCTCGATCTGGGCAAAGCCATTGCCGACTGCGAGCCAGGACGTCTGGGCGCCCTTGGTCACGCGCAGCTCGCCGTGCTCGACCTGCGTGAGCAGCGGGATGTGGCCCGGGAGGACGCCGATCTCACCGTCGACGGTCGGGATGACCACGGTGTCGATCGTGTCCGAGTAGACGCGGGCTTCAGGAGTGACGATTTCGAGCGTGAGGGACATGGTTTGAGAAGGAGTCAGTAGTCAGGATTCAGAAGTCAGAATAGGAAACCCGGAGGGAGTGCTGAATTCTGGATTCTGTCTCCTGACTCCTTTGCAGTGCTTTACTTCTTGCCGGCGGCGGCGATGACCTCGTCGATGCCACCCTTCATGTAGAAGTCACCCTCGGCGATGTGATCGAGCTCGCCGTCGAGGATCATCTTGAAGCCGCGGACGGTGTCCTTGACGGGCACGTACTTGCCGGGCGTGCCGGTGAAGACCTCGGCGACCGCGAACGGCTGCGAGAGGAAGCGCTGGATCTTGCGGGCGCGGTAGACAGTGAGCTTGTCCTCGGGGGAGAGCTCATCGAGACCGAGAATCGCGATGATGTCCTGCAGATCCTTGTAGCGCTGGAGGACGCGCTGGAGTTCGCGGGCCACCTTGTAGTGCTCCTCACCGACGATCGAGACCTCGAGCGCCTTGGAAACCGAGGCGAGCGGATCGACGGCCGGGTAGATGCCGAGCTCGGCGATGGAACGCTCGAGCACGATGGTGGAGTCAAGGTGGGCGAAGGTGTTCGCCGGAGCCGGGTCGGTGAGATCGTCCGCGGGCACGTAGACGGCCTGCACGGAGGTGATCGAACCCTTCTTCGTCGAGGTGATGCGCTCCTGGAGCTGGCCCATCTCGTTGGAGAGCGTGGGCTGGTAGCCTACCGCGGAGGGCGAGCGGCCGAGGAGAGCGGACACCTCGGAACCGGCCTGTGAGAAGCGGAAGATGTTGTCGACGAAGAGCAGCACGTCCTGGTTCTTCTCGTCGCGGAAGTACTCGGTCATGGCGAGCGCCGAGAGGGCGACGCGCATACGGGCACCCGGGGGTTCGTTCATCTGGCCGTACACGAGCGCGACCTTGGACTTGGAGAGGTCCTTCTGGTCGATGACGCCCGCCTCGGACATTTCGTGGTAAAGGTCGTTGCCCTCACGGGAGCGCTCGCCGACGCCGGCGAACACGGACATGCCGCCGTGGGCCTTCGCGATGTTGTTGATGAGCTCGAGAATGACGACGGTCTTGCCGACGCCGGCACCGCCGAACGCACCGGCCTTGCCGCCCTTGATGAACGGGCAGATCAGGTCGATGACCTTGATGCCGGTCTCGAGGATCTGCGCCTTGGTGTCCTGGTCGGCCAGCGCGGGAGCCGCACGGTGGATCGGGTACTTCTTCTCGTGCGGGACCGGGCCCTTGCCGTCCACGGGAGCGCCGGTGACGTCGAAGATGCGGCCGAGCACGCCGTTGCCGACCGGCACCGAGATCGGCGCGCCGGTGTCGATCACTTCCATGCCGCGCTTGAGGCCCTCGGAGGAGGACATCGCGATGGAGCGGGCGACGCCGCCACCGAGATGCTGCTGGATCTCGAGGGTCAGCAGCTCCTGCTTGCCGGAGACGGAGAAGGCGACGGTCAGCGCCTGGTAGATGGGCGGGATCGCGTTTTCCGCGAACTGGACGTCAACGACGGGGCCGATGACCTGGACGATTTTGCCGGTGTTGCTCATGGACGGAGGAGGAGGGACGGGTTTTGGAAAGTATCCGAATTCTGGTTATGCCGCGAAGGAGGCGGCGGCGATCTCGAGGATTTCCTGCGTGATCGCGGCCTGGCGGGCCTTGTTGTACTCGAGGGTCAGCTCGCCGAGGAGCTTGGTCGCGTTGTCCTTGGCGGTCTTCATCGCGACCATGCGGGCGCTGTGTTCGGACGCGCGGGCGGAGAGAACGAGCTGGTAGACGTAGCGGTTGACGTAGAAGGGGATCAGGGCCTCGAGCACCTGCGGCGCGCCGGGCTCGAAGAGCATCTGGCGGTCGTCATGGCGCGTGTCGCGGACCGTGCCGGTATCGGCATGGAGCGAGGCGATGAAGCCCTTGACGTTGCTCAGCGGGAGGACCGGGCGGACCAGCGGCTCCTGCACGAGGGTGTTCTTGAAGCGCGGGTAGATGACCTCGATCGTGTCGATCACGCCCTCGAGGTACTGCTTCACCATGAACTCGACCGCGACCTTGACCTCGGCGAACGGCGTGCGGTCGGAGACCTGGAAGTCGGCGACGGGGTCACGCTTGGTGCGGGCGAGGAACTGCGCGCCCTTGCGGCCGACCGCGAAGTACTTCGCGGGGGTCTTGATCTCGGTGACGAGCTTGAAGAGGTTGGCGTTGAGCGGTCCGCACAGGCCCTTGTCGGTAGTGACAAGAAGGATACCGCGGGTCTTGACCTCGCGCTGGACGAGGAACGGATGCTGGGCCTCGTCCACGCGCGTGGCGAGGGCGGCGAGCATGTCGGCCATGAGCTGGGCGTAGGGCCGGCCGGCAAGCGCGGCCTGCTGCGCCTTCTTCATCTTCGACGCCGCCACCAACTCCATCGCCTTGGTGATCTGGCGGGTGTTTTTGACGGACTTGATGCGCCGGCGGATGTCGCGGGTGGAAGCCATGGTGGGAGAAGTAGCGAGTAGTGGGTAGTGAGTAGCGAGTAGGCTTGGTAGTGAGGTTTGGAATGCTCGCTACGCGCTACTCGATGTTCGCTACGGGAATCAGCCGGCGAACGTGCCCTTGCACTCTTCCATCGCGGCCTGGATCTTGGCCTCGAGGTCCTTGTCGTGGGCGGCCTTGGTGCGGATCTCGGTCAGGAGCGCGTCCTTGCGGGTGGCGAAGAAGTCGCGGATGGAGACGGCGGCGGCGGTGACCTTCTTGATCTCGAGGCCGTCGTAGTAGCCCTTCTGGATGGCCCAGAGGGTCACGACCTGCTGCTCGATCGGGGCCGGCGCGAATGCGGGCTGCTTGAAGAGCTCGACGATGCGGGCGCCGCGCTCGAGCTGGGCCTTGGTCTTGGCGTCGAGGTCGGAGCCGAATTGGGCGAAGGCCGCCAGCTCGCGGAATTGGGCGAGCTCGCCCTTGAGCTTGCCGCCGACCTGCTTGGTGACCTTGACCTGAGCGGAGGAGCCGACGCGGGAGACGGAGAGGCCGACGGACACGGCCGGGCGGATGCCCTGGTTGAAGA
>CAYWRG010000059.1:5215-26818 GCA_964460715.1 uncultured Opitutus sp. | reverse complement strand
AAGCCGCCTTCGCCATGCGCAACATCTCCGTCGTCCAAACCCTCCACACCCGGCCGAACAATCTGGCGCTGTGAGGGAGGCGGACCAGAGGTCAGAAGTCAGTTCAAACTTCCGCCCTGCTGACCTTCGATTCTCCTGACCTCTGATCTCTGACGTCTGACCTCTTTTCATCATGATCCTCTTCCTCCGTCTCCTCTTCATCGCCATCATCGGCGCCATGCTCGCGGTCACCACGTGGGCCAGCTTCGACGAGGCGCTCGGTGATTTCGCCGCAGGACCGATCATCCGCAATCCGTGGGTGGTCGCCACGCTGTTTGACGCCTACTTCGCCTTCATCACGGTCTACGTCTGGATCGCGTGGAAGGAACAATCGCTTGGCGCGCGCATCCTCTGGTTCGTCGCCGTGATCCTGCTCGGCAACTTCGCCACCGCCGCCTACCTGCTGCGCGAGCTGTTCAGGATTCCGGCCTCCGGTCCGCTCTCCGAGGTCTTCGCCACGCGCCGGCCGGGCAACCTCACCCTCCCCGGCATCCTCGTTGCACTGTCGGTCAGCGTGTATCTGCTGGCCTGAGCGTGACGAATCCGTCCGAAGCCTCCGCGCCAGCGCCTGCGCCTGCTCCCGGCTGGTGGCGGCGCCGCGTGGTCGCACAGATCCTTAGCCTGCTGACCCACGGCGTCACCCCCGACAAGGTGGCCGCCACGCTCGCGGTCGGCACGGTCTGCTCGCTGTTCCCGTTTCTCGGCTTCACCACGATGCTCAATCTCGGGGTCGGCCTGTGGCTGCGCATGAACCAGCCCATCATGCAGGCGCTCAACTACGCCCTCACGCCCGTGCACCTGGTCATGATCGTGGTCTATGTCCGTGTGGGGGAGCGCATCTGGGGCGCGACCGACGAGCGCTTCTCCGTGACCGAACTGATGACCACGTTCAAGGATGCCTCCTTTGCGGATTTCATCGCCCGCTTTGGCTGGGCCGGAGTCCACGCATTCACCGCCTGGATCGTGACCGCTCCCGTGATCATCGCCTGCCTCTACTACCCGCTGCGGCCCGCGCTCCGCGCCGCCTCCCTCCGGCTCACAGCCGGTAAAATTCCTCCCAGCCCGGCCGCGGCGGAGGTCCCGCCAGCAGATCGTTCGCCGCCGGGTAATTCATGACCCGCTTCGTCACCGGGTCGAACTCCAGCCGTGCGTTCAGGCGCTGGGCCACAATGCCGAGGGCGAGCGCCTGACAGAGCGGGCCTGACACCGCGAAATTTGCACGACACGTCTCCTCGCCCCGCACCGCGCGCAGGAAATTCAGGTAGTGGTCGGATCCTCCCGCCGGCACATCGGGCAGGCGCGCGGCCACGTCCCGCGCCTTGGATTCCGGAATGATCTTCAGCGTCGTCGCGTGCGAGCCGCCCTGAAACGTGAACTCCTCGCCATAGATGACTTTCCCCGGAGGCTGGACCGGACCACTCAGCGAACCGGCTGACGGCAGCGGAATCTTGGGATCCCTCACCGGTTCGCCAAAATCGGCGGGCAGCGGCGGAAGATTGTCCTGCCCGTCATACCATGTGAGCTCCACCGGCGGCTGCGCACCCCGGGCCGGAAACGTGAACCGCAGGGTGCTCGCCTGCGGAAAGATAAAGGGGCTGTGTCCATCAATCCGCACCGGGTCCACCTCGACCGGCAGGCCGAGCGCGAGAAATTCGTGGGCGTGATCAATGATGTGGGCACCCCAGTCGCCGAGCGCGCCGTTGCCGAAATCATACCACGAGCGCCAGTCGCCGTTCACATACCCCGGATGGTAGGCATGGGGCGCTGCGGTCGCGAGCCACGCCTCCCAGTCGAGTCCATCCGGCACTGGCTGCGCCGGCAGCAGGCTTGGCACGGTCATTCCGTGCCAGCGGCGCGGGTAGTTCATGAACGCGGTGATCCGCGTGACATTGCGAATGATCCCAGCGTCGACCCAGGCCTTGAACTGGAAATAGCCGGCACCGGAACGTCCCTGGTTGCCCATTTGACATGCCACCCCGTAACGCCGCTCGGCCGCCATCATCAGCTCGATCTGCAGGAAGGTGTGCGCCATCGGCTTCTCCACGTAGACCGATTTGCCCAGCGCCATCGCCTGCATGACGATCGGGAAGTGGGAGAAGTCCGGCGTGCTCACACAGACCGCATCGATGTCGTTCGCCATCCGGTCAAACATCCGCCTGAAATCGCGAAACGTCGCGGCCTGAGGAAACTCGCCCAGAATGGCCTGTGTGGGTTTCGCGCCGAGATCGGTGTCACACAGCGCGACCACCTCCGCGAGCCCGGTCGCGTGCAACTCCCGGATGACTTCGGCGCCGCGGTTGCCAATGCCTACGGCCGCCAGTCGGATGCGATCGCGCGCGGAGATTTTTGGAAACGCAGCTGGGCTTGCGGGGGTGTTCACGGGAAAATCGAGGGAGGATTGGCCAGAGTTTGCCCCTCGCCCGCTCAACTCGTCAGCCACCCACCGCTGAAACGTTGCAGGAGCCCGCAGCCGGAGGCGGTTGCAACGGTTGCAATCAGGCTCATTTGGCAGGAGATGACACGCTCGCTTGCCTTTCCCTCCTTAGCCCGCCTCTCTCCCGCGCACCCCGCCAACGTTTGCCCGATGACTTTTGGTCGAACGTTCCTTCCTTTGATGAAAGCACCCCCTTCTGGTCCGCCTGCCCTGGGCGTTTGCGTTTCCGTGGTCACCGCGGAAATCGGGTCGCTGTGCGCGCAGTTCCGGCAGCGTGAGGTGATCGCGCGCGGCAACCGGAATCAGACCCCGGGCAAGGACACCTTGTGATGCTCGCCGCCCTGCCTGCCGCTCGGACCCTCGTCCTCGCCGACTATCTGGCCCTCGCGGCGTTTTTCGCGCTCAACCTCGGCATCGGCTGGTGGTGCGCCCGGCGCCGCAAATCCGGCAGTGATTTCTTCCTCGGCGGCAACCGCGTCGTCTGGTGGGCGGCGGGCATTAGCTTCTTTGCGACCGGCGCCAGCAGCATCAGCTTCATGGCCCTACCCGCGAAGACGTTTCAGACCGACTGGCTCGTCTTCGGATCCGGTCCCTCACAATCGCTCGCCGGCGTCGTGGTTGGCCTCGTCTTCGTCGGTCTGCTCCGCCGTCTGCGGCTCATCACCATCTTTGACTACCTCGAGCGGCGATTCAGCCGGCCCGTCCGGCTGCTGGGCGCCGGGCTCGCCGTTCTGCTGAAGATCTGCGGTCGCATGAGCGTGGTCATGCTCCTGCCCGCGATCGCCCTGGCGACCGTCACCGGCCTGAATGTCTACGTGAGCCTTCTCCTCATGGGGGTGGTGACCACGATCTATGCGATGGAGGGCGGCTTCGAGGCCGTGGTCTGGACCGACGTCCTGCAGGTGTCCGTAACCTTTGGCGGCGTCTTTATCGCGATCGCCTGCATGGCCGACGGGGTCGATGGCGGATTGGGCGGGATCGTGACGCAGGGCATGGCCGCCGGGAAATTCAACCTGGTCTCCTGGTCGTTCGACTTCACGCAGCCCACGATGTGGGTGTTCATCGGCATGTTCCTCGGTTCGGTCTTCACCCAGGTGGCCGACCAGCCGTTGATGCAGCGCGCACTCGCCACACCGGACGAAGGCTCGGCTCGCCGCACCGTGGTGCTCGGCGCGCTCATGGGCATTCCCAGTACGATCATCTTTTTCTTCGTCGGCACCGCACTGTGGGTGTTTTACCAGGCCCACCCCGAGCGGCTTTCGTCCGCGCTGGCGAACGATGCGATCTTCCCCTACTTCATCGCCAATGAAATGCCGCCCGGCCTGGTCGGCCTGGTGATCGCGGCACTCTTCGCCGCCGCCATGGGCGCGCTTTCGAGCGCGCTCAATTCCTCGGCCGCCATGATCGCGACCGATTTCATCGAGCACCCCAACCGGCCGCGCACGGACCTGCAGCGCGCCGCGATCGCCCGGTGGACCACCGTGATCGCCGGCGTGCTCGCGACGATCATGGCCGCCTTCATTGCCTCGCTGAACGTGGCCTCGCTCTGGGACCAGTACCTCAAGCTGCTCGCCCTGATCGGCGGCGGCTTTCCCGGCGTGTTTGGGCTCGGCCTCCTCACCCGCCGGGCCAACGCCCCGGGCGTGCTCTGCGGCGCCGTCGCCAGCATCGGCATCACGTGGTGGGTCCAGACCTACACCTCGCTCAGTGTCTTCCTCCACGCGTTTATCGCCATCGCCTCGTGCATGAGCATCGGGTATGTCTGCAGCCTGCTCTTCGGGCGCGCTCCGGCTGCCACTTCCCTGGTCGGCCTGACGATCTGGGACCTGCCGCGCAAGCCGTCCGACTCCCGCTGATCGATCGCGGGTTCAAGGACGACGGCTACGCCAGCCAGCCGCGATAACCGCGCAGGGAGCGAACGCCGCCCGACGGCTGCGCCCACGGGGCGCCCACTTCGCTGAACAGCCGGCCCGACGCGAACGCCTCCGCGGCGAGCGCATCCAAATCCCGCACGCGGCAGAACTGCCCTTGGGGCTCGGTGCTCTGCTCGAGCTGGGCCGCGGGCACGTCGTGGATCGGGAAGAACTCATGCAGCGCGTTGATCAGCCGCGTGTGTTCCCGGACGCTTTCCGGCGTGACCACATACCCGGTGCCTTTTTCCAGACGATCGAGCACCGCATCAAGGACACGCAGGCGGACATCGAACTGAACGGGCACCGTCCCCGTCTCCGGAGCGGCCCCCTGTCGCGTCACCGTGAACGCACGCTCGTACGTCCAGACCACCGTTCCTTTGTCCCCATTGAGCTGCACTTCGGGCGCCACGTCGTCCCGGCCCGCGTGGGAGACCAGCAGCAGGATGACGGTTCCGTTCGTGCAGCGCAGCCGCAGGCTCGCCGTGTCAAAGCTCTCGATCCGGCCGGCGCGGTAAAGCTCGGCTTCCAGATCGGCAATCCCGGCGACGGATTCCGGCGTCTCGCCGGCCCAGAAGAGCGCAAGCATGAGAAAGTGCGCAAAGGCATTGTTGACGGGTGAGTCCAGGACCGTGGCCCCATCGGCGCGCAGTCGCCCGGCCCAGCTGTTGCGGGCGTAGTAGGCCGCGGAGCGCGGCCACATTCCCCGCACGCGCACCTCGCGCAGCACACCGATCTCGCCCGCCAAAATCCGGCGCTTGATTTCATGCGTGGTCGGTTCGTAGAGGTCCTGATAACCGACGGCCACCAGCCGGTTGGCCTGGGCCGCGGCGGTCTGGATCGCGTCGACTTCCGCCATCGTCGCCGCGACCGGCTTCTCCAAGAGAACGTGCGCGCCCGCCCGCAGCCCGGCGAGGGTCATCGGGGCGTGCCACTGGATGCCCGTCGGCAGCAGCAACAGGTCGATCTGACCCGACAGCTCCGCCATCATCTGCTCGAAGGAGGCGAACACCGGCACGCCCAGCCGCTCCAGACGCCGGCAGATCGTCTCCTGCTGCGGGCGGTCGATCACCGTAACGCCCACCAGCTTGAGCCGGCCAAGCAGCATCTGCTCCATGGCCATCAGCAGGTGCCAGCGGCCGTAGCCGGCCACGCCAACCAAGGCGGCCCGGATCATGGGGTGCGGCTGCGCCCGGCCAGGGACAACCCACGCCGCGGAAAGACGGCTTGCAGACAACAGGTCCGGGCGGCGGAGGTTGGGCCACGTAGGCGGCAGGGGATTCGGGGATTCATGGGCGGGGACGGGGAATGCGCCGCAGGACGGGAGCGCACCTCAGGATTTCGACAAGATTACACTTGCGAAGTGGGTCAGCACTGCACGCTTGCATGCGTTGCAACGCTGACAATGCCCAAAGCCTCCCTTCGCACCCTCGCTGAGCAATGCGGCCTGTCGGCCTCGACCGTCTCGCGGGCGCTCTCGGGCCATCCCAATGTCCGTCCCGCGGTGCGGGCGAAGGTGGAGGCGGAAGCGCGTCGCGCCGGTTACGCCCGCAACCAGCTGGTGGGAACGCTCATGGCCCACGTGCGCGCCGCCCGCACCGAGCGGTTTCTGGGCAATCTGGCCTTTGTGCACGTCGCTTCGCCGGAGCAGCCCCGTCCGCGGCCGATGCAGCAGCTCATGATCACGGCCGCCCGCGCCCGCGCCAAGGAGCTCGGATTCCATCTCGATGTGCTGAGCTTCGACCGCGCAACCTTGAGCGAAGCCGCCCTCGGCCGCATGCTTCATGCCCGCGGCGTCCAAGGCGTCGTGCTCCTCTACTCCAAACCCACCGACGCGACGCAGGGTTTCCCGTGGCAGCACTTTGCGTCGGCGGAGATCGACTACGGCGCCCACACGCTCTTCCTCCACACCATCGCGATCGAGCACCACCTCACGCTCACCGGCGCGCTCGCGCGATTGCGCGGCCTCGGTTACCGCAATCTCGGTCTGTTCATCGAGCGCTATAAGGACACCCGCCTGTTCAACAAATGGACCGCGGCCTTTCGTTCCTTCCAGGAGTTTCAGGGTGGCATCGGCCGGGTGCCGCTCCTGATCGAGGAGAGCATGACGTCGACGGCGTTCCTCGACTGGCACCGGCGGCACCAACCCGATCTCGTGATCGGTCATGTCGACGAAGCGTTGAGCTGGCTACGCCAGGCCGGCGTTGCCGTCCCGAAGCAGACTGCCTTCTTCAATCTCAACTGGAACGAGCGCTCGCGCGCGTGCGCCGGACTCGACCTGCGGCCCGAACTTCAGGGCATCGCGGCCGTCGAATCCGTCGTCGCCCAGATCCACCGCAACGAGCGCGGCCTGCCCAAGGATCCCCACACCGTCATGCTGAGCGGTCGCTGGGTCGACGGCCCGACCATCCGAAGCAAGCCGTCCCGCAAGACCGCAACCTGAGTTTGCGGACCCGCCGCGGCGTCATCCGCGCGGGAACGCCCGCCGGCTCACTCACCTCGCTGACGGCGAGGCGAGCACATCCGGGATCGGCTCGGCCGCCTCCGGCGCAAACGCGCGGAAATCCTCCCCCAGCAGCGCCGCAATCGTGGCGGCAACCTGGGCCTGACGGATGAGCGGCGTGTCGCGGCGTTCGCCCAGCGCCGGGGTGTCGGGCCCGACGACCGCAAACCAGGTCTCGTCGGAATGCGGTGTGGCGCGGTTGTGACGCACCCAGTCTCCACTGTTGGGCCCGCGGCCGTGGTCCGTGGTCAGCACCAGGGTCGTGGTGCCCCGATACTCGGGCATGGCCTGGAGTTTTTCCCACAGGGTCTGCACCAGCCGGTCGCAGCGCCGGATCGAGTCGAGGTAGCGATCATAGCGGCGCGCATGCGCCCACTCATCCGGCTCGCCGAGGGCAAAGAGGAAGACGCGCGGCTTGAGGGTGTCGATCATCTCCTCCGCCGCATGATGGACAAAGATGTCGAAATGTTCGTCTGCCGTGATCGGCGGGATGTCCGCCATCCATCGCTCCAATTCCGCAATCCGCGGGGAACCGCTTCCGGGCGGCGAGACCTGCGGCGTGATGAACAGCGGCAGGCCGCTGCGCTCGACATTGAGAATCGAGCTGAACCGCCGCCACGCCGCGCTGCCCGCCACGCGTCCGGCGAAGCCCGGCCGGCGGTTGAGCCATTCGAGGACCGTGACGTTGGGATTGGGAATCGGCGTGTTGTCGACGATGGCCGGGTCGGGCCGGCCCGACAGCATCTCGTTGTAGCCCGGGTAGGAACTCCAGGCCTCGTTGGTCACCCGGGCCGGGCTCCCGCGGTCGCGGTTACCGTAAGCCAGTCCCTGCCCGACAACGGTCGACCAGAAGAACGGCATCAGCCGGTGCCGGCGCTCCTCCGGTGTTGCCGCGAGGTAATCGCGCCGCAGCCCCGCCAGCGTATTTTCGGGCGCACCACCCGTCTCGCGATCGAACAGGGTCTCATCCGCGCCGCGAAACACTTCCTGCCACCGCAGGCCGTCGATCGTAACGATAACGACGTTGCGCGTCTGCGGCGCCGCCGGGGCCGACGTCGCCAGCGCCGCGAGAAGGAAAAGCCAGAGAGGACGCGAGATCATGGGGTTTTAGAGATTCGCCGACACAGGGGTAGACGCGAAGCCTCACCCGCGGATCACGGGAGGGCAAACTCGGTCAGCCAACGGGTCTGGGGCCAGGTGTCGCCGATGGCAACCGGCTCGTTAGGGCCGGGCGTGCTGCGTCCGCGCAGAAGGTCGTCGCGCAGCTGGCGCCCGAGCCGGCGAACCACCTCCGGGTGGTCGGCCGCAACATTGCGCTGCTCGGCCGGATCCGCCGCGAGATCGAACAGTTGGTAAGGCGGAAGCGAGGCAAGATCCGTGGCATCAACCTTCAGCCAGCGACTGGGCGCGGGTGTGGGCGTACTCCAGCCGCCGGAACCCGGCCACAGCAGCAGCTTCCAGTTGCCCTCCCGGATCGCGAAGCGGCCTTCGGCCGAGTGATTCACGATCGTCGTGCGGCCGGCAGTCGCCGGATTCAACAACGCCGGCAGGAAGCTCACACTGTCCTCCGCCGCCGTTTCCGGGGGAGTTAATCCGACCAGGGCCGCGCCCGTCGCGAAGAGGTCATGCTGGCCGATCAGGGCTGCGCTCTGACGGCCCGCGGCCAGGCGGCCGGTCCAGCGCGCGATGAACGGCACGCGATGGCCGCCTTCGTAGAGATCGGACTTGAAGCCGCGGTAGCCTGCGCTCGGATCGTGACCGATCCGCTCGTGCTCCGGCACGCCGGTCGCGGGAGCAAAGCCGTTGTCGGAGGTGAAAATAACCAGCGTGTCGCGACCAAGGCCGAGACGGTCGAGCGCATCGAGCACGCGGCCCACGTCAGCATCCACCTGGGTAACAAAGTCGCCGTAGTCCGTGGTGCCCGTCTTCCCGGCAAAGGCGCCCGTGGGCAGGATCGGCGTGTGCGGCGAGGCCAGCGCCAGGTAGAGGAAAAAGGGCCGGCGCTGGTCAGCCGCCGCCTGCGCGCCGAGCCAGGCAATCGTTTCGTCGATCAGGCGGGGCTGCACGTCCTCCATCCTGAAGTCATCGCTGATCGGACCGGCCCGCCACAGCCGGGGCGGCTCGCTGTCCTCCACGCGCCCGGTCGGAACGCGGGTCGCGCGGTCGTCGCGCAGCCACACGTACGGCGGCATGTCGAGCGACGCGCTGATCCCGAGAAAGTGATCAAAGCCATGGGCGCGAGGACCACCCGCGAAGGGCTGGGCGAAATCCACGTCCTCCGGTCGCGGACCGCGGCGCGCCCAGTCCAGCCCGAGGTGCCACTTGCCAAACATCGCCGTCGCATAGCCCTGCTGACGCAGGAATCCGGGCACCGTCAGCCGGCCCGGCTCGATCAGCGGGGCATCGTACCCCTGAAGAACCCCCTGCTTCAACCGCCCGCGCCACGCATAGCGTCCGGTCAGCAGCGCGTAGCGGCTGGGCGTGCAGAGCGACGACGCCGAATGCGCATCGGTGAAACGCACCCCCTCCGCCGCCATCTGATCAATGCGCGGCGTGCGCCACGCGCTCTGCGGATTGTACACCGAGACATCGCCGATGCCGAGATCGTCGGCGTAGATAAACACGATGTTCGGCCGCGGTGCGGGCTCCTGCGCCCGGGCCGCCAGCGCCAGTCCCAGCAAGGCCAGGCCCGTCCGCAGCTGACGGGTCAGAACCAGAGGGAGGCGGACGGAATGCGGCATCACTTCCCGGCTCGCTGCTTGTAAGCGGTCACGCGGGCCGCGGCGTCGAGGACCTCCGCGTCCTGATGAATCGTGCCGTACAGGCTCAGCGCCATGGCAACTTCAGTGTAGTTCACATTCTTGGCCTGACCCGAGAACGGATCGGCCTCCAACCCAACGCCGGTGCGGGTATTGCCGCGCACGTCGATTTCGCCGGAGGGCAGGACGCGCGTCAGCTGCCACTTGACCGCCGCGGGCAGCGCCGCCTCAAACTCAGGCAGCGGCACATGCAGCGCCAGCACCTGGCCGAACAGGATCGAAACCACGTTGTAACTCGAATCACGACCACCGCGCTCGATGAACACGCCTTCGTCGTCGCGCGAGGTCAGCGCATGCGCGATCAGCTGGCGGGACTTCTCCACCATCGCGGGGTCGTTGAGCGCGAGGCCGGTGAGACCAAACGCCTTCGCCGCAATGATGACGCGGTTCACGGTGTGACCGACCTTGGGAATGATCGTGTCATAGCCGGCCATGATGAAATCGGCGGCGCGGCGCAGCTTGGGTTGCAGCGCGTCGAGGCGGGCGCGAAAATGCGCCTCGTGCGGGGACTGGCGGATGACGAGCACCGCACGGCTCAGCTCCTGCAGGAAAAAGTACGTCGTCTCGACCGCAGCGGGACCCTCGTTCGACGTGTTGCCGTTGGGCTTCACGATGGCGTCAAATCCGCCATCGGCACGCTGGTGCGCGAAGGCGGTCTCGATGCCGCGCCAGCAATCGTCGGCCAAGGCGAGGTCGTCGAGCACCACCGCGGCGATCACGCCGCGGCAGGATCCGCGCTGCGGACCGACTTCCACCCAGAAACCGTTGCCGCGGTTGCCGCCGGTGAATCCTTTTTCGTCCGGGCGGTCGCCGGCGCTGAGAATCGCCAGCCGGGCAGCCGGAAAGGAACGCAGAACATCGTACTCGCGGAGCAGGGCACGATCGGCAGCGAAGGCGGAAGCAGCCAGCAGCAGGCCGCCGAGGAGCGAGGCAAGGGAACGGAACGGGGAGGACATCAGGAGATTTCGAGGTTGAGACGGAAAGGGGTGAATCCGGTGAGGTAAACGCTCTGTCCGTCCCACTTGGGCAGGGCTCCGCGCAACTGGGTCCAGCGATGCTCGACCAAACCCGGGCCAAACGCGATCTGATCCGCGCCAAGGCGGTAGCGACCCTGCGTCCCCGACAAAAGAAACGCGTCCGGCACACCCGCCACCGGCTCGACGCCCTCGAGTTGGCCGCCAGCGCGGAAGCCGAGCTCGACCGCCACCGGCACGCCGTCCGTCCCGCTCAGGGAAATTTCCACCGTGAGGCGGCCGGCCTGCTCGGTGACCTCCACCACGGTCGTCAGTCGCTGCACGTTGCTTTGCGCGCGCACGGCGCGGCTCCCTTGCGCGAGCGTGCCGTTGGGCGCCATCCGCACCTGTTCGCCCGCCGCGATCTGCTCCGGCGTGAGCGGTTGAAAATAAGGACCCTCGAGGACTTGCTGCGTACGGTAGCGGTTGCCGGTCACCTCAAGCTTCTCGCCGACAAACTGCCCCTTGCCAAAAAACGCGCTGGCCACCCTAACCGCCTCGAGGGCGGCGAGGCCCTTGCGCATGGACACCACCGTCGAGTTCTCCGCCAAAACCGTCGCGCTGAACGCCTGCCGGCGAATGCGGGCCAGGCTCGAGTAAGCGAAGACCTTCGCATAGTCGTCCGGCAACGGACCGGACGGCGGCAGCGGGCGCTGCAGGGCCGGCTCCTCCAGAAATGCCGGGAGATCGCCCACGAGCTGCGCGCGCGCGGTCTGCTCGATCTGCCTCGCCATGGCCGCAAACCGGGGATTGCCGTCGCGCAGCGCGAGCGAGCGATAGCTGATGTAGTAACGCCCCATGCTGCCACGCTGGTACTTGTCCTGTCGCTTGGAGGCCTCGGTCACCACCTCCCCATCCGGGTGCACGTAATACAGGGTCATCTCCAGATTTTTCCGGACGGGATCGCGCAGGGCGGGCCGGTCAAGGAGGTCCGCCACGGTGAGCAGCGCGCGGTCCACGACCGGCGAATACACGGACGTGCTCTTCTCCGTGTACTGGCCGTCGGGATCGATATCGACCGTCTCGGCCAGCCACTGGTCGATCCGATCCACGTAACGTTGATCCGGATACAAGGCGTTCACCCGCGCCAACGCGCCGGCCACGACCCAGCGGTGGTTCGGCGTGTGGATGCCGCCGGTGACGAGCGCGCCGCCCGCCCGGACGATGAAGCGACCGAGGTCCTCCTCCAGCCGGCGGTGGGCGGCCCAGGACGCGCGGCGCAGGATCGTGGCGGCAGCGCAGATCGACTCGAGCACGAAGGCGGTGTCGGGCGGCGAATGGAAATTGGTGGCGACGAGATCGATCGTCCCGTCGTCATGCTGGGCCTTCAGCAGGTAGGCCGCCGCACGCTCGAGCGGCTCCACCAGCTCGGCCGAGCGCTGATAAGACGAGCCCGGCGCGTGGCTGGCGCTGACCAGCGCGACCACGAACTGCGCCGTGCCATTGGCCGTGTGAATCCCAAAATCGTCCGGGATGCCCCCGAGCCAGCGATGGCCGGGACGGACCTCCTGCCGCGCAAGCAAGGCCGGCACCCGCGCATCATTCGCCCGGATCAGTTCGGCCACGAGCGGATCAACCGCACCCGCGGCCGCCGCTCCCGCCGAGGTTGCCGCAGGGAGCTTGAGCGCACCCAGGGCGAGCGCACCGGCGGTGGTTTGGAGAAAGCGGCGACGGTTCATGGCGTGGGTAACCTAGATTACGCGCAAACGCCGCCGCCAGCAAGGGCCGGCGGCGGCTGCGATGAAGAGGAGTGAACTAGAAGGTGAACGTCGCCGTGAGGATGATCTGGCGCGGATCGATGATGCGGGAGATCGACGGCCGGCCCAGCGGGTCCACCGCAACCGTCTGCAGGCGGCCGTCCTCGAAGATGTCGCGGACATTCAACTGGGTCCGAACCCGGACGCGGTCACCCGCGAACTTGAACTTGTAGCCGAGGTTGAAGTCGAAGTGGAAGCGCGCGTCATCGAAGACCGGGCGGTCCGGATCAAGCTCCATGATGACGCCCTGCGAGTTGGGGGCCTTGCCCAAGAAGCCGATGGCGGCCTCGTCCTCCCAGCGAACGGCTCCGCCGACGCTCCAGCCGGTCAGCTTGCCCTCGGTGAAGTCGTAGTTGGTGAGCGCGTTCCAGCGCCACTCGCGCACCTGGGAGCGCGGCTTGCCGTCATTGGCGATCTCGAACAGGTACGGGGCCTGGATGCCGCTCAGGTAGCTGCTCTCCGCCGCGTTGTTGTTCGCCGTCCACCAGCGATTGCCGCTGTCGTCCACCGCCGTGGTCCAGACCGGCAGGCGGCGGTTGATGTAGTCGGTGATCTCGCCGCCGATGTTGGAGTCAACCGTCTCCTGCTGCGCGAGGTTGAACTTGATGCGCCAGTTGGGCGTCGGGTTGTAGGTGGCCTCGACTTCCCAGCCGGAAGCATTGCGGTCGCCACCGACGCCGACGGCACCGGTCGTGCCGGTCTGACGGAGGAAATCCGGGTCCGCCTTCATGATGTCGGTCGCGGCCACATTGTAGATCTGGGTCTCGGATGCGGTGATCCCCTGGGCGGCGTAGCGCTTGCGGATGACATCGCGCGCCCAAGTCAGGAACGAGGTCGCGTTCTCATCGCGCCCGCCCTCGAGG
Source organism: uncultured Opitutus sp. (assembly GCA_964460715.1). Taxonomy (GTDB): domain Bacteria; phylum Verrucomicrobiota; class Verrucomicrobiia; order Opitutales; family Opitutaceae; genus CAMAXB01. The sequence continues at coordinate 13,480 of CAYWRG010000059.1, read as the reverse complement.
ATGTGGATGCGGGAGCCGATCGTGCCGAGCTGGGCAATGCGGGCGTTGATCTCGTCCACCTCGTAGCGGTTGATCTTCAGGGACAGTTTCCCTTCCAGCAGGGTGAACGCCACGCCGAAGTCCTGGCCCTCGGCCGTGGGATTCTTCATCAGGATGCCGTCGATGTCGTAGCGGGTGGGCTCGGGCGTGAAGCTGTCCGCCCAGTTGTAGAAGAGCCGCAGCCAGGGCGTCACCTTGACGACCGCGCCGAAGGTGACGGTCTCACCTTCCTGCTCGACCGGGTCGGACGGGAAACGGCCAAGTTCGGGTGAATCGATGTCGTAGAAGCCGGTGGCCGGGTCGATGACCCAGGCGTCGGAGGTGTTCTCCTCCTGCTTGTCGGTGCGAAGACCCACCGTGGTGATGAGGCGATCGCGGAAGAACTGACCCTGGTAGGTGACATTGGCCGAATCGATGTCACGGGTGCGGGTACGGGTGTTGCTGATCGGGGCCTCGGCCAGGGTCGCCTGATCGGTGACCCACTGGCGCGTGACGCCGTTGTACCAGCGGAACGGATAGGTTCCGGCCGGGAGCGAGCGGCTGGTCGGAGCGTAGTCGACGTTGCCGCCCTGCGCATCACCGACATAGTACTGGTAGATCGTCTCGGTGGAGGAAGCGCGGTTGGCCGGCGTGGTCCAGGAGTGATCCGAGACGATATAGTCGGAGTAGCGGGCGTTGACGTTCTCGCGCTCGCGGCGTTCCGCGTGCAGGTTGACCGTCTGCTGGCCGAAGATCGCGTTGTCGCGCTCGGGCGTGAAGCGATAGACGAGGTCAGCGCTCATCGTCTCCTCGAGTTCGGGCGTACGGAACATCACGCCGTTGCCGGCCGAGTTGATGTAGGGACGGCGGAAGTTGGCGTTGGGCGTGCCATCGAGGTTCTTCTGGTTCACATCGATGTAGATGATCGAGTTGTTGGGCCCGATGAGGTTTCCGATGCGCTCATAGCGCTCGAACTTCTGCCGGAAGTAGCCCGCGCGGGCCGCCAGGAGGTGGTTCGACGAGTCGATGAAGAATTGCTCGAGCTCCAGCACGAAGGTGTCAGCGCTGTCCTCAATCATGTTCGGGGCCATGTAGTTCACCGAGGTCCAGTCGTAGATCGACTGGTCGGTGGTGCCGGCCTCGAGGAAGAGCGGGTACTGCGTGCGCTGGCGGGCCAGATTGGAGCTGCTCTGCAGCAGGCGGAGGTCCTGGTTGCGCGTGCGCGGCGTCGCCGCATTGCCGGTTCGCGCCACACTCCAGTAGCTGACGGAGCCGTCCGGCTCGAGCGATACCGGCGTGCGGTTGTAATAGTTGGTGCCCGGGCCGATCAGCCCCAGCGGGATGAGCGCGTCTTGGCTTGCACTGAAAGGACCGGCGGTCCGGCCGTCGGCATAAGTGACGATGCGCGTGGTCGGGTCCCACGTGGGTTCGCCCGCTGCACGCCAGTCCGAGATGTACTCGCGCGGCGTCACCGAGTTCGGGCGCTGGGCATCATTGTGATAACGTTCAAACGACGCCTTGATCGTCGTGTTCGCAAACGGCTTGGCCTGCGCCGAGACCTGCATGCGACGGATCTCCTCGCGGGCCGGCTTGCGCTCGAAACCCTCGCGGTCGTAAACCGCCGCGGCGCGCAGCGCGAGCTTGTGGGTGACCAGCGGACGGTTGAAGTCAAAGGACGAACGGAACCCGCCGCGGTCATCGGCCCGCACCTGCACGGTCGAGATATCGCGCGTCAGGTTGGCGTACGCCGGCACGAGGTTGACCGTGCCCGAGCCGTTGCCGAGGCCGAAGATGTTCGAGTTGGGGCCGCGGGAGATCTCGATCGCGTCGATGTTGTACATGTCGACCGGGATGAGGGCGTTGCTGGCGAAATTCCCGATCGCCACATTGGCCGAGCCGAGGCCGCGGATGCGGTTGGCGGTCGTGGGGTTCTGGGCGATGTCGTCGTTCACGCCGCCATCGCGGTTCGGGGTAACCGCCGTGTAGTTTCCCGTGCCCTCCGTGCTGGCCTCATAGAGGAAGACGTCGTTCAGGTCGGTGGCCGCGATGTCCTCAAGCTGCAGCTTGGTGACGACCGTGATCGAGGACGCGATGTCCTCGAGCTTGGTGTTCAGGCGGGTGCCGGAAAGCGAGTTGGCCGCCTGGTAGCCCTCCTGCTCGGAGACCACCGTGAACGGTGACAGGGTGACCATCTCGCCCTCGGTCACACTGGCGGGCGCCGACGGCGCCTGCTGGGCGTGGAGGTCAAGAAGCGGAGCTGAGCCGGACAATGCGGCCAGCACGGAGACGGCAGTGCGCCAAGGGCGGCGGGACGGCAGCAAGGACATGGGAAGACGGGGTTGAGGGGCTACTCCGGAGCGAACGGGGTGGACGCCGGATGCCGGGACGATGAGTCCGACCGCCATTGTGTCAGGTATGACACGTTGCAAGCGTTGCAAAACGGCCGCGGACCGGTCGCGATGGCCGGGACAGACACATCCCTGCCTCAACCCCTCGCCGCGCGCCGCTTGCCAACCGGGTTGAAGCCCGCGATTGCGGTCGGGATTCCTGCATCTATTGCCGGGAGCGGCCCGTAATACTCCACACAAACGCTGCCTCCCGTCCCCATGACCCTCCCCGCACTCCTTCTCATCGCCACCCTGGCCCTGGCCGCGGGTTTCGCCGGGGTCTTTCTGGTGGCGCGACGGATCGACAACTACGGCATCGTCGACGTTGCGTGGTCGTACGCCTTCGCCGCTTTGGCCGCCTTCTACGCGGTTTACGCCACCGGCTGGCTGCCCCGCCGTCTGCTCATTGGACTGATGGTCGGCCTGTGGAGCTTCCGGCTCGGCACCCATCTCTACCAGCGGGTGATGGGGCATCATCCGGTCGAGGACGGTCGCTACCAACAGCTCCGGCGCGACTGGGCGAACGGCTTTGCGCGGCGCATGTTCAATTTTTTCCAGATGCAGGCCGTCTCGGTCATCATCCTCGGCATTCCCTTCCTGCTCGCGACGATCAACCCGGCGGTCGGCTTTCATCCGCTGGAGATCGCGGGGGTCACGCTGTGGTTCATCGCCCTGAGCGGCGAGGCTCTGGCTGACGCCCAGCTCCGGGCCTTCAAGCGCGACCGCGCCAACCAGGGGAAGGTCTGCTCCGTCGGACTCTGGCACTACAGCCGCCACCCGAACTACTTCTTCGAATGGCTCGTGTGGGTTGCCTACCTGGTCTTTGCCCTCGCCTCGCCATGGGGCTGGCTGTCCGTGATCTCGCCTGCCGCGATCCTTTATCTCCTCCTCCGGGTGACCGGCATCCCGCTGACCGAGGAACAATCCGTGCGCAGCAAGGGTGACGCGTACCGCGAGTACCAGCGAACCACGAGCGCCTTCGTGCCGTGGCCGCCAACGCGGCCCGCTTTAGGCGCTAAGCCATAAGCTGTAAGCCTCACCTTCATCCTCAGCTTAAAGCCTAGCGCTTAAGGCTTACCGCTCATTTATCCATGATCGATTTCCTCCTTGAGAAGAACCTCTTGCCCGACGCGGTGATCCGTTTCGGGATCCGCCGCCTGCTGGCTCAGCGTCTCCGCGAGGAGGCCAAGCCGTCGGAAGCCGAGCGCCAGGCGTACCTCGCCGCCTACGCCGCCGATCTGCGCAAGCGCCCGATCGCCGAGGACACGCGCGCGGCCAACGAGCAGCACTACGAGGTGCCCACGCCCTTCTACCAGTATTCCCTCGGCAAACGGCTCAAGTACTCGGGCTGTCTGTATCCCACGGGCCGCGAGAGCCTCGACGAGGCCGAGGAGCACATGCTGAAGCTCTACACCGAGCGCGCCCAGCTCGCCGACGGCCAGACCATCCTCGAGCTCGGCTGCGGCTGGGGGTCGCTCTCGCTGTACCTGGCCGAGAAGTACCCGCACGCAACGATCACCGGCGTCTCGAACTCGCGCACGCAGAAGGCCTACATCGACGGCGAGGCCCGCCGGCGCGGCTTCACCAACCTCACGATCATCACCTGCGACATGAATGTCCTCGAACTCCCGGCCGGGCAGTTCGATCGCGTGGTCTCAGTGGAGATGTTCGAGCACATGAAGAATTACCAGCGGCTGCTCGCGAATGTCGCCCGCTGGCTCAAGCCCGGCGGCCAGCTTTTCGTCCATATCTTCACCCACCTGAAGTACCCGTATCACTTCATCGCCCGCGATCAAACCGACTGGATGGCGCGCTACTTTTTCACCGGCGGCCAGATGCCGTCCCACGATCTGCTCATGCAGTTTCAGGACGACCTCACCCTGGTTTCCGACTGGAAAGTCGACGGCACCCACTACCAGCGCACGGCCGAGCACTGGCTGCAGGCCATGGATCGCCACAAGGCGGAGATCCTGCCGCTCTTCGCCCAGACCTACGGCGCGGACCAGGTAACGAAGTGGTGGGTCTACTGGCGCGTTTTCTACATGAGCTGCGCGGAACTGTGGGGCTATCGCGGCGGTCAGGAGTGGATCGTCAGCCACTACCTCTTCCGCAAACCCTGAGCCGGTCCCGCCCATGCTGCGCGTCGTTATCCTCCTCGCCTGCCTCGCCGTCGCCCCGGCGTTCGCCGCGACGGCGGAGGACCTCGTGCAGCAGGGGCTCGCGGCCGAGGCTCGGCTCGAAACCAGCGCCGCGCTCCAGCACTTCCTGGTCGCGGACCGACTCAAGCCAAACGACCCCTTCATCCTCCAGAAGATCGCCCGCCAGTACTCCGACTCCGTCGTGGACACGCGAGACGAGGAGGAAAAAAAGCGCCGCGCCCAGACCGCACTCGACTACTCGCTGCGGGCAGTGCGGCTCGAGCCGACGAATCCCGAAAACGTGCTCTCCGTCGCGGTCAGCCACGGCAAGCTCGCGGTGTACAGCGATACGCGCACCAAGATCGAGTACTCGCGCCTGATCAAGGAAGAGGCCGAGCGCGCACTGGCCCTCAATCCGCGGTATGACTGGGCCCACCACGTGCTCGGCCGCTGGCACTACGAGGTCGCGTCCCTCGGGCCCGCGACGCGCTTCTTCGTGCGCCTGGTTTATGGCGGTCTGCCCACGGCCTCCAACGAGGCGGCGGTCTCCCACCTGGAGCAGGCCGTCACGCTCGCGCCGCAGACCCTCGCCCATCACCTCGAGCTCGGTTTCGCCTACCTCGAGGCGGGACGGACCAACGACGCCCGCGCCGCCTTCGAGCGCGGCCTCGCCCTGCCGTCGAAGGAAAAGCACGACGAGGACGCGAAAGCCCGCGCCCGCCGCGCGCTCAACCGGCTGGCCGCAACCGCCTGAAAGCAGCCGGTTTTGATGTAGCCGGGGCCGCTGACCCCGGTCTGTGAATCGATCACCCCATCACCGGGGTCAGCGGCCCCGGCTACATCATGCGCTGCGCCCTCAGCGCGCGCGGGCGCCGGCGGCGAATTTGCGCAGGTACTTGAGGGCAACCGCGAACTCATGCGGCAGCTCCGCGGTGATCGTCACGGGCTCGCGCGTCGTCGGGTGCTTCACCACCAGCCCGCTGGCATGGAGGGCGAGGCGCGTGATGAGCGGCTTCTCCTCGTCGCGGCCCTTGTAGCCGCGCTTGAGTTCGGAGAGTTTCAACTCGATGTCAGGCACACCGTAGAAACGGTCGTTGAGAATCGGGGCGCCAATCGCCGCGAGGTGAACCCGCAGCTGATGCGTGCGGCCCGTCAGGGGCTTGCACTCCACCAGCGCATAGCGGCCGAAACGCTCCAGCGTGCGAAATTCGGTCGTGCACGGCTTGCCGCCGCGCTTCTTGAACACCCGCATGCGGCCGGGCTGCTCCTCGTCCTCACCCAGGGCGAGTTCGACCGTGAACGCATCCGGCAACGCGCCTTTCTCATCCCGCACCGGCGCCACGACCTTCATCGCCTGGTCCACGGGCAGCACCACCACGATCGCATGGTAGGTCTTCGCGACGGTCTTGCTCTGGAACTGGCCGCTGAGGAAATCGAGCGCCGGCTTGGTCTTGGCACAAAGCAGGATGCCGCTCGTGTCGGCGTCGAGCCGGTGCACGTTGGCCACGTCGTGACCGAAGCGGTCATGGACGAGCCCCATGAGGTTCTCGCGTTTCTTGTCCCAGCGATCCGGCGCGACCAGCAGCCCGCTCGGTTTGTCAAACGCGAGCATGGTGTCGTCGTCGTGGATGATCGGAGGCAGCGGCATGTCCGCTCAGCCAAGCAGCTTTGGTCACGCCTGCGAAGCGAAGAATCCCCAGGGGAGGCCAAACGGCCGGATCCGCCGTTAAAAAACGGATAAGCCGGGACGGGACGCGTGAATTCGCTTGCGACCCGGTGCGCCGCGGACCTGCCTCGGTGCCGGTTATCACGACCTGTCATGCTGGCCCTACCCAAAAGCCTGCTCCCCCTCGGCGTGAGCTTTCTCACGACCCAGGTCACCCGCCGGCTGAAAGCCCGGGGCCGCGCGATCAAATCGCAGGAACAGGCGCTGCGCACACTCCTCACGAGCTTTGCCGCGACGGATTTCGGCGATGAGCACGGGCTGACGGCGGACACGACCGCCGACACGTTCCGCACCGCCGTCCCGCCGCGGACCTACGAGCAGATTCGGCCCTACATCGACCGGATGAAGCAGGGCGAGGAGTCGGTCCTATGGCCGGGTTTCTGTTCGTTTTATGCGGTCTCCTCCGGCACCACCGCAGGGGCGCGCAAGTACCTGCCGGTCACGGAAGCGATGCTGCGGCACTTTCGCCAAGCGGGCCTCGACGCGCTGCTGTACTACACGGCCCGCGTCGGTCACACGGGGGTGTTCCGCGGGCGCCACCTGTTCCTCGGCGGAACGACCACGCTCGCTCCGCTTGATGCGGCGAAGGAACCCCCGGCCTACGTCGGTGACATCAGCGGGATCGCGACGCTCAATCTGCCCGCCTGGGTCGAGAAGCAGCTTTATGAGCCGGGCGCGGCCATCGCCCACCTCGCCGACTGGCCCGCCAAGCTGAAGGCGATCGCGGAGCGCACCGCGACGCGCGACATCAGTCTGCTCGCCGGTTTGCCGAACTGGCTCCTTTCCCTCGCCGAGGCCGTGCGCACCGAAGCCGGTCGCCGGGCGGGCGCCACGACGCCGGCCAACCTGAAGGCCCTTTGGCCGAATCTTGAATGCGTCGTGCACGGCGGCGTGCCGCTCGCGCCCTTCGCGGCTGAACTGCGTGCCGCGGTGGGACCCGGCGTGTCGTTTCACGAGGTGTACCCCGCCTCCGAGGGCTTTATCGCCACGCAGGACACCGAGGCGGCGGCCGGACTCCGCCTGATGACCGATGTCGGGCTTTACTACGAATTCCTGCCCAAGCGGGACTTCGACGAAAGTCGCCTGGCCGCGCTGGGCGACAAGGTCGTGCCGCTCGAAGGCGTGCAGGTGGGCGTCGACTACGTCCTCCTGCTCACCACCCCCGCCGGGTTGTGCCGCTACGTGGTGGGCGATGTCGTACGCTTCACCTCCACCGAACCGCCCCGCCTGATCTATGTGGGCCGGACCCACCTCCAACTGAACGCGTTCGGCGAGCACGTGATCGAAAAGGAGCTGACCGACACCCTGACCTCGGTGTGTCAGCGCCACGGCTGGACCATCACCAATTTTCATGTCGCGCCCTTTTTCGGGGCCTCGACCTCCGGGCGCGTCAGTGGCGGGCACGAATGGTGGGTCGAACTTCGCCCGCGCTCGATCGAGACGCCGACCGGCCCCGTGCTGGCCGCCGAGATTGATCGCGAGCTCGGTGACCTGAACAGCGAGTACGCCGCCCGGCGACGCAGTGGCGCAATCGAAGCCCCGGTCGTCCGGCTGGTCATGCCGGGCGTCTTCGAAGGCTGGATGCGCGCCCGCGGCGCCTGGGGCGGGCATCACAAGATGCCCCGTTGCCGCCCCGATCGAAAAATCGCGGACGAACTCGGCCAGCTCGCGCCGTTCTCCCGGGATTGATCGCGGTCCGGTGGCCAAAATCGGCCACGCTTTGCGTCCCCACGGGACGATTTCAGCCGCCCACCGCTTGGCACAGGCGATGCTCTTCCTTCGCAACATGCAACCGCCGGCTTCCGCTGGTGGTTGGGGTAACATGGACGCCCGATCGACAGGACGGGCACAGAAACAGGGGGCCCGCCGTTAGGGGTTATCGGCGGGCCCTTCTTATTTTCGGACCTGGGAGCGCGGGCCGCTGGCCCGCGGAATTGCGGGTCGGGCCGTAGGGGCGCGCCGCCGGCGCGCCCGCACAGCCCGGGGGGGGGGGGGC
>CAYWRG010000059.1:2725-5205 GCA_964460715.1 uncultured Opitutus sp. | reverse complement strand
GTGGTCGAGCCACGCCCCAACGGACCGGGCTCAGCGAGCCCGGCTACATCGACTCAAATCACCACCAACCCAATCGCCGCCAGCATCAGCAGCGCCCCCATCAGCCGGCGGCGCATCACCACGGGACCAACCTGGCCCTCGGTGTTGCTGAACCAGTGGCCGATCAGCCAGACGGCGGCCACGCTCCAGAGGCCGCGCGAGCTATAGACAATGTTCACCGCGGTCGCATCGCCAAACACGCCGAGCACGTAGGCCATGCTGGCCGACTGACCAGCCAGCACGACCGACCCCGGACCGAGCCAGCGCCAGCCGGCCGCCGGAATGGTGCGCAGCGGCGCACGAAACAGCGGAATCAGTCCGAACGAATAGATCGCCACCTAGGCAAACATCAGTGGCAGAAAGCGGCCGGCGCCCCAAGCAGGCGTCCACTTCTGCACCACCACGTCGGACAGCGCATAAAGGAAGGCCGCGGTCGCCGCCGCCAGCACGGTGGTGGACACCTTGCGGTGGTCCTTCCGGCCGGTCGCGTTGAGCAGGGCGATCGCCGCCGTGCTGAGCGCCGCGGCGATCCACCACTTGAAAGGCACCGGATCCGAGAGGAACAGGGCGCTCGCCAGCGCCACCATGATGATCTTCAAGCCCAGCACCGGCGTCGCGATCGAGACATCCCCCGACATCGCCCAGAAGGTGCAGGCCTGTCCCAGGAAAAAGAGCGCGCCGGCCAGGGCCGGCTGCCAGAGCAGGGACGCCGGCTGTCCGGCGCCACCCAGCAGCCAGAGCGGCGCGAAGCAGATCCCCATGGTCAGGTTCGACACGAAGGTCGTGCGCCACAGGCCCACCCCATAGGCGGCCGACCGCTTGACCAGCAGCACGGCGATCACATAGCCGATGCTGCTCCCGAGCGGGAAGAGAAGGTGGGCCGGAAACGTCATCAGTCTTCCCACCCTAAGCGCCAGCCCGCGGACGTCGATCCTCGGGTGGATTGGCCACTGGCCCAAATCGTTCTCGTTCTCTTAATCGTTCGTCGTTCTCGATCTGAGAACGATTAACGGAACGAAGAACGAGAACGATTTATGGGGCTCGAAACGCCCATCAACCTACGCCCGGCGGGCGTACGGTCAGGCTCTCACAGGATGTCGGTGATGATTTTCTCGTACTCGGCCGTCTCCATCGAGCCGACCTTCTTGTGCCGGATCTTGCCATCCCGATCGATCAGGAAGGTCGTCGGGATCGCATCGATGCCGCCAAAGGCGGCCACAACGGCATCATCGCCCATCACCAGCGGATAGCTGATTTTCATGCTCTCCGCGTAGCGCTTGACGACCGGGGGGCCCTGCTGGTCGAGCGAAACCCCCAAGATGACAAAGCCTTTGTCGGCGTACTTCTTCTGCAGCTCAATGTAGCCGGGAATCTCTTCCTTGCACGGGCCGCACCAGGTCGCCCAGAAATCGACGACCACGACCTTACCCTTGTACTCCTCCGAGGTGACCTCGCGGCCGGTCAGATCGCGCATCTTCCACGCGGGCGCCGGCCCGATCACGGGCAGGGATGAAACCTTGGCCACCGGGGCGGAAGCCGCCGGCACGGCGGTCGAGCTCGCGGTCGACGTCGACTGTTCCTTGCAGGAGGCCAGGCCCCCGAGGGCTGCGGCGGTCGCGAGGATCACAAAGCGGCGGCTGATAGTCATAAGGTAAGGTTGAGAGCCGGTTCCGGGTTCATCTATTCCAAGGGGCGATGCGCCATCGTCGGGTCGGACGATGGCGCGTCAGCTCACTGGCCGCGGGCCTCGGGCAGGTCCATGCCGAGGGTATCGATGAACTTCTTCATGGCCGGGGTCAGCACGCGTCCCTTGCGATGGAGGATCGCAAGCGGGCGGGTGAACTCCTTGCCCTTAAAGTGCAGGACCGCGAGGGTGCCCTGGCGGGCCTCCTGCAAGACAGTGGCCTGCGGGACGATCGCGATGCCGTGGTCGATCTCGACCGCACGCTTCACCGTCTCGATGTTGTCGAACTCCATGACCGGCTCGATCTCGAGCTTGTTGTCGCGGAAAATCTGGTCGACCGCCTTGCGGGTCGGGATGTCCGGATCGAAGCCGATGAACTTGAGCCCAGCGAGTTCACGCAGATCGACCTCGGTGCCGCGACGCGCCAGGGCGTGTCCAGGCGGGGCGATCAGGACGAGGTGATCGTTGCGGAACGGAACCACCTCGATCTGGCGCTGTTTGATCGGGAAAGCGACCAGGCCGAAATCAACCGAGTTGTGGAGGATATCCTCGTAGACCAGGTTCGAGCGGCGGTACTCCACGCGAACATTGACCGACGGGTAGTCCTGCAGAAAGCGCTTGATGTAGGGGGGCAGCTCGTGGAGGCCGATGGAGTAGATGGTCGAGATGCGGATCGTGCCGCTGATGACCTTCTTCATCTCCTGCAGCTCGCTCAGGAGCTTGTCGTAGCTGTGCAGCAGCTCCTTGGAGGCGTCAT
>CAYWRG010000059.1:0-2715 GCA_964460715.1 uncultured Opitutus sp. | reverse complement strand
CATAGACCCGCTGACCCTCCCGGGTCAGCTGAAACTGTTTCTGGCTGCGATCGATCAGCAGCGTCTTGAAGTGGCGTTCCATCGCCCGGGCCTGCTGGCTGACCGCAGACTGGGTGATGCCGTTGATCTTGGCTGATTTCGAGAAACTCTTGGTTTCAACGAGGTCGGCGAAGATTTTGAAGTTCTCAATTTGCATGGTGACGCATGGGCTCCAGTTTGCTCAGTATAAATCCTGCTAATCCCAAGGCAATCCCTTAAACCGCCTTATTCCATGATCACTTACGAGGAGTTTACCGCCCGCGCCGATGTCATTCGCGGGCAAATTGCCGCCGCCTGCGCCCGCGCCGGACGAGCCCCCGGTGAAGTGGAACTGCTGGCCGTGACCAAAACCCACCCGGTCGACGCCGCCATCTACGCCGCCCGCTACGGCCTGCGTGGCGTGGGTGAGAATCGCGTTCAGGAGGCGGCGGCCAAGCGCCCGCTTGGACCGGCCGGCCTGCGCTGGGAACTCATTGGGCATCTCCAGTCCAACAAGGCCAAGCTCGCGGTGGAGCTCTTCGATCGCGTGCAGAGCGCCGACAGCCCGAAGCTGCTCGGCCTGCTCGACCGCGCCGCCGGCGAGCGCGGCAAGAAGCTCACCGTGCTGCTGCAGGTCAACGCCGGGAATGACCCCGCAAAATTTGGCGCCGAGCCCACCGACGCGCCCCGTCTGCTCGAGGCCGCCCTCGCCTGCCCGCATCTGCAGGTCGACGGCCTCATGACCATCGCCCCGCTGTCGGACGACCCCGACATCGCCACGCGCACCTTTGTGAATCTGCGGACGATCCGGGACGACCTTGCCGCAAAATTTGGCGCTCCCCTGCGCGAGCTTTCGATGGGCATGAGCGGTGACCTCGAGGCCGCCATTCTCGCCGGCAGCACGCAGGTTCGCATCGGCACCGCGCTCTTCGGATCACGACCGGCGCCGGTCACGTCCTGAGCATCCGGTCGCACCAGCGGGGTTCATCCTCCGTCGGCGGGCAAACGGGTTCGATCCCAGGCAGAAGTCGCGCAGAGGCGCAGAGAAAACCCTTCGGGATCGAATCCCCTGCTGGAACTCTGCGGCTCTGCGCCTCTGCTGATCTCCGTGCCCTTGGCTATGATGAAAGCCAGCGCTCCGATTTGCTTTTGCGGTTGCGAAGCCGGAAGAACCTTTTTGCTTCCTTTCGTGGACTCCGACCAGCCCAGTGCCGTCTCTCGCGAGGCTCTGCTCAGCCTGCTCGATGACCCCAGCCCCGCCGTTCGGCAGGCCCTGCTGGCCCACTTCGCGGCGACCGGAAGCGAGGCGGAGAAACTCCTCCGTGAGGTGGCCGCCGGCCATCATCGCGCCCTCGCCTGGCACGCCCGCCGTTTTCTCGACGAGCTGAAGTTCTCCGATCCCGCGGCGGAATTCCGGACCTTCATCCGCTCGCTCAACTACGAACTCGAGACCGGCAGCCTCCTCCTCGCCCGCACGGTCAACCCCGGCCTCGACTCCGGCCGGTGCTGCGAGCAACTCGATGCCATCGCCGCCCGCTGCCGCGAACTGATCGTCGAGCCCTCCAGCGCCCGGGAAAAGTGCCGCGTGCTCAATCGCGTGCTGTTTCACGACTACGGCTTCCACGGCAACGTCGAGCAGTACACCGACCCGCTCAACAGCTTCCTCGATGAGGTCCTGGCGCGTCGCAAGGGCATCCCGGTCTCGCTCAGCATCGTCTACCTGCTGGTGGCCCAGCGCGTCGGGCTCGAACTCGAACCGGTCGGCCTCCCTGGCCACTTCATGGTCGGCTGCTTCCTTGATGCAGAACCCTTTTTCATCGACGCCTTCGACGGCGGGATCTTCCGCTCGGCCGACGAGATCATGCATCTCCTCCGCGCGCATGAGATCAATCCCTCGCCCATGGATCTGGCGCCAACGCCCATCCGCGAGGTGCTCTGCCGCAGCTGCCGCAATCTCGTTCAGCATTACACCGCCGCCGGCGAGACTGAGCGAGCCCGGCTCTTCGCCGGCTTCGTGGGCGAGTTCGAGTCGACCTACGAACGCAACACGACCTGACAGGCGGGATTTTCGATTCTCGATTTTGGATTTTCGATTGGGATCGAACCGGATCGGAATCGGATTTTTGCCACGAAAAACGCGAAGATTGTCATGGGTAACCACGTGTCCCGTCCGAGCGCCTTATAAGGCGCCGTGAGGTATACGCATCCAATCCTAGGAATCTTTGTGATGGTATGCGTTCAATCCGAAAGGAACGAACTTGTTAAGCAAAGCGGCGCATGTCGGCATGGAACCAACTCGTGGGTGAGGCTGTGTGAACACCCGCAAGTGGCGACAGAAGACGCCCGATAAAAACACTGGAGTGGCTCTCCGATTTTGTGATTGGGCGCCGACGGAACACACCCACATGGTGCAAAACCGCATACCTGATTGTCCTGTGGCCGTCTGCTTTCATGCGCCGCTTGCTTAACATTAAAACCGATAAGCGATGAACCAAACTGAAGGCAAACGAATCATCGGGCTGGACATGCATCCGGACGTGTTTGCAGCAGCAGCGCTCCAGGTGGACGCCGAGAAGCAAAACGCGGACTGGGTGCAGGACCGGCTCCTGACCGCCCAGCTTGAAGCTTGGGCCCGGAAGCAGCTAATACCAATAGCTAATTGTTTTTGGACTATACAGATGAAGGATATCTGCTAGG
>CAYWRG010000058.1:0-26960 GCA_964460715.1 uncultured Opitutus sp. | reverse complement strand
GAACCGCCTGTTGAGCGGAGGGGCGGACGTGTGGTGGCGCCGGGTGCTGGTGCGTACCGTGGCGCAGCACACGCCCAAGGATGTGCTGGATCTTGCGACTGGCAGCGGCGATGTGGCCTTTGCCCTCGCGCGTGGACTCGCCCCCGGCACCGCCATCACAGGCATGGATTTCTGCCAGCCGATGCTCGACGAGGCCGAAATCAAGAAGCAGCAGGCCGGGCGGTATCCCAATGTTTCCTTCCGGCCGGGTGACGGCCTCGCCCTCCCCTTACCCGACGCCGCGTTTGATGCCGTCACGATTTCCTTTGGGCTGCGCAACATGGCCAGCCGGCATCAGGCCTTGTGCGAGATGCACCGCGTCCTGCGTCCGGGCGGGCACGTGCATGTGCTCGAATTTTCCCAGCCGCGGGCATGGTTCCGACCGTTCTACTATTTCTATTTGAAGAACATCCTGCCTTTCATCGCGGCCGTCGTCACCGGCGACAAGAAGGCATACGACTACCTCTGCGGTTCAATCGAGCAGTACCCGAATCATGCCGCCAAGGCCGACGAGATCCGCGCCGCGGGCTTCAAGGATGTGACCGTGCGGCGGCTGACGTTTGGGATCGTCGCCCTGCACTCGGCGACGAAGTAGCAATCGGAGTGACTGCCACGAAAAACACGAAGCATGCCTTTCTGCGCATGCAGACCGTCCGAGCGCCCTATAGGGCGCCGTGAGATGCATGAAGCCACGTACGGAATTTTTGCGTTCTTTGTGGCCAAACTCCGAATCCGGAATCCGTTCCGGATCCAGTACGATCAACTGAACGACTTGCCGCAGCCGCAGGTACTCTGGGCATTGGGGTTCTTGATCTCGAAGCCCTTGCCCTGCAGCCCGTCGTCGAAATCGATGAGCGACCCGTCGAGGTAGGCATGGCTCGCCGGATCGAGCAGGATCGCGAGACCCTCGCTTTCGAACCGCTGGTCATCCGGCTTGGGCTCGTCGAAGGACATCCCGTACTGGAAACCCGAGCAGCCGCCCGACTCGACAAAGACACGGAGGACCTTGTCGGGTGCGTTGAGTTCGGCCTGCATCGACCGCACCTGTTGCGCGGCCCTGGGAGAGAGCGTAACCATGCCGGCAACGTAGGCCGGTTCGGGTCCCTGTCAACGGACTCTCCTACCCTGTAGCAGATTCCGTGCTAGGCGACACTTCCCCTCTTGCCACAACCGCAATCGACGGCTTGGCTGGCTCCGTGGCCGCGATCAAGCACGTCTTCAACGAATTGCATTATGAGATGACGCGCAAGATCGCTGATGGTGGCATGGGCATCGTGTACGAGGCCATCCAGCGCGGGGCCGGCCAGTTTAAGAAGATGGTGGCAGTCAAGCTGATCCGTGAGGAATACTCCGCCATTGAGGAGTTCCAGAAAAACTTTATCGGCGAGGCGCGCCTGGTCGCGGATTTGATCCACACCAATATCGTCCAGACCTATCACCTCGGGCAGACCGGGGGGCAGTATTTCATGGTCATGGAATTTGTGAATGGGGTGAATCTTGAGCAGTTCCTCGACAAGCACCGCACCACCGGCATGGCCGTTCCCGTGGATCTGGCGGCCTTCATCATTTCCCGCATCGCCCGCGGTCTGGCCTACGCCCACAGCAAGCGCGACGCGGAAGGCCGCCGGCTGAGCATCGTCCACCGCGACATCGGCCCAAAGAACATCATGATCGCCTACGAGGGCGACGTGAAGCTGACCGACTTCGGCATCGCGAAAGCCCTGGACCTGATGTACAATGAGGAAGGCAAGGTCATCGCGGGCAAGGACGAGTACCTGTCGCCCGAGCAGGCCAGCTACGCGGTCACCGATGAGCGCGCCGACCTCTTCCCGCTCGGCATCGTCCTGACCGAGATCCTGCTTGGCCGGAACATCTTTCGCGCGCCGGACCGGATGGAGTCCCGCCGCAATATCCTGTCCATGCCGATCCCGAAGTTTTCCACGCTTCGTCCGGACATCGACGAGAAGCTCGAGGTCATCCTCCAGAAGGCGCTCCAGCGCGACCGCGACAAGCGGTACCAGACCGCCTACGACATGCTCAACGACTTGGAACTCTATCTCTATTCCGACCGCTACGGTCCCACGAACGAAAAGCTCGGGGTCTACATCAAACAACTGATGGGCTACGTCCCGCCCGGCACCTCGCCCTCGTTCTCGATCAATCCGGTGCCCGTGAAGGCCGCGGTCTCCCGCTGAGCCCTGACGAGCAACCCTCATGAGCGGACCCGGATTCAGCCAAGACCTACGCCAGCGCCAGACGCAGTCGCTCGTTCTGGCGCCGCAGCTCCGGCAGTCCCTGAAAATCCTTCAGGTGGCGGCGCTGGATCTGCGCTCGGTCATTCAGGAGGAACTCCAGAGCAACCCCACCCTCGAGGAACTCCCCATGGAGGGCGTGAGCCTCGACAAGGAGGTCGACGCCGATCACCAGGAGAATTCCAACGACACCCCCGACCAGCGCGAGGCCCTCGATTTCACCAAGGAGTTCGAGATCCTCAACAAGCTCGACGACGACTGGCGCGACCACATGGCCAGCGCCGGCGGCGCCCAGCCCTACACGTCGGAGGACGCCGAGAAGCGCCAGCATTTCTTCGACTCGCTCGTCAGCGAGACGTCGCTGCAGGAGCATCTCATGCAGCAGGCCGAACTGATCGACACGTCGCCCGAGGTGATCGCAGCCATGCGCTACCTGGTGGGATGTCTGGATGACCGCGGATTCCTGACCCAGACTCCGGCAGACATCGCGCTGCAGACCCAGCTGCCGCTGGCGGCGGTGCAGGAGGCCGCCAAGCTGCTCAAGACCTTCGACCCGCCCGGCATCGGTGCCCACAGCCTGAGCGAGTGCCTACTGCTCCAACTTTCCGCCAAGGGCCGCAGCGACAGCCTGGCCGCCCGCATTCTCCGCGATCACTTCGACCTTCTGACCCGCCGCCGCATCCCGGAAATCGCGCGCAAGCTCGGGGCCGGCATGGACGATGTGCAGGAGGCGATCGAGGTCGTCGGCACCCTCGATCCCGCGCCCGGACGGCGCTTTGCCGACGACAACAACCGGGTCGTCGTGCCGGATGTCACGGTCGAGAAGGACGGCGAAGAGTGGAAGATCCTCCTCAACAGCGACTACATCCCGCGCCTGCGCATCTCGAACACCTACCGCGAGATGATCGCGCGCGGCACGCTGAGCAAGCAGGAGCGCGACTACCTTCGCGAGCGCATGCGCTCGGGCAAGTTCCTCATCAATTCGATCGAGCAGCGCCAGCAGACGATTGAGCGCATCACGCGCGAGATCATCAAGTTCCAGGTCGATTTCTTCGAGCACGGCGTGTCGAAGCTGCGCCCGCTGACCATGACGCAGATCGCCGACGAGGTCGGCGTGCATGAGACGACTGTCAGCCGCGCCATCGCCAACAAGTTCATCCGCACGCCGCATGGCGTGTTCGAGTTCAAGTTCTTCTTCACCCCGGGCTACCAGGCCCAGAGCGGCGACGCGGTGTCGAACACCAGCGTGAAGGACATGATCAACAACCTGATCGCCGGCGAGGACCGCAGCCAGCCGCTCAGTGACCAGGAGATCGTGGCCAAGCTGCAGACCCGCGGCATCAAGATCGCCCGCCGCACGGTGGCCAAGTACCGCGAGGAGCTCGGCCTGCTGCCGAGCAATCTGCGCCGGGAATACCTTTAGGAAACCTGAGACTTGAGACCTGAAACCTGAGTTTCCGGAAGGGTCTCTCTACCGGATCGAAACTCAGGTTTCACGTTTCAGGTCTCAGGTTTCGCTTTTCTCAGGCCAGCGCCAGCCCCGGCTCGATCGCGAGGGCGCCGGGGATCGTAGCCTTGACGGACGGGTCCGCCCACGCGGCGAAGGCGATCATGCCGGCGTTGTCGCCCGTGTGCTTGGGCTCGGCGCAGAGCAGCGGAACGCGCGCACGCCGGGCCGCGGCGTCGAGGGCCGCGCGCAGCGTTCGGTTGTTGGCCACGCCACCCGACAGTCCGAGGCTGCGATAAGGAGCGCCGGCGGGCTGCGTGAGCGCGGACGAGGCCTTGCGCACCAGCGCATCAATCACCGCCTGCTGATAACTTGCACAGAGGTCCGGCGTCCGCGCCGCGATCTCTTCGGGCGTCATCTTCTCCAGCAGGTAGCGCAGGCTGGTCTTCAAGCCCGAGAAGCTGAAATCCAGCTCCATGCGCGGCCCGATCCCCCGGGGAAAATCGTAGGCGTCAGCCCGCCCGGTCGCGGCCAGTTTCTCGATCAACGGTCCACCCGGATAACCCAGCCCGAGAAGCATCGCGCCCTTGTCGAGCGCCTCGCCGGCCGCATCGTCGCGCGTCGAGGAGATCACCCTGATTGCGAGATCGGTCCCGAGCGAAAAGAGCAGCGTGTTCCCGCCGGAGACAATCAACCCCAGATGCGGCAGCAGGCCTGCCAGCTGCCGGGAAAACGCCGCCGGGTTCGCCGCATGGAGTCCGATGAAGGGCGAGAACGCATGGCCTCGCAGATGATTCACGCCCGCCAGCGGGACGTGGAGCGCTTGCGCCAGGGCCTGTGCCGCCGCCGTGCCAATCGCAAGGCATCCGGCCAGGCCCGGTCCTTGCGTCACCGCCACGCGGCTGATCGCCGGAAAGCCCGTCTCCGCCCCCACGCGGGCCAGCAGCGGGCCAAACGTGCGTAGGTGCTCCCGCGTCGCCAGATCCGGCACCACGCCGCCGTACCGGCCGTGGAGGGCCACCTGGCTGTGAATCCACTCGCCGACCAAACCGCGCGCCGGATCGAACACCGCCACGGCGGTTTCATCGCAGGAACTTTCAAGGGCGAGAATCATCTCAGAATTGCGGACTGCAGAGTTCGGATTGCGGCTTGCGTGTAGCCGGGGGGGCGGGCCCCCGGGCCGGGTTGGGGGGGAGCCCCCCCCGGGAGCCGCCCCCGCGCCCATAATCACGCAATCAGTTGGTCCCCTTGCTGCCGAGCACCACGTGCGTGAGCCGCTCATGGATCAGGCGTGAGGCCCGCAGCACATCCAGCGCGGCCTGCAACTGGCGGTCCTCAATCGGCTCGAAACCGAAGCGGCGCTTGAACTCCACCGGATCCTGCAGGTCGTCGCGCGCCCGCTGCAGGCGGACTTTGCCGTCTTCCTCCGGCGTCATGACGACCTCAACGTGCGGATCGATGCCTTTCTCGTGAATCGTGATGCCACTCGGCGTGTAGTAGCGCGCGGTCGTCAGGCGCAGCGCTTCGCCGTCACGCAGGCGGAAGATTGACTGCACCGAACCCTTGCCAAACGAGCGTTCACCCACGATCACCGCGCGTTCGGTGTCCTTGAGCGCACCCGCCACGATCTCGGCGGCGCTCGCACTGCCCGCATTGACGAGGACGGCCACCGGCAGATTCAACGGGGGCGTGGTCGTGCTCGCGCGGAATTCCTCGCGGTCCGCCGCGCTCCGGCCCTGCGTGTAGACGATCAGCTCATTGCGATTGAAAAACGGTTCCGCCACCGCGACGGCGGCGTCGAGCAGGCCGCCGGGGTTGTTGCGCAGGTCGAGGATCAGGCTCGTCATACCCTCGCCGTTCAGGCGCTCAAGCGCCCGGAGGAACTCCTCGCCGGTGCGCTCGGAGAACTGGGTGAGGCGGACATAGCCCACCTGGTTGTCGATCAGGCGCACATCGGCCACGCTCTCCAGCTTGATGACCTCACGGGTCAGGGTGACGCTGAAATCCTTGCCGGTGTCGGGCCGGTGAAAGCCCACCGTCACTTCGGTGCGGGGCTTGCCGCGCAGGCGACTGACGACGGCGTCCATCGAGGCTTCCTCGAAGACCTCGCCATCGACGCTGATGATCTCGTCGCCCCGGAGGATGCCCGCGCGCTCACCGGGGGTGCCGGCAATGGGGGCAATCACGACCACGCGCTTCTCGCGCCGCTCGACCTGGATGCCGATGCCACCGAACTCGTTGCTCATGTCCTCCTGCAGGGAGCGGTAGTCGCGCTGCTCGAGAAAATCGGAATGCGGATCAAGGGACTCGACCACGCCACGCAGCGCGGCCTTCGTCAAAGCGGAGTACTCGACCGGCTTATCCTCCACATAGTTCTCGCTCACGAGCCGCAGCACGTCGCGCACCTGGCTCGTTGCCCGGTCCGCGTCGCTGGCCGGCCAGAAGCCGAGCACGGCGGACAGGCGAGCGGCGCCGAGGGCCAGCACGCTGCCGAGCAGCACGCCGGCGGCAACGGAGAGAATGCGTTTGAGCATGGCCGCAACTGTGCCCAACTCCTCCGCTTTGTAAACAAATGGGTTTGCCGCCATCCCGTCCCTCACCGGTCTCATCCGCCTTCGCCGCCGCCTTTCGCGCTGCGGCGGGACCGGACGGCGTGCTCGCGTTTGATCGATTCATGGCTCTGGCCCTGTATCACCCGGAGCTTGGCTACTACCGGCGGAACCGGGAGCGCGTGGGTTATGGCGCCGGCACGGACTTCTACACCGCCAGCACCAGCGGGCCGGTCTTCGGCGAACTCGCCGTGGCAGCGGCGGTCGCGCTGCTCGGGGATCGCGATCCTGCGGGGTTCACTTGGGTAGAGATCGGCGCCGAGACGGACGCGGGAATGCTCGCCGGAGTCGCCCACCCGTTCGCCGCGGCCCGGACCTTGCGCGTGGGTGAACCGATCAGCCTCAAGGGGCCGTGTATCGTCGTGTCGAACGAACTCTTTGACGCCCAACCTTTCCGCCGGCTGATCCGCCGGGCGGATGGCTGGCGGGAGACGGGAGTTCGACTCGAGGCCGACACCCTGATCGAGGTGGATCTGGGCCCCGTGGCGGACCCTGGAAATTGGCCAGACGATGTCCCGCCCGGCTACCGTCTCGACGCGCCCCGCGCGGCGGCCCAGTTGGCGGCGACCATCGCGGCGCAGCCTTGGACGGGGCTGTTCATTGCCTTCGACTACGGCAAATCCTGGGCGGAACTGGCCGGCGAATGCCCGGAAGGCACGGCCCGGGCGTATTACCGCCACACCCAGTCCAATGACCTCCTGGCCCAGCCCGGCGAGCAGGACCTGACCTGCCATATCTGCTGGGACTGGCTGGCCGCCGAATTGGCCGCGCGAGGCTTTGCAAGCCCACGAACCGAGGCCCAGGAGGCCTTTTTCGTTCATCATGCGGCCGCCTACCTTGAATCCGCCCTCCGCGCCGATGCGACGCGCTTGACCGAGCGAAAACGGAGCCTGATGCAACTCCTCCACCCCGCGCATCTTGGACGGAAATTCCAAGTCCTGCATGCCCGACGCGAGAACATCCAAGTTTCCCCTTGATTCACGCCGAAGCCGCCCTTTACTCTCGACCCTTTAACCAACTCGAAACCATGGCCAGAATCTGTGCAATCACCGGCAAGCGCCCCGTCAAGGGCTCTATCATTCACCGCAAGGGTCAGTCCAAGAAGAGCGGAGGCATCGGCACGCACGTGACGACCATCACCAAGCGCAAGTTCCGCCCGAACCTGCAGAAGATCCGCATCAAGACCGCCAACGGCGGCACGAAGCGCGTCTGGGTGTCCGTCAAGGCCATCAAGGCCGGTCTCGTCGAGAAGGTCTAGCCCGCTGGGCCATCCGCCCGGTTCCCTTCCCTTTACCCGCGACCTCACCGGTCGCGGGTTTTTTGTGCCTGGACCAAGCGATCGGAGCCCAAACCGGAGGAAACCACGGATAACACAAATGGGCACAGATTCCGCTGAACCAATCGTTTCGATCCTCTGTTCTGCACGATCCCAATTCATCGGTGTGGATCTGTGTCGTCGGTGGTTAAATTGCCTGATTCCGGCCGGTGCGATGCCCAGTTCCCTCCGGTGCGCAAGTATGCGTATGGTCTGCGGGGCCTGACTGCGGTAGTCTGCTCGCGTGCGCGCGACTGCTCCCTCCACCTCCCTGGACTACCCGCTCCTTTTCACCCGTCCCCACGGTGCCCGCACGCGCTGGATCGCCCGCATCACGCTCGGACTGGCGGTCGTCCTGACCGCCGGGGTGGCCGGGCTCGTCTGGGTCCAACAGCCCGCCGGGCTCGATCCCGCGCCGCTCAAATGGGCCGTCTGCGCCTTGGGACTCGGTCTTGCGTGGATGGCCGCCGGCTCCACTTGGGCGCGCGCCCGCCGGTCGGTCGTGCGGATGCAGCTCTGGCCGCGGAGCAATCTGGTGGTGGTGCACACCCCCGGAATCTTGTCCCCACACGTCGCCCTGATCCCTTGCGCCGAGTTCGGCGATCCCGCACGGGCGGGGTCCTACCGCTCCGACCCGTTTCTCGCGGCCGCAGGCGAAGGCGGCGCAGTGCGCGTGCGGCTCAATTCTGGCGCAACGCTCCTCTTCGATCCCGCCGGCGGCGAATTTCCCTTTGGTCGTAACGCCCTGGTCGCGTTTCTGCACGAACGGGCTTACCCGTTGGAGGTCCCCGTCCGGACATCCGACGCGTCAGCGCGGGGGAGCGACGGGCGTGAGACGGCCGGCCCAAAGTTCCCGGTAGATCGGGTTGTCGGGGCACTCGAGACGGCCAACCTCGAAGCGGCGCGCCTCGACATAATCGAATCCGTAATGGAACGCCGCCAGCAGCAGCGGGTAGGAAAACTCCACGTCTGAGCGTCGCTGCAGGGCGCTGCGGGTGAAGGCGAGGTGGTCGATGCCGGCCTCCAGATTGGCGCGCCACGCCCAGACGGTCGGTTCGTAGGGCTCGGTCGAGACGGTCGCCCACGCGGCGGGCTTGAGTTGAAGCAACCCGCGCGCTTCGCCGTTGCGCGCCGCTGGATCAAAGGCCGACTCCGCCGCCACCAGCGCGTAGATGAAGGCGGGATCGATCCGGTAGCGCTGCGCCTGCGGCTGGATCGCCGCCCAGATTTCCGCCTGCGTCGGCGGCGCCTCAACGACCGCTCGCGAACAACCGATCAATAGCAGTCCGAGAAGGACTGAGAGAACTAACCACGAATGGACACGAAGAAACACGAATAGAAATCTGTCCAAGCCAGAGGGAATTTAACCACGGATGGACATGGATAAACACGGATCCGGAATGATCCGAACGAAAATTTACTCCGCCATTAGCAGGGACCGAATTTGGTCCGGAATCTTATCCGCGTGAATCCGTGTCCATCCGTGGTTAAAAACGGATCGATTCAGCTACCTGGCGCTTACAGTGCACGGAAGACCACTGACGCGTTCTGGCCGCCGAAGCCGAGGTTGTTGCTCAGCACGGTACGGACCTTCGCGGGGCGCGCGACGTTCGGCACGTAGTCGAGGTCACACTCGGGATCGGGTTCGTGGAGATTGATCGTCGGCGCGAGCATCTGGCTCTGCAGCGTCTTCACACAGACCACGCTCTCGATGCCGCCGGCGGCGCCCAGCAGGTGGCCGGTCATGGACTTGGTCGAGCTCACGGGCAGCGTGCGCGCGTGGTCGCCGAAGACCTTCTTGATCGCGAGCGTCTCGAACTTGTCGTTGTACGGCGTGCTCGTGCCGTGGGCGTTGATGTAGTCGATCTCCTCCGGGCGCGTGCCGGCGCTGCGAAGCGCACGGGTCATGGCCATCGACAGGCCCTTGCCCTCGGGATCGGGCATCGTGATCAGGTGCGCATCGCAGGTCGCCGCGTACCCGGCGATCTCGCAGTAGATGCGGGCGCCGCGCGCCTTGGCATGGGCCAGCGACTCGAGCACGAGCACGCCGGCGCCCTCGCCCATCACAAAGCCGTCGCGGCCCATCGAGAACGGACGGCTCGACGTCGCGGGAGAATCATTGCGCGTGCTCATCGCCTTCATCGAGCAGAAGCTCGCGTAGGCAAAGGGGGTGATCGCGGCCTCGGCACCACCGGCGATCATCACGTCGGCATCGCCGCGCCGGATCATGTGCATGGCCTCGCCGATCGCGTGGGTCGCGGTCGCACAGGCGGACACGACGCCGAAGTTCGGTCCGCGGGCGCCGATGTCGATCGCGACCAAGCCCGAGCACATGTTGCCGATCAGCGATGGAATCGTGAACGGCGAGACCTTGCGCGGGCCGCGCTCGTTCAGGACCTTGAGCTGTGACTCGTAGGTGTACATGCCGCCGATGCCGGAGCCGATGATCACGCCGACGCGGTCGGCATCCTCACGGGCCATCTCCAGGCCGGCATCGCGCACAGCCTGGCGGGCGGCGACAAAACCGAAATGGGTGTAGCGGTCGTTGCGGCGCGCCTCCTTCGGATCCATGTGGGCGGCCGGATCCCAGTCGCGCACTTCGGCGCCGATCTGGCAGGACAGGTCCGTCGGATCGAAGCTCGCGATCCGGTCCACCCCGCAGCGCCCGGCAAGGATGCTGGTCCAGAAGGTATCGACGTCGTGGCCGAGGGAGGCGACGACACCGAGACCGGTGATGACGATACGGGCGGAATCCGGCAGGTTTTCCATGGCTGAGGCGGGAACGTCCAAAAACAAAAAGGCGTTCTACCAGACAGTCCCGCAGGGGCTCGGTAGAACGCCGGAAAGGAAACGAGGCTTACTTGGCGGCAGCCTTGGACTTGATGTAGTCGATGACCTGGCCGACGGTCTGGAGCTTCTCGGCATCGGACTCAGGGATCTCGCCCTTGATCTCGTCCTTGAACTCCTCCTCAAAAGCCATGATCAGCTCGACGGTGTCGAGGGAATCAGCGCCGAGATCGTCCAGAAACGAAGCCTGGGGCGTAATCTGCTCCTCGTTAACGTTAAGCTGGTTAACGATGATCTCCTTGACGCGTTGTTCGATGGTTTTTTGGTCGGCCATGATAGTGGTTCTCTGAGTAAGCGGAGGCTTCACATCGCCATGCCGCCGTCAACGGCAAAAACTTGCCCGGTAATATAGCCCGCTTCCTCGCTGGCCAGAAAAGCGGTCGCGTGGGCGATGTCTGACGCCTCGCCAAACCGCTTCAGGGGCACCTGGGCCAGGATCGCCGTCGAGGCCTCGGGATTATTTACAAATTCCGTGGTCATATCGGTTTTGATGAATCCGGGGGCGACCGCATTGACCGTGACGCTGCGGGAGGCGAATTCCCGGGCCAGGGTCTTGGTCAGGCCGATCATGCCGGCCTTGGCCGCCGAATAATTGGCCTGCCCGGCGTTGCCCATGATGCCCGAAACGGACGCCATGTTGATGATCCGGCCCCAGCGGGCGCGGGTCATCGGGCGGGCGAGGTGCTTGGTGAAGTGAAAGCAGCTCGAAAGATTCGTCTGGATGACGCTGTTCCAATCGTCCTCCGACATGCGGAAAAGCAGGCCGTCCTTGGTGATGCCGGCGTTGTTGACGAGGATGTCGATCACCGGGAACTCCGCGAGGAGCTGCTCGCAGGCCTTGGCCACGGCGGCGCCGTCGGCGACATCGACCGCGAGGGCCTTGGCCTTGCCGCCTGCCGCCGTGATGCCCGCGGCGACAGCGCCGCAGGAGTCGGCGGACTTGGAGACGCAGATGACGGTGACGCCATTTGCGGCCAGCAGTTCAGCGACGGCCTTGCCAATGCCACGGCCGGCACCCGTCACAAGGGCGGTACGATTCTTGAAGGTGAGCATGGGGTAAAAGTAGCGAGTAGCGGGTAGCGAGTAGCGAGTAGAAAATACCGTAAGCGAAAAGCGAGCTTGGGGCTTTCGGGCCTGACATGCTCGCTCCCCCTACTCGCTACTTCATTCCGCTCAGTAGACGTCCCGCTGGTAGCGCTTGTCCTTCTTGAGCTGCTTGACGAATTCGACGGCCTTCTCGATCGGCATCCCGCCCTGCTCGGCGATGATGTCGTGGAGGGCCTGGTCGACGTCCTTGGCCATGCGCTTGGCATCGCCGCACACGTAGAAATAGGCGCCGCCCTGGATCCACTTCCACAGCTCCGCCGCGTTCGCACGCATCTTGTCCTGCACGTAGACCTTGGTCAGCTGGTCGCGGGACCAGGCAAGGTCGAGGTGCGTGACCTGGCCCTTGGCCACGTAGTCGGTCCACTCCTCTTCGTAGAGGTAATCGGTCGCCTTCTTCTGGTCGCCGAAAAACACCCAGTTGCGGCCGGTGGCGCCGGTGGCCACACGCTCCTGCACAAAGGCGCGGAACGGCGCGATGCCGGTGCCGGGGCCGACCATGATCACGTCCTTCGTCGCATGATCATCCGGGAGGCCGAAGTGCGAGTGGGAGACAAAGGTCGGCACGGGCGTGACGCTGACCTGCACGCGATCCGCCATGAAGGTCGAGCACACGCCGACGCGCTCGCGGCCATTGGTCTGGTAGCGCACGATCGCAACCGTGAGGTGCACGTGCTGCGGGTGCGGCTTGGGCGACGACGCGATCGAGTAAAGACGCGGCATCAGCTTGCGCAGATGATCGACAAACTCCTGCGGGGTCAGACGCCCGCTCGGGTACTCGGCGAGGATGTCCACATACTCGCGCTCGTCGAGGTAGGTCGTGAGCTGCTCCTTGGCCTCAGGCTTGAGGAGCGCCTCGAGCTTCGCCTTCTCGCCGGCATCGGTGACCTTGCCGAGCAGGGTCGTGAGGATCTTGGACGTCGGGCTGGAGAGCGTCAGGCGCGAGGCCAGCGCCTCGCGCAGCGAAATCGGCGTCGCAAGCTTGAGCATGGCCGGCGAGACGAGTTCATCCCCGCTCGCGTGCAGACGCTCGATCAGCTCGGCGACCTCGGTCGGGCGGTTGGTCGGGAAAATGCCGAGGGAATCGCCGACCTTGTAGGTCAGGCCGCTGCCTGCAATCTCCACCACGAGGTGCCGCGTTTCCTTGGCGGAACCCGGGCGGTTGAGCAGGCGGTTCTCGACGATTTTGGCCGGGAACGGATTATCCTTGGTGAAGACGGAGGGGACGTCAGATGAGGACATAAAACGCCGGATTGAGGGCAACCGTTTTGCGCCGCGCAAGCCTTAACCGGCGGCTGACGCCGCCGGGGTTGGGCGTTGGAAGTTGGAGGTTGGGTGGTTGAAACGTCCAACTAGCAACACCCAACGTCCAACCGCGCCGCTTCGCGGCGCTTGCTTCGCCCGCCCAAATGAAGCCAACTCCTCGCATGACCGATTCGTCCGAACCCATCCGCGTGCAGAAGTACCTCGCTGACGCGGGGGTGTGCTCCCGTCGGGCGGCCGAGGCGCTGGTCGCGGCAGGTGAGGTCTGGGTGAACGGCAAGGCCGCCACGATCGGACAGAAGATCACCCCAGGCGTCGATCGCGTCACCGTCGAGGGCAAGGCCGTCAAGGCCGTGGCCCAGCCCAAGATGACCCTCGCCGTCCACAAGCCACGCGGCCTCATCTGCTCCAACGACGACCCGCACAACGCCGCGACCGTCTTTGACCTGCTGCCCAACGAGCTCAACCGCCTGCGCTTTTTCTGCGCCGGCCGGCTCGACAAGGACAGCGAGGGCCTCCTGATCCTCACGACGGATGGCGAGCTCGCGAACAAGCTGATGCACCCGAGCAACGTGGTGGTGAAGCGCTACCACGTGAAGCTCGCGACCCCGTTCCCGCACGAGCGTATCCCGCGCTTGCGCACCGGCATCGTCATCGAGGGCGAGCGCCTGCAGGTCGAACGCGCCGCGCTCGTAAACCCTTCCCGCAACGCCTCCACCGACCTCGATGTGTGGATGCACCACGGCAAGAAGCGCGAGATCCGCCAGCTGTTCATGGCCCTCGGTTTTGAGGTGAAACGCCTCCGCCGCTACCAGATTGGGTCCTTCCCGCTCCGAGGGATTCCCCTCCGAGCGGTGAAACAACTGTCTGGCAAAGAGGTCGGCCTCTTGTTCAAGATTCCGAAGCCGCATCCAAAGACCGACGCCGCCAAGAAATTAGCCAAAGCCCATGAAGATTGATCGCCTTTTCCTGTCACTCGCCGCCCTTGCGAGCGTCCTGCCGATTTCGGCCGCTCCCCTCGCCCAAGCCTCCGCGGTTTACAGCCGGCCCGACACCACCGCTGCGGTCCTGACCCAGCTGCCCGCTGGCACTGAGCCGGTCACGGCGGTCACCGGCTACGGCATTCTGCCTGCCGGCTGGATCGCGGTCACCCTCGCCGGCCCGCACGAGGTCTTCGTCCAGAACAAAGATATCACCAAGAGCCTCGACGTCGCCGCCGGCGCGCCGATGCACAAGGAGCCCAAGATCGAGTCCGCCGTAATCACGACCGCCGCCCAGGGCGATGTGACGGAGATCATCGGTCTGCGTGGCCGATGGACGCACCTTCTCCTCAACAAGGCCCTCGTGGGCTACGTCCAGGTCTCCGGCGCCGCGCCGGCCTTGGCCGCCACGACTCCGGTGGCGACAACGCCGGCTCCCGCGGCAACCACGCCGGCTCCGGCGGCTTACAGCCCTGCACCGGTCGCCTCCACGCCGGCCCAGACCAACGCGCCGCTGGCCGCAGCGCCGGTTCCCGTCGCCGCCCGCGGCACCCACACGAATCCCGGCCAGGCCGCGCCGATGGTTAACCTGGGCGATGGTGGCGCCAGCTCCCTGCCCCGCGGCTTCCAAGGTCGCTTTGTTTCGACCCGCAATCCTCTCCGGCCCCGCCGGCCGTACGACTACCAGCTCACTGATGAGCGCGGCGAACGCTACGCCTACCTCGACACCAGCAAGCTGCTGCTCACCGAGCAGATCGACAATTACCTGAATCGCACGGTCGCCGTCTACGGCGCCGCCAAGCCGGTCCCCGGCACCCGCGACATCGTGATCGAAGTCGAGTCGCTGCAGCTCCGCTGACGCGCCGCCGGTTGCTGGTTGGTTGTTACGGGTTGTTGGTTCCGAACCAACGGCATCGGCACTTCAACCAGCAACTCTCAACCAACAACCAGCAACCGCGCCACCGGCGCGCTCCCATGTCCCTCATCGACGGTAACGCCATCGCCGCCAGTCTCATCGCCGAACTCACGGCCGAAGTCGCCGCCCTGCCCGGGCGCCGCCCCTGCCTCGCCCTCGTCCGCGTCGGCGAGGATCCCGCGTCCGTCTCGTACGTCCGCAAGAAGGAGCAGACCGCGGCCACGATCGGCGTCGACAGCCGCATCATCCTGCCCGCCGTCACCATCTCGCAGGACGAGCTCTTCGCGCTGATCGACGACCTGAACGCCGACCCCGGCGTCGACGGCATCCTGGTGCAATCCCCGCTGCCCAAGCACATCGACGAGGTTGCCGTGTTCCGCCGGGTCGCCGCACACAAGGACGTCGATGGCTTTAACACGATCAATCTCGGCAAGGTTGCGCAAGAGGATGACACCGGCTTCGTAGCCTGCACGCCCGCCGGCATCATGGAGCTGCTCGCCCGCAGCCAGGTGGACCTCAAGGGCAAGCACGTGGTCGTGCTCGGCCGCTCCCTCATCGTCGGCAAACCTGTGGCCCTGCTCGCGCTGCAAAAGCGCGCCGGCGCCAACGGCACTGTCACCATCTGCCACTCCGGCACGAGCAATCTGCCTGCCATCACCCGTCAGGCCGATGTCCTCATCGCGGCCATCGGGCGCCCGGATTTCGTCACGGCCGACATGGTCAAGCCGGGCGTCGTCGTGATCGACGTCGGCATCAACCGCGTGCCCGATGCGACCAAAAAGTCCGGGTATCGCCTCACCGGCGACGTCCATTTCGAGTCCGTCTCGCCCCTTGCCTCGCAAATCACGCCCGTCCCGGGTGGCGTCGGCCCAATGACCGTGGCGATGCTGATGAAGAACACCGTCAAAGCGCGTCGCGCCTCCGGCGCGAAATGACCCATGCCCAATGGGCGATGACCAATCGCGGACGGCGTGGTTTTGACGTGCAGTCAGTCCTCCGGAAGCATGCCCTTGCCCGCCAAGGCACCTTTCTCCGAAGGGCCGGAGACCAACGCGAACACCAACCCTGATCATTGGGCATTGCTCATTGAACATTGGTCATTAACGCCTCTGGCGTAGGTATTTCCCCTCTCTGGCCTAGGATTGCATCCGGGCTGTGAATCCCCACTCTCCCCTACGATGCCAGCCCCCAAGATTCTCGTGGTCGACGACCAGCCGATCAACGTGCAGTTGCTCAAACGCAAGCTGGAGCGGGAAAGCATCACCGTCATCACGGCCTACTCGGGCCAGGAGGCGCTCGATCAGGTCGCGGCCGAACGGCCGGATTTGATCCTGCTCGACGTCATGATGCCCGACATGGATGGGATCGAGGTCTGCCAGCGGCTGCAGTCGCAGGAATCGACCCGCTCCATTCCCGTCATCTTCATCACCGCCCGCAGCTCCAAGGAGGGCAAGCTGGAGGGACTCGGGGTCGGAGCCGTCGATTACATCACCAAGCCGATCGATCTCGATGAGACCCTCGCCCGCGTGCAGACGCAGCTCCGGTTTGTGGCGATCAATCGCGAGATGATCGATCTCCAGCGTCGTCTGGTCGAGGCCCGCCGGGCCGCCACGATCGGCGCCGTCACGCAGGGCATCGCCCACAATCTCAACAATCTCCTCGGCGTTGTGATCGGTTACCTCGACCTGATCAAGGCCTACCACGACCGGCCCGAGCAGGTGAAGAAGAACGCCCAGCACGTCGAGGAGGCGGTGCAACGGATCGTCACGATCATCAAGCAGCTGAGCTCACTCGTCATCAAGACGCGCCTCCCCACGGAAAAATTCCGGCTCTCCCAGCTCCTCACCGGCGGCGTGAACCGCTACCAGCTCGATCACAAGATCAGCGCGCCGGTGACGATCGAAAATCCGCTGGGCGACCTCGTTGTCGACACCCACGTCGAAGTCTTCGAGGACCTGTTGTCCAAGATTCTGATCAACGCCTGGGAGGCCTATGACCAGGCCCCCGAGAGCCAGCGGCCGATCACTATCCGGACCGAGTTGGTCGATCGCGGGAACGAGGGAAAATTCGTCCGCATCACGGTCGAGGATCAGGGCCGGGGCATCGCCCCGGAGATCCGCGACCACATGTTTGAGCCTTTCATCAGCAGCAAGCACACGGTCGGCGTCGGCATGGGCCTGACCGTGGCCCGCCACGCACTGCGCAACATGGGCGGCGACCTCACGGTCGAGGACCGCCCGGACGGCGGCATGATCGCCATTCTCCTTCACCCCGTCGAGCGGCGCCGCCGTCAAAGCACCGATGTCTAAGCTTGGCGTCAGGATTGCTTTCATCGGCGCCGGCCGCATGGCCTCCGCCATCGTCGATGGCCTGCTCGGACGCGGCGCTACCACCGCGGACCAGCTTGCCTGCCTTGGCGGCTCCGGCGCCAGCGCCACGGCCCTCGCCGCGCGCACGGGCATCCGCCTCGCACCCGATCTGCCGGCCCTGCTAGCACCGGCCGATATCGTGGTCCTCGCTTTCAAGCCCCAGCACCTCGCCTCGGCCGATCCTCGGCTGGCCGAGCTGACCAAGGGCAAGCTGGTCCTTTCGGTCCTCGCCGCCAAGACGCTAGCCCGCCTGGCGAAAACCTTTCCTCACGCGCGCGCCCTCGTCCGCACCATGCCCAACACGCCCGCGGCCATCGGCGCAGGCATCACGGGCTGGTGCACGCATGCCCCGCTCTCGGCGACGGATCGCAGCCTGGTGACCAATCTCCTCGGGGCCATCGGGCGCGAGGTCGAGATCCCCGAGTCGCAGATCGATGCCCTCATGGCCATCAGCGGCTGCGGTCCGGCCTTTGTGTTCGAGTTCTGCGCCGCGCTCCGTGAGGCCGGCATGCAGGCCGGATTGGACCGCGCCACCGCGCAACTGCTCGCCACCGAGACGATCCTCGGGGCCGGGAAACTCATGGTCCACAGCGGCGCCGAGCCGGAGGACTTGCGCAATCAGGTCACCTCACCCAACGGCACCACCTTCGCTGGCCTCAAGCGGATGGAGGCCCGCGATTTTCGCGGCATGATGGTCGAGACGGTGCAAGCAGCGAAGGCCCGTTCGGAAGAGCTCTCGCGCGACGCCTGAGAAGGCAAAACCTGAGACCGGAGACCTGAAACCTGAGTTTCCGACCTCCCGAAATTTGAACTCCCAAATGCCTGAGCCTGAACTCAGGTTTCAGGTTTCAAGTTTCAGGTTTCTTCCCCACTCTCTTCATTCTCATGAGTCTTTCCGGCCGCATCCTCGTCACCGGCGGTGCCGGCTTCATCGGCAGCGCTCTGGTGTGGGCGCTCAACCAGCGCGGATTGAGCGACATTGTCGTGACCGACTTGCTCGGCACAGACGAGAAGTGGCGCAACCTCGTGCCACTGGCGTTTGCCGACTACGTGGAGGCCGATGCCTTTCGCGCACGGATCGCGGCGAATCCCTCCGCGTTCGGGACCTTCTCGACCGTGTTCCACCTCGGTGCCTGCTCGGCCACGACCGAGCGCAACGCGGCCTATCTCGCGGACAATAATTTCGGCTTCACTAAGGAACTCGCCGCGTGGTCGCTCGCGCAGTCGGCGCGCTTCGTCTACGCGTCGTCTGCCGCCACGTACGGCGACGGCGCCGAGGGCATGGATGACCGCGATCCGAACCTCGGACGGCTGCGTCCGCTCAACATGTACGGGTACTCGAAGCACCTCTTCGACGTGTATGCGCAGCGCCACGGCTTCCTCGATCAGATCGCCGGAGTGAAGTACTTCAACGTCTTCGGCCCGAACGAGGACCACAAGGCGGACATGCGTTCGCTCGTGCACAAGGCCTTCCAGCAGATCCAGACGACCGGGCGCGTGCAGCTCTTCAAGAGCCACAAGCCCGAGTACCGCGACGGCGAGCAGAAGCGCGATTTCCTTTATGTGAAAGACGCGGTTGAAATGACGCTCCACCTCGCCGACCGCGGGCGGAACGCCGGCGGGTTGTTCAACCTCGGCTCGGGCGAGGCCAACACCTGGCTGAACCTGGCCCGGGCGATTTTTTCCGCGCTCGGTCGCGAGCCCGCCATCGATTTTGTCGACATGCCGGAGGTGCTGCGCGGCAAGTACCAGTACTTCACGCAGGCCGACATCGGCAAACTGCGGGCCACGGGTTACGACCGCGCCGGCACCCCGTTGGCGGAGGCCGTGCGCGACTACGTGCAGGGCTACCTCGTGACGGGCCGGCGACTCGGCGAGTGATGCCACTCCTTCCCTGCGCCGGAGGCGCGGGAAGCCCAGTTCTTCTGCGCAAGCCTGCGCCGGCGCCTGAGTAGGTCTACGCTGCGCAGTGAGGAATGATACATTCAATCCGATTGTGACAAGTTTCCTGCGGGTGACGATAATGTATCCATGTTTGAAACACATGAAGTCGCCGCGGTCTCCGTCCTTTGGGATGGGCTCCGGCGTGGCCTCCTGCTGATTTCGGCCGCGGGCGCCGCGTTGCTCGCCACGGGTTGCAGCACCACGCTTGCCTCCCAGGCGGTCCAGTTGACTCCTCCTCCGATGGCCTACGCGGCCCTTCAGGTTGACCGGGTCCCCGCTACCCACGCTCGCTGACGTGCGCCCGCACCGCACCAGTCTCTCCGTTGTCCTGGCGCTGGCCGGCCTGCTCTGTGCCGCCCACCCCGGAGCCGCGTCCTCGCCTCCAGCCGGCCAGCCCGCGACCCTGCCTGGCTGGGCGCTTCGGGCCGAATTGCAGGGCGTCAGCGGCTCCCCGGTCCCACCCACCCTGCGGGATAATCAGTTCGTGATCGTTGACCATGCCTGGCTGCGCTCGACCTTTTTGCCCTTTTTTCGCGGCTACCTGGTCAGCCTGCGTGCCCACGGCAGCGGCGATGGGATGGACTGCGACAACTACGCCGATCTCTTCCGCAGCCAGCTGATTGTCGCCAACATTCTGGCGGGCGGATCGAAGCTCGGCGAGGTTCCCTGCGCCACCTTGGTCGTGCGCCCCGAGAAGCCCTTTGCCCGCATCCCAGCCGATCCGGGTGGGCTCCACCAGCTGGTCGCCGTTCGGACGGAGCGCGGCTGGTTCGTGATCGAGCCACAAACCACCGCGCTGTGCCCTTTGCACGAGTACCCGAATATCGGGACAGTCGAGAGCATCCTGCTCTAGGAGCGGGTCTGCAAAGCTACCGCGCCCCGGTAAACGCCTGGGGAAGTAATCCGGGGCCGGCCACAGCGGAGCGCCCGCGAATCAGCACCAAAACCGGGAATCCTCCCCCGTAGGCTGCACGGACGGATTCTACACCGGTGATCGGTGATCCCAACTTCGGTCGATCCAGCGCCGGGCGTGGTTCACCACGGAATTCGCGTCGATGCGCGGGTCTTCCTCGGCTTTAGCCGGAGCGCACCTGAGCGATTTTTCTGGGGCAACTGAGTAATCATCCAGCCGCGCCCGCCGTTACGACCGGCGCAATCGCGTCGATCATAGGAACATGATCAACGCATCGCCCTCGTCACCCACCCACCCGCCTTCGGCGGCAAAAGCGCCCTCGTTGTGGGCACGGTTGTTTCCGTATCTGCTGCTGACCACCGCAGCCCTGCTGATCTCGAGCTGCACAGCGTAGCGCGCGCGGCAGGAAGCGTTGAGGGCGCCATCGGTCCCATGTCCTGGAGCGCCTTAAATTGAGGTGTAGCCGGGGTCGCTGACCCCGGAGCTTGGATCTCCGCGGGCAAGACCGGACCGGGGTCAGCGACGCCGGCTACACGTTTACCGGAGCTGCTCTCCCCGCCCCTTAAAAAAAAAACGCCCGATGGCGCGAGCCATCGGGCGTTGGAAATCAAATCGCAGGCCAGTCGGTCCTTACTACGGGAGCGCGAGCAGCTCAGCCTCGGTCCAAGGCTTCGTGCGGGCCGCTTCGGCCCCGGTGCGGACGGCCGCCACGTGCTCAGGCGTCACCGGCGCGCCCGTGTTACCCCACTCAGAGCGGATGTAGGTCAGGACGTCGGAAATACGCTGGTCGTTCCAGTTGTAGGAACTGCCGGCACCGAACGCGGGCATGACGCCGTTATAGCTCTTGCCCTCGACCGTGATCGGACCCTGCAGACCGTGGAGGACGACGCGGATCAGGCGCTCATCACTGCCATTGACCCACTCGGAGCCGGCCAGCGGCGGATAAACGCCGGGCACGCCCAGACCGGTGGCCTGGTGGCAGGTCGCGCAGACCTGGGTGTAGAAACGCTTGCCGGCCACGCGCGGATCCGCCGGAGCGGCCGCCACGGCGCTGGCGCCCATCGTCTTCGGGTCAAAGCGACCGTCATGGACGAGCGGGTCGAAGCCACCGCGATTGTGCACGACGTAGATGCTGACGATGAAGATCATCGTCGACAGCAGGCCCAGGAGGAAGAGCGGCATCAGCGTGAAGCCTTCCTTTGGCTCCACCTGCTGGTGCAGGAGGCCGTCATGGACGGCCTGAATGCTCTCATCGGACGCCCCGGCCGCCTCGGCCCGGAGGTTAACATTGCGAGGATCGGCACTCATTACTTCTGCTCCCCTTCCTTCGAAGCGGCTTCGACGTAGACGTTACTGGTTTCGGGGTACGCGTAGGCGTCATTGAGGGTGGCAAGATAATAGGCGAGCGCCTGGGCGCGATCGGTCGGGACGACCTCGTAGCCGGCGGCCGGAGCGTGCGACGCCGGCAGCGTAAGCGCCTTGGCGGACGGCTGGCCGACGATCTGGCGGGTCTCGAACAGGAACGCGTAGGCCGGCATCGAGGATTCGGCGTTCACGAGCTTGGGATCGTAGAGGTGCTGGAGGTGCCACGCAGCGTCGCCCTGGCGGGCGCCGATGTTGCGCAGATCCGGTCCGAGACGCATCGAACCGAGGAGAACGCGATCCTCGTAGAGGTAGTCGCGGGCGACGCTCTGACGCTCGCCCCAACCGCGGGCCTGGTCGGAGCCGAAGCCCGGACGACGGACCTGCTGGGTGTGGCACGCGGCGCAGCCAAGATCCTGATAGACCAGCTTGCCACGAGCGGCGAGGCCGGGGATCGGCTGCGGGAAGGCCTTGCCTTCATTCTCGTCGTAGTGGGCCGTGATGGCGCCATACGCACGCTGGTTCGAGAAAACCAGGGAAGACCAGGAAACGGCGGCGATCGCGAAGATGCCGAGGAAGATGAGACAGAAACGATTCATCGGGCGGCCTCCAGGGAAGGAGCTTCACGGAACAGGTCGGCCGTGGGCGCGGCGCAGAGCGCAGTCTGCAGCACGAGACGGACAACGTTGACGGCAAAGGCCAGGTGGCCGATGGCGAGGAGGATCACACCGAGGCTGTTCGCAAACAGGTACGGGGACAGCTTCGAGGCCATCACACTGAACGAGACGGCGGAGTCGTTGAGGGCCGCGCCCTGGGCGAGGCCACCCAGCGTGAGGCCGGCGACGCAGAGGACGAGGCCGGCGGTCGAAGCCCAGAAGTGGGCGCCGATCAGAGCCAGCGAGGGCCACTCACGCTGCGCGAGGCGCGGCGCGAGGAAGTAGATGGCACCGAATGCGACCATCGAGAACAGGCCGTAGAGAACGGTCTGGGTCTGAGCCGAGCCGACCAACGTGAACTGGGTGGTGACGGCGACCGACTGCAGGGAGGTCACGATCCAGGCCAGCGTGCTGATCGTGAAGGCGATCATACCGACGAGGATGAAACGGAGCGCGGTGCTCGACTTGAGCGCCGCCGCACCGGCCGCGAGGGTCGGGAAATGGTTGAGGCCGATGATGATCACCGGGACGATCAGGAAGAGGCTCGCGCCCACACCAACCGCCGAGGTCCAGGCCGGAACCGGGGCGCCCACGAGGGAAGCCGTGCCGGCGAAGGCCGAGAACGCGAGGAAGGTCCAGAAACCGAGCGAAGCCAAGTCGTAGTGACGCAAGGTCTTGCCCGTGATCTTCGGGAGGAAGTAGTAGATCGCGGCGAGCGCGATTGCGGTGAACCAGAGGCTGGAGACGCCGTGCGAGTACCAAGCGGCAATGACCGACTGGGAGGTGCCGCGGGACGGCTCGATGAAGAGGACGACCTGAGCGACCGAGTAGAGCCAAGGGAACCAGAAGAGCGCCGCGAGCAGATACCACTGGGAAGCGAAGATGCGGCCCGTGCCACCTGCGCGGAAGGTCGCGATCGCCCAGGCGCCGATGAGGGCGTAGGCAACGAAGAGCAGCGGCGCGGCGTAGGTTGGGATTTCGAGCCACGGCACCGAGGTCGAGTCACCCGCGAGGATGCCGCCGACGCCGAGGGTCACGCCGACATTCCAGAAGAGGCCGGCCACGATCAGGACGGAGGGAACGCGGAGCGTGGCCTGCGAGAGGCGGGCCATGAGCCAGAAAACCAGCACGAAGGAGGCGTTGAAGCCCCAGCCGTAGATCGCGGCATTGAGGCCGGCGGCCTGGCTGCGGCCGTAGGTCAGCCACGCACAGTCAGCGAGGAAGGTCGGGCGGTGGAGCTGGATCGACGAGATCAGCGTGAGGCCGGATGCAATGAGCAGCCAGGCGATCGCCGAGACGAGGAACAACAACACCGGCCCGCGGGCCGAAGCGTCGATCGCGGCCTGGGCGGCGCGCCCGGTCCCGGAGGACGAGGCCGACGAACCGGCGGCGGTTGCGGTGCGGGAAGCAGATGCCATGAGCGGTACGGGGAAAGGAAGAGGCGGAAACGAAGCCGGAGGGTTACTTCTTGGCGTTGAGCTCGTCGACGGTCAGCTGCATCGCGCGCTCCACGGGGAGCAGCACGACACCGGCGTTCTTGTCGACCCAGCCGTAGCCGCTGGCGGTGGCCTGGGCGGCGGCGCGGACCTCGGCCAGGCGGGCCTTGCGACCCTCGGCCGAGAACTTCCACTGCTCTTCCGCAGGCACGTTGGACGCGTTGGCCACCGGGGTGGCCGGGTTGCGGGCAAGCTGCAGAAGGACCAAGAACACGGCGAATACGCCGAGCGCGGCCACGACCGGGATGAAAATGCCCTTGGGGGCGGAGGAGGCGTCACTCATGGTACGTGAGGGATTCGGTGATGCGCGGGTCGCGGATCGGGATCAGCTTGGCGGTCGGGAAGCTCTTGAGGTAGGCCCAGACGCACACGCCGCCGATGCCGACGACCGCGCTGAGGGTCCACAGTTGGTGCACGGCGAGGAACGGCAGCGGATCGCCAAGTTCGTTCTTCTTCGATGGCCAGACGTTGTAGATCACGTCGATGAGGAAGACGAGGAGGATGAAATAGCTGATCCGCGGCATCCAGACCTTGTTCAACTTGATCTTGTAGGAGAGCAGCGTGAGGAAGGGAGCGAAGAAGTGGCCGAAGAGCAGGAAGAGACCGACCCACTTCCACTGATTGGGCTGGCCATCGCTGTTGTTGATCTCGCGCAGGCTGTACCAGAAGGTCTCCTCGGGCACGTTGGCGTTCCAGATCAGGAAGTACTGCGAGAACGTGATGTAGGCCCAGAACACCGTGAAGGCGAACATCAGCTGGCCGATACTGTACATGTGGTTATTGTTCAGCACGCCCTTGTAGTCGCCGCGGAACCACAGCCAGACCATGATGATCACGCCGGCCGAGAGGGCACCGCGCACGCAGTTCGCGAAGAACCACACGCCGTACATCGTGGAGAAGAAGTGGTAGTCGAGCGACTTGACCCAGAAGATGATGCAGAGGGTCATCGAGAACGCGGTCAGCGCGAGGCCGAAGGCCGCGGTCGTGCGGTTGTGGGAGGTCCACTTGAGGTCGCCGTCGATGTCCTGGGTGAACGACGCCTTGCGCAGGCGGGAGGACAGCCAGATCCAGATGGCGAAGGAGACCACGGTCGCGCCCACGAAGAACGAGGGATTGAGGAGGCCCGACTTCTTCACCCAGAGGACGTCCTCGCCAACGGTGCCGGTGCCGCCGACCTTCGCGAGGTCGAAGGCGGGATCAAACCACTTCCAGACCAGCTGCTTGTCGACCAGAGCGGCGACGACCAGCGGGATGAAGAGGATGCCGAGCGGCAGGAAGGCCGCGAGGCCGTGCTCCAACTGGCGGCGGATGACCGTCGACCAGGAGGCGTCGACGATGTGGTGGATCATCACGAGGAAGAGCATGCCGATGGCGATGCCCGTCCAGAACGTGAGGCCGACCAGCCAGGAATAGGAAACCTTGGCTCCGCCCGAGACGAAGAGACCAAGCGCGGTCACCACGATGCCGGCGATGCCGATCATGAGGGCCTTGCTCGCCGCGGCGGCGATGCCGGCGGGCGCGGTGGCGGGAAGGGAACCGGAAACGGTTGCTGCGTGAGTGCTGCTCATTGGATGCCAAGCTCCGCTTTGAAGGCCGGGGGAACGTCCGAGACTTTGCCATTGTGCGCGCGCTGGAGAGCGCGCAGGTACGCGACGACCGCCCAGCGGTCACGCGTGTCAAGTTTGTCGCCGTAGCCGAACATGGTGTTCTTGCCGTTCGTTACGGTGTTGTAGAGCTCGCCCTCGGGCATGGCGCGATAGAGGTCGCTGTGGAAGCTTACCGGGGTGCCCCAGCCGTAGGCCGTGACGATGCCCTTACCGTCGCCGTTGGCCCCGTGGCAAACCGCGCAGTAGATGTCGAAGCGCTCCTTGCCGCGCGCCATCAGGACATTGTCAACCGGGAGGGAGGCCGGGAAGCCGCGGGCAAACTCGCCGTTGGCCGAGCGGCCGGCGGAGAGGTGCGCATCGGCGTTGGCCTGACCGCGAGCCACGGTGCCAGCGGGAATCGGGCGATCCGCGCGGCCGTCCGCGAAGAACTTGGACTCCGCCTGGGGCTTGTACTTCGGCATGCGATCCATGTCCGGGAAGACCTCGAGGGGCGGCTTGGTCGCGATCGAGCCGCGGAAGCCGAGGACGCCCGCGGTGAGGACCACGACGAAGAAGGTGATGAGATAGACGTAGCGCATGGCTCAGGCCTCGAGTTCGGAGACGTCCTTGCCGCCGGCCTTCTCGAGGAGGGCCTTGGTGGCGGTGAGGTTGAATTTCGGGTCACGCGCATCGATCACGATCAGGAACTTGTCGTCCAGACCGCGCACGATTTTGTCGCTCTTGAGCACCGGGTGGTAGTGCATCGGGAGGCCGTTGAGGAACAGCATGCCGCCGATGGTGGCAAACGCGGTGAACAGGATGGTGAGCTCGTAGGACACCGGGAAGGCGAACATCGGGCTGAAGTACGGCTTGCCACCGACTACCAGCTGGTAGTCGACGCCGCCGGTCCACCAGATCATCGACATGCCGGTGGTGAAACCGGTCAGGCCGCCGACGAAGGAGAAGCGCGGAACCTTGGAGCGTCCGAGACCCATGGCCTTGTCGAGGCCGTGGATCGGGAATGGCGTGATGCAATCCCAGGACTTGTAGCCGGCGTCGCGAACCTGCTCCGCGGCGTGGTAAACGTCCGGAACGGTGTCAAAGGTGGCGATCAGGCCGTGTGGTTGGGCAGGCATGGTCGTAAGGTCTTAGTGATGATCGTGGCCCGCGTGGGGGTCAGCCTGCGGGGTGACCGCCTTGAGCTCGGCCATGGGCATGACCGGGAGGAAGCGGATGAAGAGGAGGAACAGCACGCTGAAGACGCCGAAGGTGCCGAAGAAGGTGAAGATCTCGACGATCGAGGGGCTGTAGTAACCCCAGCTCGACGGCAGGAAGTCACGGGCGAGCGAGGTGACGATGATCACGAAGCGCTCGAACCACATGCCGACGTTGACGAAGATCGAGAGGACCCAGACGAACCAGGTGTTCTCGCGGACCTTCTTGAACCAGAAGAACTGCGGCGTGATGACGTTGCAGGAGATCATGATCCAGTACGCCCAAGCGTAGTGGCCAAACGCGCGGTTGATGAAGGCGAAGCCTTCGTACGGGTTGGCGCCGTACCACGCGATGAAGAACTCCATGCCGTAGGCGTAGCCGACGATCGTGCCGGTCGCCAAAACGATCTTACACATGCAGTCGATGTGGTACTGCGTGATCAGATCCTCGAGGCGGTAGATCGCACGCAGCGGCAGCATCAGGGTCAGCACCATGCCGAAGCCCGAGAAGATGGCGCCCGCGACGAAGTAAGGCGGGAAGATGGTGGTGTGCCAGCCCGGGAGGAGCGACACGGCGAAGTCGAACGAAACGATGGTGTGCACCGACAACACCAGCGGGGTCGAGACACCCGCGAGGATGAGGTAGGC
>CAYWRG010000057.1:553-26960 GCA_964460715.1 uncultured Opitutus sp. | reverse complement strand
CGTTGGTAGAGCAGCAGACTGAAAATGTTCGTTTCCTCGGTGCGATTCCGAGTCTGGCCACCATCCTTCGCTCCGAAGGAGCTCAGGATGGCGCGGCCATCCTTTGGTCAATGATTGGCTTTGATGGAGAACGCTGCGCTCAGACGTGGAGCAGATCGCGCAGGTCGCCCAGACTCAGCTTGGCCGAGGCCGCATCGCTCGCTTCCAGCACCCCGGCCAGCAGGGCACGCTTGGAATCCTGCAACGCGAGGACCTTTTCCTCCACCGTACCGCTGCAGATCAATTTATAGCTGGTGACGGTCCGGGTCTGTCCGATGCGATGCGCGCGGTCGGTGGCCTGGGCCTCGGCGGCGGGATTCCACCAGGGGTCGAGATGGACCACCGTGTTGGCACCCGTGAGATTAAGGCCGGCGCCGCCGGCCTTCAGCGAAAGGAGGAAGACCGGCACGGCGTCGCTGGCCTGGAAACGATCAACCTCGGCCTGGCGCGCCTTGGGCGTCATGGATCCGTCGAGGTAGCAGGAATCGAGTCCGCGTTCCTTCAACTCCTCCCGGATCAGCGCGAGTTGGGAGGTGAACTGGGAAAACACGAGGAGGCGGTGGCCCTCGTCGAGGGCCTCGTCCAGAATCTCGCGAAACGCCT
The DNA here is from genome assembly GCA_964460715.1 of uncultured Opitutus sp. Lineage (GTDB taxonomy): Bacteria > Verrucomicrobiota > Verrucomicrobiia > Opitutales > Opitutaceae > CAMAXB01. Next base: position 26,318 of record CAYWRG010000057.1, on the reverse strand, counting down.
CGAGCTTGGCCGAGTCAGCGGCGTTGGCGCCCGGATCGACGAGGCGCGGATCACAGCAGATTTGCCGCAGGCGCAGGAGTTGGGTCAGCGTCGCGAAACGCAACGCGCCCTCGTTGGCGCCGTCGGCGGCGAGGTCGAGAAGTGCGCGCTCGGCATTCTCCTGCTGGCGCTTGTAGAGCGCGGCCTGGGCCGTCGTAGGTTCGCACCAGATGATCTGTTCGATCTTGGGCGGGAGTTCCTTGGCCACGGCCTGCTTGGTGCGACGGAGCAGATAGGGTGCGGCCTGGGCGCGCAGGCGTTCGTCGTACCACTCGCGCTCGTCGCTCTTCAGGCCCGAGGGCAGGCGCGTGACCAGCCCCGGCATGAGGAACTCGAAGAGGGAGCGCAGATCATCGAGCGAGTTTTCCAATGGCGTGCCGGTCAGGACGAAACGGCCGTGAGCATGCAGCGTGCGCAGGGCCTGGGCGTTCTGGCTCTTGCGATTCTTGATGTGCTGCGCCTCGTCGGCGACGATGCAGGCGAAATCGATGACGGAGAAAAGCTCCTGGTCGCGGGCGAGGGTGGCGTACGACGTGATGACGAGGTCGTAGGCGCGAAAGGCTTCCTCCGTCTCGATCCGGCTCGCGCCGTGGTGGGCAAACACGCGCAACGAAGGCGCAAAGCGCGCCGCTTCGCGGCGCCAGTTCTCGACGAGTGACGCCGGGCAGACGACGAGGCTGACGGCCGCCGGCGTGTGCTTGGCCGAGGGCAGGGCGGCGAGCACGGCGAGCGCCTGCAGGGTCTTGCCGAGACCCATCTCGTCGGCGAGCACGCCGCCGAGGCCGTTGCGATGCAGGTGCCAGAGCCAGGCGATACCCAGCCGCTGGTACGGTCGCAGGAGGGCGCCGAGTGCGGCCGGGATCGGCGCGGGCGGCAGCGTGGAGATGTTGCGCAACGCCTCGCCACGGGACCGCCATGTTTCGGGCGGCTGAAAATGCGGGGCGAGTTCGGCCAGCACGTCCTGCACCTCGGTCAGGCGCGCGGTCGGGATGCGGTGGGTGCGGCGTCCCGAGGCCGCGGCGCCGGGTTCGCCGGCAAGCGCGCGCTGCGCGGCGGTGAGGCGTGCGAGCTGAGCCGGATCGATCAGATAGACCTCGCCGCGATCCTCGACGTAGCCGCGATTGGCCGCGACGGCCGCCGCCAGCGCGGTGCCGTCGGCCTTGCCCGCGCGCAATCCGACCGTGACCGCAAAACCGTCGTCGACGGGCGACGCTTCGACCGAGACCTCGGCCTGATGAAGCCGCGCGGTGTTCTTCTCGAAGTTGGCGGTGAACTCGGCGTGAAACTCGTCCTCGAGCGTGGCGCGGTGGGCCGCGAGAAAATTGAGAACCTTGTGCCGGTCGCGCAGCCACCATTTGCGGTTGGATGGCTCGAGGGCAAAGCCGTGCGTCTTCACGAGGTCGAGCGCCGCGCTGTACAAGGCGGACTCGCGGGAGGGCAGGGTCAGCGCAAGGAAGTGCTCGCTGCCGTCGACCGTCAGCGGAGTGATCGCGACCGGCGCGGGCCGGGGGCGGGCCGCAGGGGGCGGGGTGGACATTGGCGCCGTGGCGGGGCGTGGAGCCGGCGCTTCGGTGGGCGCTGGTCCGAGGTGCTCGCTGACTCCGCGCAAAATGGGCCCAACCCAGAGCAGCGGTTTCTCCGGGGCCTCGACGCGGTAGAAAACGGACTGCCCGCGCAGGGCGGTCACAAGCTCGCGCAATTGTGCCCGGCTCAGCTGGAGGAACAGCACCGGCGCCGGCTTTGCGCCAAAGCGTTGCAGCAGGGCCAGCGCGGGCAACAGGGCTGCGGGCGGTGGGACTGAGAGGTCCAGTTCCACCTTCAAACCGATCGCATCGCGCGGTGCGGCGGCGGCCAGATTGGGGGGAAGATGGAGTCGGATCACGCCTCCGAAAAGTCCTGCCTGTCAGGCTGGACGCGAGGCGAAAATCTTGGAATAAACGTGGCCACCCATATGTCTCACCAAGACATGAGCAGCGCTGTCTTTACCCAACTGGTCGACGCCCATTACGAGGCGCTTTATCGGTTTGCGCTTAGCCTGGCCCGTCGCGAGGCCGATGCCTGCGATCTCGTCCAGCAGACGTTCTATATCTGGGCGACCAAGGGGCACGCGCTGAGGGACACCGCGAAGGCCAAGACATGGCTGTTCACCACGCTTTATCGCGAGTTTCTGCGTGGTCGTCGGCGCGACGGACGGATTACCGCGATCGAGGATTTGCCGCCGGAAGAGCAGGATACCGCCGCCGAGTGCGTCGACCAGGTTCGCCGGCTCGATGGCGTGCAGGTGATGGAGATGCTGCAGGAGGTGGACGAAGTCTTCCGGGCCCCGCTGACGCTGTTTTATCTCGAGGACCTTTCTTATCAGGAAATCGCCGATGCGCTGGAGGTGCCGATTGGCACCGTCATGTCGCGCCTGTCCCGCGGCAAGTCGCAGTTGCGGGCGGCAATGGCCCGCCGGGCAAATCACAGCGCGCAGGTCGTGCCGTTCCCCGGTTTGCGCAAGGGGGCGGCGTCATGACCACCGAACAGGCGAAATTCATTCTCCAAGCTTGCCGTCCCGGTGGTCAGGACGTGGCGGATCCGGCCTTTGTCGAGGCGCTGGCTCAGGCCGAGCGCGATCCCGCACTCAAAGCCTGGCTCGAACGCGAGCGGGCCTTTGACGCTCAGGTGGTTTCCAAGTGCAAGATGGTCGTACCTCCCGCCAGCCTGCGCGTGGCCATTCTGGCCGGCGGGCGGGCCAGCCGCCGTAGCCAGCCGCAATGGCGGACGTTGGTTGGAGTGGGTCTGGCTGCCTGCTTTGCCCTGATCTTCGGGACGGTCGCCGTCAGCCGGTTGTCGGGCTCCGACGCTTATCTCGATGAGTTGGTCCAGCACAGTCTGGCGGAAATGAGTGGTCCTCATCCCCGCGGCCAGCCGTTGGACAAGTATGGCGAACTGGGCGTCCTGCTGCGCGATCCCGCCACGCGGTTGGGCAATAATCTCCCCATCGACCTCGACAAGCTGCGTGAGATCGGCTGTCGCTCGGTGCAAGTAGCTGGTAAAGAGGTTTTTGAGATTTGTTTCCGCCGGGATTCTTTCTACCATCTCTACATCGCCCGCCGGGCGGACTTCAGCTGTCGCGAGTGCGAGATCGAGCCCATGTTCCGCGAGCGCGGCGAATTCGCCAGTGTCTCCTGGGTCGATGACGACCATGTCTTCGTCCTCGTCTCGCGGGCTGGTCTGGACGCGGTCAAGCGGACGGTCGAGGACCCAGCGGCCTTGGCGATGCGCTGATCGGCGTGTTTTACTTGAATGTTGCTGGCTTGCGTTGGTAGTGCCGGCGTTTCATCTGCTTGAGGTTCAGGAACTAGTGCCGATGCTCCGTCTTGGATTCGGCAGGTCGTCGATCTGAATTAGCTGCGAACCGGGCTTCAAAGTCGGGGTCAAACTCCGGTTGAAACACCCTGACGAGTCCCTGATTTCAGTGCCAGAACGGCGCAAACCGATTGGAAAAATACGTAAATGCCGCCCTTGCCACGGCGGTCTCAGGAACTGGACTAGGTGGTTCACACTATGAAGGCATCACGTTTGCTCCTCGTCCTCAGTCTCCTTGTCTCCGTGGCCAGCGCCTCGGATCGTTGGGAGACCTTGCAGGCCATCCACTGGATTGAGAACCCGACCGAGTCGGTGGCCCCGGGCCGTTTTGGCGAGTTGGGTGCCTACCAGTTCCGGCGTTCGACCTGGCAGATGCACACCAAGCAGCCCTTTCACCTCGCGACCAACCGGGCCGAGTCGGACAAGGTGGCCGTCGCCCATTATGAATGGATCAAGCGGGGTTTGGAGCGGAATGGGATCGAGGCGTCCCCGTTCAATATCGCCCTCGCTTGGAACGCCGGTCTTTCCGCGGTGGTCGAGCGTCGGGTCCCGTCTGTTTCCCGGGGCTATGCCAGCCGGGTGGTCAATCTCGTCAACGATTTGAAGGCTCGCCAGATGGTTTCGCGTTAAGGATCTGCTTTTGCATTAATCCCACCGCGATCGGGGCCGGCCCGCCGATCCTCAGGCTCAGGCCTTCCCGTCTTCGAGGAAGGTTGCCTGGGTCGGACCCGGCTTGGTCGCGTTATCCTTGGGGCCATCGTTGAGATGGCGGGGTGGACGGGAGACCCGTTGGGCGAGGGCGACCTCGCGATCAGCCACGATGCGATCGCAGATCTTGTGGATCTGCAGGCGCAGCCATTTGGCGGTGGGGCTGGATTCGCGGTAGTCCGCCGGTCCGTAGTGATCGATCCGCCCGACCTGACGGAGGCGATCGTTCTGTTCGAACTCTGCGGTCGAATCCGGATTGTAGACGGCGTAGGCCTTGCCACCGCCATTCTTGACGACCGAGAAACTGGGAATGTCGCTGGGGCCATCCGCGATGTAGATCATGTTCATCAGCGGGATCCGCCGATCCTCCGGCTTGATGTTCGCGTTGACGTCGATCGCCGGGTTGCGGTTCGTGCCCTTGTTGATCTCGAAAATGGCGCGGGTCTTGGTCGTGTTGTCGATGACCATGCCGATCTGGGCAATCTCCGCTTCGGCGGAGATTTCGAGTTCCTTCTGATCAAGGAAGCCGGGTTGCAGGGGATTCTCGACAAACTCGCAGCCCCAGATGCCGTCGACCTGGGAAGCGACCGCGCTGCCGCGGATCATTTCGGCAAGGCCGGTGGACACGATGTAGTGCTCAAGCTGGATCTCGTGCTTGCGGTACTCCGGCTTGTCCTGGGCGTAGGTGCGGCACTGGTTGAGGAAATCGGGCAGGCCGGGATAGAAGACGATCTCCTTGCCGCATTCGCGCAGCACCCGATTGTTGAGCTTGGTCATCTGGCCGCCGAGCACGTGGGTCAGGATGTGATTCAGGTAGGCGATCTCGCCCGAGATGTGATAGCCGCGCCGCTTGTAGTGCTCGGCGAGGCTGTTCGTCTCCTTCCAGAACTGGGGCTCGTTCACGCCGTAGCGACGGAAGAGCGGAGCCTGCATGTAGTCCGGGATTAAGGTCTTGTCGAAGTCCCAGATGCAGGCGATGGTGTTCTGAGTGAAAAGCGTCGTGGCCATTGCGGATCAACACCGATAGGCGTCATCGCCCCCGGTCGTACGTCGGTTGACACAAGCCGCCGCAGTCGGCTTCCGCAATGCGCAAATCGTCCGTCGCGCGCTGTCTGACCGGGAACCTTCCTTTCCCCGCTTTCCCAGATCATGGATCAACTTCCCGATATTTTCGCCTTTCAGCGACGGCTCGACGAGCTCAGTTCGCAGATGGCGGAGCCTTCCTTCTACGCGAACGCCCGGCGCGCCGCGGAGATCACGCGCGAGCAGCAGAAACTGACCCGCACGGTGGCCGACCACGCCGCCCATGAAAAGGCCGGCCGCGAGATCGCCGAAGCGGAAGCGCTTCTGAAGGACCCGAATGGTGATCCCGACCTGAAGGAACTGGCCGCGGCCGAGCTGCCGGACCTCCGGGCCCAACGCGAGGCGCTGCGGATCGCCGTGCTGGCGGCGATGATCCCGCCTGAGGCCAGTGACTCCCGCAACACGGTGCTTGAGATCCGCGCCGGGACCGGCGGCGAGGAGGCCGCGTTATTTGCCGCCGAACTCTGCCGATCCTACACGCGCTACGCCGATGCCCAGGGCTGGAAGACGGAACTCATGGGCAGCAGTCTGAGTGAGCGTGGCGGCTTTCGCGAAGTCAGCATGCTGATCAGCGGGCAGGACGTTTACCGGCAGCTCAAGTTCGAGAGTGGCGTGCACCGCGTGCAGCGCGTGCCGCTGACCGAGGCCAATGGCCGGATTCACACGTCAACGGTGACCGTGGCGGTGCTGCCGGAGGCGGAGGAGGTCGACCTGCACATTGATCCGCAGGACCTCGAAATCACGGTGCAGCGCGCGAGCGGCCCGGGCGGGCAGGGCGTGAACACCACCGATTCCGCGGTGCGCATCATCCACAAGCCGACTGGCATGATCGTGTTTTGCGCCGACGGCCGTTCGCAGCAGAAGAACAAGGCGAGCGCCATGGCCGTGCTGCGCTCACGCCTGCTGCAGAAGAAGGAGGAGGAGGAAAAGGCCAAGTACGCCGCGCAGCGCCGCAGCCAGATTGGCACCGGCGACCGCAGCGAGCGCATCCGCACGTATAACTTTCCGCAGAACCGGATGACGGACCATCGCATTGGCCTCACGCTCTACAGCCTGCCGCAGATCATGGAGGGCAACATCGATCCCATCATCTCCGCGCTGCAGAAGGCCGACTTCGAGGAGAAACTCGCGGCCCTGACCGGCCAACCCTTCGTCCTGCGCCGGGCCGCTTCAGATGAGGATTGAGCGATGATGAAAGATCTCCAGAAATCGCGCAGAGACGCAGAGGCGCAGAGAAAACAGCAATGAAATCGGAGCATGTTTCTGGTCAGGTGGTGGATGCCGCCTATCACATTCACTCTCGATTGGGGCCCGGCTTGTTGGAGTCGGTCTATGAGGCGTTGATGATCCATGAACTGGCCAAACGGGGGCTGCGCGTGGAGCGGCAGGTGCCGGTTTCTCTTTCCTATGATGGGATTACCCTGGATTTGGCTTTTCGGGCCGATCTCGTCGTCGAAGACACCTTGATCGTCGAGCTTAAGTCAGTCGACGTGCTCACGGCGATTCACCGCAAGCAATTGCTAACCTATCTGAAAGTATCGGGTAAGCCGGTTGGCCTTCTGATCAATTTCAACGCATCTCTCATCAAGGATGGAATCGTGCGTTTGGTTAACCAACTTTCCGTCGAATAAACTCTGCGCCGCTGCGTCTCTGCGCGATTTCTGATAGCCGTATTTCCCTTCTCCATGATCACCCTCCTCGATGTCATCCAGAAGTCCGCTGACTTCCTTGCGGGCAAGGGCGTGGAAGGCGCGCGGCTCAATGCGGAGCACCTCGTCGGGCATGCGCTCGGGCTGAAGCGGATGCAACTGTACCTGCAGTTTGAGCGGGTCCTGACCGAACCGGAGCTGGAAAAAATCCGTCCGCTGGTCCGCCGGCGGAGCCAGCGGGAGCCGCTGCAGTACATCATCGGGGAGACGGAGTTTGACGGGCTGAAACTCAAGGTCGACCGACGCGCCCTCATTCCGCGGCCCGAGACCGAGTACCTCGTCGAGCTGATCGTGGCGCGCCTGGCAACGCCGCCGGCAAGTATCCTCGATTTGGGGACGGGAACGGGCGCCTTGGCTCTGGCCCTGGCGGCGCGTTATCCAGAAGCCGCCGTGACCGCGGTGGACTCCAGCGCGGAGGCGCTCGCACTGGCTGCGGAAAATGCCCTCGCGACCGGGCTGGCCTCACGGGTGACGCTGCTTCAGTCCGATTGGTTCCAGGCGCTTTCTGCGACGCAGCGGTTCGATCTGATCGTCTCCAATCCGCCGTACCTGACGACGGATGAAACCGCGGAGACGGCACCCGAGGTGCGCGACTTTGAACCTCATTCCGCGCTGACGGCGCGCGACGAGGGACTGTCTGATCTTCGCGTGATTCTCGCGGCGGCCTCGGCCTGGCTCAGCGCAGGAGGTGCGCTGGCGCTCGAGACGGGCATCGCCCAGCACGCCGCCCTGCAGGCGATCGCTGCGGAGGCGGGGTGGGCGACCGTCGAGTCGATCAAGGATCTGACCGGCCGGGACCGTTACCTGTGGCTGCGCCGTCCCGCCTAAGCGGGATCGCGCGGTGGCCATGAAAAAGCCGGGGTCGGTAGACCCCGGCCTTGTTGGGCGGAAGGCAGGCTCGTCAGCCCTTCTTCTGCACCATGGCGGTCAGGGGTGCGGGCTCGGAGGCGAACTGCGGGCTGCGGCTGAGGGCGAGGGCGTCGCTGAGGACGCGCAGGGTCTCACGCAGATGGATGTCGAGCCCGGCGTAGCCGTCCGCCTCGTCGGTGCTCAGCTCATCTTCCTCGCCTTCGACCGGCGTGGGCTTCGGCTTGGGCGCGGGCGGATTGCCGAGATGGAATTCGCGGAAGGTGAAGTTGGTTGACGTGAGGCGGTCGCGCTCGGCCTTCATCTCCTTGCGGAAGACGCTGTCGGATTCCTTCTGGCGCAGGCGCTCGTCGAAGTTGAGGGAGATTTCCTTCATCTGCTGGCGGGACTTGAACCAGTCGATGCTCTTGCGCAGGTAGGCGAATTCCTCGAGCTCGGCCTGACGGGCGAGGCTGGCCTCGCGCAGGGGCGTGAGCACGCGGGAGTCGAGGGCCTTGCCGTCGAAGAAGCTGGTCGGGATCTCATCCCAGACGAGCGCATGCGGCAGGTCCTTCTCGCCGATCGGGAGCAGGTCCTCGATCGAGGGGAGGACGATGTCGGGCACCACGCCGTTGAGCTGGGTGGACGAACCGTTGGGCAGATAGAATTTCTGAATCGTCAGCTTGGTCGCGCCGGACTTCAGGCCACCGCGAGCGAGCGCGGGATTTAGGCTGCGCATCTCGACGATGGTCTGGACCGTGCCCTTGCCGTGCGTGGAGCTGTCGCCGACCACGACCGCGCGGCCGTAGTTCTGCAGCGCGCCAGCGACAATCTCGGAGGCCGAGGCGCTGAAGCGCGACACCAGGACGGCGAGCGGGCCGGCGTAGGCGACTTCGGGATCCGTGTCGTTGTCCACCTTGACGTCGCCGTAGTAGTTGCGGACCTGAACGACGGGGCCCTTGGGAATGAACAGACCGGTGAGTTCGATCGCCTCGCTCAGGAGACCGCCGCCGTTGTTACGCAGGTCGAGGACGATCCCGTCGACACCCGCTTCCTTCATCTGCGCAACCAGCTTGGCGACATCCTTGGTCGCGCTGTTCTGCTCGCGTCCGTCGGAGCCGCCATCCGGACCGTAGAAAGTGGGCAGGGAGATCACGCCGAGCGGCTTCAGGTTGCCGTCGCGATCGGGCACCTCGAAGATCGCCCCCTTGGCGCGGGCCGAGTCGAGATTGACGACGTTGCGGGTGAGAATGACCTCGTTGCGGACCGAACCGTCGGCGGCCTCGGCGGGCTGCACGAGCAGTTTGACCTGCGTGCCCTTCTGGCCGCGGATCAGGTCGACAATCTTGCGCAGCTTCATGCCGATGATTTCGACGGGTTCGTCCTTCTCGGGCTCACCGGTCATCTGCGTGACGGCGATGATCTTGTCGTTTGGCTTGAGCCGCTTGTCGAGGTCGGCGGGGCCGCCGGTGATGATTTCCTTGATCACGCACTGGTCCTCCTCGAGGCCGAGCAGCGCGCCGATGCCGACGAGCTGGAGGCGCATCTGGATGCTGAAGTCGTCAAAGGTATCCGCGGAAAAATACGTCGAGTGCGGGTCGTAGAGCTTGGCGACGTTGGCCAGAAACATCTCGGCCAGCTCCTCCGTCTCGATTTCGGCGAGGCTCTTCAGCATGCGCTCATAGCGCTTGTGGACGGTGACCTTGGCGTCCTCGAGGGTCTTCTTGTTGAGCATCTCCTGGATGAGCTCGAACTTGATGCGGCGCTGCCAGAGGTCATCGGCGGCAGCGGCATCGGCGGGCCAGATCTTCGGGTCCTTTTCACTGCGATTGATGCCGAAGGTCTCCTGGGTGGTGAGGTCGAAATCGCCCTTGAGGCGGTCGAAGATCCAGGTGATGCGGGCCTGGACGCGTGATTCGTAGGTCGTGAAAATTTCGTAGGCGGCGTCGATCTTGCCGACGGAGGAAATGTTCCAGTAGAGACCCTCGTTGAAACGCTTCTCGAACTGCTGGCGGTCGCTCTCGAGGAAGAAGAGGCGGAGTCCGTCCAGGTCGTTCATGTAGTTGGGGATGACCTCGCGGTAGCTGTCGGGCTGGACGGCTTCCTTGTTGTAGTGGGCCTCCTCAAGCAGGCGGACGAGCAGCTTGATCTCGTTCGTCAGGTTGGGCGGTGTGACGAGCGTCCGGTCCTTCTGCGCCTGCAGCGGAGCGAGCAGAATCGCGGCGAACAGGCTGACGATGACCAGCAGGCGGCGGGGGCGGAGATTCATGGCAGATGAGATACCGGGGGAGGGGAAAGGTTTCACTGAACTGCGGAACGCCAGGGTTGGGGGCGCCGAATGGGGCGGACGGGCAAACCAAAAAGAGGCGGAATCAGCGTCGGCTTAGGGCGTCACGCGCGTCGTCGAGCAGGCGCTTTTCGTCGCCCGTCAAGGCGCCGAAGCCTTCGCTGTTGATCTTGTCGAGAATACGGTCGACCTCGGCCTTCAGATCCTCGCGGTTGGTGAGGTTGACCTTGAAGGCGGGGGTGGCGACTTCGGGCGTCTTCTGCGCACGACGAAACCACTTGGGCAGCTCGATCCCGCTGGCCGCTTCAACGCTGTCGGGATTCTGCCAGTCGCGCTGGTGAACAAAGCGGAAAAAGAGCCAGCCCGCGGCCATGCCGCCGAGATGCGCGGAGTGGGCGAAGCCCATGGGCGAGGGCGAGCCGAGCACCTCGTAGAAGACGAAGCCAAACAGATCGATCGCGAGCAACCCGACGGCGATCCACTTGGGCTTGAGCGTGACCGGCAGAATGAAGAACAGCAGGAACGTCATCGGCTGGTTCGGCTGCAGGCAGGCGAAAAAGACCAGGAGCGCCGCGACGCCTGCGGAGGCGCCGATGACCGAGCCACCATGGCTCCAGTTCGTGGCGACCCAGAGCAAGCCGCCGCCGAGCACCGCGAATCCCCAAAGACTGAGGAACCGGCGCGAGCCGAGGAGGGGAAGCAACTCGCGGCCCAGGAAGAACATGCCCAGTACGTTGCCGATGATGTGCAGGAAGTTGCCCGTGCTGTGAAGCAGGCTGTAAGTCAGCAGGGTCCAAATCTGACCGGACTGGATGGCCGGGATCGAGAGCTCGAAAACCCGGTCGAAGCCCGCCCCGGCCCGGGCGCCGAACCAGCGCCAGAAGACGTTCTGCAGGATAAAGCCGGCAACGGTCAGGCAGATCAGCCAAGTCAGCACGGAAGTCGTTTGCCGTGCGTAGCTGTCGCGCATGTAAGACCGATCGGAGAGCATTGCTTCTAGGAAGTTACGGTCCCCGGGGGGTTCGACACACAACCGTAACCCCCCCCCCCCCCCCCGCGCGGGGGGGGGGCGGCCGAGGCCTGTTTTCTTGGGTAATTCGCATCGGGATTAGCGCGACGGTGTAAGGGTATTATGAATGATTGCGGTGGGTATCAGCGGGTCGCTTGACAGGGCCGGCAATTACTCTTTGTTCGCTGCCAGCTATGGCCAATAAAGCAGACAAGTGGGATCAGAACGCCGCCGGTAAGTTTTTCGTCGATCAGCAGTGCATCGACTGCGATCTCTGCCGTGAGACGGCGCCCGCGTTCTTCACCCGTCACGACGAAGGTGGCTACTCCTTTGTCCACAAGCAGCCGACGACCGAAGAGGACGTCGCTCTCTGCATGGAGGCCCTCGAGGGCTGTCCGGTCGAGGCCATCGGCAACGACGGCGACGAATAAGCCGGCGATCACGTTTCCGGAAGCGAAGCCCCGCGCTGCGGGGCTTTTTTATTGGTCGAAAGACGCAATTGTTAATTGAAAATCAGCGATGATTAACAATTGCTTGGCTTCCGGCTGAAATCGGTCTGCCTTGCGGGCATGTCAGTCTCCGCCTGCCGTCTTCACCTCCTCCTTGCTCTCGCTTCCGCGCTGGTTCTTCCAGCGCAGGCCCAGTCGTTAGCGTCGGCGGTCCAGCTTGCGCCGATCGCCGTCCTTTCGGACCGCGTCGCCAATCAGCAGGCGACGGGGACGTTCACCATGCCGGTGACCCTCCTGCGCTTCGAGCCCGGGGTGGATGTGCAGGAGCGCAACCGCGCCGAGGGCCAGGCGGACATCGCCATCCGCGGCGGTACGTTTGAGAACACGGGCTTCAAGGTGGGGGGGCTGTCCCTGTACGACCCGCAGACCGGCCACTACTCGGCCGAGATCCCGCTTGCTCCGGCCATGCTGACCGCTCCGCTCGTGATGACGGGCGCCGAGCATGCCCGAGCGGGCTGGAATGCCACCGCCGGAACCGTGGCCTACACCTGGGCACCGGTGCGGGCAGGTGGCGAACTCGAGGTCGGGGCGGGCGAGCACCGCCTCGTCCGTGCCTCGCTCCAGGCGGGCCAGGTCGGAAATGCGTTTGGCGGGCGGCTTGGCGTCGATGTGTCGGCCGGCTACTCGGAGTCCGCAGGCGCGATCGCCAACGGGGCTCACCAGTTCTCGCGCGCGACCGCCCGCCTGCAGTTTTCCAAGGACGGTGCGCAGACGGATTGGGTAGTCGGCCGGCAGGAGAAGTTCTTCGGCTGGGTGAACCTCTACACGCCGTTCAACTCGCCGGAAAGCGAGGACATTGAGACCACGCTGCTCGCCTTCAACCACCGTCGGCCGCAGGGCACGGACGGCGGCTACCTGCAGGTGTCGGCGTATCATCGGGAAAACTACGATGATTACCGCTTCAACCGCTTTGCCCCGGTCGGGCCAGTCCTGCCGTTTGAGCACACCACGTGGGTGTACGGCGCCGGGCTCGACGGACGCTGGGCTTCCTCCGGCGCCTGGTCGGTGGACTACCGCGCCGGCGTGGTGACCGATGAGATCAAGTCGACCTCGCTTACCTTCGGTTCCTTTCGCAGCCGCACCCACCTGTCGGCCGGTGTGTTCCCGGAGTGGCGTCGCGTGACGGGTGACGCGGCCTGGAGCGTGGCCACGGGCGTGGCGGTGGATGACACGAATCGCGACGACGCGAAAGTTTCACCCGTGCTGGAAATCGCACGGGAGCGCGCCGGATCGCCGCTTCACCGGCTGCACGTGGGCTATGCGCAGACGACTCAGGTGCCCGGCTACACGGCGCTCAATGCGGCGACGGGCGCAGGCCTTTTTCGCGGCAATCCCAATCTGGGGCGTTCCACGAGCCGCAATCTTGAGGCCGGCGCGCGCTTTGCGTTCGCCGGATGGGAAGGCAGCGCCGCGCTTTTCCACCGCCGCGACGACCAGCTGGTCGACTGGACCTTTCGCCGCGGAGTGACCGCGCGCTCGGCCAACGCGGTCGACATCGACTCGACCGGGATCGAGACGGTGGCACGCCGGGGCTTTGGCCGGACAGAGCTCGTCCTCGGCTACGCGTGGCTGCGCAAGGACGCCGACTACGGTCTCGCTGGCGTCGATGCCAGTTTCTACGCGCTGAATTTCCCCGAGAACCGGCTCACCGTGGCGGTGATCGCGCCGCTCGGCGCTGGCTGGGAGCTGCGCGTCGACAACGAGGCCCGCCTGCAGGAGGAAAACCCGCTGCGCCTCACCGGCGGTGACGATGCCCTGCTCACTGCACTCAGCGTCCATTGGGACGTACCGTTCGCACGCGGTCTCCGCCTCTCGGTGCAGGTCGACAACCTGTGGGACGATGATTTCCAGGAAGTGCCCGCGGTGCCTGCGGCCGGTCGCCAGGTCTCGTTCGGCGCGGCTTACCGCTGGTAGGCGGTCGCAGCAGAACAACCGCTTGCGGGTTGACGTTTGGCCTGGTCCGGCCTGCTTTCCGGACGATGTCCACGCCCAATCCCTTTCTTGATTCGTCGTTCGAGGTCCGCTGGTCCCGGCATCTGCCGGCCGATATCGGCCCGGCCATCGAGGCGGCGCTGACGCGGGCCCAGGCGGCGGTGGATGCGATCGTTGCGCAGCCGCCCGCTGTGCTCACGTATGAAAGCACCTTCCTCGCGCTGGAATCCGCGACGGAGGAACTCAACCGCGCGTGGGGGCGGGTGACGCACCTGCAGTCGGTCGCGGATTCGCCCGCGCTGCGCGAGGCGCACAATGCGATGCTGCCCAAGGTCACGGCCTTTTATGCGCGCATTCCGCTCAACGCCGCCCTCTGGCGTCAGCTCAAGGCCGTCTCCGCTTCGGCGGAGGCCGCCAAGCTCACGGGCATCCACCGCCGCTTCCTCGACGAAACCGTGGCCGATTTCAAGCAGGCGGGAGCTGACCTGCCCGACGACGCGCGGGCGCGCCTCGAGGCCCTGCAGGGCGAGCTCGCGGAGGTCACGCAGAAGTATTCCGAAAACGTGCTCGATGCGACCAATGCCTGGCAGATGGTGATCGACGACGAGCGCAAGCTCGCCGGACTCCCGCATCATGCCCAGGCCGCGGCCCGCCGCTCGGCCGAGGCGAAGGGCTTGGGCGCACCGGACCGCCCGCTGTGGCGGTTCACACTGCATCAGCCGTCGATCGAGCCTGTCATGACCTACGGCGAGGACGAGGATCTGCGCCGGGAAGTCTGGGCGGCCTCCGCGGCGGTGGGCGCGCAGGCACCGCACGACAACTCGGCCTTGGTGGCGCGGATTCTGACCCTGCGGGCCGAGAAGGCGGCCTTGCTGGGGAAACCGCATTTCGCCGCGCTCGTGCTTGAGCGCCGCATGGCCAAGGCCGGCGAACGGGCGCTGGCGTTCATCGAGGATCTGCAGGTGCGTTGTCAGGAGGCGTTCGTGCGTGAGTGCCGTGAACTCGAGGCGTTCAAGGCGCGGTCGACCGGCATCACGACGGCGGGTCCGCTCAAGGCGTGGGAGGTCATCTACTGGTCCGAACGCCTGCGCCGTGAGCGCTATGCCTTCGATGAGGAGGTGCTGCGCCCCTATTTCCCGATGGATCGGGTCATCGCCGGATTGTTTGAACTCGCGTCACGCGTGTTCGGTCTGCGCATTTCCGAGCGCCCGGCCGGCGCGGTCGAGACCTGGCATCCCGAGGTTAAGTTCTATGATGTGCAGGCGGCCGATGGCCGTCAGGTCGGCTCCTTCTATGCCGACTGGCATCCCCGCGAGTCGAAGCGGGGCGGGGCCTGGATGGGCTACCTCGAGACCGGCGGCCCGCTGGCGGGCGGGGGCTGGCGTCCGCACCTTGGCTACATTTGCGGCAACATGACTCCGCCCGTGGGCGGTCGTCCGGCGCTGTTGACGCACCGCGAGGTGGAAACGGTTTTTCACGAGTTCGGACACCTGCTGCACCACCTGATGGGCACGGTCGAGATCAAGTCCCTCAACGGCGTGAATGTCGCGTGGGACTTCGTCGAGCTTCCGTCGCAGATCATGGAAAACTGGTGCTGGGAGCGCGAGAGTCTCGACCTGTTTGCGCGCCACCACGAAACCGGAGCGGCCATCCCGGAGGAGATTTTTGCCAAGATGATTGCGGCGAAAAATTTCCGGTCGGCCTGTGCGACGATGCGGCAGATCCAGTTCGCCAAGATG
This sequence comes from uncultured Opitutus sp., assembly GCA_964460715.1. Taxonomy (GTDB): domain Bacteria; phylum Verrucomicrobiota; class Verrucomicrobiia; order Opitutales; family Opitutaceae; genus CAMAXB01. Next base: position 11,106 of record CAYWRG010000057.1, on the reverse strand, counting down.
GACCTGCTCCTGCACCTGCGGACCAACGAGTTCATCGCGGGCGACGTCGAGGCGAAGGCGCGGGCCGCCGTGGCCGATTGCATGATTCCGACGGAGCCGCCGGCCCGGACGATCCTGCGCCGGTTCAATCATATCTTTGGCGATCCCGTAGGCTACGCGGCGGGCTATTACTCCTACAAGTGGGCGGAGGTGCTCGATGCGGATGCCTTCACCCGTTTCCGCCGCGAGGGCATCTTCAACCCCAAGACGGGGGCGGACTTCGTCGCGCACATCCTCAGCCGTGGCAACTCCGCTGATCCGGCCGATTTGTTCCGGGCCTTCATGGGACGTGATCCGGATCTGGCGGCCTTGCTCGAACGCAATGGCTTGGCACCGGCGGCCTGAGCTGCGGTCATAACAGGACGGACGTCGCGGTGGTGTCCGTCCGGCCGCGCGCATTGCTGATTGATGCGTGCGTCGGATTCAGGTTGGTGCAACGGATTGGTTTCCATGCGACGTCTTCTCTTCATTCTCGGTGGGCTGCTGGCTGGCACGCTGGTCGTGTTGGCGGCGCTCCCGTGGTGGCTGGGGAGTGCCTTGCGTCAGGTCGGGGCGTCGCAGGGGGCGACCTTTGCGCGCTACGAGCGACTCGGCTACGCGCGGTTTGCTCTGACGGACGTCGAACTCAGCCGACCGGGCGTCAAGGTGACGATCGACCGGCTGGAGGCGCCGACTCCGCTGCGGTGGTTGTGGGGTCACGGCGAGGGCGACGACGCCTCGCGGATGGTGGCGGGCGCCTGGACCGTGGTGGCCGAGCCGCTGGTACGTACGACGGAAAGCCCGTCCGGCTGGACGCCGTTGCGCGCGCGTCTGATGCGGGTGGCCGAGGGCTTGGCGCGCTGGCTGCCGCTCGCCCGTGCGGGTCAGGGTGAGGTGCGCTGGCCGGAAGGCGGGCTGCGCCTTGCGGGTGCGGAGTGGCGGAACAGTGTCCTCACGGTTTCGTCGCTGGGCTACGGGGCGATCGAGGCCAAGGCCGAACTGCGGTGGTCCTCGGCGGAGGACGCGTTTGCTCTTTCCCTCGTCGCTGCCGATGCGGACTGGCAGGCCATCGTTCGCAGCCGCGCCGACGCCATGACCGGTGACCTCACTCTCTGGGACCAGGTTGCGCGCTTCGAGGCGACCTTTGCGCCGACGGGCTGGCTGCCGGAGGAGGCCGCGGCCACAGCCTCCGACTGGAACATCGCGGGTGCCCGGCTAAATCTGGATGGACGCTATCAACGGGTCGTCGGAAGCGGTCGCGGGCCGGGGGGGGGCCCGCGGGGGGGGCGGGGCGTGGGGGCCCCCCGCGCGCCCGCCCCCGGGGCGGCGGCGCCCCCCCGGGGGGGTGCGCTGCGCGGAGGCGGCACGACCGATGCCTTCACGCTCTCGACGCTCGACGTGCGCATCCCGGGGATGACGGCACATTTGAGCGCGCCGGTGAGCTTTGATCCCGGCGCCGGCGTATCCGGGATTCAATCACGACTGACCTTTGACGCGAATCTGGCCGAGCTGCCCTGGACGGGCTGGCGCGGAACCGTTCGTGGGGAAGCCGAGGTTAGACCCGTGCCCGGTGCCTTTCCGCGCATCGATGCGGCGTTCACGCTCGGAGCGATGGGGTATGGCGACTGGGAAATTGCCTCGGCCTCGGGTCACATTGGCCTCGAATGGCCGCGGTTGCGCCTGATGACAACCGAGGTGGTGTCGGTGGGAGGCGGGCGTCTCACCGTGCGCGGGGCATGGGACTTTCAAACGCGGAGCCTGCTGGACGCTGGCGTGACGGGGACGCTCGATCGGGCCGCGCTGGCTCGCTGGCTGCCGCCGGAGCTGGGGCTTTCGGCGATCGCGGTGGAGGCAACGGCTGCCGGAGTCTGGCCGGAGATCGTTCACACGGGTCAGGCCTCGCTGACCGAGCTCGCACTTCCACCGCTGAAGCCGATGGCCCTGCAGGGAAGCTGGCGCGGTCGTGGACCGGTGGTGGAAGCGGTTGAGGCCAGCGCACAGACGCAGGGAGCGGCGTTGGCAATCGCCGGCTCGCTGAGTGGAAATGGACTCAGCCTGAGCGCGATGAAGCTTTCGGATCAGGAGGGACGAACCCTGAGCCTGGCGGCACCCACCCGCGTGCAATGGAGTCCGGAGTTCTCCGTTGATGCGCTTCATCTGCAGGGGAGCGGCACCGACGTGAAAGCGCATTGGGTCCGGGCGGAAGAAGACCGGCTGACGCTGGAAATCGCCGCTTTCGATTCACGCTGGCTTGAGCCCTGGGTCGAGCTTTCCGGACCCGCGTGGAAGCTCGGCACCTTGCGCTTCACGGGCGGCTGGGGCGAGGGGCCACTGACGTTTTCCACCGACGCGTCGCTGGAGATCAGCCTGAGTGAAACCCGCACGGCTACGGTTGACGTGGCCGCGACGGGCGACGCGGAGGGCGTGGTTATTCGCAACCTGCAGGCCGCGGAAGCCGGCGCGGCGGTGATCCGGGCGAGCGGGCGCATGCCGGTGGTGATTCAGCCGCTCGGAACGCCGCGAATCCAGATCGACGGTGACGGCCCCCTGGCGCTGACGGTGAGCAGTGAGCCGAACCCGGCGTTCTGGGAGAAGCTGGCGGAGTTGACCGGCGTGACGCTTCGTGCGCCGCAGGTCGCGGCCAACCTGGACGGAACCTGGAGTCGTCCGCGGGGTGAGTTGAAACTCCAGGCGGAGACGGTGACGCTGGACGCCATCCGGTCGTCGCGTCCGTTGCCCGAGATCACGGCCCTCGCCCTGAAGCTGACCGGTGATGGCGATGGGGTGATACTCGACGAATTCACGGTCCGCGTGGGGGGACAGACGGTGCGGGCCCAGGGCCGGCTGCCGCTGGTACCGACGCGCTGGGCCGAAGCTCGGCAGGATCCTCGCGCCTTTCTGGAAAAGGCAGCGGATCTTCGGATCGAGATTCCGGATGCCGAGATGGCGGCCTTGGCCCGCTATGTTCCCGGTTACCTTGCGCCGGTGGGCCGTCTGCAGGCGGATGTCTCGGTCGAGCCGGGTGGACTGCTGTCCGGCTTTGTGCGGCTCCAGGATGCGGCCTCACGTCCGTTGGGGCCGCTCGGGGTCCTGCAGGAAATCAGCGCCGACATCCGCCTCGAAGGCCGACGGATCGATCTGCGTTCGGTTCAGGCCAAGGCCGGCGGTCAGCCGGTCGTGCTCAGCGGGACAGTGGCGCTGCCTGCGGGCGGTGAGCCCAGCCTGGATCTCACGCTCCGGGGCGAGAATCTTCCCTTTGTCCGCCAGACCGGATTGCTGGTGCGTGGAGACTTGGATCTCAAGCTGGCGACGCTCACTGACGGACGCACCCGCATCAGCGGAACGACCCGGTTGCGCGACAGCCTCTTTCTCGCGGATGTGCGCTCACTGATTCCGCGCGGAGGCGGAGCCGGGGTCGCGTCGCGCCGGCCGCCGTACTTTGCCGTGGAGGCGGCTCCCTTGTCGACGTGGCTGCTCGATGTCGAGGTGCACGGCGAACGCTTCCTGCGTCTGCGGACGCCTGTCTTCAATGGCACGGCCTCGGCGCGATTCCGGCTGGGCGGAACCTTGGGCGAACCGCGGGCCGTGGGCGAGGCGACGATCAACGACGGGCAGATGCGGCTGCCCTTTGCCACGTTCGCGGTCCAGCAGGGCACGGTGCGATTGACCGAGGCAGACCCATACGAGCCGCGCCTCGCGGTGACCGGCGCTGCGCGCCGTTTCGGGTACGATTTGCGGATAAATCTGGGCGGAACGGTCTCGGCGCCTGACCTGAGCTTCACCTCGAGTCCGCCCCTTGATTCGGAGCAGGTGCTGCTGCTCGTGATGGCCGGCGTGGTGCCGGGCGATGAGATTCGCTACAGCGGAAACCAGCGTGCGGTTCGCTTCGGCGCCTATCTTGGTCAGGGATTGCTGGGCCGCATCGGTGGCGATACGGCGAATGCGGACCGTCTCAGTCTGACGACGGGCGAGCGGGTGTCGCGACAGGGACGCGAGACTTATGGATTCGAGTACAAGTTGGACTCCCGTTGGTCGTTGGTGGGCGAATACGATGAGTTCGACGATTTCAATGCGGGGGTGAAGTGGCGGATTCTGGCGCGCGAGGAGGCGAACGATGCGACGGCTCCGTAACCTTATTGGCCTTGGCCTTCTCATCTTGGTTTCCGCGGCGGAGACCTTCGGTGCCGCTGCATCCGAGGATCGTGACCGCGCCGGGCTGGACGTTTCCGGACTTGGCTGGTGGGGGAGTCGCGAAATGCAACGGGCACTCGAGCGCCTGCTTGGAGCGGAGAGGGGCGCGACGCTGGATGCGAATGCGATCGAGGATGCGGTCTTCCTGATGATGTCGACGCTCGAGAACGACGGTTACCTCAGCCCGCAGATCGAGGTTAAGTTGGTGCGAACCGACGGAACGGCTGAAAGCCACCGCTTCGATGAAACCTTGGCGACGCTGCTACCGCGGCCGCTGGAGGCGAGGGAGGTACGTTTCGAGGTGACGCGTGGCGTGCGTTATCGGGTTTCCGCCGTTGAGTTCATCGGTCTGGAAACGATCGCGGAGGACGATGCGGTGGAACTCTTCCGTCCGTCGACGGGCCTTTTGCCCGGAGGCTCCGTCCGCCTCTATGCCCCGGGTCGCCTGCAGCGGGCGCTCGACGGCCTACGGGATGAACTTCAGCAGCGCGGGCACGCCGAGGCGAACGCCACGGTGAAGAGCCTCGTGATCAACGACACGACGGGGGCGGTGGATCTTGCGATCGAGGTGAGCGAAGGACCCCGCTGGCGAGTGGCTTCACTCATGTTTGCCGGCGATGCGGCCACCGAGGTCAAACTGGACGACCTGGTACCGGACGAGGCTAGGCCCTGGACCCACCTGTGGCAGCAGGATGTGCTGGAAGAGATTCGCCGGCGTCATTTCAGCGCAGGCTATCCTGACGTGCAGGTTCGCATGGAGATCAATCGCTCGGCCGCGGCCGAGGCAGGCGAGCGCCCGGTGGCGGTCACGGCGAGGATCACTGCGGGTCCGCGTGTGACGGTGGGACTGGTTCGCTTCACGGGTGCTGAGCGCACGCGCGAGAGTGTGCTGCGCCGCCGCGTGACGGTGCAGCCGGGCGAACCGCTCAACCCGCTGGCCCTTGAGCGCACGCGTTACCGGCTGGGACAGCTGGGGATCTTCGACGCCGTGGACCTGCGTTATGAACCCGGCTCGGGCGATGTCCGCGATCCGGTGTTCGCGCTGACCGAAACCGCGCCCTGGGAGGCGAGTCTCCTCGCCGGGTATGGCAGCTACGAGCGCCTGCGGGCTGGCGTGGAGCTCAGGCAGACGAATCTCTTCGGTCGGGCGCATCAGAGCCGGCTGTTGCTGGTCCAGTCCTTCAAGAGCAGCCGCGGTGACTACACCTACACGATGCCGGAACTCTTTGGGGAAACCCTCGACGCGAGCGTGAACGTGTTCGGCCTGCAGCGCGATGAGCGCTCCTTTCTGCGTCAGGAATACGGCGGGGGTGTCACGCTCCGCCGTCCGCTGCCGTGGATCCGCGCGGATGCGCTGGCGGGCTTCACGTATCAGTCCTTGCGCAGCAAGGAAAACGAGCTGACCACCCGCGCGAGCGATGACGAGCAGGTGACGGTGGCGAGCGTTGACGTCGGGCTCACCCGGGACACGCGCGACAATCCGTTGCGGCCGCGCACGGGTTACCGGTGGTTCACCCAGGTTGAAGCCGCAAGCCGCTCGTTCGGCGGAGAGGTTGACTACCAGCGGCTGGAACTGGGCTTCGCCGTGCACCAACCGTGGGGACGGGGACGGTGGATCCATGCCGGCCTGACGCATGGCGTGCTCACCACCTTTGGGGCCGGCGGGTCGATCGATCCCCCGGTCAACAAGCGCTTCTTTCCGGGCGGCGACGCGTCCATCCGCGGTTACCCCTCCGGCTCAGCCTCGCCGCGGGCGGCGGACGGCCGGTTTATCGGCGCCAAGAGCTACGTCCTGGCCAATCTGGAGGTGGAGCAGACCGTGGTGGGCAATTGGACGGCGGTGCTGTTCGCCGACGCGTTGGGCACCGCTTCGCGTCTGGCTGAGTACCCGTTCGATGAAGAGTTGTACGCGATCGGGCTGGGAGTCCGCTACCAATCCCTCGTCGGGCCGATCCGGTTGGAGTACGCGCGCAACGTGTCACCGCGGGAAGGGGATCCCTCCGGCACGCTGCATTTTTCGGTCGGTTTTCCGTTTTGAGAAAGGGGTGGAGCTGGCCCTCCCGAGGCCGCGGCCTAATATGGGCGAACGGGGCGGCGGTTATAATTCGCAGGTCGCTTTTTAGTCCGGCCAGTTTCCCTTGCAACTCACGCTTGCAGACACATTTCAATGCGGGGTCGTTTGACGGCACCCAGTTGCGAAACCGGGATCCCTCATTCACCATTAACCTACTTTAACCAAACTAACCACCATGCTCATCTGGATTGCTCTTATCATTGTTCCGATGCTCTTCGGTCTGTACGCGCAGATGAAAATTCGCAGCGCCTACGCGAAGAACGTGCAGATTCCTTCGCGCGGCCGCATCACCGGTCGCGAGGCTGCTGAGGCGGTCATGAGTTCGGCCGGCATCACCAACGTCGAGATCGTCGAGGTTCCGGGCGAACTCACCGACCATTACGACCCGATCAACCGTCGTCTGGCCCTGTCGCAGCACAACTACCGCGGCACCAGCCTGGCCGCCCTTGGTGTGGCCGCCCACGAGGCGGGTCATGCGATTCAGCACAAGGTCGGTTATTCGATGATGACCGTCCGCCAAACGCTGGCCCCTGCGACCCAGATTGCAGCCAGCGTGGCGAACTTCGTCCTGATCGCGGGCATTTTCCTCATCAGCTCGGCGATTGGTGGCAAGCTGCTGCTTTTCGGAGCGATCGCGCTGGGGATCATCTGCCTATTCCAGTTCGTCACGCTCCCGGTCGAGTTCGACGCCAGCCGTCGCGCCAAGGCGCAACTCGTCAATCTTGGCATCGTCGATCGCGACGAAATGTCGGGCGTGAACGAGACGCTCGATGCGGCGGCCCTGACCTATGTGGCGGCATTCGTCGCCTCGCTCGGCTCGCTCCTGCACATTCTCATGCTGCTGTCGGGTCGCCGCGAGGACTGAGTCCTCCGCGCTACCGTGACTTTGCCTGCAAGGGCCGCACCGTGAGGTGCGGCCCTTTTTCTTTTAACGTTTCCGGCAGCTAGAGCATTTTCAGGAAAACTGTAGCCAGGGTCGCTGACCCCGGAGATTGGAGTTTACCTCTAAAATATCCCGGACCGGGGTCAGCGACCCCGGCTACAACACAATTGAACTGCTCTAGACGCCGAAAAGGTCCGGCCCCAAAAAGGCGCCTAAGACGCCAGGGATCCGTCGATCATGCCGCGGAATTCTTTGTGCGCCTTCGGCGCCTCTTTGCTGCCAATTCGGATGCGGGCTTGTTTCGCAGCGGCCACCCTCAGGCGGCCTGCGTTCGCGGAGGGAGCAATCAGATTGGCAGCGCCGTGGCCGAAACGACGACGCCGTCGGCGTCGGCATAAAGCCAGGCGCCGGGCGTGAACTCGACGCCGCCAAAGCTCACCGGCACGTCAACCTCACCCGCGCCGGTGCGATCACTGCGATGCGGATTGGTGCCGAGAGCAAAGAGGCCGAGGTCGATCGGCTTGATCGCCTCGACGTCGCGGATCGCGCCGTTCACGACGATGCCGGCCCAGCCGTTGCGCGCTGCGATGCCCGCGAGGTTGTCGCCGACCAGTGCCCGCATGAGCGAGCCGCCTCCTTCGACGACGAGAACATCGCCTTTGGACGGCTGCTCCAGCGTGCGCCGGATGAGGGCGTTGTCGTCACGGCAGCGCACGGTGCGGATCGGTCCGGCAAACGCGGTTCGTCCGCCGAACGAGCGAAATTGGGCCGCGCAGCTGCGACAGGCCGGATGCGCGTCCATGAGGTCGGCCGTCTTGAACGAGGAGGGGGGCATGGCGTACGTCGTCGGCCGGGACTCGACTCAGGCCGCGAGGGTGAGCACGGCGTAGGTGCGCTTGCCCTTGCGGAGCAGGATGTACTTGCCGAAGAGCAGATCCGCCGACGTCAGTGTCCGGTTCGGGGCATCGGCCACAGCCTTGACGTTGTTGATATAGACGCCACCGCCTTCGATGTCCTTGCGGGCCTGGCCCTTGGAGGTCGCGAGGCCGGCGTGGACGAGCAGTTCGGCGAGTGCCGTGCCCGGCGCTGCCAGTTGGGCGGCGGTGATTTCCTTCGTCGGGATTTCGCCGACCACGTCGCGAAAGATGGCCTCGGAGGTGTCACCGATTTCCGCACCGAACAGAATGGCGCTCGCCTTGAGAGCGCCTTCGAGCGCGGCCTCACCGTGGACCAGACGCGTGACCTCGCGGGCGAGCGCCTTGTGCGCCTCGCGGGCGCCGGGGTTGGTCGCGTGCGAGGCTTCAAGCGCCTCGATCTCGGCGCGGCTGAGAAAGGTGAATTTGCGCAGGTACTCGGCGACCTTGGCATCCTCGGTGTTGACGAAAAACTGGTACAGGCGGTATGGGCTGGTCTTGGTCGCATCGAGCCATACGGCGCCGCTGGCGGTCTTGCCGAACTTTGTGCCGTCGCTCTTGGTGATGAGCGGGAACGTCCAGCCCCAGGCGGGCACGCCGAGCTTCTTGCGGATGAAATCCGTGCCGGCCGTGATGTTGCCCCACTGGTCGGAGCCGCCGATCTGGAGCTCGCAGTTGAACGTGTTGCGCAGGTGGTAAAAGTCGTAGGCTTGCAGGAGCTGGTAGCTGAACTCCGTGTAGCTGATGCCGCCGTCACCCTCCATGCGCGACTTCACCGAGTCCTTCGCCAGCATGAGGTTGAGGGTGAAGAATTTTCCGACGTCGCGGAGGAAATCGAGGTAGCTGATCGGCGCGGTCCATTCCGCGTTGTCGACCAGCCGGGCCGGGTTGGCGGCAGCGGTGAAGTCGAGCAGGCGCGAGAGCTGCCCCTTGATCGAGGCAATGTTGTGATTGAGCTGTTCGCGCGTGAGCAGGTTGCGCTCGGCCGAGCGGCCGGAGGGATCGCCGATCATGCCGGTGGCGCCGCCGGCGAGGGCGATGACATGGTGGCCCGCGAGTTGGAAGCGGCGCAGGGTCAGCTGGCCCATCAGGTGGCCGACGTGGAGGGAGTCCCCGGTGGGATCGAAACCGCAATACAGCGTCACCGGTCCCTCGGCTACGCGCTTGGTGAGCGCCTCAAGGTCGGTGCAGTCGGCCAGCAGGCCGCGCCATTGGAGGTCTTCGATCAGGTTCATAGCAAAGGGCATCAGGCTAACCGGGTGGGGCGGGGGAGGCGCAAGGGTGTTTTCGCGCTGCTTGGCCGTCGTCCGGCGACTTCCGGGCTGTATGGTGCAAATCCCGAAACCAGAAACGCTAATGGCGGCGAAACGGGAAAAAGAATAAGCCCTTCTACCCGGAAAAACGGTTTGCCCGCCGGGGATGCCGGACCCAACCTTTCCCTTCTCGTGCACCGCGTCCCTGCAGGTGCGACCTCGTTCCCAAACCTCATCCCTCCGACCATGCCTATCGCAGTTGGCTCCAAGGCCCCTGATTTCACCCTCAAGTCCAAGGCGGCCGATGGCCTCAAGGATATCAAATTGAGCGACAATTTTGGCAAGAAGCAGACCGTTCTGCTCTTCTTTCCTCTGGCTTACACGGGCGTGTGCACGCAGGAGATGTGCGATCTGAGCTTGGGACTTGGTGCTTACTCCTCGCTCGGTGCCGATGTCATTGCCGTGAGCGTTGACAGTCCCTTCACTCAGGAAGCCTGGGCGTCGGCTAACAAGATCACGGTCAAGCTCGCGAGCGACCTGAACAAGGAGGTCACCAAGGCCTATGGCGTGCTCTTTCCCATGCTGGCCGGCATCGGCGATACGTCCGCCCGGGCGGCGTTCGTCATCGGCCAGGATGGCGTCGTGAAGTACGCCGAGCAGACTGCCACGCCGAAGGACCTGCCCAATTTCGAAGCCGTCAAGGCGGCGCTGGCGAAGTGACCCGCCTGCCAACCACGATCCGTCCGAACTGTACCCGATGAGCCTCCCCAATCCGTTCAATACGCTTGCGTCCTTCAGCGCCAACGGCGCGACGCACAAGTTCTACTCGCTGCCTGCGCTCGCCCAGGCCGGCTTCAAGATCGACCGCCTGCCGGTCTCGATCCGGCTGGTGCTGGAGTCGCTGCTGCGCAATGCCGACGGCAAGCGCGTGTCGGAGCAGGCCATCCGCGATCTCGCCTCGTGGAATGCCAAGGCGGCCCGCACGGAGGAGATTCCCTTCGTCGTCGCCCGCATCGTGCTGCAGGACTTCACGGGCGTGCCATTGCTGGTCGACCTTGCCGCCATGCGCTCGGCCGTCGCCCGCATCGGCAAGAACCCGAAGATCATCGAGCCGCTCGTGCCGGTCGACCTCGTGGTCGACCACTCCGTCCAGGTCGACTTCGCCGGCTCGGCCGACTCGCTCGCCAAGAATCTCGAGTTGGAGTTCTCCCGCAACCGCG
>CAYWRG010000057.1:0-543 GCA_964460715.1 uncultured Opitutus sp. | reverse complement strand
CAGGCGCTCGACCTCAACATGAAGCTCGAGTTCGACCGCAACCGCGAGCGCTACGAGTTCATGAAGTGGGGCATGCAGGCCTTCGATACGTTCAAGGTCGTGCCCCCCGGCATCGGCATCGTCCACCAGGTCAACCTGGAGTACCTCGCCAAGGGCGTGCTCTCCGACACGAACGGCGTCTACTATCCGGACACCCTCGTCGGCACCGACTCGCACACGACGATGATCAATGGCCTCGGCATTGTGGGCTGGGGCGTCGGCGGCATCGAGGCCGAGGCCGGCATGCTCGGCCAGCCGGTGTACTTCCTTACGCCTGACGTGGTTGGCGTTCACCTCACAGGCTCGCTGCGCGAGGGTGTCACCGCGACCGATCTTGCGCTCACGCTCACCCAGCTGCTCCGCAAGGCCAAGGTCGTTGGCAAATTTGTCGAGTTCTACGGCCCGGGCGCCACGGCACTGCCGGTCGTGGACCGCGCCACGATCGCCAACATGGCGCCCGAATACGGCGCGACGATGGGGTTCTTCCCGATCGACGCAGAGTGC
>CAYWRG010000056.1:20338-28242 GCA_964460715.1 uncultured Opitutus sp. | reverse complement strand
AGCGGGCCAACGGCCCGCGTTCCCGGGTTTTGATCCGTCGCCCCCTCAACGCAGGCGCCGGCCGGGCTGGGCGCGATGCCAGCGATAGCCAGAGGGAGGCGAAGCGGCGGCCGAAGCCGCCGGTGGCGCGGCGGGAGCTGAATCCGGATTCGCGGCGCGGGCGGCCGCTTCGCGCAGCTTGTCCTTCTTGCTCTTGCGCTTTCCCTTCACGCCGCCACCGGCGGGCGCCGCGGCGGGGGCGGGTGGCTCGACTTCCACGGGCTCGAACCCGGCGACCTGCTCGCGGGGGATGACGCGTTCGTTGCGTTTTTCGATCAGGCGAAAATGGGCGTAGGTCGAGGCGCTGACGAAATTCACGGCGAGGCCCTGCGCGCCGGCGCGGCCGGTGCGGCCGATGCGGTGCGTGTAGTCGACGGTCGAGCGCGGCAGGTCGAAGTTCACCACCACCGGGAGCTCGACAATGTCGAGGCCGCGGGCGGCGAGGTCGGTGGCGAGGAGGACGGTGAGCTTGCCTTCCTTGAAATCCGTCAGCGCCTGCGTGCGGGCGCCTTGACTGAGTTCGCCGTGGAGTGCGCCGGCCTTGAGTCCGGCCTTGCGGAGCTTCTCCGCGACATGCTCGGTCGCGTACTTGGTCGCCACAAACACGAGCACGCGCGACCAGCCCTCGGTCTGGATCAGGTGCCGCAGCAGCTGCGTGCGCCGCGGGACGTCGACCTCAATGGCGCGCTCGATGATGTCGGGTGCGGTCAGCGCGGTCGTCGCGACCTCGATGCGGACCGGATCCTTGAGCAGATCGTTGGCCAGTGTCTGCACCGCTTTCGGGTAGGTCGCGGAAAAGAGCAGGTTCTGCCGCTGCGCGGGCAGGAGCGCGAGGATGCGCCCGAGTTCCTCCGCAAAGCCGAGGTCAAAGAGCCGGTCGGCCTCGTCGAGGACGAGGGTGGACACGCTGTTGAGCCGGAGCGCGTTGTGTTCGACGAGATCGAGCAGACGTCCGGGTGTGGCGACCACGATGTCGGCGCCGCCGCGCAACGCGATCATCTGCGGGTTGATCGACACCCCGCCGTAGGCCGTGACGACGCGCACCTGATGCCACAGCTGCTGGCCGTAGCGGCGGAAGGATTCGCCGATCTGCACGGCGAGTTCGCGGGTCGGCGCGAGGATGAGGGCGCGCGTGCGGCGCGGGGACTCGCGCGGGATCTCCTGCAGCTTCTGCAGGATCGGCAGCGCGAAGGCCGCGGTCTTGCCCGAGCCGGTTTGCGCCTGCGCCCACACATCGCGGCCCGCGAGGACGGCCGGGATGGCGCCCGCCTGGACGGGCGTCGGTGTCCGGTAGCCGCGTTCATCGAGGACGCGGACGAGGGCAGGCGAGAGACCGAGGGCGGAAAAAGGCACGGCTTCTTCGATGACGCGGCGCGGGCGGGATGGAAAACAAAAACCCGCCGGCACGGCGGAAGCCGGCGCAATCCAACAGCGAGGCGCCGCACCGATCAGGTTTTCCCTGGCTGATCCCGGCCCGATTGCGGTTGCTATCGGCCCCGGGCGACCGACTGTGCAGACACGCAGTTAACGTTAGATGACAGTGATTGGTGAGTCCTCCGTGAGCGTTCCGTTCAGGCGATGATTCGAAACCCGATTCCCGGGAACAACCTGACAGCCGACGCCGGCTACGAATGATCCTCCCATGAACTCCAAGCTCTACATTGGAAATATGTCCTTCAACACGACGGAAGACGCGCTGCGCGACGCCTTCAGCCCATTCGGCACGCTGACCGACGTCTACATCGCGAATGACCGCGAGACCGGCCGTTCCCGCGGCTTTGCCTTCGTGACTTTCTCGTCCGAGGCCGAGAGCAAGCTTGCGATCGAGAAGATGAACGGGGCCGACCTCGATGGTCGTTCTCTCACCGTCAACGAGGCCCGCCCGAAGGAGTCCTCCGGTGGCGGTGGTGTTGGCCGCACGGTTGGTGGTCGCACCTACACCAGCCCCGACCGCAAGGCCGGGGCCTTCAAGGCCCGCGGCGAACGCCGCTACTGAGCCTGAGCCCATCCGCCTTGCGCGGTGCCTTTCCAGCGAAGCGCCTCCGGGTGCTTCGCTTTTTTATGTCCGGCTCACGCGAAGCGCGGCGAATCTTGCAAACCGAAAGGCATGGCCCGCGAGCAGGTTGCCCGAGCGCGGTCCGTCGCGCGACGATAGGCATCGCGTTTGCCGCGGCTCGGTTCAGGCTGTCCTCATTCGCCGCGAACACGGTGCGTGCCGTGGCCTTTCCCGCGGTGCCGTCGTCGTTTCCCGCGAGTTCCTCCCTTTATGGCAATCCGAGACGACTATCTGCGCAACGCCCTCAAGGTCATCGATGACCCGAACATCCTGGTCAACGTGATCTCCCGTCGCGTGAAGCAGCTGCGCCGCGGCAGCCGTCCGCTCGTTGAGTCGCTGGAGAAGCTCTCGCCCGAAGACACCGCCCTGCGCGAGGTCGCCGAGGGCAAGATCAGCTTCGCCCTCGCCAGCGAGGCCGAGATCGCCCGCCGCGACTGACCTCTTTGCGCAAGCCACGTGTCACGCAATACGTGACACTAGCTTGCTTGTGCGGGACGTGGGTGGTGTGAAATCAGACGGATCTCTGATGCTCTGATTTCTCTCTGCAGCTCCGCCCCTCTACACCCCGGCTTCAGCGAATCGCTGAGGCGGAAACGTCCCGACTCCGTATTCACTTAGAACGTCTAAGGAAAGAACTCGACGGCTGCCTTAGATAATCTAAGGTTGGGGCATGGCCCGGAAAACCGACCTGCTCCAAGGGACTCTCGACATGCTGGTGCTGCGCGTCCTTGAGCGCGGTGATCTTCATGGCTGGGGCATCACCCAGAAACTCGAACAGCTCTCGCAAAAGGCGCTCCAGGTGGATGAGGGCTCTCTTTATCCCGCGCTCTACCGGATGGAGGGCAAGGGTTGGATCGAGGCCGAGTGGCGCATGACCGAAAAGGGCCGGCGTGCAAAGTACTATGCGCTGACCCGGTCCGGCCTGAAGCAGCTCGAGTCCGAGCGCGAAAGCTGGGACCGCATGACCGCGATCATCGCACAGGTCATGGGCGCGGCCTGATTTGTCGTCACCTTCCTCTTTGCTTACCTCCCCATGAGACTGTTCCGCCGTCTTCGCTCCCTTTTTCATCGGGAGAAGCTCGATCGGGAGATGGCCGAGGAGATGAGGTTTCACCTCGATCAGCTGATCGCGGATCGGGTTGCGGATGGACTGTCGCCCGAGGAGGCGCGCTATGCGGCGGAGCGAAAATTTGGAAATGTCGGGTTGATTCAGGAGCAGTCCCGTGACGCCCGCGGCGGCCGCTGGTTCGAGAACGCCCGGAAGGACTTTCGTCATGGGCTGCGGATCCTGGCGCGCGCCCCGGGTTTCACCGCGGCCGCGGTCGCGAGCCTGGCGCTCGGCATTGGCGCGAACACGGCGATGTTCAGCGTGATCGATACCGTGCTGCTCAAACCGCTGCCGTACGCCGAACCGGAGCGGTTGGTGGCGCTCTGGACGGAGAATCGCGCCCTCAATCTGACGCAGCAGCCGTCGACCGAGGCCAATATCGCCGACTGGCGCGCCGCCAGCCGCACGCTCAGCGGCATTGCGGCCTACGACCCCACCTCCATGATTGTCAGCGCGGGTGAGCCGCGCCGGACCAGTGGCGTGCGGACTTCGGCCAATCTCGCTTCCGTGCTCGGGGTCGCGCCGCAGCTCGGGCGGATGTTCACCGCGGAGGAAGCGCAACGGCGCGACCCGGTGGCGGTGATCTCCCACGAGGCCTGGCAGCAGCATCATGCTGGCGCGGCTGATATCCTCGGTCGTCGGATCGAGGTCGACGGACGCCCGGTGGAAATCATCGGCGTCCTGCCGGCGGGTTTTCGCCTGCTGAACGAATCGTCCGAGCTGTGGGTGCCGTGGGTCGACCCGTCGCCGGCGCGCGGCGCGGGCGCGTGGCGGGTCGTCGCGCGCCTCGCGCCGGGCACCTCCCGGGCCGAGGCGCAGGCGGAACTCTCCCTCCTCGCCGGCACGCTTGCGCGGGAATATCCGGCCTTCAATGCCGGGCTCGACGTTCGCCTGACGTCTCTGGGTGACGCCGTCGTCGGCCGTGATCTGCGGACCGCGCTGCTCCTGCTGCTCGCGGCGGTCGGGGCTGTGCTTCTGATCGCCTGCAGCAATGTCGGTAACCTGCTGCTGGCGCGAGGGCTCGTCCGCCAGCGCGAGTTCGCCCTGCGCCTTTCGCTCGGAGCCACGCGCGGCCGGCTCGTAGCCCAGCTGCTGGCCGAGACATTCGCTCTCTGTCTGCCCTCGATCATCCTCGGGGCGGGCTTGGCGTGGCTGGCGGTCGAGGGCGTGCGACGCTTCGTGCCGGGCAACGTCCCGCGTATGGCCGACGTCACGCTGGATCCCGGGATGCTCGCGCTGGCCGCGCTCCTTTCCCTGATCAGCGCGGCACTCTTCGGTCTGCTGCCGATGCTGGCTGCAGCCGGCCGCGATCCGCATGCACGGCTGCGCGACGGCGGACGCGGGTCCACGGAGGCGCCCGGCGGTCGCCGGCTGCGCAGCGCGCTGGTTGTCGGCGAGTTTGCGCTTGCCGTCGTGCTTTTCGCCGGAGCCGGCGTGCTGGTACGCAGCTTCACGCAGCTGCTCGCGGTCGATCCCGGCTTTCAGGTGAGGCAGGTGCTGCTCGCGCCACTCCGCCTATCGGCCCACCGCCCCGCGGCGGATGCGATTCCCTTCTCTGCCGCGGTGATCGAGCGCGTGTCCGCCCTCCCGGGCGTGACGGGTGCGGCGATCAGCGAGGAAGTTCTGCTCGGTGAACGTAGCGAGCGGCTGGTGTCGGCCGAGGGAGCCGGCTCCGATCCGATGACCGTGATGCGACTGCCGTTGAGCACCGATGCGGTGACCCCGGACTATTTTTCCACGCTGGGTGTCGCGCTGCGCGCGGGCCGACTGTTCTCCACGCAAGACACGGCGGATTCCATGCCGGTGGTGATCGTGAATGAGACACTGGCCCGGCTGCTGTGGCCGCAGGGCGATGCGGTGGGGCGGCGGATGCGGGCTGGCGGCAGCCAGTCGACCGCGTCTTGGACGACGGTGATAGGCGTGGTCGGCGACCAGCGGCGGCAGACCCTCGACCGTGCGCCGATTCCGCAGGCGTTCTGGCCGCTGACCCAGCAGCCTTCCCGGGCCATGAACCTGGTCGTGCGCACGGCGGTTGAACCGGCGAGCCTCGCTGCGGCGGTCCGGCAGGCCATCCGGTCGGTCGATGCCACGGTCCCGATCGACACCCTCACCACGCTGCAGCAGCAGGTCGACCGCACGGTGGCGCCGCGCCGGTTTCACACCGGCCTGCTCATGGCATTCGCTGCGATCGCGTTCGTCCTGGCGGGTGTGGGGATTTTTGGTCTGATGCACTACGCCGTCGCGCGGCGTACGCATGAGATCGGCGTGCGCACGGCGCTGGGTGCGAATCCGCGGCAGATTCTACGGCAGGTGATGAGTGAGGGCCTCATGCTTGCCGGCTTGGGCGTGCTGCTCGGACTCGCCGGCGCGACCGGCCTGCTCCGGGTCTTCTCGGGATTGCTCTATCAGGTTAGCCCGCTCGATCCCTGGTCACTGGGCGGTGCTGCGATCGCCCTGCTCGTGATGGCTATGCTGGCCTGTCTGCTGCCGGCGCTCCGCGCGAGCCGGATCGACCCGATGGTCGCGCTGCGCTGCGAGTGAGCCACGCCTGCTTCCGGCCACTCCCTTCTTCGCCTGCCTTAAAAGGCAAGTGTCACGCAATACGTGACACGGGGCTTGGCTGGCGGATCACGGGCTGGACGTCCTAAAGGAGTGAGGGGTACAGCCCGGAGCGCGGGCCGCGCGCTTGACGAACCGTGGGCGGTTGGAACCTGATGGGGACGCATGTCTCTCGGTGTAGTCGGTCAACGCTGCGTCAGTGAACGGGAACCCGAACTGGGTCTCGGTCTGGTCGTGCGCGTCGAGCCGGGGCGTATCGCCGTCACCTTTCCCGCCACGCAGGAGCAGCGCCTCTATGCACTGGGCACGCCGGTGCTCAAGCGCGTGCAGTTCCGCGTGGGCGAGACCGCGGCCACGCGCGAGGGCAAGGCGTTCGAGATCGAGGAGGTCGTCGACGAGGGTGGCCTGCTGACCTACGTCGGCGCCGGCCAGCGCGTGCGCGAGGACGCGATCTCGGATGTCACCAGCGTGAGCTCGCCGGCGGAGCGCCTGCTCGCCGGCCAGGCCGACGAGGGCGAGGTCTTCGACCTGCGCCTCAAATCCCTGCAGGCCCAGGCGAAATTCCGCCAGTCGGAGGTCCGGGGTTTTCTGGGCGGACGCATCCAGCTCATCCCGCACCAGTTCTACGTGGTCAACGAGGTGACCGCCCGGCAGATCCCGCGCGTGCTGCTTGCAGACGAGGTCGGCCTCGGCAAGACGATCGAGGCGTGCCTCATCATTCAGCGCCTGCTCGCGGTCGGCCGTGCCCAGCGCGTACTGGTGCTCGTGCCGGAGGCGCTCACGCACCAGTGGTTCGTCGAGCTCCTGCGGCGCTTCAATCTCTGGTTCAGCATCGTCGACGAGGAACGCTGCCTCGCCTGCGAGGCGAGCGATCCCGGCCAGAACCCGTTTCACGCCAGCCAGCTGGCCCTCGCGGCGGTGGGCTTCCTCGCCGGCAACCCGGCGCGTCGCGATCAGGCCGTGGCCGCGGGCTGGGATCTGGTCGTGGTCGATGAGGCCCATCACCTCGCGTGGACGCCGACCGAGGCCAGCCCGGGCTATGCGCTGGTCGAGGATCTGGCGAAGCGCAGCCCCGGGCTGCTCCTGCTGACGGCCACGCCGACGCAGCTTGGGCTCGAGGGTCACTTCGCGCGGCTGCGCCTGCTCGATCCGCATCGTTACGACAGCTTCGAGCGCTTTGTCGCCGAGACCGAGCGCTACGGAGCGGTGGCGGGGATTGCCGGCCAGATCGTCGAGGGCAAGCCGCTCAAGCCCAAGGACCACACCGTCCTCAAAAAAATCTTCACCCGCGACGCCGCCGGTCTGGCGCGTCATCTCGAGGCGCTCGATGGCGGCAAGCCCGGTGCGCGCGAGGCGTTGCTGCGCACGCTGCTCGACCAGCACGGCACGGGGCGCGTCGTGTTCCGCAACACGCGCGCCGCGATGACGGGGTTTCCGAAGCGTCGCTACTGCCCGGTGCCGCTGGCGCCGGCTGAGTCCGATCCGGTGCTGCTCGCGCGGGTGGCTCGCGAACTGAAGGCCGAGGAAAGTGGCACGGCGGACGAAATCCGTTATGCCTACAAGGATGATCCGCGGATCGACTGGCTGGCGGAGTTCCTGCTCAAGCACCGGCCGGAGAAGGTGCTCCTGATCTGCCGGTCGCAGCGCAAGGTCATCGCGCTCGAAGCGGCACTCAAGGAGCGCATCAATGTGAACACGGGCCTGTTCCACGAGGGCCTGCAGCTCGTGCAGCGGGATCGTCAGGCCGCGTGGTTCGCAGAGCCTGCGGGCGCGCAGTTGCTGCTCTGCTCCGAAATCGGCAGCGAGGGCCGCAATTTTCAGTTCGCGCATCACCTCGTGCTCTTCGATCTCCCGCTGAACCCGGGTTTGGTCGAGCAGCGCATCGGGCGGCTGGACCGCATTGGGCAGACCGAGACGATTCGCATTCATGTGCCGTACCTCGCGGGCTCGGCGGACGAGTGCGTGGCGGCGTGGTATCACCGCGGGCTCAATGCCTTTGAAAGCGCGCTTCCGGGCGGCGACGAGCACGCGGCGGCCTTTCGCGAGCGTCTGCTCGCGGTCGCCCCCGCGGTTTGCGAGGGGGCGGCGGGGGGCGGGCGCCCCGGCCCCGCGGGCCGGGAGGCGCGGGTGGCGGGAACCGCA
>CAYWRG010000056.1:7320-20328 GCA_964460715.1 uncultured Opitutus sp. | reverse complement strand
TGGCCGGGGTGGGGGGGGGGGCGCCGGGGGTTTGGGGGGGGGCGCGGCGGTGCGCGGACGCACGGGCACGGCGGACCTGGAGGCGCTGGTGGCGGAAACGGAAACGTTCCGCACCGAGCTAGCCGCGCGCATGAAGAAAGGCCGCGACCGACTGCTGGAGCTGGCGTCGTTCGATCCGGCCAAGGCGGCGGGGGTGATCGAGCGGGTCAAGGCCGCGGATGCCGATCCCTTCCCGCGCCGCTTCCTGCTGGAGCTGCTGGATCATTTTGGCGTGCGCGTGAAGGAGCATGAGGAAGGCGATGTCTTTCTCGACCCGAGCCATGCCTATGTGCCTGCGTTTCCCTCGATCCCGGCGGACGGAATGCTCGCAACCTTCGACCGCGTGCGGGCGATCTCGCGGGAGGACATTCGCTTCATCTCACCCGACCACCCCGTGGTGCAGGATGGGATCGACCTGCTGATCAACTCGAAGTCAGGCACGACGGCGTTCAGCCGGATCCGGGCGAAGACGCCGAATCTGTTGCTCGAATCCGTGTTCGTGCTCGAGACCGTCGCTGACTCGAAGTGGCGCGTGGACCAGTTTCTCGCGCCGGTGCCGGTGCGCGTGCTGCTGGATGTGCGTGGACGCGACCTCACCGACGAGCGCGATGCGCTCGCGATCTCCGGCGATGCGGAGGACGCGGACCTGCCGCGCTTTCTCGAACAACCGGGTTTCAGCGGCGCGATCCTGAAGAGCCTGCTGGCGGCCGCGAAGGAGAAGGCCGAGCTTCGCGTGGAAGGCCTGAAAGCCGCCGCGACCGAACGGGCCGAGGCCGTGCTCGGAGCCGAGCAGCAGCGCCTGACCGACCTGCGCAAGGTTAACGATCACGTGCGCGTCGAGGAGATCACCCTGGCCGGCGAGCAACTCGCCCGCGTGCGCGACGCGATCGACGGGGCGCGTCTGCGCCTGGACTCGCTGCGCTTGATCCTCGAAGGCCCGGGCGGGGACTGACCGATGAAGAGAAACCTGAAATGTGAGACCTGAAACCTGAGTTCACGGAGCTCACGTTCCGGGGATGCTCGGCGGCGGTTTTAAACTCAGGTTTCAAGTTTCAGGTCTCAGGTTTCCTCATCCCCCCACGATTCTGTTGCGCTTTGATGGAGGCGCGTTGCGCTGGCGCTGTCCATTCATGCCCGCGCCCAAGGCCTACGTTTATCTTCTCCGTTGTGCGGACGCGACGTTCTACATCGGAACGGCCCGCGATGTGGCGGCGCGCGCGGAGGTGCACAACTCGGGCAAGGGAGCGAAGTACACGCGTCCGCGCCGGCCGGTGACGGTGGTGTTTCAGGAAGGCCCGATGACCGTGAGCCGTGCGCTGCGCCGCGAGTACCAGCTCAAGCAGCTGACGCGGACGCAGAAGGAGAAGCTGATCGCGGGCGAGTTTGTGCTGAAGCTCCCGCGGCGTTCTCCGAAGCGGCGGTGAAGGAAAGACCCAGAGAAACCTGAAACGTGAGACCTGAAACCTGAGTTCCCAAGCGCAGCGGTCCGGAGTTTATTCGACGGTTCGAAACTCAGGTTTCAAGTTTCAGGTCTCAGGTTTCGGTTTCTCGGTCTCAGGTTTCGTGCCCAGCCTAGCCGCTCACTTCGCCGCGAGCTTGGCGGCGATCTGGGCCGTGTGCTTGCCCTGGAAGCGAGCGATGGCCTTTTCGTTGTCGCTCGGGAGGCGCTGGCCTTGGGGGCCGGTGATGGTGCCGGAACCGTAGGGTGAGCCGCCGGTGAGTGCTTCCATGTGCGAGAGTTCGGGCGCGGCGAACGGGACGCCGACGACGACCATGCCGTGGTGGAAGAGGAAGGTCTGCATGCTGATCAACGTCGTCTCCTGGCCACCGTGCTGCGTGGCGGTTGAGGTGAAGACACCGCCGACCTTGCCGACGAGCGCGCCCTTGGCCCAGAGCTGGCCGGTCGCATCAAGGAAAGTCTGCATCTGCGCCGAGGCGCTGCCGAAGCGCGTGCCGGAGCCGAAGAGAATCGCATCGGCATCGGCGAGGGTCTTGGGATCGGCGACCGGGATGTGGGCGAAGGCCTTCTTCGCTTCGACCGCGCCCATCTTGGCGAGGATCTCGGGCGAGAGGGTCTCGGCGACTTGCAAAAGCTCAACCTCGACGCCGGGCACTTCACGCGCGCCGGCGGCGATGGCCTCGGCGAG
Organism: uncultured Opitutus sp.; assembly: GCA_964460715.1. Classification (GTDB taxonomy): domain Bacteria; phylum Verrucomicrobiota; class Verrucomicrobiia; order Opitutales; family Opitutaceae; genus CAMAXB01. The sequence continues at coordinate 18,142 of CAYWRG010000056.1, read as the reverse complement.
GTGATAGACGTGACCGTAGAGGCTGTGGAAAACGATTTTGATCTTGGTGCTCATGGTGGGAAGAAACGCGCGGAGCGCGCAGGGAATGGTTATTTGTTAATGGTTAATGGGGCGGAGTCGTGGCGGTGGTATCTTTGGCGCAATTCTGTCCATTAACCGATAACCATTAACCAATAACTCCGCCCAGCGGGCGGCCTCACGCCTTGGGCGCGGCGCCAGCAATGCTGAGGGTGAGGGCGATCGACTCGGCGACCTTGTCGGTCATCTGGCCGGCCATGATGCCGAAATCGCTGCGATTGATCGTGAAGGCCGCGCGGAGGACGAGCAGGTCGCCCTTGAGTTCGGCGTTGCCGAGGCGGGCGCCGAGCTTGTCGGCGAGATGCGTGAAGGTCACGGGAACGGTGACCTCGCGGGTGATACCCTTGACCGTGAGCTTGCCCGTGACATCGGCGACGACGTTGGTGCCCTGAGGGCGGACATTGGCAGCAGAGACGGCCTCGAAGGTGATGGTTGGGTGCTGGGCGACATCGAGCCAGTCAGCGCTGCGGAGATGCTCGCCCATGAGCGAGTTGCCGACCGTGAGCGAGGCGGTGTCGAGGACGATGTGGCCGGAAACGGCGCCGGGCTTGGTGGCGTCGAACGCGACCGTGCCGGAGATGCCCGTGGCGGTGCCCGTGATGGACTCGAGCGGAGCGTCGAGGGAGAACTGGACGTTGTTCACGCCCTTGGGGTCCTTGAAGTCAAAGGACTGGGGCGCGGCCGAGGCGGCGAGGGCGGTGGCGCTGAGCGCGACCGCGAACTGGAAGGCGGAACGGAGGGATGTGGACGTGTTCATGTGATTGGTGGTGTTGGAAGTTGGATGGGCCGGACGTCGAGTGGATCGGTGAATCGAAAATCAGCGCGCCCGAACGCGTTGCAGGCGAGGGAGGAGCGTCGCTCCGGCGAGACCGGCTGCGGTCGCGATGCCGAGCGCGAGGACCTCGAGGCCGGCGATGAACCCGGGGCGGGAGACCGGGTACTGGATGCCGGTGATCTCATCGAACTGCTGCTCCACGATGGTCGTTCGGGTCCAGCCGCGGTGGGCGCCAGTGCCGACCCAGGTGGCGGCGGTGGCGAGGGCGATCACGAGAGCTGAGATGCGCAGGGCGCGGAGAAAACGAGGGGAAGTGAGCGAGTTCATGGGCCCAAGCATACCAACCGGAGTCCGCGTGGCCTACTGCGAGGAAGGGATTGCCGTCATGCGTTCCGCGCATACCCTGGCCGTCGCGTGAATCTCGATCTCCTGCGTTCCTTCTTTGAAACCGTCCGGCTGGGTAGCCTGAGCAAAGCCGCCGAGCAGCTGCGGCTGTCGCAATCCACGCTCACCCGCCAGATGAGCACCCTGGAGCAGGAAGTGGGCGGCCCGCTGCTGGAACGCGGACCCGCTGGCGTGGAGCTGACCGCGTTGGGTCATGCGTTGCGGGATGGCATGCGGCCGGTCATGGCGCAGTACGACGCGGTCATGACGGATATCCGCAAACGAGCGCGCGGGCAGAACGTGGGCCTGCGGGTGGGGTACCTGATCTCGGCGTCGCCGGACCATTTCACCCCGGTGTTCGCGCGCTTCCGGCGCGATCATCCCGAGGTGAAGATCCGCTTGGAGGACCTCTCGCCGGGTGAGCAGATGGAGGCGCTGCGCAAGGGCACGATCGACATCGCGCTCAGCGGACATGCCGGCGAGGTGGTGTATCGTGACGCGTATGTGCGCCGGATCGCGACGATCCCGGTCGTGGTCGCGCTGGCGGAGACTCACCGGCTGGCGAAGGCGGCGTCGATCCGCATGAAGGATCTCGCGGGCGAGGCGTTCATCGGCGCGCGTGACGAGGATCTCCCCGGCTACAATCGCTGGATCACCCAGCTCTGCCGCCGCGCCAAGTTCCGGCCTCGCTTCGTCGAGTATGGCGAGAGTCTCACCCATAGCCTGTCCAGCGTGGTCACCGAGGGTGCGGTCGGGATCCTGCCGGCGTTTTCCGCTAAGGCCACCGTCCCCGGCGTCGTCTTCCGCCCGCTGGCCGAGAAAGGCGCGACTTGGGACCTAGTGGTGGCCTGGCCCAAGGGAAAGCTCAGCCCGGCGAGTCGGGCCTTGATCGATGCCTTCTTCCCGACCAAAACTTAACCCCTGATCGTCACCGACTTCGGTTAACGACGAAGAAAAAACTTGTAGTTGACGGTTTAGTCAACAACTCTCCTGCCCATGGGACGCCCCAGTGATGCCAAAGAACGCCTGCTCGAAGCAGCTCTCGAATTAATTTGGGAGCGGAGCTACGGCGTGGTCACGATCGATGCGATCTGTGAGAAGGCCGGGGTCAAGAAGGGCAGTTTCTATTACTTCTTCGAGTCCAAGTCCGCGCTTTCCGTGGCCGCGCTGGACGCCAACTGGGTTCAGAACATCAAGGTGAAGTGGGATGGGTTGTTCTCCGCCTCGATCCCGCCGTTGGACCGGATCCGCAATTTCTTCCAGTCGACCTACGAGAATCAACTCCTTGTTAAGAAGGAACATGGGTGTGTGCTGGGCTGCCCCTGCTTCTCGGTCGGGTCGGAGATCAGCACTCAGGATGAAACCATCCGCATCAAGGTGCAGGAGATCCTCCAGAACCAGATTCGTTACTTTGAGTCCGCCATCCGCGACGCCCAGGCCGAAGGTTCGCTTCCGGCCGGTGACGCGGCGGCCAAGGCCCGCTGCCTCTTCGCCCTTTTCGAGGGCAGCCTCGGCCAGGCGCGCATCCAGAACGACCCGGAAATCCTCCGCGGTCTGGCGCAGACCGCCCTCGATCTGTTGGGCGTCCGGAGCACCGTTTCGGCGGCTTAAAACCGCCCTTTTTTTGCCCTCATTCTTTACTAATTAGTAAACTACTAGTCACCCGTCTCGTCCTTCCTGCCATGCAAGCCACCGCTCCTCGCTCCTCCAACGCCGCACCGTCCTTCCGCCGCTTCGCGCTCGGGACAGCCGCCTCCCTCGCCGTCGTCGGCGCGGGTTACTTCTTTGCCGCGCGCGCCTTTGCCGCCGACGCCGCGCCGGCCGCGCCCGCTGCCACGCCGGCCGGTCCGACCGTCACGGTCGCCCCGGTTGAGCAGCGCCTCGTGATCGATCACCGTGAACTGCTCGGTCGCGTCGACGCCACCGAGTCCGTCGAAGTCCGCCCGCGCGTCTCCGGTCACATCACCGAGGTCCGCCTCCAGGCCGGCCAGCTCGTCAACGCGGGCGACGTCCTCTTCGTCATCGATCCGCGCTGGTACCAGGCGCAATTCAATCTCGCCCAGGCCAACGTCGAGCGCGCGCAGGTGCGGCTCGCCAATGCCGAGCGTGAGTCGCGTCGCACCGACCTGTTGCTGCGCGAGCGCGCCATCTCCGTGGAGGAAGCCGACACACGCACGTCGCGCCTCGCTGAGGCCCGCGCCGAACTCCTCGCCGCCGAGGCCACGCTCGCCGCCGCCCGCCTCGACCTCGAGCACACCGAGGTCCGTGCGCCGATCAGTGGTCGCGTCAGCCGCGCCTATGTCACGGCCGGCAACCTCGTCGCCGGTTCGCCCGCGGGCGCCACGCTGCTCACGAGCATTGTCTCCGTTGGTGAGGTCTATGTGTACGCCGATGTCGACGAGGCCACGCTGCTCACCTTCAACCAGCTCGCCCGCGAGGGCCGTCTGCCGCTCGAGCGCGGCCGGATCCCGGTCGAGATGCAGGTTGGTGATGGCGCCGGCTTCGCGCACCGCGGCTATGTCGAGTCCGCCGACAACCGGGTCGATCCCGGCACCGGCAGCCTCGTGATCCGCATGGTCTTCCCGGATGGTGACGGCGCCCTCGTCCCCGGACTCTTCGCCCGCGTGCGCATCCCGGTCAGCGCCTCGCAGCCCGCGCTCCTCATCAGCGAGCGCGCGATCGGCACCGACCAGAGCCAGAAGTACGTCCTCACCGTCGCCGCCGACAACACCGTCGCCTACCGCCCCGTCACGCTTGGGCCGCTGCTCGGCCGCGAACGCATCGTTCGCCACGGCTTGCAGGTCGGTGACCGCGTGATCGTCAACGGTCTCCAGCGCGTCCGGCCCGGCATGACCGTGACCGCCGAGCCCGCGCCCGCCGCCACCACCGTCGCCGCAAACTAAAGTCTCTTCCTGAAACTGTGGCCGGGCTCGTTGAGCCCGGGGCTTGGTCTCTTCGCGAGACCCAGTCGGACCGGGGTCAGCGACCCCGGCTACATCCGAGATCAAACCGCGCGCTCCGCGCGGTCCTGGCCACTGCCTTGCCCGAAAATCTCCGTCCGTCTTCCGCTTCGCTTCCGCTCCCGTCATGAACTTCTCCGACTTCTTCATCAAACGCCCGATCTTCGCCGGCGTGCTCTCGATCATCATCTTCCTGGTTGGCGCCATCTCGCTCTTCCGCCTGCCGGTCAGCGAGTATCCTGAGGTCATCCCGCCGACCGTGATCGTCACGGCGCGATACCCCGGCGCCAACCCGACGACGATCGCCGAGACCGTCTCCACGCCACTCGAGCAGTCGATCAATGGCGTTGAGAACTCGCTCTACATGTTTTCGCAGGCGACGAGCGACGGCGCGATGACCCTCACTGTCACCTTCAAGCTCGGCACTGACGCCGACAAGGCGCAGGTCCAGGTCCAGAACCGCGTCGCCCAAGCCCTGCCCAAGCTGCCCGAGGAGGTCCGCCGCATCGGCGTCACCACGACCAAGAGCTCGCCTGACCTCACGATGGTCGTGCACCTCTTCTCGCCGGACGGCCGCTACGACGATGTCTACGTCCGCAACTACGCCACGCTTCAGATAAAGGACGTGCTCGCCCGCCTCCCGGGCGTCGGTCTCGTCAACACGTGGGGCTCCGGCGACTACGCAATGCGCGTCTGGCTCGATCCGCACAAGATCGCCGCGCGCAACCTGACCGCCGGCGATGTCGTTGCCGCGATCCGCGAGCAGAACGTCCAGGTCGCGGCCGGCGCCGTCGGCCAGCAGCCCACGCCCAACGCGGCTGACACCGAGCTGCTCATCACCACGCAGGGCCGCCTCGTGAGCGAGGAGGAGTTCGGCGCGATCGTGGTGAAGACCGGCCCGCGCGGCGAGCGCACACTCCTGCGCGATGTCGCCCGCGTCGAACTCGGCGCCTCTGACTACGCGCTGCGCTCGCTCCTCAACAACAAGACCGCGGTCGGCATCGGTGTCTTCCAGCTGCCCGGCTCCAATGCGATCGAACTCTCCAACGATGTCCGCGCGACCATGGCCGCCCTCAAGGCCAACTTCCCGGAGGGGCTCGACTACGCGATCGCCTACGATCCCACCGTTTTCGTGCGCAGCTCGATCCAGGCGGTCGTCAGCACGCTGCTCGAGGCGATCCTCCTCGTGGTCATCGTCGTCATTCTCTTCCTCCAGACCTGGCGTGCCTCGATCATCCCGCTCGCCGCGGTGCCGGTTTCACTCGTCGGCACGTTCGCGGTGATGAGCGCGCTCGGCTTCTCGATCAACGCGCTCTCGCTCTTCGGCCTTGTGCTCGCGATCGGCATCGTGGTCGACGACGCAATCGTCGTGGTCGAGAACGTCGAGCGCAACATCGCCCTTGGACGCAGTCCGGTTGATGCGACCAAGATCGCGATGCGCGAGGTCACCGGCCCGATCGTGGCGACGGCCCTTGTTCTCTCGGCGGTGTTCATCCCGACCGCCTTCATCAGCGGCCTGACCGGACAATTCTACAAGCAGTTCGCGATCACGATCGCGATCTCGACGGTCATCTCCGCCTTCAACTCGCTCACGCTCTCGCCCGCGCTCAGCGCCCTGCTGCTGCGTGATCACCATGCCCCGAAGGACCGCCTCACGCGGATCATGGATCGCGGCCTGGGCTGGCTATTCCGTCCGTTCAACCGCTTCTTTGATTGGGCCGCGACCAAGTATTCCAACGGCGTCGCCCGCCTCATCCGCAAGAGCGCGATCGCGCTCGTCGCCTATGCCGGCCTGCTCGTGCTGACTGGCTTCGCCTTCAAGGCCGTGCCCTCTGGCTTCGTGCCGACGCAGGACAAGCAGTACCTCGTGGCCTTTGCCCAGCTGCCCGATGCGGCCTCGCTGGAGCGCAGCGATGCGGTCATCCGCCGCATGACCGAGATCGCGCTCGCACATCCCGGCGTCGCCGACGTCATCGCCTTCCCAGGCCTCTCGATCAACGGCTTCACCAACAGCTCCAACGCGGGCATCGCCTTCACCACGCTCAAGCCCTTCGCCGAGCGCAAGGGCAAGCCGGGCATGTCCGGCCCCGAGATCGCCGCCGACCTCCAGGCCAAGTACAACGCGATCCAGGAGGCCTTCATCGCGATCTTCCCGCCGCCGCCGGTCAACGGCCTCGGCACCACGGGTGGCTTCAAGCTCTACGTCGAGGACCGCGCCGGCCTCGGCTACGACGAACTCTACCGCGCCACGCAGGAGCTCGTCGCCCGCGCCAACCAGACGCCCGGCCTCGCCGGCATGTTCACCAGCTTCACGATCAACACGCCGCAGCTCGCGGTTGATGTCGACCGCGCCAAAGCCAAGGCCCAGGGCATCCCGCTCGCGGGTCTGTTCGAGACGATGCAGGTCAACCTCGGCTCGCTCTACGTGAACGACTTCAACCGCTTCGGCCGCACCTACCAGGTCGTGGCCCAGGCTGACGCCCCGTTCCGCGCCGGCGCCGATGACATCACCACGCTCAAGACGCGCAACGCTGCCGGCCAGATGGTGCCGCTCGGCTCCGTTGTGAATGTCCGCGAGACCTACGGCCCCGACCGGGCCATGCGCTACAACGGCTATGCCGCCGCCGATCTCAGCGGTGCGCCTGCGCTCGGGTTCAGTTCCGGCCAGGCCGAGGCGCTGATGGAGAAGCTCGCCGCCGAGACCCTGCCCAAGGGCATGGCGCTCGATTGGACCGAGCTCACCTACCAGAAGATCATCGCGGGCAACACCGGCCTCTATATCTTCCCGCTCAGCATTCTCCTCGTGTTCCTCGTGCTCGCGGCACAGTACGAGAGCTTCCGCCTCCCGTTCGCGGTGCTGCTCATCGTCCCGATGGCGCTGCTCTCCGCGATGGCCGGCGTGTGGTTGACCGCGGGTGACAACAACATCTTCACCCAGATCGGCCTGATCGTGCTCATCGGCCTCGCGGCCAAGAACGCGATCCTGATCGTCGAGTTCGCCGTGCAGCTCCACGGCGAGGGCAAGGGCGTGGTCGAGTCTGCCCTCGAGGCGGCGCGCCTGCGCCTGCGGCCGATCCTGATGACCTCGATCGCCTTCATCGCCGGCGTCTTCCCGCTGGTGATTTCCTCCGGCGCCGGTTCCGAGATGCGCCAGGCCATGGGCGTCGCTGTCTTTGCCGGCATGATCGGTGTCACGGTCTTCGGCCTCTTCCTCACCCCCGTGTTCTACGTGGTGCTGGCGAAGCTCGGCCTCCGCAAGCCCGCGCCCGCCGCTGACGCCCACGCCGTGTCCACGCCCACCGTTGCCTGATCTTCCCGCGATGAAACCGCTGATTCTTCTCTTCGTCTCCACTCCGCTCCTGGCCGCGCTCCCGGCGGTCGGCCCCGACTATCACCGGCCCACCACGGCTGCGCTCGACGGCTTTCATGACCTGCCGGCGGAGTCCGCCGCCTGGAAAGCCGCGGCGCCCGCGGGTACGCTACCGCGCGGCGAATGGTGGCGGCTGTTCGGAGATCCCGTCCTCGACGATCTCGTCGCCCGTGCACTCGCGGCCAACCAGGACCTGCAGGCCGCGGCGGCGCGCGTCGCGCAGGCCCGGGCCGAGGCCGGCCTCGCCCGCAGTGCGTACCTTCCCTCGATTGAGCTTGGAGCGGGACTCGACCGCGGCCGCGTCTCCTCGACCACCGACAGTGCAACCCGAGCGGCGGTGACGGAAACGCACTTCGGTGCGCTCAACGCGTCGTGGGAGATCGATCTCTTTGGCCGCGTCCGCCGCCTGAGTGAAAGCGCCCGCTCCCTGGTGGTCGCCAGTGCGGACGATTTCGCCAACGTGCAGCTTGTCCTCACCGCGGAGGTGGCCTCGGGCTACTTCTCGCTTCGTGCCCTCGATCGCGAGCTGGCGATCGTGGCGGACGGCGTGGCTCTCCGTCGGGAAGCGCTCGCTCTGGTGACGTCACGCCGCAGTGGCGGGATCTCCTCTGATTTCGATGTCGCCCGCGCCGAGACCGAGCTCGCCTCAACCGAGGCCGAGGCCGCCGCGCTGGCCCTGCGTCGCGCCGCGCTGCAGAACACGCTCGCCGTCCTCACGGGCGAGTCCGCTCCGGCTTTTGCCCTCGCACCCGACTCGGCGCAGCCGCTGGGGGCTCTGCCCGCAATTCCAGTTGGACTACCGAGCGAGCTGCTCGAGCGCCGTCCCGACATCGCGGCCGCCGAAGCGGCCTTGGTTGCGGCCAATGCGCGCATCGGCGTGGCCAAGGCGGCGTTCTTCCCGGCGATCGCGCTGACCGGTGCAGCGGGCTATGCGAGCGGGGACATCGACCAGCTGTTCGATTCCGACTCGCGCACCTGGGCGATCAGACCCCGGCTGTATCTGCCGGTCTTCCAGGGCGGGCGCAACCGCGCCAATCTTGAGCGCAGCCACGCGATCTACGAGGAGAACGTGGCCAGCTTCCGTCAGCGGGTGCTCATCGCCTTCCGCGAGGTCCAGGATGCGCTGAGTGCCACGCGTTTTCTCGCGGAGCAGGCGGCGGCGCAGGAGCGCGCGGTGGCTGCGGCGCGGCGTGCCGGGACGCTGGCGCAGACGCGCTATGACGGCGGCCTCGTGAGTTACTTCGAGGTCATCGATGCCCAGCGCGCCGTTCTCCTCGCTGAGCGGTCCGCTGCGCAGCTCTCGGCGCAGCGACTCATCACCCATGTCGCGCTCATCAAGGCCCTTGGCGGCGGCTGGAACGCTTCCGTGCAAGTAGCGGATGCCCGCTGACCCCTTTTCTCTACTCCACCCAATCCACCTCAACCTAACTCAACTCGCATTCATCCATCCTCATGAAATCCGAAATCAAGAAACTCACCGGTAAAGTCGCCCTCGTCACCGGTGCCTCCAAAGGCATCGGTGCGGCCATCGCCAAGCACCTCGCCGCTGCTGGCGCGGCTGTGGTGGTCAACTATGCCTCCAGCAAGACCGACGCCGACAAGGTCGTGGCCGAGATCACCGCGGCCGGCGGCCGGGCGGTCGCGCTCAAGGGCGATGTGGCCCAGTCGGCGGACATCACCCGTCTGCTCGCCGAGACCAAAGCGGCCTACGGCAAGCTCGATATCCTGGTGAACAACGCGGGCGTGTACGAGTTTGCCCCGCTTGAGGCGATCACGCCCGAGCATTTCCATCGTCAGTTCACCATCAACGTCCTGGGCCTGCTCCTCACCACGCAGGAAGCGGTGAAGCTCTTCCCGTCCACGGGCGGCAGCGTCATTAACATCGGCTCGGTCGTCAGCAGCATCACGCCCGCGGCCAGCGCCGTGTACACCGGCACCAAGGGCGCGGTGGATGCCATCACCGGGGTGTTGTCGAACGAACTCGCCCCACGGGGCATTCGCGTCAACGCCCTCAATCCCGGCATGATCGACACCGAGGGCGCGCGCAGCGCCGGGCTCATCGGCTCGGAGATGGAGCGGGACATTAAGACGAAAACGCCGCTCGGCCGCATCGGCCAACCGGACGATATCGCCTCGGTCGCGGTCTTCCTGGCATCGGATGACGCCGGCTGGCTGACCGGCGAGTTGATCCGCGCTGGCGGCGGCCTGCACTAAGAGGGTAACCGCGTTGGAGGTTAGGGGTTGGGAGTTGGACGTTCTGAACTCCGACAACCTCCGACGTCCAACCTTCCTCCTCCCATGCCGGACCGCGACGACCACGCCAGCCTCGGCCGCAAGGTATGAGCTCATCCGAAAATGTAGCCGGGGTCGTTGACTCCGGTCTGAAAGGCCCGGGCTCAGCGAGCCCGGCTACATTTTCATTTGAACCGCGGCAAAGCCGGGGATGCGCGTCAAATCCACGTCATCGATCTGTGCGGGATCGAGGAAGCTCTCGGCGTAGCGGAGATAGACCTTTTCGCGGACGAAGATGTCGAACAAGTCGGGGTCGATATGGCCGTCGAGACACATTTGGCCGAGAATGGTCAGGGCCTCGGTGAGGGTCTTGCCCGGTTTGTACGGACGGTCGCGCGCGGTGAGCGCCTCGAAGATATCCGCGATGCCCATGATGCGGGCGGGCACGGACATCTGGTCGCGCGTGAGTCCGCGCGGGTAGCCCTTGCCATCCATGCGCTCGTGGTGGCCGCCGGCGTACTCGGGCACGCGGCGGAGATGAGCCGGCCACGGGAGGGCTTCGAGCATGCGGATCGTGACGGTGATGTGGTGATTGATGATCTGGCGGTCGCGCGCGGTGAGCGTGCCGGCGCGGATGGTGAGGTTTTCAACCTCGTCGGGCGTGAGGAAATCCACCTCGTGGCCGGCGGCATTGCGCCAGCGGTAGCGTTGAGCCGAGGCGATTTCGCGCACGCGGGCCTGGTCCTCGGGGCGCATCGCCTCGCTGCCGGTGTTGCAGCTGCGCAGGAAGGCGCGGTCGGCGGCGATCTCCGCCCGGCGCGCGGCGAGGAGGCGCTCGGCGTCCGGTCCGGGGTTGCGCAACGCGGCGAGCTCGGCATCGCGCAGGATCACCTCAAAGCGCGTCTCAATGAGCTCGATGCGGTCGAAGAGCGACTGGAGCTTCGTGGCCTTGTCGACGATGTGGACGGGCGTGGTGATCTTGCCGCAATCGTGGAGCAGGCCCGCGATGCGCAGCTCGTAGCG
>CAYWRG010000056.1:0-7310 GCA_964460715.1 uncultured Opitutus sp. | reverse complement strand
GACATCCGCCATGTCTCGAGCGGTCCGCGATCGGTCGCGTGCACGGCCTCGGCGAGGAGCATGGTGAGGATCGGGACGCGTTTGCAGTGCCCGGCGGTGTAGGTGGACTTGTCGTCGATGGCGTCGTTGATCAGGGCGACGAATGATTCGAACAGTTTTTCCAGCTGCAGCATGAGCAGCCGGTTGGTGAGGGCGACGGCGGCCTGGGAGGCGAGGGACTCGGCGAGCTGCACATCGGCCGCGCTGAATGTGCGGACCTCGCCGGTGGCGGGATCGCGGGCGTTGATCAGCTGGAGCACGCCGATGATGGCGCCCTCGTGGTCCTTCATCGGCACGGTCAGGAAGGAACGGGAACGGTAGCCGGTGCGCCGGTCGAAGGCCTGCGTGCCGGAAAAATCGAAGCCCGCTTCCGCGTAGGCGTCGGCAATGTTGACCGTGCGGTCCTTGAGCACGGCGTAGGCGGCGACCATCGACGTATTCTCCCGGCCGGCGGCGTCGCGCAGACGCACGGGCTCGAACGGCACGGCGGTTCCGGTGGTGCCGCCCATGGCGATCGCGAGCGAGTCGGTCCGGACGATTTCAAAATGCAGCGCATCCGCATCCTCGGGCCGCCGCCGGTAGAGCGTGCCGCCGTCGGCATGGGTGATCTGCTTGGCCGCGACGAGGATCGACTCCAGCAGGCGTCCGAGGTCCTTCTCGCGCGAAAGCGCGATGCCGATCGCGTTCAGTTCCTCAAGGCGGCGGCTGAGGGAGTTGTCGGCATCCGCAGGGGCAGGGTGGGACATCTTGCGGAAGCAGCATGCAGTTAACCGGTTGGGGATCAATGCCGGTGAGGCGGGCCGATTCGAACCGAGCGCTCAACGTTCAACGCTGAACGCTCAACGCTCAATGACTGAACAGAGAGGGGCGAGCTGTCGCGCGACCTAATTTCGGACTCGGTGACCAGTAGCCCTCAACCCAAGACCATCAACCGCCGCCGTTTGCGGCGGCGTAGATCACCGCCGACGTGGTGTTCACGCCCATGTGGACGAGGGACGTCATGATGATCGCGCGCTCGCGGGAGACCTGGCGCCAGGCGAGGAAGCAGGCGGTCAGTACGAAAAACGCCCAGGCGCCGAAGAAGCCCCAGCTGACCGAAGACAGATGGAGAATACCGAAGATGAGCCCCGATAGGATGCAGAGGCGAAGTCGGGACAGCGTGAACTTTTGCAGCATCCAGAGGACCGGGACCATGATCCATGTCTCAACCCATGGCGCGATGACGACGACGAGCAGCACGCTCATCACGTTGGGCTTGAGGATCTGATCCGTTGGTCCCGGATAGGTCAGCCCGATCAGGACGGACAGCACCATCCCTCCCAACCAAGTCAGCGCCACGGCCTTGACGACGTACATTGCCTTGGGCTGCTCGATGTCGAAGAGGAACCGCCACATCCGAGCCGCTTGGCGCTGAATGAATCCACCGACCGTCGTCTGGATAACCGCCTCGCTCATGACGGATTCAGCGCTGGGCTCGCGCTGTAGGCCACCCTGCCCAAGGCATCGATGGTCAGTGTGCCGTCTATCGTGAGGGTTTCGATGACGCGTGTGACCGCGGCTTCAGAGTAGTCCTTCGAGAGGTCTGTTTTGATTTTCGCGCGGAGCTTGGCGAGCGTGCCCGGACGGTTGGTACTCGTTGGGTTCTTAAGCTGGGCAATGGTCTTGGCCGCGCGAGTGGTCTTCACGGCGACGGGCTGGACCTTCTTTGGCACTTTAGCCGAAGCCGGAACGGCCTTCTTTGCGGGCTCGGGCGTTGTTTTGGCCGGAGCAGGCGGCACCGGCGAAACATCGAAGGGCGGGTAAGTCACCTTTCCGGTATCGGAAATCCGCAGGACTTCACGCTCAGTGAGACTCTTGGCGATCGCCTCGCATTTAGCTTCATCGATCTGCTTCAGGAAATGGACGCCGATCTGGGCGAGCAGGCCGGCCCGACGTGCAGGTCGGCCGACAGGCCTACGCTGGAGCCGGGCTGCGTAGCTGTCCGCAAGTTGGGAAAGCGTCAGTCGATCGGCGGCGACGAGAATTGGGACGGCAGCGAAGTCCTCAATTCGCGCAGACATGATATTCAAGCTACGGAGGTGTTTGACGACGGCGTCGAAACCCCTGTCGCGCGAGACGATGTGATAAAAGCCCTTGGGGTCGTTGATACTTTTGCGACCAACTTCCATAGCGAGAACGAAGTCAGCCGCGTTAGGTCCTAGCTGCTCATTGTCGATTACGCTGACTTGCTCCGAAAATCGCAGGAACTGTTTCGCGAGCGTTTTTGGCAGGCTAGATTGATGTTTCCCAGTAACAATCGTGACGTGAACCGGCTTTCCCTCGATGAGATCGAGGTCGACATTCACTCCGTTTTCAAAGTCGACGAATATGTGGTTTTTCCGGTCGGTGTGCATGTGGCGGTAGAGCGAGCGTAGCTGGCAGGTGCGAGTGCGACTTCGAAGGCCTCCGGCAGACATCGAATACTCCTCGTCGACGGATTCGTTATTGCGGTGACGGAGGTGTCCCATGGAAAGTGGATTGTTGCAATCAATAGTCCACAGGGTCCGCCTGCTTGGATTCATTTTGGCCTGCCTGCTTGCCTTCGCGTTCGGCTCCCGTCTCTCGGCTGCGTAAACCGATCCGGTACACATCCCGAAAGGGGCGACGGAGGCGGAGGTGGTCTAGCTTGTTGGCTGGCCGAATGGGCGCGCGGAGCGTAGCTGAGATCGATGGCCCCGGGGCTCGAGATCGCTCTCAGCTCGATCCCAAGGCACCGGGGTCGGCGACCCCGGCTACATCGGACCCGGACATTGCGCAGTAGACTCAAAACCTGCGGGTGAGCCGCCTGCGCTGCGGGATTCCGTCCAACCATCAACCTCCAACGTCCAACCAACAACTCAGGCACCGCCTGCTGCGCCGCCCGCCTTGTCCTAGAGTCTCGACATGAGCCGCTTGGCGGCTTTGTTTTTGAGACCCCAATGATGATTATTAACCCCGTGCTCCTTCCCCCGGGCCGTGCGCTGGCGGCTGCCGCTTGTGCGGCTCTCGCGCTCGTCTCCTCGACTGCCGTTGGTTTTGCCCAGGCACCCAAGGCACCCAAGGCCCCCGAGGCCCCCAAGCCGTATGAGGTCATGGACTACGGTCCGTTCCTCTCCGCCACCATTTCCGCTTCCGCCCCCGGCGCCAACATCGCCAACAAGGGCATCGCGATCAAGGTCGGTCCCAACGGCGAAGGCGCCGTGCTCTTCGACATCGATCTGGTCCGCTTTGCCGCCGGCTGGACCGGCAAGTACCTCAATCTGAACGGTGTCGTCTTCGACTCCCGCCACGGCCCGAACCCGAGCGTCGCCGGTGACCTCGCCTTCGTCACCAACGCGAGCCCGGGCTGGTCCGTCGATGCCGGCCGCCCCGATCGCCCCGGCGAACTCGCCGATCCGCGCGCCACGCCGTTCGGTCCGCTTCCGGCCAATCACGCCAAGTACCGCGGTCTCTATCTCCACGGCAACCAGACGGTCGTCGCCTACACGGTCGCGGACACCGAGATCCTCGAACTTCCCGGCCTGACCCAGGCCGACGGCCAGAACATCTTCACCCGCACGCTGCAGGTCGGTCCGATGAAGGAGGGCCGCACGATGGTCGTCGCCGACGTTGTGCCCTTCGGCAGCGCGCCCAGCGTCGAAAAATCCGCCGGCGGCGCCACCACGCTCGGCTTCCCGGCGGCCGATGCCAGCAAGACGCTTGTCACGCTCGCCGGCGCCCCGGAGGGCGCGAAGATCGAGGTCATCAATGGCTCGCGTGTTATCTTCCGTGTCCCCGCGCTGCCCAATGGCGCGACCTTCCGCGTCGCGCTCTGGAACGGCAAGGCCGCCGATGAGGCCAAGGCCGAGGCTGCGATCGCCAAGCTCGGCGCCGTCGCCGATGTTGCGGCCCTGACCAAGGGCGGACCCGCCCGTTGGACTGCCGCCATCACCACCAAGGGCACGCTCGGCGCCGAGGACGGTGCTTACGCGGTGGATACGATCACCGCGCCCTACGACAATCCCTACAGGTCCTGGCTGCGCTTCGGCGCGATGGACCTCTTTGCCGACGGCTCCCGCGCCGCGCTCACCACCTGGAGCGGCGATGTCTGGGTTGTCTCCGGGATCGACGCCACGCTCGGCGAGCTGAAGTGGAAACGCTTCGCCACCGGCCTCCACCAGCCGCTCGGCCTGCGCATCGTCAATGACGAGGTCTTCGTGCTCGGCCGCGACCAGCTCGTGCGCCTCAAGGACCTCAACAACGACGGCGAGGCCGACTTCTACGAGTCCTTCAACAACGACGTCATCGTCTCGCCGAGCTTCCACGAGTTCGCGCTCGACCTGCAGACCGACGCCGAGGGCAACTTCTACTTCGCCAAGGGCGGCGCGGTTCGCCCGGGCGGCCGCGGCTGGCAGGTCATCACCCCGCACACGGGCAGCGTGATCCGCATCTCCAAGGACGGCAAAAAGCTCGACGTCTTCGCGACCGGCGTGCGCGCCCCGAACGGCATGAGCGCCGGCGGCCCGCGCGGTGAGGTCACCCTCGCCGACAACGAGGGCACCTGGACCCCCACGTCCCGCATCAACATCGTCAAGTCGGGCGACTTCCTCGGGGTTGTCGACCTCGCCCACCGCGACGAGGCCCCGACCACCTACGGCAATCCGATCACCTGGATCCCGCACTCCATCGACAACTCCTCCGGCGGCCAGGTCTGGGTTCCCGACGAGCGTTTCGGCCTGCCCAAGGGCCAGCTCCTCCACACCAGCTACGGCAAGAGCTCCCTCTTCGTCGTCGCCTACGAGACCCTCGCCGACGGCACCGTGCAGGGCGGCGTGAGCCGCCTGCCGCTCGAGTTCGAGGCCGGCATGATGCGCCCGCGTTTCAATCCCAAGGACGGTCAGCTCTACATCGCCGGCCTCAAGGGTTGGCAGACGACCGCCCGCCGCGACGGCGCCTTCCAGCGCGTCCGCCGCACGGGCAAGCCGGTCGAGGTTCCCGTCGCCCTCAGCGTGAAGGCGGACGGCATCGAGGTCGGTTTCACCGCCCCGCTCAACAAGGCCTCAGCCGAGGATCTGCAGAACTGGAGCCTTGAGCAGTGGAACTACCTCTGGTCGCAGGCGTATGGTTCGGCCGAATACTCCGTGGTCGACCCGACCAAGCAGGTCCGCGACCCGGTCACGGTCAAGAGCGCCAAGCTCTCCGCCGACGGCAAGAAGGTCTTCCTCGAAATCCCCGGCCTCAAGCCGGTCATGCAGATGAAGATCAAGTTCCTCGTCGACAGCGCGAGCGGCGAGCCGCTCGACTACGAGATCTACAACACGATCGCCAAGGTGCCGGCGCGGTGAGGCGCGGGCGGAGAAACCTGAAGCTTGAGACCTGAAACCTGAGTTTTTGAGATCGGACCTTGTAGCCGGGCTCGTTGAGCCCGGGATCGGGGGCTGATTTCTTTAAACCCCGGGGTCAGCGACCCCGGCTACACCAATCCTTCAATCGCTTCTGTATGATGCCAGCGCGCGCCCGCGCTTTCTTGTTGGCCGCCGTTCTCGCGGCACCTTCCGCTGTCCTTGTCGGATTGGTCCTCGGCGAGGTGCGGGCGCAGGCGCCGGATCCTGCAGCGGCCGTCGCGGCCCCGGCCGGCACGCTGGCTCCGGGTGCGCAGGTGCGGTTCACGTCGCTGGCGTCGGGGGCGACGGATGTGCGGAGTGATCGGCTGATTGCGCTCTCCGTGGCGGCGGGCGCGTCGCCGAGCGCATTGCTCGCGCCCGGGCCGTTCAGGGCGGAGTGGGAGGCGTCGCTCGACGTGCCGCTGCGCAGCGATGTGACGTTTGCCTTTGCCGGCGCCGGCCATGCCCAGCTCTTCGTCAATGACCAAGCGGTCCTGGAGGAGGAGGGTGCCGCGCTTGGCGCGGCCGCAAGTGCGACGGTTCGCCTCGCCAAGGGGGCGAACCGCGTGCGCGTGGTGTACGCGAGCCCGGCCACGGGCGACGCGGCATTTTCCCTGCGCTGGCAGGGCCGCGGTTTTGGCCGCGAGGGCGTGCCGCCGATGGCGCTGAGTCATGATTCCGCGGATGAGGGCCTCGCCCACGCGACCCTGATTCGCGAGGGCCGCGAGTTGGTCGCGAACCTGCATTGCCTGCGCTGCCATGATACGGGTGATCTCGCCACCACTGCGGCCATGCCGGAGCTTCAGCTTGGCCCGCCTTACCTCGGCGCGGCCGGTGAACGCTTCCAGGCTGACTGGCTGGCGGCGTGGATCGCTGATCCCCACGCGCTGCGTCCGGGGACGCGCATGCCCAAGCTGGCGCTGACCGCGACGGAGATCGCGGACATCACGTCGTACCTCGTGGCCGATGCGCCACCGACGCCTGCGCCGCTCCCGGCGGCCGACGCCGGGTTGATCAATCGTGGCGCGCACCTCTTTACCGATCTGCAATGCATGAGCTGCCATGCGCTGCCCGGCCGACCGGCGGATGTGGCGGGTCTCACGCGGGTGAGCCTCGCGCAGGTGCCGGTCAAGTGGCGCCCGGCCGCGTTGCAGGAGTACCTGCGCGAACCCGAGGCCCTGCATGCCGGATCGCGCATGCCGAATTTCAAGTTGAGCGAACCCGAGGCGCAGGCGCTGGCGGCCTTCCTGCTCGCGCAGGAGACGCCGGTGCGCGTCGCCGCGGCGGCCAAGGGTGATCCGATCCGCGGACAGGACACCTTTGTGGCGAAGAGCTGCCTCAATTGCCACGCGCCCGCGGGGCCGGTCCGGGCGCAGGCGTTTGCCGCGACGATCGCGGGCGGCTGGACGCGCGGCTGCTTGGCCGACGATGCGGCGGCGCGCGGGGCGGCGCCGGACTTTGCGTTCACGCCAGCGCAGATCGCCGCGCTGCGCGCGTTTGCTGCCGCGGGCGTCGGTGCGCTGACGCACGATGCGCCGGTTGAATTTGCGAATCGCCAGTGGGCCGACCTGCGCTGCGCCGCGTGGCACGCCCGCGACGGCGTGGGCGCGGTGTTTGCGGGTCTGACCGAGGAAATCGCCGCGCTGGAAGGCGCGTATCCCGGGCGTCCGCCGGCGGACGAAGGGGAAGAGAGCAGCGTCGATCTGCACCCGCCGATGCTGACGTGGGCGGGTGAGAAGCTGAAGCCGGAGTGGATGACCAAGCTCTTTGGCGGTGAACTTTCCTATCGCGCCCGTCCGTGGCTTGCCGCGCGCATGCCGGCCTTTCCCGCCCGCGCGGCGGCGCTCGCGACGGGCCTCGCGGCGCAGCATGGCGCGCCGGCCGTGACCC
>CAYWRG010000055.1:25070-28520 GCA_964460715.1 uncultured Opitutus sp. | reverse complement strand
CGCGCGGGCTAACTGGCCCTCTAACTCGTGCCGCTGGGCACGCTCGCCGAGCGCAGCCGCGCGGGGGGCGCCGGCATTCCCGGCTTCTACACGCGCACCGGCTACGGCACCGCCCTCGCCGAGGGCAAGGAGACCCGGCTTTTCGACGGACGCGCCTACGTGCTCGAGTCCGCGATCCGCGCCGATGTCGCCCTGGTCAAGGCCTGGAAGGGTGACCGCCACGGCAACCTCATCTACCGCCACACCGCCCGGAACTTCAACCCGATGATCGCCACCTGCGCCCGGGTCACGGTCGCCGAGGTGGAGGAACTCGTCGAGCCGGGCGAACTCGACCCCGATCAGATCCACCTGCCGGGCATCTATGTGCAGCGTGTGGTCCCCCTCACGCCCGAACAGGCCCGGGACAAGCGGATCGAGCGACGCACCGTCCGCGCGAGGGAAGGGGCCTGAGCCATGGCACTGTCACGTGAGGAGATGGCGGCCCGCGCCGCCAAGGAGTTGTCGGACGGGTCCTACGTCAACCTCGGGATCGGCCTGCCGACGCTGGTCCCCAACTATGTCCCCGACGACGTCGAGATCGTCCTGCAGTCCGAGAACGGCATCCTCGGCGTCGGCGCCTATCCCACCGAGGACGAGGTCGACCCCGACCTCATCAACGCCGGCAAGGAGACCGTCACGGTGCGCCGCGGCGCGTCCTTCTTCGACTCGGCGACGAGCTTCGGGATGATCCGGGGTGGCAAGGTCGACGCGGCGATCCTCGGGGCCATGCAGGTCTCCGAACGCGGTGACATCGCCAACTGGATGATCCCCGGCAAGATGGTCAAGGGCATGGGCGGCGCGATGGACCTCGTCGCCGGCGTGCGCCGCGTCGTCGCCGTGATGGAGCACTGCGCCAAGGACGGCAGTCCCAAGATCCTTCCGCAGTGTTCGCTGCCCGTCACCGGCCGCGGCGTGGTCAACCTCATCATCACCGACCTCGCCGTGTTCGACGTGAAACCCGGCGGCGGCCTCGTCCTGACCGAACTGCACCCCGGCGTCACCCTCGACGACGTCCGCGCCAAGACTGGCTGCAGCTTCGAGGTCGCGCTTGCCTGACATGCCCCGCCTTTCCCTCGTCCTCCTGACGCTGCTCGGCCTCGTCCCCGTCGTCACGCCAGCGGGACGCGCGGCCCCCGGCGTCGTCTCGGCCGCCAGCCCCGAGGCCGCGGCCGCCGGGCGCGAGATCCTCGAGCGGGATCGACGCGGCGGTCGCCGTCGCGTTTTCGCTGGCCGTGACCGAACCCGCCATGTCCGGCCTCGGCGCCGGTATCCAGATTCTCCTGCAGGGTCCGCACCGCGACCCGCTCGTGATCAACGGCACCTCGCGCGCCCCTGCAGTCATGCCTGCCGGCATCACCGCCGCCGATCTCACCGGCCACCGCGCGACCACCGTGCCCTCCACCGTCCGCACCCTCGACTACGCGTGGCGGCGCCACGGCAGCGGACGCCTCGCCTGGGCGGATCTGCTCGCGCCCGCCATTCGCTCCGCCGAGGAGGGCTTCGTGATCGGCGCATTCCGCCACAAGGTCCTCACCCGCACCGCCGCCAGCCTGCGCACGCACCCGTCCGGCGCCGCCCTCACGCTCAACCCTGACGGCAGCGTGCCCGCCGTCGGCACGGTGTGGAAGCAGCCGGTCCTCGCCCGCACGCTGCGGCGCCTGGCAACTCACGGCGCGGACGATTTTTACCGTGGGGAAATTGCCCGCGACATCGCCGCCGACATGGCAGCGAACAATGGCTGGATCACCGCTGACGACCTCGCTCGTCTGCCCGAGCCACGCGAACAGCCCGCCCTGCGCGGCACCTACCGCGGCTGGGATGTCGCCACCCTCGCCCCGCCCGCCTCGGGCTGGGTCGTGCTCCAGATCCTCAACGTCCTCGAACGCTCGCCATCCGGCGAACTGGCGCCCGGCGCCCCAACCCGCGACACGCGCCTCGTCGAGGCACTCGCCATTGGGCACACCAGCAACCAGCAGAGCCCGGTGCACGACATGGCGGACCCCGTTGCGGAGTCGGCCGGACGCATTTCCAAGGAAACCGCCGCGGAACTCCTCGCCGCCGCCCGCGCCCGCAATCCGGGCGAAACCACGCATTTTTCCCTGGTCGACGGCAACGGTCTGGCGGTCGCCGTGACGACCAGTATCAACAACTACTACGGCGCCCAGGTCGCGAGCCCAAGCCTGGGCTTCCTCTACAACGACTACATGCACGAGTTCGTGCTCGACGATCCCAACCACCCCTTCGCCCTCCGCGGCAGCGCGCTGCCCTTCTCCTCCATGAGCGCGATGATCCTCTCGCGCGGCGGCGTCCCCCGCATGGCCGTCGGCAGTCCGGGCAGCGCGCGCATCATCTCGGCCGTGAGCCAGGTCGTGCAGCTCTGGGCTGACGGCCAGGCCGACATCGCCGCGGCGGTGGCCGCACCCCGCTGGCACCTCATTCCGCCCAACCGCCTCTATTCGGAAGCGGACACCCCCGGGTGGCGCGAGCGCTTCGCCCCGCACGGCTGGACCTTTCCCAGCGTACCGACGGACCTCGTCACGGACGGGCGCAACGCGTACTACGGCGGCGTCCACGCCATCGCCTGGGAGCACGACCGCTGGACCGGCGCCGCGGACCCCCGCCGCGACGGCGCCGTCGAAACCGCAGCGCCGCGCTAGAGTAGCTTAAGCTGAGGTGTAGCCGGCGTCGTTGCCCCCGGGGCTCGAGTTTTTCCTCTTGAATCCTCCGGACCGGGATCAACGACCCCGGCTCATCCCCCCGAACTCAGCGGGTCGAGACCACCGGGTCGTGACGCAGCAGGAGGCGGCCGGGACGCGCGTCGAGGAACTTGCCATCGGTGATCGTCGGCTCGCCGTTGACGATCAGGTGCACGATGCCCTCCGCATACGAGTGCGGCTTCTCGAACGTTGCCGTGTCCTTGATCTTCGCGAGATCGAACACCTGCAGGTCGGCATACGCGCCCTCCCGCACAAAGCCGCGGTCGCGCAGGCCGTGGACCGACGCCGTGAGCCCCGTGCCGGTGTAGATCGCATGCTCGAGCGTGATGATCTTTCGCTCCACGACGTTGCGCTGGATCTTGTGGGGGAACGCACCGTACGTGCGCGGATGCGGCACCCCCTGGCCGAAGACCGGGGCGCCGCCATCGGTGTCCGTCATGTTCCACGCCTGCCGCATGAAGGCGTCGCTGTCATACTCGTTGATCGTGAATGACACGACCGGCACGCGGCCACCCGAGTCCTTGAACAAAAACATCACCGTATCCGTCGGGTCCTCGTTCCGCTCCTTCGCGATGTCGAGCAGGCGGCGACCTTCGAACGCCGGGTTCTTGGGGTACTGCGTGAGCTGGATATGCTCAGCGCCGCCACGGCGACGCAGGTTGGCCTCCACGCCGGTGATCATCTCGGGATCATT
>CAYWRG010000055.1:13104-25060 GCA_964460715.1 uncultured Opitutus sp. | reverse complement strand
GTTCGGCCGCCAGCGCCTCGAAGGTCCGGGTGAGCCGGCCGAGGATCGCGGACGGCCCGCCGTCCTGCGCCCACTGCGGGACAAGGTAGGCCATGAGCGAGGAGGACGAGGCGAGGTAGGGATGCTGGTCTGACCAGATCTCAAGCCCCTCCGCCCGCGCCTTCTCGATGTTCTCAATCATCTGCTTGGAAAGTCCCACCGCGCGCGGACCCATCGTCTTGATGTGCGTGACGATCGCGGTCTTGCCCGTGGCCCGGGCGACTTCGATCACCTCGTCGACCGCGCCCACCGCGCCGACGTTGTAGTCCGCGTCATCGCGCACATGCGCCGTATAGAGCCCATTGAACTCGGCCGCCACCTGCGCCAGCGCGATCACCTCGGAGGTCTTCGAGTGATTGGCCGGCTGATAAAAGAGGCCGTCCGACAGGCCCCATGAACCGGCCTCCATGCCGGCGCGCACGATCCGGCGCATCGCCTCGAGCTCGTCGCGCGTCGGGTCGCGCTCATCGTAGGCCATCGTCTCGATGCGCACGGAATTGTGTCCGATCAGCGGCACGATATTCACGCCCGGCCGGTTCGCCGTCAGCGTCTTGAACTGGGCCGGCAGATCGGTCGGCCCGCCGCCGTCGTGGTTGATCACCGCCGTCGTGATGCCCTGGTGCGCGAGCGCCCGCACCCCGGCGCGGTCGGCGAACATGAGCGAATCGGTCGCGTGCGAATGCGGGTCGATATAGCCAGGCGCCACATACAGCCCGCGCGCATCGATCGTCCGCGCGGCCGTCGCGGTGGCCGGGATCCGGCCGACCGCCACAATCCGGTCGCCCTTGATCGCGACATCGGCATAGCGCCACGGCGTGCCCGTGCCATCAAGCAGGCGACCGCCACGGATGAGCGTGTCGTAGGTCTGGCCCTTGAGCATCGCGAAGGAAGACACCAACAGCAGGACGAGAGCAGACAGTCGTTTCATGGGATCACGCGGGTTGGAAGTTCCGGACAGGGCTGCGGGCCGGCCACACCGGCCTGATCACGCCCAATTACTGCCCAATCCAAATGAACTATTCAACAGCATTATTGAAACATTTGTTGCAACAGGGATGCCCACCGGTGGGTTTCGACCACCGCGACCAAGGACAAAACCGCTTGCCGGTCACGGTGCAGGCTGCCGCAATCACCCTCTCGTCATGCCCTCCCGTCGCCCCAGCTCCGCACGCACCGTCTGGTGGACCCGGCCCGGGCTGGGTTATCGCGGAAGCGACCTCGAGCTGGGCGGACGGTCGCTCGCGACGCTGGGACAGCGCCACGGGACGCCGCTTTACGTCTACGACGGGGCCCGGATCCGCGACAACCTCGGGCGCCTGCAGGCCGCGCTGACCGCGACCGGCCTGCGCACGCGCGTGTTCTACGCGATGAAGTCGAATCGCTTCACCCCGCTTCTCGCCTGGCTACAGGGCCTCGGGCAGTGCGGCATCGACACCTGCTCGCCCACCGAGGTCCGCCAGGCGCGCGCAGCCGGATTCGACCCAGCGCAGATCTCGTTCACCGGGACGTCCCTCAGCGATGCCGATCTCCGCGATCTGCTCCGGCACGACGGACCGATCCTCAATCTCGATTCACAGCACGACATCGCACGTGTGGCCAAGCTGGCACCCGGACGCCGGGTCGGCCTGCGCATCAATCCCGGCCTCGGCATCGGCTACCGGCGCAACCGCCTGCTGCGCTACGCTGGCGGCGGCGGGACGAAGTTCGGGATCCACCGCGAACAGTTCGCCGCCGCCCTGCGGCAGGCGCGCGCGGCCGGACTCGTTGTCGAGGGTCTGCACTTTCACACCGGCTGCGGGTTTCTCACGCCGCAACTGCCGGTGCTCGACCAAATCTTCAAGGCCTGCGCCTGGTTCGTCCGTCAGGTGCCCGGCCTGCGCTACGTCAACGTGGGCGGCGGTCTCGGCATCCCGCTCGTGCCGGGCGACCGCCCGCTCGACCTCGACACCTGGGCCGCGCTTGTGGCCCGTCACTGGGGCAAGCTCGGCTGCGAGGTCTGGTGCGAGCCCGGCGACTACCTCGTGAAGGACGCCGGCGCGCTTCTGCTTGAGGTCAACACCGTCGAGACCAAGGGCCGCACCCTCTACGCCGGCGTCAACGGCGGTTTCAGCATCCACCTCGAGCCCGCCTTCTACCAGCTCCCGCTCTGGCCCGTGCCCTGCCGCGCCCCGGCGCCGCGCGCCGCGCTGCGACCGACCACGATCGCCGGCAACATCAACGAGGCGCTCGACCTCCTCCATCGCGACGCCCCGCTGCCGCCGCTGCGCAACGGCGACCTGCTCGCGTTTCTGAACGCCGGCGGCTACGGCGCGGCGATGGCGAGCAACCACTGTCTGCGCGGCACCTTCGCCGAGGTCTTCCTGCCACCGGAGGCTGCCGCATGAGCGTCGATCCCGCCGAAACCCTCGCCGAGCTCACCCGCGAACTTGGCCCCGGCGCCACCCTCGCACCGGCCGACGTCGCCGTCCTCGCCGCCGCCGCCAGCGACCACGCCCAGCTCCGCCGCTGGTTCAAGCGCCGCCTCGCCGGCGAACCGCTCGCGCACATCACCGGGCGGTTCGTGTTTCGCGGGCTCGAGTTCGCCATCGACAAGCGCGCGTATGTCACGGACCCCGAGCTGACCCACCTGGTTGACGCCGTGCTCGCCTCCGCCCGCCGCCTCGCCTCCACGCTGGGCCGCGCGCCCGTCCTCGCCGAAGTCGGTGTCGGCTGCGGCAGCCTCGCCCTGTCGATCCAACACGCCCTGCCCGAGGCCGTGGTGGTCGGTCTCGAGCTCGATCCCGACGCCCTCGCGGTCGCCGCGCACAACGCCCGCCGCCACGGCCTCTCGCTGCGCTTGGTCGAGAGCGACCTCTTCGCGAGCTGGCCGGCGGACCTCCCCGCACCCGACCTCGTCTACGGAGATCCCCCATGGGGAGATGAGCAGATGCTGTATGCCGACGACCGCCCCGCCGGCCACTACCACGCGATGCCGCCCGCGTCCGCCTTTCCGCTGGGCGGCCCGACCGGTGTGCATGAGCAGATCCTGCAAAGTCTCGCCACCCGCGGCTGGGCCTCCGAGGTCTGGCTCAACGGCGGCGTCATCCCTCGCGCCACGCTCGATGCCCTCGGCCGGCTCACCGCGCGACACACCGTCATCTCGCCGGCGCCGGGGTTGTCACTGCTCGGCTGCAACGTGTCGTGAATTTGCTTTAAAGCGCCAAGGAATCCGGGGACATTTTCACTTCGCCTGATGCCTCCGTCCTCCGACCTCAACGCCCGCAACAAGTCCGCCTGGGAGGCGCTCTACGCCTCCACGTCCGAATCGATCTGGGGACGCGAGCCCGTCGGATTCCTCCAGCCCTTCCTGCCCGACCCCGCCTCCCTGCCGCCCGGCGAGGTCCTGGACGCGGCCGCCGGCGAGGGGCGCAACCTGCCGCTGCTGCTCAGCCTCGGCCGGCCCGTGACCGCCTGCGACGCCGCCGCCTCGGCCCTGGCCAAGATACCGGCTCCCTTGGCCAGCCGCGTGCACACGCTGACCTGCGATCTCGCGCAGGTTCCCCTGCCCGCTGCCCGCTTTGCCTTCATTCTTTTCTGCGACGTGATCGAGACCCTGCCCGATCCCGTCCCGGTGCTGCGCGAACTCTCCCGACTGCTCGTGCCCGGCGGCCTCCTCCTCGCCAACATTCCGGGCACCGACGACGGCGTCGCAGGCGTCGACATGCAGCCGGCCGGCGACGGCTGGCTGTATCAGGATAAATACTACTATCGGTTCTACCATCCGGCCGAGACCGACGCGCTGCTCGCCCAGACCAACCTCGTGCGGGTGCGCGAGGAAACCCACGAGTGGGTCGAGCTTCCCCACCCGCACTTTCGCGCGGTCGCCCACACCCACCGCAGCCGCATCCTGCTCGCCCGCCGCGCGGCGGGCTGATCCTCGTCGTGCCGCCTTTCGTCCAGCGCATTCTCCGCATCGAGCCGGGCGAGGGGCTCAAGGTTGCCCAGTTCGCCGGGCTCGGGCTGCTGCTCCAAGTGGGCCTCGCCCTCGGCGGCGCGGCCGCCGACTCGATCTTCCTCGTCAATGTGGGCGCCGACAAGCTGCCCCACATCTACCTCCTGACTCCGCTGGTGATGGTGTTCTACATCCCGGCGTACTCCTACCTGCTCAGCCGGCTCGGCGTGGCCCGGGTCTTCGATCTCACCCTCGGCGTCCTCGTCGCCGGAGGCCTTGCGCTCTGGCTCGCCTTCCGCATCACGGGTGACGCCACGCCGCCGCTCGCGCTGTGCTACATCGCCAAGCTCTACTCCGCGCTCTGGTACGTCGGCACCTACACCCTCTTCTGGAATTTCATCGACCGCTACTTCGACCTGGTCGACGCCAAGCGGTTTTTCGCCCTGTTCGCCGCCGGATCGGCCATGGGCGCGATCATCGGCGGCAGCGCCGTCACGCCCCTCACCGCCCGCTTTGGCGTCGAACCGCTGTTCCTCGGCTGGGCGCTCAGTGCCGCCGTCACCTGGCCGCTCGCCCTGTGGACCCGCCGCACCACCCGCGAACTCGACGCCGATGACGGCGGCGATTCCCCCGCTTTCGGCCCCCGGGAAGCCCTCCGCACCGCCGGCCGCCTCCTCGATTCACGCTACGCCACGGTCCTGACCGCACTGCTCTTTGTCACCCTGGTCACCGCCACGCTCTGCGAGTACCAGTACATGACGGTGTTCTCGGAAGGCCTCGACGAGGCCACGCTCGCCGGCCTGCTCGGCCGCCTGACCGCGATCGTCAACGTCCTCAACCTCGCGCTCACGCTCTTCGTTTTCAACCGCCTCGTCGGCCGGATTGGCGTCCGTAACGTCGCACTCATCCAGCCGATCGCCTACGCCATGGTGTTCACCTGGCTCCTCCTCGATCGCGGCTTCCTCTCCGCCGCCGCCGGCTTCGTCGCCTACCAGGGCATCATGACCGCGATCGACTACAACAACGTCAACCTGCTCTTCTCCGGCCTGCCCTCCTCGTTCCGCGGCCAGCTCCGAACCATGATCGAGGGCATCGGCGAGCCGCTCGCGACCGCCACCGCCGGCGTGTTTCTCTTCTTCGCCGGCAGCCGCCTCAGTCCCGCGCAGCTCTCGATGTGGGGCATCCTCTCCGCCGCCGTCTGCCTGGCCTTTGTGTTCGCGCTGCGGTCGGACTATGCCGCCGCCATCGCCGCCAACCTGCGCCGCGACTGGCTCGATTTTTCCCGCCGTACCGACCCGGCGCTCAGCAACGCCACCCCGGCGGATGTCGCCCTCGCCGTCACCCGCGCTTCCTCGGCCGATCCCACCGAGGCCGTGCTCGCGGTGCGCTTCCTGCGCCTCAACGACCCCACCCAGGCCGCCTTCGCCGTCATGGCGATGCTCAAGTCTCCCTCTCCCGCCCACCGCGAGGCCGCCCGTCCGCTCCTCGACGAATTCCTCACCGACCCGGGCTCGCGCATCGCGCAGGAGATTCACCGCTGGCTCGACCAGCACCCCGGGATTCCCGACACGGAACTCGCCAGCGATCTCGGCCACCACCGCCTGCTGCCGTCCCATCAGGCCCGGACCCTTGTCGAGGGCCGCGATCCCCGCACCCGCGCCGCCGGCGCCGTCATGCTCTGGCAGAGCTGGCAGATCGCCGACAACGCCGATGCCCTTGAACAGATCCGCCGCCTCCTCGTGTCGGACCAGACGAACGAGATCATCCTCGGGCTCGACGCGATCGGCCGGCTCGGCGAATCCAAGTACGCCTACCTCCTCCGCGACTTCCTCGAACACCCGTCCGCCCCGGTCCGCTCCGCCGCGCTCGCGGCCGTCGCAGGGCTCGCCTCCGGTGCCGGCAGCACCCTCCTGCCCGACCTGCTCGCCGTCGTCGAAGACGGCTCGCCCTCGGAGCGGGCGCAGGCGTTCGACGCGATCGAGCGCATCAGCGACACCAGCGTGGTCGAGACGATCCTCCAGCGCGCGCAGGGCTACACGCCCGGGGACCGCCGCCGCATCGAGCGCCTCATCCTCAGCTTCGGTCCGCGCACCGTGCCGCTGCTCACCACGATCGCCCAGAGCCCGCGCTTCCCCGTGGCCGCACGCTGCGTCGCCCTGCGCGCGATCGGCAAGCTCTCGTTCCCCCAGGTCGACGCCCTGGCCCGCCCCCTCATCACCTCGACGCTCAACCGCGCCTACCTCTTCCTCGGCAGCTACCTCGCCCTGACCCGCGCCCCCAAGGACGAGGCCGGCCACGCCGTGCTCACCCGCATCCATCGCGACTTTCCCTCGCTCGCGATCGAGATCGTCCTCGAGACCCTGACCATTGCCGGACGCCTCCCGGGCTACGAGGCGCCGCTTGCCGCCCTGCAGGGCGGACTGTCGAAGGAACGCGGATACGCGATCGAGACGATCGAGCAGGCCTGTGACCGCAAGCTCTTCACCCTTCTCCTCCCGCTGATCGACGGACGCACGCTCGAGGCCCAGGTCGAGTTTGCGATCGAACGCGGTCTCCTGCCCGCGCTCACCGCGGAGGATGTCCTCACCCGTTCCCTCGCCTCCGAGTTCCCGCTTGAGGCGTCCGCCGCGATCCAGGCCCTGTACGCCTCCGGCCGCGCGGATGCCAGCGACCTGCTCATCGACAAGCTCCGCCGTCTGCCGCACCCACTGGTGCGTTCGACCGTCCTCACCCTGCTCGGCCGCGATACCGGCGATGCCACCGGCCTCACGCCGGTCGAGATCGTTCGCGAGCTGATGGCGATCCCCGCCCTCGATGGCGCGCTCTTCATCCACCATGAGGTCCTCGCCCCGCGCGTGCGCGTGCTCGAACCGGCCGAGGGCACCGTGCTGTTCCGCGCCGGCGATCCGGCCGACGGCCTCTGGCAGGTGCTCGCCGGCGGCATCCAACTCGAAGATCCCGCGCTCACCCTCGGTCCGGGCGCCACCGCCGGTCCAGACGACTTTCATGGCAGCGGTCGCTGCAGCCGGACCGGCACCGCCCTGCGTGGCAGCCGGATCCTGCACGTTCCGCTTGCCGCCCTCGAATACGTCATCCACCTCCACCCGTCGCTCGGGCTCGTCCTGCTGCGACACAAGCTGGGCGCATGAGTCCGATTCGTTCCAGGCTCCCCCTGCGCAGCTGGCTCCTCGTGGCGCTTCTCCCCGTCCTGGGCGCTCTCGTGCTCACGTATGCGTTTCTCACCTACCGCGGCCTGCAGGCGATCATCCTTGAGGGCTTCGACCGCAAGCTGACCGCCGTCAGCACCGTCACCGCCGCCTTCATCGATCCCAAGGAGCACAGCTCGCTGGTCGATCCCCTGCCCGTCGCGGGCATCGCGGTCGACGCGGGCGACGGCGGCCTCTGGTCCGCCAGCCAGGCCACGGGCGAGTTCATCCGCATCGACACCAGCTCGGGCCAGGCGGACGTGAACGGCGTCTTCACCCAGGAGTACGTGCCCTACACCGCCAGCGGTGACCAGCCGGGCGTCGTCTTCGTCGCGGACGCCGAGACCGGCGTCGTGCAGCGCGTTTCGACCGACACCGGCGAGGCCGCGCATGCCTTTGACCTCGAAACGCCGTTTCACGCCATGGCCACCGATGCCGCCAACCGGCAGCTCTACGTGGCCGGCCGTGAGTTCAAGCGCATCGACCTCACGACCAAGGCGGAAACCGTGCTCGCGCCCCTGCCGTTCCGGCCGCGGGGACTGGCCTTTGATTCCACCCGAAAGGCGCTCTGGGTCTTGGACCCGCAGGGCGACGCACTACTCGAAGTCGACGCCGCAACCGGCAGCGTCCGGCGCACCCTGTCACTGGCCTTCGGCCCACCGGACGCCGCGGCGGCGGACGAGACCCCGTTCGAACACCCCGACCTGCCCGTCAATCTCCAGGCCGTCGCGTACGATCCCTACGGGCAGCGGCTCTTCGGCATCTCGACCTCGCTGTTGGTCATCAATCCCGAGACCGGCATCATCTCCAACCGCGGTCTCGTCCATGCCTTCGGCCGCGAGCAGACCACGCTCTACCGCGGCTACGCCCGGTCCCTGCGCAACCTCCAGAACCGGATCGGCACCAAGTTTCTTTACACCCAGCAGATTCATAATCTCGACCTCATCACCTACGGTCTCGACGGCAGCATCGGCGACGAGCATTCGCCCCTGCTCTCGGTGGATGAGCTTCCGCCCGAGGCCGTCGAGCCCGTGCAGGCGATGCTCGCCGAGGGCACGCTCTACGTCAGCGGCATCCAGCGGTGGCAACAATGGGGCCTGCTCAAGACCGCACTCGCGCCGATCTTCGATCCTGCCACTGGACGCGTGGCTGCCGTCGCTGGAGCCGACATTGACATCGGCACGATCCAGTTCGACACGCACCAGGCCCTCGTCGTCACCGTCAGCGCCGGTCTTTTCCTCATGCTCGGCGCCGGCCTGCTCACCCTCGTCATCGCCCGCCAGCTCACCACGCCGCTCAACGTCATCCGCGCCGGCGCCCTCCGCGCCGCCGCCGGCGACTACGCCCA
The DNA here is from genome assembly GCA_964460715.1 of uncultured Opitutus sp. Classification (GTDB taxonomy): domain Bacteria; phylum Verrucomicrobiota; class Verrucomicrobiia; order Opitutales; family Opitutaceae; genus CAMAXB01. The sequence goes on along the minus strand of CAYWRG010000055.1, from coordinate 16,536 downwards.
GCGCGTCGAGATCAACCGCCCGCGCGAGCTGACCGAGCTCGCCCGCCAGTTCTCCGCCTCCAGCTCCACGTTGGAGGAGCTCGTGCGCTCCCTCAGCGAGGCGGTTTCCAAGCGTCAGGCCGGACGCGACATCGCCGCGCTCCAGCAGCGCCTCGGCGCGCTCGCCACCGACATCCCCGCCTCCGCCGCCCTGGCCTGGGGCGAAACCGACGAGCTCACCCCGACCGCTTCCGGTGCCGTCCAGCTCGGCGACACGGTCCTGATCTGGCTTGCCCCCGCGCCCGCCGATCCCGCCACGCGCACGCTCCAAGCGGCCACCTTCGCCACCACCGCCCGAACCCTGCTCCAGCGTCATGGAGCCGATGCCGATGCCCTGCAGCAAGCGCTCGATCCGCGACCGTCCGGCACCGACGCCTGGATTCTGCTGACTCCGCAGGGCTGCCGCAACCTCACCGCCGAGGACGGGACAAGCGCCGCGATCCAGTCGGTGGATACATCGACCACGGTCATCGCCTTCCCGCCCCTTCCCGCCTCCACGGCCCGCCTCGCCGCCGGCCTCGATGCCGCGCAGGGCCTCGCAGCCCTCCGGGCGGTCGCTCCCGCCGGCACCTTCCTCCTTGTCGCCACCCGGTCATGACCCCTGTCGACACCTCCACCTCCGTTTTCCGTCGCATGCTCGCCTTGCGGACAATCCCGCCGTTTGACCGCCTGAGCGACACGGAGCTGACGCTCATCGCGGAGGTCGCGGAGCCACGCCAGATCGCACCCAACGACATCGCCCACAACGGCGGCAGCGCGCTGACCTCCCTTTGGGTCACTGTTGCCGGCGATCTCCTCGGCGAGGACGGTCGGCCCGCCGGGCGGGTCAACGGATTGTCCGCGCTTCTCACGAACGCCCTCACGCCCGAACTCCGCGCCGGCCCCGCCGGGGCCCAGATTCTCGTCATCACCAAGGGCTATTTCTTCACCCTCACCCGCGAGTGCCCGGCGTTTGTGCTCGGACTCCTGACCGCGGGCCACGCGCGCCCGCCCCGGCCATGACCACCCGCCGCCAGATCGTCCTGCTGGTCATGCCGCTCTTTGCCGGGCTCGCGGTGCTGGGCGGTTCCCTCATGGCCTGGCTGCAGCTTCGCACCACCGAGCGTGATTTTCGCACCGAGGTGGAGACCGCCGCCATCGCGATCTCCGAGTTCCTGCCCGCCGAAGCTCCAGCTCTGGTCACCGAGAAGCAAGCGCTCGCCGCGACCCCGGTCGGTGTCTACTTCGAGCGCATCCGACGTTGGCGTCAGGTTGAACGTCTGTTCCTCGTCGATGCCTCCGGCCAGATCCTCGCCGACACCCTGCGCGGCGCGCCCCTCGACGAGACGCTGCTGGCCGCGGTGCCGCCGCCGGACCAACCCGCGGTCATCGGGGCCGTCACGCCGGAAACCTCCCTCCGCCGCATTCGTCCGGCCCTCGTGGCCACGCGGTATCCCGGCGTGCGCCTCGGCATCGAGGTGACTGCGGAAACCTTTCTCCAGCGCCGCGCCGCCATTCGTCAGGAGGTCCTCATCATGTCGGCCTTCACGCTCGCGGTCGGCCTCGTGGTCTCGCTCGTCCTCGCCGCCTTCGTTTCCTGGCAGTTCAATCGGCTCAGCCGGCTTGCCGGGCTCGTCGGCAACCAGGCCTTCGAGCGCACGGGCCAGGAGGCGGCGATCCAGGAGGTCGCCGACGTCGGCAGCATCCTTGGCGTGATGCACAGTGTGCTCGTCGAAACCGTCGACAAGACGCGGCGCTCCCTGATCGACCGCGAGTACGTCCGCAGCGACCATGCCCTCGCCCGCGTTTTCCGCGCGCGCACCCAGACCCCCGCCACCTGGTCCTGCGGTGGCGCCACCGGCATCTTCGTTGCAGTCGGCGCCCCGCTTTCCCTCCACGGCACGCTTTCCCTCGGGCCTGATGGGGGCGCAGCCTTCGTCGGACTGCTGCCCTTTGACGCCGGCCTGGAGGACGCCGTCCGTTCGCGGGCCGCGGCGGAGTACCTGACCAATGCCCTGCGCAGCCGGCCGCTTGGATCCGCCGCCGCGGCGACCTGCGATCTTTTCCCGTTGAGCGAACTCATCGTCGTCCGCTGGTCCGGCGATCGCCTGGAGGAGTGGCACCACCGGGGTGCGGAACCGCCGTTCACGACCATCAGCACCCTGTCGGCGGTCCACCCGGTCGTCCTCAGTTGCATCGCCGACGACGACCGCGCCCGCCTCGCCGTCTATCTGCGCACCTACCCGCACGCGTCGCTTGAACGGCTCGCGGCGGATCTGCCCGCCGTGCTCGCCGGGTCGCGCGCAGGCAATGTGCTCGCCCTTCGCCGGGGCTCCACCTAGGTCTGACCGCCATGGACCTCGCCCGTTCCGATCTGCCGCTTGTGCTGGATCCGGACCTGCTTCAGGCGCACCAGATGTTTTTCTGTGGCGTGGCGGCCATGCTGACGCTGCTGCACCTGGCGCTCTTTGCGTTTCAGCCGCGCCTGCGCGAGAATCTCTTCTGCGCGCTCTTCACCGCCAGCTACGGGCTGGTCGTCTACGTCAATCTGGAGGCCGCGCTGGTCCCGGTCGCAGCCGGCGAACACGGGCTCGCGCGGCTGTTCCTCGTCGGCGTGGCCATCGCCACCCTGACCTGGCTCGTCACCCTCAACGCGCTGCTCAGGATCACGCATCGCAGGATCATCACCGCGTTCGTGGTGGCCGCTGCCTTGCTCGGCGTCTGGGGTCTCGCCACCCCGGGCACCGGCCCCCATCTGGCCGTGCTCGGCCTGGTCACCACCGCCGGGGCCACCGTCGCCTGGTGGATCGTCGAGGCCTGGCGCGCGCGCGTCCCCGGGATTGGCTTGATCGGCTCCGGCATGGCCCTGCTGGCCGGGGCAGTCATCTACAGCGTCCTGCGCACCCTCGGCTTCGTCGCGGGGGGCGAGATCGGCATCTACCTGCCGGCGTACGGCGGCGTCTGCGCCGCCATCTCCCTCTCGCTCCTCCTCGCCCGCAACTTTGCCAGCGTCTCCCGCGACCTCGAGCAAAAGCTCGTTGAGGTCGAGACCCTCTCGCGCGAGGCGCTCGCCCACGAACAGGAAAAGCAGCGCCTGATTGCCGCCAAGAACGCCGAACTCGAAGGCCTCGTCGCCGTGCGCACGGCCGAGCTGCAACGCGAGAAGGGCAAGTCCGACGAGCTCCTTTACAACATCCTGCCCCGCGAGGCCGCGGACGAACTCAAGGCCACCGGCCGCGCCACGCCGCGCCGCTACGAGGACGTCACCGTCCTCTTCACCGACTTCAAGGGCTTCACCAACACCGTCGCCGCCATGCCGGCGGACAAGCTCGTGACCGAGCTCAACGACATCTTCAACCGCTTCGACGACATCATCGACCGCCACGGCCTGCAGAAGATCAAGACGATCGGCGA
>CAYWRG010000055.1:12645-13094 GCA_964460715.1 uncultured Opitutus sp. | reverse complement strand
GCCTACATGGTCGCAGGCGGACTCGCCCCCAGCGATCCCGGCTCGGCAGCTCGGGTGGTCGATGCCGCCCTCGATTTCGTCGCCTGCATCGCCGAGCGCAACCAGCGCTCCGCCGTGAAATGGCACATGCGTCTCGGCCTGCACACCGGCGTGGTCGTCGCCGGCGTGGTCGGCAAACGACGCCTGATCTATGATCTCTTCGGCGACGCCGTGAACATCGCCAGTCGCATGGAAAGCCACGGCGAGCCCGGCCGCGTCAACCTCTCCGCCTACACCTACGACCTCGTCCGCGAACGCCACCCGTGCGACTACATCGGCAAGATCGACGTGAAGGGCAAGGGCGAGCTCGACATGTACTGCGTCACGCCGCGGTCGGTCTAGAGCCGTTCCGGTAAAGGTGTAGCCGGGGGGGGGGGGGCCCCGGGGGGGGGTGTTTTTGGAAAAAAAAT
>CAYWRG010000055.1:0-12635 GCA_964460715.1 uncultured Opitutus sp. | reverse complement strand
GTTTTTTTTTCTAATAATAATTGCGCGCCGGGGGTACCGCCCCCCGGTCTACACCACAATTCAAGCCTCTCTAAATTGCGGATTGAACCAGACAGGAGCCCCCGCGAGCCCATCGCCCCTCGCCGACATCGTTCTCGTTCTCCGGATCGAGGTTGGGTCCATCCAGCCTTCTACCCCGAAAACGAGTAGGAGTAAGAAAACGAAGAACGAGAACGATTAGAACCCGGTTCCACTCCCCCCACCGAACCGCCCTTCCGCCGTCGCCCACCCGCAATCCCCAGACGCCGACGTTTTGCTTTGCCCCTCCGTCCGCCGCCACGTTAACCTTCTCTGTCTTACCTACCTATGAATCGTCATGCCCTAGCCCTTGCGGCTACCTGCCTCGCCCTCGCTTCCAGCCCGGCCTCCGCCGATGTGCTGCGCCTTAAAAATGGGGACACCTTCACCGGCAAGATCACCCGCCACGAGGGCGGCAAGGTGACGCTCAAGGGCGATCTCTTCGGCGAAATCACCGTCAACGAGACGGACGTTGCTTCCTTCAAGGTCGGCGACGGTCTGACCGCCAGCGACCTCGAGGCTGCGCCCGCGGCCACCACCGCCGCCGTGCCCGTCACCGCCGCCACTGCCTCCGCCGGCGGCTCGACCTCCTCCACCTTCGCTGGCCAGGCCGGCAATCCCAACAAGGCCGCTTGGACCCGCACGATCACCTTCGGCGGCACCTACGTCAGCCCGACCTTTGAGCAGGGTCAGATTCCGAACACGCCTCCCGGCACCACCGGCGCCGCGCTTCGACTCCCCGGCCGCATTCTCGGCATCCAGGCCTCCGCCTCGTTCGTCCGCACCACGCAGACCGATGCCCACTCGCTCGACCTGAACTACAACTACACCGACTACGAGCCCAACGGCCGCCAGACCGACAACTACGGCGGCGCCTTCGCCTGGAACCACAAGCTGAGCGAGCGCACGTACACCTCCAGCCGCACGTCCTACAACGTCGATACGGTCAAAAATATCGACTACTCCGCCGTCCAGCTCCTCGGCTTCGGCTACAAGATCATCGACACCGTCCAGACCAAGTTCGACATCGTCCCCGGCCTCGTCGCGACCAAGGAAAAGAAAGGCACGCCTTTTGACGGCGACGTCCAGATCGGTGGCGGCTTCCTTGAAAACTTCGTCTACTTCTTCAACCAGTACGCCTCGATGGAGCAGCGCGTCCTCTACCGCCAGAGCTTCGAGGAGACCGACCTCTACGTCGTCGACGCCTACCTCGGCTTCAAGGGCATGCTCAGCCCCCGCATGGGCATCACGATCGGCCTGAGCTACGTGTACGACAATTCCCTCGGCCCGATCACGTTTCCCTTCGGCGGCACCACGGTCACGCTCGACGCCCAGAACAAGGACCAGCTCACGCTGACCTCGGGTATCCAGTACAAGTTCTGATCGAACCGCCCCGTCTCGCTTTCAAAGCCGCGCCCTCCCCGGCGCGGCTTTTTCGTGCCCAAACCACAAAAATTAACCACGGATTTCACGGATTGCACGGATTGCACGGATACGAACCTCCTGAATTGGAGATCGGCATTCTTCTCCGGTATCCGGATCGAATCCGTGCAATCCGTGGTCAAAATTCCGAGGCTCGCTTCCGAGCCTTGGTCGCTGGATCGATCACCGAACGATTCGCTTCCAGCGAAGGTCCGCGTGCTTGAAATTCAGGAGCAACGCAACTTCCAGTCCCGTGATGTTTAAGTAGCCAATCATCTGGGCGACATGTGCGTCATTGAACTCAGTCACGACTTTGGGATCAACGATCACAGCCCCATCCACGATCAAGTCCGGAATCAAGGTCCCAATCTCGATTCCGTCATATCGAACAACATAGGGCTTCTGCGAATCGCAGGAGTGGCCCCGCTTACGCAGCTCGATCACCAAAGCCCTTTCATAGAGTTTCTCATCAAGTCCGGGTTTAAGCGTGTTCAACACGACCATCGCTGCCCCGATAACATCCTTCGTGATCACTTCGTGCTGCATGGCTTGATCCGTGCAATCCGTGGTTAAATCCCGCTTCCCGCCTATGGCGTCAGCACGACCATCCGGTTGGTCCAGTGCTCGCGCAGCTCGGGCAGCAGCGACGCCGTCTCCGGATCGCTCAACCCCGCAGCCCGGCCCAATTCACCGAAGCTCGTCCGCCCATCCGCCTTCGCCAGCAGCGTGTGCAGCGCCGGGCTGACCTTGGCCGTCTTGCCGTGGTGATACGTGAATCGTAGCTCGTGCGCCCACGACTGCTCGGTCGCGCTCACCCAGCGGCGCTCCGCCGCTAACGTGATCGTCACCGGGAGGCCCACCTTCAGCGCCAGCCACGGCGCCGGATTCGTCTCCAGATCCGGCTTCTTCGTGACCAGCCAGTCGCCCGCGACCAGCGCATGCAGGTCTGTCGTCAGGAAGCACACCATGCCGTCGAAGACCGAATCCACGATCGGCTCCGCATGATTGTTGAACGAGGTGTTCAGCAGCATCGACACACCCGTGCGCTCGCCAAAGGCCTTGATCAGATCCCAGTACCGGGCGTTCGCCGCGCGGGACACGGTCTGCACCCGCGCCGTCCCGTCCACATGCGTGATCGCCCCGAGTAGCGTACGCATCTCCGGACGCACATCCAGGATCACGCTCATCGTCGGGAACGTCTTCTGCGTGGCGGTCGTGATAAAATAGTCGTCGACCTTCTCCTCCAGCACCGAGGGCGCGAATGGCCGGTAGGCCTCGCGCTTCTTCACCATACGGTTGATGACGTCCTTGTTCTCCGCCGGACGCGGGTCCGCCAGAATGCTCCGGTTGCCAAGCGCGCGGGGCCCGAACTCCGAGCGGCCCTGCACCCAGCCAATCGCCTTGCCCGCCGCCAGCAGGTCCGCCGTACGGCTGACGATGTCCGGGCAGCGCTCGATCGAGACCAGACCGGACCAGGCGCGCAGCACCGGCTCGATCTCCGCGTCGCCGCCGATGTCCGTGCCCCAGAGCACATGCGTCAGCGGTTCCACCGTCGACTGCGGCGCCAACGCGAGCTGCAACGCGATCGCCGCGCCCAGCGCGCAGCCCGCGTCGTGCGCCGCCGGTTGCACAAACAGTTTCTCGAAGCCGCCATCGTACAGCACGCGCCCGTTGAGCGAGCAATTGTGTGCCACGCCCCCGGCGAGACAGAGGTTCTTGTGCCCGGTTTCCTTCTGGAAATGCGTGAGGACGTGCAGCCCGATCACCTCGACCGCCTCCTGCAGGGCGGCCGCCAAGTGCTGGTGCGTCTCGTTGAACACGTCGCCCTTGCGGCGCGGCTTCGTCACGTGGAAGAGCGAGCGCACCCGCTCAAGGTGCAGCCGGTAGTCGCCGCCGGGCAGCAGATCATAGAAGGTCTGGAACAGCGCGCGGTACTTCGCCGGGTCGCCGTACGGCGCCATGCCCATCACCTTGTACTCGTCGAACATCTCATACCCGAGAAACCGGATCACGTCGCGGTACAGATAACCCAGCGAATGCTGCTCGGTGAAGGTCCGCAGCGGCTTCAGCGTCCGCCCGCGTCCGTCGTAGACCACACCGGAAATCCCTTCGCCTTGGCCGTCGAGCGTGACGACCAACGCCTCGGAAAACCCCGCCATCGCATACGCGCTGACCGCATGGGCCGTGTGATGATCGACGAAGAAGATCTTCGCCGCATCCAACTCGTAACCAAGCTCGTCGCGAAACAGCCGCTGGACCATGCCGCGCGGCGTCGCCAGTTCCTTCTGCGAGAAATCTCCGAGGTGCAGTGTCTCCAGCACCCGCTTCACGTAGGGCTCCGTCGCGTAGAAGACGACGGCATCAAGGGCTTCCGGACCAATCCCGGCGGACTCCAGGCAAAACCGCAGCGACTGGTGCGGCCGCTTATTGGTGTGCTTGATGCGGTTGAGGCGCTCCTCCTCGATCGCGGCCAGCACGCATCCGTCGCGGATCAGAACCGCGGTCGCATCATGGATGAAGTCGAAGGGCAGCCGGTGCGCCTCAGAGTGCGCCACGTCGAGCCCGCCAGTCAGGCCGAGGATTGTCATGACGCCGGATTCCCACCCGCCTGCACCCACGCCGCCAGCGCGGCCGGCAGGGTCTTGCGCTCGAGGGTCTGGATATCGATGACCATGTGCTCGGTCTTGGCGAGGACGACGAGCTTTTCGCCCGCCGGCCCGAGGTGGAGCATGCGGTAGGCGATCGCATAGCCATTCTCGCCCGCGGCGGTGACCGCGAGTTCAATTCGCACCCGGTCCCCACTCTGCAGCGGCCCGAGGTACTGGGCCTGCGTCTTCATGATCGGAATGAGCACGCGGTTGGTCCCAAAGAACGTCCGCAACTCGATCCCCGTCCGCAGCAGACTGGCCTCGTAGGCCTCGTGGCACAGCTCGAGGTACTTCGCGAAAAACACAAAGCCCGCGCCATCCACCTCCCCGAACCGGACCGTACGCTCGTAATGAGTGCTCATGAAATAAGGTAAAAGAGATTAACGACGAATGGACTGAGTGAAAGACCGACAGACACGGAATTAACCACGGATTGCACGGATAACGCGGATCTCCAATCCAGTTTCATATCCGTGAAATCCGTGTAATCCGTGGTCAAAACTCCGATTCCGTATCCGTCATTTGTGTCCATCCGTGGTATGAAGTGCCTCAGCTCCCCTTCGCCGCCTCGATCGCCTTCGCGAACTCCTCGGGCGTTGGGTTTTCGTAGAGGGTGGACGACGCCAGCTGCACGCTGAACTCCTTCTTCACCTTCGAGATCACCTGCACGCTGATCAGCGAATCGCCGCCCAGCTCGAAGAAGTTGTCCTGCGCGCCGACCTGCTCAATGCCCAGCATCGTCTGCCAGGCCTCGGTCAATTTCGTCTCCAAGGGTGTGCGCGGCGCCACGTAGGCGTTGCCGAGTGCGGGACGCGGGTAAAGTTTCCGCGCGGCCGGCTTGGGCGCCTCGGACGCCCCGCCACTACCACCCGCACCGCCGGCCGGGGCCGAGGCCCGCAGCTGGTGGCGCATGTGGTCGAGAATCGGCTGGAGCGGACGCGGCGACACCACGACCTGCGACGAGGCCGCGGCCATAATTCGCGCCAGCGCCTCGACACCCTCGTCGGGCCGGATCGAGTCCGCCGTCGCACTGCCGCGTGACTCCTTCGCCTTGGGTTTCGTGCCGGTGATTTTCGCGGCCTTCGACGGCGGCGTGATCGCGAGCACGATCTTTCCGATGTGCCGCGCCCCCGCCATCGTCTGGAACGCCGTCGCGACCTCCGTGATCGGGAACACCTCGTTCGGGAGCGGCTTGAACTGCCCCGCCCGGAAGTAGCCCATGATCTCGTCGAGCATCGCGCGCACGTACTCCGGCCGCCCGAGCATCAGCGGCCCGAGCTCGATCGCCATGAACGACAGGTTATTCGCGAACGGCCGCAGGCCGAGTTGGCTGTTCTGGTAGATGTCGCGCGCGCCGATCTCGAGGAAGCGGCCGAACTGCGTCAGCACGCCGAGCCCCTTGGGAATGAACTCACCCGCGAGCGAGTTGAGCACCACGTCCACGCCGCGTCCACCCGTCGCCTTCATCACCTCATCGGCGAAGTTGAGTGAACGGGAATCGAACACGTGGCGCACGCCAAGCGACTTCACGTACTCGCGCTTCGCCGGACTGCCAGCGGTCGCATAAATTTCCGCGCCCACGCGCTGCGCACACTGGATCGCGGCCAGGCCCACGCCGCCCGCGGCCGCATGGATGAGCACGCGCTCGCCCTTGGCCAGACGGCCCTGGACGTGCAGCGCATAATGCGCGGTCAGGAACACGAGAGGGATCGTCGCCGCGTCCTCGAAGCCGAGGTTCTCGGCCAGCGGAGCCGCCGCGTTCTCGCGCACGGTCACAAAGCCCGCAAAGCACTTTGCGCCCATCACGATCACACGGTCGCCCGGCGCGAAGCCGTTCACGCCCGGACCCACGCGCACCACCGTGCCGGCGCCCTCGCCGCCGAAGCCGGTGGCCAGACCCGCGTCGTGTTCCGATGAGAGCATGCCGAGGCCGCGCAGCACGTCCTTGAAGTTCAGGCCCGCCGCGTGCATCTGCACCTCGATCTCGCCCGACTCCGGCGTCCGCCGCTCTACCGCGGCCGGCGCCAGCGTGTCGAGCTGGCCCAGCGCGCTCATGTTGACCTGGAAGTTTGCCGCGCCCGGCAGGAACGGGAACAGGTCCCCGTCACCGCCTGCGCCCGCCGCCGAAGCGACCGTGCGCGCCTCGACCTTCTTCAGCAGGTAATCCTCCATCGCGACCAGCTCGCGGCCCTGCTCGTCGGCGAGGAAGACCTCGAAATTGGCCGTTGCCTTGCCGCTCAACAGGTCGTCGTGCTGCTTGATGTAGCTGCGGATCTTCGGCGTGAGCAGACCATACACGCGCACCGAACCGTGTGAAAACGGGATGTACACCGCCGAGGTCTTGAATGGGAAGAACGCCGTCAGGTCGAGCAGACCGGGGTGCAGCGGATGGGCGTCGAGGTCGCCGAGGTAGGCGTCCGGCAGACGCTGGGCCGCCATGCCCTCGCGCTCGCCGAGTTTCACCCACTCCGGGGTCATCCAGCGCGGACCCACCTTGAGGTGCGCCGCCTGGTCGATCAACCGGCCCGGGACAACCTTGTCCGGCGCATTGACCACCACGTGCTCCGCGGTGCAGCGCGCCTCGATCGCCTTGAGGTCGTGCGTGCGCGCCGGCTTCGACGTGCCCGCCTCGATGTGGCCGCGCGAGTGTTCCAGCCATTCACCCGAACCGGGCGCGGTCTCGCTGCGAATCGTGAAGTCGTATCCCTTGCCCGCCTTGGTCAGGACGACGTGCAGGTCGCGCGGCACGCCCGGCTCGACCGAGAACGACGCGAGGATGAACATCTCCGTGAATTCGTAGCTGTCCGCGACCTCGTGCTGGGCAAAGGCCGCGCGCGCGATCTCGAGGTAGGCCGTGCCCGGCAGGGTCGATTTTCCGTAGAGCTGGTGATCCGTGATGATCCACGGCCCCTCGGTCGTGAACGTGCCGGCGTAGTGGATCTCGCCGCCCTGCTGCCGCGTGCGCTGGAACAGCGGGTGCGCGAGCGGACGCCAGTCCGCCGCGGTCTTCGCCTTCGGGCGCGCCACGGTCTCGACCGCCATGCCGATCTCCGCCCACGCGTCCCAGTTGATCGAGATCGCCACCGGGCCGCCGGCGAGCGACGTCGCCCGCGCCATCACGTCGAGACACGAGTTCGCACCGCAGTAGTCGACCTGGCCAAAACCGCCCGTCACCGCCGCGATCGACGAGTAGTGCACCGTGAAGTCCGGCGGCGCATCGCGCAGCACGTCCTCCAGCACCAGCGCACCCTTGATCTTCGCATTGATGACCGCCGCGGCCGTCTTGAATTCCTTGAGCTGGATCACGCCGTCGCCCGCGACACCCGCCGCGTGCATCACGCCGTCAATCCGTCCGAAACGCGCACGCGCGTCCGCGACGGCCTTCGCCATCGCTGCCCGGTCCGCCGTGTCGGCCGTCGCCAGCATAACCTCGCCGCCCAGGCTCTCGAGGCGTTGCACGGTCGCGATGCGCCGGCTCGTCCGGTCGTCCTCGCCATGACCGCTCACCCACGCCGCCCACTCGGCCTTCGGCGGCAGCGCCGAACGATTGGTCAGCACCAGCCGCGCCTTCACCGTGCGCGCCAGCCACTCGGCCACCTTGAGGCCGATGCCGCCCAGGCCGCCGGTGATCAGATAGACGCCGTTCGTCTTGAGCAGCGGCACCGTCGGCGCCGACGTCAGACGCCGCGGCTCGAAGCCCTGCACGTGACGCTTCGCTCCGCGCCAGGCCACGACCGGCTCGCGCGGGATGACCGACAATTCAGCCATGATCGCCGCCGCCTGCTCTTCCGGCGTGCCCGCGACATCCAGCGCCACACTGCCAATGAACTCGTACTCCTGTGCAATGACCTTGGCTGGACCAATCAGGGTCGCGCGCTCTGGCGCCACGATCGGCTCGCCTGCCACGCTCTGCAGCCCGGTCGTCACTACGCCGAGGCGCACCGGCGCCATCAGGTTCTCATCACCCAGCGCCTGCGCGAGGTACATCAGGCTGAAGAATCCGCGCGCCTGCGTGTCGGCAAAACCGTCCAGCGCCGACTTCGTCCCGACGTCCGCGCTCCACGCATGCACGATCGTACCCGGGAAACGCTGCTCCGCCCGCAACGCCGTCAACAGCGTCGCGTAGTCATCCTTGCTCGCTGGATCGATCGCGTACACGCCATCGCCGCGCAGGTCGAATGATGGAGCCCGCTCCACGAGCGTCACCGCATTGCCTGCCGCCTTGATCTTCGCAACCAGCGCGTCGCGCCGAGGGCCCGCGTCCGCCAGAACCAGCCAAGGTTCCTTGGTGGCCACCGCCGCACTGACTGGCACGTCGTGCCAGACCGGGGCGTAAAACCAGTCCGCCAGATCCGCCTGACGCGAGAATGCCGCGGGCGCGGCACTGGCTGCCGTCTTCGGGGCCGGGTCCTTGCGCGCCACCCAGTAGCGGGCGCGTTCAAAGGGATATGTCGGCAGCGGCACGCGTCGACGCTTCTCGCCCGCACCAAAGCCGCGCCAGTCGATCTCCACGCCCGCCACCCACAGCCGGCCCAACGCCGTCAGCAGGAACAGGTCATCCGCCGTCTTCTCCTGCGGGTGTCGCAGCGACGTCACCGGCACACCGTGCGCCGCGAGGTCCGCCTGCTGTTTGGTCAGCGTGCTCAGGGTCCGGCCGGGGCCGACCTCGAGGCCGATCCGTTCGCCGTCCTTGAGCAGCTCCGCCACGCCGTCGGCAAAGCGCACCGCCTGACGCAGGTGCTGCGCCCAGTAAGCCGGATCGGTCGCCTGCGCGGCCGTCACCCACGTGCCGGTGACATTCGAGACGTAGGCCCTGGTCGGCGCCGACCGCTTCACCTTCGCCACCAACGCGGTAAACTCGGGCAGGATCGGATCCATCATCCGCGAGTGAAACGCGTGCGACGTCTGCAGGCGCCGCGCGTCGACACCGCGGGCCTTGAGCGTCGCCTCGAGCGCATCGACCGCCGCGTGCGGGCCGGCCGCCACGCACATCGCGGGTGCATTGATCGCGGCGAGGGAGAGCTCCGCGCCGAGCAGGGGCGTCAGCTCCGCCTCGGTCAGCGGCACGGCCAGCATCGAGCCTGGCGCCACGCCCTGCATGAGACGTCCGCGCGCCGCGACCAGTGCGAGTGCATCGTCGAGTTCAAACACACCCGCCAGCGTCGCGGCGACATACTCGCCGATGCTGTGGCCGATCATCGCATCCGGCTGCACGCCCCAGCTCTGCCAAAGCTTGGCCATCGCGTACTCGATTACGAACAGCGCTGGCTGCGTCAGCGCGGTCTGCTTGAGCTTCTCCTCCGCCGCCGCGAGGCCGCCCTCGGCCGGGTACAGCACGGTGCGCAGGTCGAGCCCGCCCAGGTGCGCCTTGAGCGCCTCGGCACAGCGGTCGATCTCCGCGCGGAAGACCGGCTCGCTCGCGTAGAGACCGCGGCCCATGTCGGCGTACTGCGCGCCCTGGCCGGTGAAAAGGAACGCCACCGCGCGCTGGCCCGCGGTCGAGCCGCTCTGGGCCTGCGCCGGCTTCTTGCCCTCGAGGGCCGCGACGATCTCGGCCGCGTCACGGCCGACCGCGATGCGACGGTGGGCAAACCCCTTGCGCCCGTGCTGCAGCGTGAACGCCACATCCGCGAGGTTCGCGTCGGGGTTCTGATTGAGGAAGGTCACCAGCTGGTCGGTCGCCGTCTCCAGACCCCTTTCCGAGCGGGCGGAAAGCACGATGACCTGCGCGGCGCGCGACGCACCCGAGGCCGCGGGGACCGGCGGCTCCTCGACGATTGCGTGGGCGTTGGTGCCGCCGACGCCGAGCGAGCAGACCAGTGCGCGTCGGAGCTCGCCGCGCGGGCGTTCCCAGGTCTGCAGCTTCGTGTTCACCGCAAATGGACTCGCGGCGAAATCGATCTTGGGATTCGGGTTCGTGAAATGGAGTGAGGGCGGGATCAGGCCTTCCTTCACCGTCATGGTCGCCTTCATCAGGCCCGCCACGCCCGCCGCGCGATCGAGGTGGCCGAAATTCGTCTTGGCCGAGCCGAGCGCGCAGAACTGCCGCCGCTTCGCGCCCGTCGCCTCGAAGGCGCGCGTGAGCGCATGGACCTCGATCGGGTCGCCGACCAGCGTCGCCGTGCCGTGGGCCTCGACGTAACCGATGGTCTCCGGATGCACGCCCGAGCGCTGGATCGCCTGCGTGATCGACTCAACCTGGCCCTGCACGCTGGGCGCGGTGTAGCCGGCCTTGATCGCGCCGTCGTTGTTGATCGACGAGCCGCGGATGACCGCGTGGATCGTGTCGCCGTCCGCGATCGCGCGGTCGAGGCGTTTCAGGACAACGAGGCCCACGCCGTTGCCGAAGACCGTGCCGCTCGCGCCCGCATCGAACGTGCGGCAATGGCCGTCGCGCGACTTGATGCCGCCTTCCTCGTACATGTAGCCCGACACGTGCTCGCCGTTGATCGACACGCCGCCCGCGAGGACAATCTCGCTCTCGCCCGCGAGGATGCTCTGACAGCCGAGGTGGACCGCGACGAGGGACGTCGAGCAGTAGGTCTGCACCGTGACGCTTGGGCCCTTGAGGTTGAGCTTGTAGGAAACGATGGTCGCGAGCGCGTCGCGGTCATTGAAGAGCGTGAGGGCCGAGATCGAGTTTTGGCCCGCAGTCAGCTCCTCGAGCTGGGGAAAGAGATTCGTGACAAAGTAATTGCTGAGATTGGCCCCCATGAAGACGCCGACGCGGCCGTCGACGCGCTCGGGGTCATAGCCCGCGTTCTCCATCGCCTGCCAGGCGCACTCAAGCATGACGCGCACCTGCGGATCGATCACCTCGGCCTCGCGCGGCGTGAAGCCGAAGAATGCCGGATCGAAGAGCGACACGTCGCCGATGTGCGGGTTGGATTTGACGAACGCCGGATTAGCCAGCGTCTCGGGCCCGAAGCCGGCGGCCTTCAGTTCGTCGTCGGAGAAAAACGTGATCGATTCGACCCCGTTGCGCAGATTCTGCCAGAACTCCGCCAGCGTGGTCGCGCCCGGGTAGCGCAGCTGCAAACCAATGATAGCGATAGCCTTGGCAGGATCGAGCGGGGCAGAAACGGGGTCAGACATGGAGGAAAGCCAATTACGCCAACGACCGGCATCATATGAAAGCCAAATCATTCCGAACCAGAAGTTAACCCTAACTTCACGTCGACGAATGCCCTACCCCGCCAGACACGAAGCGATCAACTTAGGCGGGAGCACAGCCCTGATGTACAAGGATTCCGAAATCGTGCCCTTCCAGTACACGAGTCAGGCTTTTGCCGGTCGAATCCCCACTTCCAATCGATTACTGGCAGAGCTCTCGTATCGTAACGCCGCCGTCTCCTCATCGCGACAGAGGGTTACGTGCGCAGGAATCAGCCGCCGCTGAATCGGATCAACCACCGAGCGAATCGCCTCAAGCGGGGCGGCCTCCCTGCACGGCACAAACAGAGTGACTTGTCTCCGGTTCATGGTCATGGCGAGACATCACAGCTGTGCGCGAGGTGCAGCAGAAATCTTCCGCGCAAGCGCAGCCGACCTCTGACTTCGAAGCCGTCCCCAGGTCGGCATCCGGGTCATCCAGGCAGACATTGCGTGAGGATCGGTCGGACCGAGTTTCGTTGTTTCCAACTCCTCCCACACAAGTGGTGACTCGGCCAAACAAGTTGGGTTAGAAACACGGATATCAACCCCACCCCGATCCCGCACCCCATGGGACTCCTCACCTTCAGCATCAATCTTACCCTCGACGGCTGCATCGACCACCAGGAGGGAATCGTCGACGATGAGACCCACGCCTTCTTCACCCGCCTCATGGACGAGAACGGGGCGATGCTCTGGGGCCGTGTCACCTACGAGATGATGGAGAGCTACTGGCCGGCGGTCGCCCGGGGCGAAACCCCAGCCCCACCGGCAATCCGCGAGTGGGCGGTCAAGCTGGAGGCCAAGCCTAAGTACGTGGTGTCCTCGACGCGCCGGGATTTTCCGTGGACCAACAGCCACCTCATCGCCGGCGACCTGCGCACGGGCGTGCAGAAGCTCAAGGATGCGACCCCCAACGGCGTGCTCCTTGGCAGCGGCAAGCTCGCAGCCGAACTGGACCGACTGGATCTGATCGATGAGTACAAGTTCCTCGTCCACCCGCGGATCGCCGGCCACGGCCCGACCCTTCACGCGAGCGGGCTGCCCGGCACGCGACGGCTTGATCTGATCTCGACGCAGCCGCTCCGCTGCGGCGCGGTCGCCCTGCACTACCGCCGCGCGCGCTGAGCAGGCGATGGATTAGGTCAGCGAGCCGGAAACAGACCTGCGTCCGGAACACACTCCAGAAATCAAACTCAGCGTTCTTGCCACAAGAAACACGAAGATCGTCCTCGGTGGCTACTCATCCCGTCCGAGCGCCTTATAAGGCGCCGTGAGATGAACGCATCCGAACCGGCAAACTTCGTGATGGTATGCGTTCAATCCGAAAGGAACGAACTTGTTAAGCAAAGCGGC
>CAYWRG010000054.1:28120-29006 GCA_964460715.1 uncultured Opitutus sp. | reverse complement strand
ATCCGCCGCGCAAGGGCTGCGACGAGTCGTTCCTCCGCCAGCTCTTCGCCTACGGCCCGCGCGCCGTCGTGTACGTGTCGTGCGACCCCGCGACGCAGATGCGCGATCTTCGTTTCTTCACCGAGGCCGGCTACACCCTCACCGCGGTCCAGCCCTTCGATCTCTTCCCGCAGACCCGTCACCTCGAGTGCGTGATCACGCTCACGCGCGCGACCGGGTAGGAATCGGAAGGAACCAGAAATCGCGCAGAGACGCGGAGCCGCAGAGAAAACCGATCTAAAATCGGGTCGTGTTTGCGAACTCTGCGTCTCCGCGTCTCTGCGCGACCTTCTTAGTCAGGCCCAGATCAACCCGCCGTCTTTAACTTGGCCTCGAGCTCGTCCATCGTCGTCAGGAACGCCTTCTCCAGGTCGACGTTATAGAGCTTCGCGAGGACGAGCACGCTCCAGAGGCAGTCGGCCAGTTCATGTGCAAGTTTGGCGTCAACGTCATCGACGCGGCGTATGCCAGCCTTGGCCATCACGAGCTTGGTGAGGTCACCGACATCAACGACAAAGCCCTGGGCAACTTCTTCCCGCGTCCACGCGCGGCCGGAGCGCGCGGTTTCCATGGCGGCGAAGTGATTGCGCACCTGCAGGGCGCGTTCGGTCAGGGCGGCGAGTTCCATGCGGCCTTACATGCCAAGCCAAGTTCGTCGCGTCGAGACCGGGAGTGCGGGCCGCCCTCTCGAAATCCTAATCCTGTAGGGGCGTGGGCGCGCCCCGCCTTCCAGGTGGGTGGGGCACCGGGGGGCGCGGACGCGGCCCTGGTCGAGGCGCTCGACGCCGCCTTTATGGAGGCGGCCCGCACCTCGCCCGAAACCCTGACCGGTCTGGGTCTCAAGGAA
>CAYWRG010000054.1:6134-28110 GCA_964460715.1 uncultured Opitutus sp. | reverse complement strand
GCGTGGACGAGCCACGCCCCTACCATTTACTCGTACCGCTGACTGCGGCCGAAGTAATTCAGGAGCCAGATTTCCTTCCACACCCGGTAGCGGCCCTCGGTCGTCATCTTCCCATTCTCCTCGCGCTCATTGTAGGGCAGGAGGAAGCCGAGCTCGGTGTTGATCTGCTCAAGCTGGCGCTGCTGAAAATTCAGGTCCGCCAGCGGATCATCCGTCCATGGCAGCAGAGGTTCGCCGTTGCGCACCAGGCGTGCGCGGTGACGCGCGACGAGGCCCTTCAACGACCGCCGCCAGGGGTTTCGCTCGACCAGCCAGTTTTCCGGATAGAATCCGCCAAACGGTAAGTAGAGGTTGTCGGTCACATAGCGGAATCCGTTCACCGTCTGCGACGAAATCGAGTAGCAGACCGAGATCGCGCCGTTCACGTGCGGTAGAAAGGTGACCTGCAGCCGCAGGTTCGCATCGTTGTCTTGGTAGACCGACACGCGCAGATAAACGCTCGGTGCGACCTCGGCCTTGAGGGCCTGGACCTGCTTGAAGCCATTTGCCCGCAGCCAGTCGCGGATCTTGAGCAGGCGCGGATGCGTCGGCCACTCCTCGCCGCTCCGATTGATCGCGAACGGCGGAAACAGGGGCAGGGGGCTCACGCTGATCGCGTGGATCTCAATCCAGCGGTACACGGTCTCGGCCAGAAAATAGACGAGGAAGAAGATCGTCACCTGCACGCCGAACGGGCGGTCGATCCAGCCGAAGTCGGTGCAGATCTTCGCCGCACCCGCCGCAAACACGATCCACCGCAGCCAGCGATTGATGATCGACAGCACAGGCGATGCGAAACGCTGGTTCAGCTGGTACAGTGCCAGCGAAATCACCATTGCGAGCAGGATCGGGTAGGTGGGGTCCATGGACGGAAAAGGCCGGGCGCGAGGCCCGGCCCCTCGAAACAATGATGATGCAGGCCGGGTCTGGTCAGCTCAGCCGCACGGGCATGATGACGCAGATGAAGCTGTCGAGAGTCTTGAACACACCCGGGCTCACCTCGTCCTTGAGTTCGAAGAACACCTCGTCCTTCGCCAGCGCCTTGAGCGGATCCATGATGAAGGCCGGGTTGAACGCGACCTGGAGGTCGGGGCCGCTGTAGCCAATCGCCATCGACTCGTGCGCCTCGCCGAAATCAGGGCTCTGGGCCGTGATCTCGAGCAGGTGCGAGGTCAGCTTGAGCATCACCGAGTTCGACTTCTCGCTGCACACGAGGGCGGCGCGGTGGATGCACTGCAGGAAGAGCTCGCGCTCCAGCTTGATGCGCTGGTGCGTCTCCTTGGGAATAACCTGCTGATAATTCGGATAATTGCCCTCGACGACCTTCGAGTAGAGGTAGATCGAGTCGATCAGGCCGCTCGCATCCTTGTCCGTGTTGATCTGGAAGGCGGCACGGCGGTCGTTGAACGAGATCTTCAGCTTCTCGCCCTTGTCCAGCATGCGGGCCAGCTCGCTGACCGTCTTGGCCGGCAGAATGATGGCTCCGGCGCTAGCCGCCGGGACGTCGAGTTCCTTGCTCACCAGCGCGAGACGACGGCCATCCGTCGCCACCAGGGCCAGCTTGCCGTCGCGGAAGTTGAAATAGACGCCGTTGAGGATGTAACGCGTCTCGTCGGACGACTGCGCGTAGGACACGCTCTTGAGCATCGCGGTGAGCTCGGCCTGCTCGAGGGTGAACGATTTCTCGTCGCCGAACTCCGGCAGCGGGGGAAACTCCTCCTTGCCGATGCCCATGATGCGGAAATTGGAACCGCCTGAGGCGAGTTTCACCTGGTGATTCGGCGAGGCGTCCAGCGTCACGTCGACGTTGGGCAGTTCGCGCACGATCGTGGCGAGGCGCTTCACGGGGAGGGTGACAGCGCCGCCCTCCTTGACCTCGGCCTTGATCTTGCAGCGAATGCCGAGATCGAGGTTGGTCGTGGTCAGCGTGATGTGGTCCTTGTCGGCCTCGATCAGGACGTTGCTCAGGATCGGCATGGTGGCTTTGGAGCCGACCACGTTGAGGACCTGGGCAAGGCCATTCGTGAAATGATCGCGGTTGATTTTGAATTTCATGGACGAGGGGTTCGCGCGGGCGTTGCGACCGGGGAAATTAACAAAGGATAAAAGATAAGCTATTCAATAAGGAATTATATCCGTATCAGTATGGCTCCGAAAAAGACCAGCAACCGGGCTTTGCGCAGGCCTTTTTCCCTCTGAAAACGGCGATCGGTCGGACCTGTGAACAACCGCCGGTCTTCGACCAGCAACTTCGGGGTTATGCGCAACGATCGGGTTGTTGGTGAGCTGTTGGTCAGTTGCTCACACGGTTGTTGGACCGCCCGGCGAACGATGCTGGCGGCGGCGGATGTGACGGATGATGCCAAAGAAGATGTAGCCGAGGCAGGCGATGATCATGCCGTACTGGCGGAACACAATCACGGCGGCCGCGCTGGCACCGATCAGGATGAAGGTCGTGAGCCGCGTCTGGGTCTGCATGTCGATCTGCTTGCCGCTCGGGTAGCGGATCGTGCTGACCATCAGGATGGCGATCAGGAGCAGCAGCACGGGCAACACAAGCGCCCATCGCTGCAGCGACCGGTCGTGCTCGGCGAGGCTGAGGAGGGCCAGCACCAGGGAAGCGACGGTCCCGGCCGCGGCCGGAACGGGGAGCCCGACGAAATCCTTGCTCGAATCCTTCTGCTCACGATGGAGCAGGGGGTTTGTAATGACATTGAATCGCGCTAGCCGGATGGCCGCGCACAGCAAATAGATGAAGCCGAGCAGCCAGCCGAAGCTCTGGAACATCGGGTAGCCCTGGCTGGGCGAGAGGATCAGGAAAAACACCATCAGCGCCGGGGCCAGACCGAAGGACACCACGTCCGCGAGCGAATCAAACTCCGCGCCGAACAGGGACTCGCGTCCACCCATGCGCGCCAGCCGGCCATCGAGCATGTCGAACGCCATGGCGCCGAAGATGAACCAGACCGCCTCCTTGAACAGCAGCGCCGCCTCGGGCGTGATCAACGTGGCCGTCCCGGCCGTGCGCATGATGTAGTGCGCCTGGATGCAGCGGATGACCGCCACAAACCCGCAAAACAGGTTTCCTGCCGTCATCAGGTTGGGCAGGAAGTAGATACGACTGGCATTCGCGACCGTGTACGGGTTCGCGCGGTCGTCGTCAGAGGGGGGGCGGGGGACCATGGCGCGCTATTTTCGAGTCAGGGTCTCGAGGTATTTCCAGAACTTCGAGTGCTGTTCAGCCAACTGCTCTTCCGACACCGGGAGTTTGTTGCGCAAGAGGAAATCCTCGAGCGAACGATGGTGGAGGATGTAAAGGACGTGCAGAATCTCCTTATCCCTGACTTCAAAGTAGAACCGATGGTCGCCGGCGCGGAGGCGATAGAGCGTATGACCATCGCGCTGGAAGCGGCCGAGGGGTTCGCGCGGCTTCTCGATATCCGCCGGTTTCAGATTTCCAATTGGCTCGATCGCAGTGAGTTGAGAAAGCTTATCCAGCTTGTTCAACTCCTGCATGGCGGCCTCGGAGAAGGTGACTTGGTACATCGTGAGGGGCGGGCGCGTTTAGCCGTGGCGGAGGTTTCCCTCCGGCCGAAGTCCGGGTGAACGATATGACTGAGTCGCCATGGAAGCGTCCAATTTAGGGGCGCCCCGGGCAGCAGAAACGCAAAACCCGGGGGGGGATTCTGATGTAGCTGGGGTCGCCGACCCCGGTCCGCGGTCCGGCCGTCCGCATCCCTGCAATCCAATCCCCGGGCTCAGCGAGCCCGGCTACACGGACCCTCGCCAAAAAAGCGTGGCGTTCGCCCGGACCGACTTCGAAGCTCACGGCATGCAAGGGAGGCTCGGGCGGCTTTTTCGCAAAGGGCTTGGCGTGCTCGTCTTTGTGGCGATGGCCGCCGCGTCTGTCCGTGCAGCCGAGGCCGATGCTGTGGTTGAGATCGAGATTCCGATGTTTTCCGGCGGTTACGGCACGGCCTTTTTCGAGGAATCCGCCCGGCTCTTCGAACAGGAACGCCCGGGGGTGCGCATCCGCCTTTACGGCGATCCGCGCATTGAGGACAAACTGCGCGTCCGCGCCATCGACGGCGGCTATCCGGACGCGGCCTTTGCGCCGCGCCTGCTCTGGCCCGCGCTGATCAAGGCCGGACGCGTGCGCGATCTGCGCGCCGACCTCGCCGGACCCAACTGGGAGGGCGACGCGCCCTGGGGTGAAACCTTTCTGCCCGGCTCGCTGGAATCTTGGCGGGTGGGCGAGGGCGTCTATGGCGTGCCATTCGGCTATGCGGCTTGGACAATCTTCTACAACCGCGTGTTGTTTCGTGAGCACGGCTGGACCGAGCCGCGCACCTGGGACGAGTTCTTTGCGCTGTGCGAGCGGATCCAGGCCACCGGCCTCGCGCCCGTCAGCCTGACCGGAGTCTACCCGAATTACCCCGACGCGTTCATTCGCGCCGCGTTCTACAATCTGGCCGGCGCCACCGGCTGGCGCGACCTCAACGCGCTCGCTCCGGGCATGCGCGCGGATCCCCGCTACGTGCGCGCCGCCGGCATCCTGCAGCGCATCACCCAAAACTACACGCTGCGCGGCTGGGAGGGCGCCACGCACACCGCCGCCCAGCTCGCCTTCCTCCAGGGCCGGGCTGCGATTGTCGTATCCGGTTCTTGGATGCTCGGGGAAATGGCGGGAAAATTCCCGCCGGGCTTCGAACTCGGCTCGATGGGCTTCCCGGTCTTTCCTGAGGGCGCCGCCGATCCGCGCGCGATCCAGACCGGCGCCGACAGCTTTTTCATCTTTGCCACCGGGCATCCGGAGCGCGAGCGCGCGACCCTGGACTTCTTCCGCTTCCTGACCTCGCGGGCCCGCGCCGAGGCGTTTGTGCGGCGGCAGGATTCGCCGGTCGCGGTGCGCGGCGTGCCGCTG
This sequence comes from uncultured Opitutus sp., assembly GCA_964460715.1. Taxonomy (GTDB): domain Bacteria; phylum Verrucomicrobiota; class Verrucomicrobiia; order Opitutales; family Opitutaceae; genus CAMAXB01. The sequence goes on along the minus strand of CAYWRG010000054.1, from coordinate 23,147 downwards.
GAGGCCTACTCGGAGCTGATGCGGCCGACGGCCGAGCTGATCCTGCGCGCCCCTGAGTCCTTCAACATGCCGCAGGTCGCGCTGCAGCCGCCGGCGATCCGGCAGGCGCTGGTCGATGCGCGCAACGCACTCATGACCGGCCGGCTCACGCCCGAAGAGTTCGGTGCGCGGGTCGAGGCGGCGGCGGACAGCGACCGCGCGCGGGCGGCCGAGCCGGACAAGGTTGATGTGCGCCACCCGGTGGCCGGCACAGGCCTGCTCACCGGGCTGGGTATTGTCGCTGGTGCGGCCCTGGTCGTGGCGGTCCGCCGCCGTCGCACCCTCGCGGCGGGCGGAACCGATGGTGACGGCGCCGCCTTCGGACCGCTGCGGCCGAGTGTGGCGGCGATGTTTGTCGGTCCCGCGCTCCTGCTGTACGGCGCCTTGGTCCTGCTGCCCGGACTGGCGTCGTTCGGCGGGGCGTTCCTGCACTGGGATGGCCTCAGCCGCGCGTCGTGGGCGGGCCTGTTCAATTTTAAGTGGCTGCTCTTCGAGAGCGACGGCTTCTGGCTCGCGTTGCGCAACAACGTTTACCTGATGGCCGTCCCCGCCCTGGTCGTGGTGCCGGTGGCGCTGCTCTTCGCGACGATGATTCATCGCGGCGTGTGGGGTGCCTCCGTTTTCCGCGTGGTGCTGCTGTTCCCGAATCTGCTCGGCGGCATTGCGGCGACGCTGCTCTGGCTCAACGCCTACGAGCCGCACGGCGGTCTTGTGAATGCCGCGCTGACCGGCCTCGGTGACTTCCTGGCGCGCACGCCCGCGCCGGAGTCGCTGGTCGCCTGGCTGCGTGGATTCGCCGGGTATCCGTGGCTCGCGCCGGCGAATCTCTACTCGGCGCTGATCCCGATCTACCTCTGGATGGCGTGCGGTTTTAATCTCATCCTCTACCTCGCGGCGATGGAAGGCATCGATCCACAACTCTACGAGGCGGCGGAACTCGAGGGCGCACCGCCCTGGCGGCAGTTCTTTTCGATCACGCTGCCCCTGATCTGGGACGTCGTGGTCGTCTCGGCGGTGTTTCTCCTCATCGCGGGCCTCAACGCGTTTGAAATGATCTGGCTCCTCACCTCGCAGGATCCGGCCGGCGACACGCACACGCTCGGCACGCTGATGGTGTCGTCGATGTTCAAGGACTTTCAGGTCGGCCGTGCGACCGCGATCGCCGTCGTCCTCTTTGCGCTCGTCCTCGCCGGCAGCGCCGTGGTCATGCGGGTTCTGAAACGGGAGGCGATCGAGCGATGAAAAACCGGACGACAGAGATCAGAGGTCGGAAGTCAGAGGTCGGTAAACCCGGGTTCCGCCGCTGTGGTTGGATTGTTCTGACCGCTGATCTCTGACCTCCGACCTCTTTCCTCAAGCCCCGCCGTGAGCAAACCCTCTCCACAACCATCAGGCACCCGCGAGCTCCCGATCTCCCGCCTGCTGGCCTTCGCCGTGCTCGCCGGGTACCTCGCATGGGTCGTGTACCCGATGGCGTGGCTGGCGTATTCGTCGCTCAAGGCGGATGAGGCGATTTTCCTCGATGCGTTCGCGCTGCCGCCGTTTGGCGACCTGCGCTTTGACAACTACGTGCGCGCGTGGGACGGCGCCCAGTTTGGCGACTACTTCCTCAACTCCGTCGTCGTGACGGTCGCCTCAGTGACGCTCATCGTCCTGCTCGGCGCCATGGCGGCGTATGCGCTCTCGCGCTTCGCCCATCCCCTGGGGCGGACCACCTTCTGGCTGTTCCTCGCGGGGCTGATGATTCCCGCGCAACTCTCGGTGGTCCCGCTCTTCTTCGAATTGCGCGCGCTCGGGCTGCTCAACTCGCGGCTGGGTCTGGTCCTGGTCTACACGGCGAACGGCCTGCCGTTTGCCATTTTCATTCTCGCGGGCTTTTTCCGCGCGCTGCCGCGTTCACTCTACGAGGCGGCGGTGATCGACGGCTGCACGGAAGCGGGCGCCTTCTGGCGGGTGCTCCTGCCGCTGGCGCGGCCCGGACTGGTGACCGTGGCGATCTTCCAGTTCATCGGCGTGTGGAAGGAGTACTTCTTCGCCTTCATGTTTGCGAGCGGCGACGGCACCGGTGGGGCTCGCACGCTCCCCCTGGGCCTCGCGAACCTTGCGATCACCGCCCAGTTCCGCAGCGACTACGGCATGCTGTTCGCGGGCCTGGTGATCGTGACCCTGCCGATCCTGGCCATCTTCATTGTGCTGCAACGACAGCTGGTCAAAGGCGTCACCGCCGGAGCGGTGAAGGGCTGACCCGCAGCAGGCTCAGACGTTGAACGGCCGACCGGAAGGCCCGCGGTGACTGGACGTGACCGGCTTGGCTGTGGAGGTGGTCTCGACTTCGGCCGGGGCCGTGGACTCGGCGGCGACGGTGGCGGGGGCCTGCGGGGACGCGTTGGGCGTGAATTCAACGAGGCTACCGAAGGAAAGGACCAAGGCGGCCAGGGCGGTGGCGGTGACGAGGTGGAGGGAGACGTTCGTGTTCATGGACGGATGGGTTAAGGGTGACAGGAGGCGAGACGCCCCGGCGCCAGGGTGCGGTTTCAAAGGCCCGGATTTTTTGCCGGGGTATATTTTCTCCCCCGCTGTAACCACGCTCGGTCCCGCGGCGTCGGGCCGGAACGCGAAGGGCAGGGTGGCCGAAATATCCGCTATTCGGATACTCCTTGCGCCCGGTGCGCCTTCAGGGCGGAAAATCGTTCTCGCTCTTCATTCTCTTGCTCATTCCCGGATCGAGAACGAATAACGAGTAGAAGCACGAGTACGATTTTAGGACCTGACCGTTCAGGCTGGAGGCCGGGCCTGCGATGCCTCAACCTGCCGGTCCTTGTCCTCATCCCATGTCTGAACCGGAGTCCACGCCACCCGCTCTTGTGATCGATGATCTCGAGCTGCTGCATTGGATCCAGCGCGCCGCCCACGAGCATGCCATCATGGCGATCACGGACGCGCGGGGCGTGATTGTTTTCGCCAATCGCAAGTTCTGCCAGATCTCCGGGTACTCGGCGTCCGAGCTCGTCGGTCAGACCCACCGCGTGGTGCGGTCGGATTTGCATCCGCCGGAGTTCTTTGTCGATCTCTGGCGCACGATCAATTCCGGCCGGGTTTGGCATGGCACGATCTGCAACCGGGCCAAGGACGGGTTCCCCTACTGGGTGGAAAGCACGATTGTCCCCCTGCTCGGCGAGGACGGCAAACCGCGCTTTCACCTCGCGATGCGGACCGATATCACCCGGCTCAAGCTGGCCGAGGAGACCAATGCGAGCCTTGTTCGCGAACTGACCGCGCGCGCCGAGGAGCTGCGCCACGCGCAGGAAGAAATCGGGCTCTTCTTTGACAACGCCCCGATCGGCATCAGCTGGAAGGAGTTCGCCGGCGCCGGCCGTCCGGGCGCGAATCACATGAACCGCCGCTTCTGCGAGCTCATCGGACTGACCCCGGAGCAGGCGCGCGAATCCGACAATATCCGCAATGTCACCCATCCAGACGACTGGATCACTCAGGAAAAGCTGATCGCCGAGGTCTACTCCGGGAAGCGCGATCGCTTCACCATCGACAAGCGCTACGTCCACGCCGACGGCCGCGTCGTCTGGGGCACGCTTACCGTCGCCGTGCTGCGCAACTCCGCCGGTCAGGTCACGCATCATTTCTCGATGCTGGAGGACATCACCGCGCGCCGTGCCGCCGAGGATCAGCTCCGCCGCAGCGAGGCCCGCTGGCGCACCTACCTCTCCATCGCGAGCGAGATCCTGTACGCGATCACGCCGGAGCTGCAGATCAAGTTTGCGACGCCGGCCTGGACGGCGAAGCTCGGTCATGCGACGGACGAGGTGATCGGCCGGCGCTATTTCGACTTTGTCCATCCGGACGACATCCCCGAGTGCCGCCGCTACATCGAGGCCATCCTTGCCGGCGCGACGGACCTGGGTGGCGTCGAGTACCGCATGCGCCACAGCGACGGTCGCTGGATCTGGCACGCTTCGTCGGGCTCCGCCTACACCGACCGCGACGGTCGCCGCGCCTACTTCGGCGTGGGCCGCGACATCAGCATCCGCCGACGCGCCCAGGACGACCTGCGCGCGGCCCTCGCCCGCCGCGAGGAACTCGAGCGCATCATCAACCGCTCGCCATCGGTAGTCATTCTCTGGCGCGCCGAGGAAAACTGGCCAGTGGAGTTCATCTCCCAGAGCATTTCCCAGTTCGGCTACACCCCCGAGCAGTTCACGAGTCGCCAGCTCAACTTCACGGTCATCACGCATCCGGAGGATCGCGATCGCGTCACGGCCGAGGTGCGCGCCCATGCTGAGGCCGGTCATCACGAGTACAATCAGGAATACCGCATCCTCTGCAGCGACGGTTCGTTCCGTTGGGTCGACGATCACACCGTCGTCCGCCGCGATGCGGACGGGAAGGTGACGCATCATGAGGGCCTGATCACCGACATCACCCAGCGTCACGAGGCGGAGGAGCGCGAGCGCGTCGCCCGCGAGCGCGACCTGCGCATGGCGGGTGAGGTCCAGCAGCACCTGCGTCCACGCGTTTTCCCTGATCTGACCGAGGTGGAGATCGAGGCGCTCGCGTCGTCGTCGATGCTGATCGGCGGCGACTACTACGACGTGGTCCCGGTCGACGGCCGCCGGTGGGGCTTCGTGGTGGCCGACGTATCCGGCAAGGGTGCCGCTGCCGCCCTGATGATGGCCGAGTGTCGTGCTACGCTGCGGCTCTGCGCCGCCGGCGAGGTAAGCCCCGCCGCGGTGCTCAAGCGCGTCAACCGCGCGATCCAGCCGGACATGCGTCCGGGCATGTTCATCTCAATTTTCTACGGCATCCTCGATCTCGACACCAACGCACTGCGTTTTTGCCGCGCTGGCCACGAGCCCACGCTCCTCATTCGTCGCGGGGCCACCGCGCCCGAGCTCCTGCCGGGCGCCGGGCTCGCCCTTGGCCTCGACGAGGGAGACCTCTTCGATGCGATGCTGGAGGAACGTGAAATCGCCCTGCAACCGGGCGACCTGCTCGCGCTCTACACCGATGGCGTGACCGAGGCCTGCAACCCGGGCGGCGAGGAATTCGGCCGCGACCGACTTGCCTCGGCCCTGCTCCGCCACGACGAGCGTCCGCTCGCCGAGGTCGTGCGCACGGTTGACCGCTACGTTCGCAACTTCTGCACCCTCGCTCCGCGCCACGACGACCGCACGCTGCTGCTGGTGCGTCCGCGCTGAGTCGGTGCGGATGACGCTGTCGCCGGGGTCGCTCACCCCGGGGATCGGTTTCCTCTCCGGGGAATCCCGGAACGGGGTCAGCGATCCCGGCTACAAACAACCAGCCCGCAGACGATTGCGGTTGCGACGGCGGGGCCCCAGCCTTCGGGCCCAAGATGGAAAACCCTGCCCCCGGCTTGGACTGTCAGTCCTGCGGAGCGTGCTGCTTTTCCTCGTTGGAAGCCTACGTGCGCGTATCCGGTGATGACTGGACCCGGCTCGGCGCCGAGGCGGAGCGCGTCGCCCATTTCATCGGGCACCGCGCGTATCTGCGCATGACTGGCGGCCATTGCGCCGCATTGGTGGTGACGCCTGCACCGGATGGCCGGGGGAGGTTCGCGTGTTCGATCTACGAGCAACGCCCGCAGGTCTGCCGCGACCTGACGCGTGGTTCGCCGTCCTGCGATGCCGAACGGATGATCAAGGCCGCTTGGGCGGCTGGCGGCTCGCGCCCGACGCCGGCATCCCCGTCGAGGGCAACTCCCCGGGAGCTGGCAGCTGAAGCGTGCGGATAAACGCATCCGCTTCGCGGATGGAGGCGTCCATCTCTGCGATGAGCTGACGGATGTCAGTCTGCAGCTCGCGATTCGTGCCGTCGAGCGAGGCGAGGGCGCGCGCGTTGAGGTTGTGCTTCAGGAAGAGCACCTGGTCCTTGAACGTGGCCAGCACGGGATCCATCCGCGAACTCGCGCGGCGCATCGTGTCGATCAGCTGTTCGTAGCGCCGTTCGGTGTCCTCGAGCTGACGCTCGCTCTGCGCACGCAGACTAGCGGTCGAGTACTGGCGGAGTTCCTGCTTCCACTCGCGGAAGAGTGCGTCCGCCACGTCCTCCACGGAATCGATGCGATCGCGCACCTCCTTGGCGCGCGCGGCGCTGCGATCGTAGGCCCGGCTCACCTCTTCGTACTTCTTCTGAAGGTCGCCCCCGTCGATTCGGGCCACGGCAAGAAACTGCGCCAGCGCGCTGGCGAACTGCTCCTTGGCGGCGCCCTGGGCCTGGCGGGTGTCCTCGACGCGGCTGACCAGCAGCTCACGCTTGGCGTAGCCGAATTTCTCCATCGTGGAGTAGTAGGCGGAGGAGCAGCCGGCGAAGGTGAGCGCCAGGACGGCGAGGAGGGAAGCGTGGACGCGGGTCATGGAAGAAAGAGAATGTGCGAAAGGAGTTCCGACCAAGGCAACCGGCGGCGGTTCCTGAGCGGCGGAGGGTCGTTGTTGGGGTTTCTTCCGAGGATTTGCAATCCGTGACGCGCCACCCACGCTGAGCGCCGCCATGTTAATTTGGAACAGCTTTGCGGTCCGCGTTCTCCCCTTGGCCTTGGCGCTGGTGGTCTTGTCGCTTTCGGGCGATCTGCGTGCCGCCGATGCGCCCAAGGTTCACCTCGCCGGTGACTCGACCATGGCCGACAAGCCGGTCGATCCACCCAACCCGGAACACGGCTGGGGCCAGCTCTTTCCGCGCTACTTCCGCGAGCCGGCGATGATCGTGAACCACGCCCAGAACGGACGTAGCACCAAGAGTTTCATCGCCGAGGGCCGTTGGCAGACGTTGGTCGACGCGCTGCGTCCCGGCGATTGGACCATCATTCAATTCGGACACAACGACCAGAAGGTCGAGGATCCGGCACGGTACGCGGGGCCAGACGGCGGCTTTCGCGAAAACCTCCGGCGCTTCGTGCAGGAGGTGCGCGCGAAGGGCGCCACGCCCATCCTTGCGCCGCCGGTCGCCCGTCGTCGCTGGAACGAGGCCGGCGAACTCGTCGACACGCACGGCGCCTACCCGGAGGCGGTGCGCGCGGTGGCGAAGGAGCTGGATGTCCCCCTGCTCGAACTCAACCGTCTGACGACGGAGCTGGAGCAGGGCCACGGCGTCGAGGGCTCGAAGCGCCTGCATCTCTGGATCCCGGCGGGTGTCTACACGCGCAAACCAGACGGCTACCAGGACGACACCCACTATTCCGCTTACGGCGCCGACCGCGTCGCGGCACTCGCGGTGCAGGAAATTCTCCGCCTCGGCCTGCCGCTGACGGAGTGGCTGAAGTAGGTGGTGTAGCCGGGGTCGCTGATCCCGGGGATCGAATTTTCTCTTTCAACTATCTTGGACCGGGGTCAGTGACCCCGGCTACAGCGTTACCGGAATCACGCTAAAACAGTGTCGCCTCGGCGGGCTTGGCTTCGTCGGCGAGCCGCCAGTCAACCGGCGTCCGCCCGCGTTCGGTCAGCAAACGGTTCGCCTCGAGAAAGTGACCGCAGCCGACGAATTTCCGCTCGGGCGGCAACTGGTTCTGCGCCATGGGCGAGGGATGGCTGCCGCGCAGCACGGCGTGCTTGGTGGCGTCGATGACGGGATCGGCGATCGCCGCCGCCTTCGCGCCCCAGAGTAGAAAAACAAGGAAAGGTGACTGGGCCTGTGCGTGCCGCAGCACGGCAGCGGTAAACGCCTCCCAACCGATCCCGGCATGACTGAGCGGCTCGCCCGCCCGCACGGTGAGCACCGCGTTGAGCAGCAACACGCCCTGATCGGCCCAAGCCTCGAGTGTGCCGTTGGTGGGCTCAACCCAACCGGGTGTCGTCCGCTTGAGCTCCGCGAAGATCGTGCGCAGCGAGCGTGGGATTTTCACGCCGGGCTGAACCGAAAACGACAGCCCGTGCGCGTTGCCCGGTGTCGGATACGGATCCTGCCCGAGGATGACGACCTTGATTCCAGCTGGCGGTACTCGCTCCAGCGCACGAAAGACATGCTCAGCCGCCGGCAGGACTTGCTCCGTCTCGTAACGCGATTCTACGGATGTGCGTAGTTGTGCAAACCCGGCCTGCGAATAGGATTCGTTGAACAAGCCATCCCAGGCGGGCGGCAGGATAAGGCTATGGCGGGGCGGCGTCATGATGGCGAGTCACGCTTCCAGCCAGCGCGCGCGGAAGTCGGCCCGGTCGACCGGCCAGGCCTTCCAGGGTTGGGCGCGAACGCGGGCTGCGGTGACGAGGTTGTGGCACACGACGCCGAGGTCGGAGCGGCTCCAGAAATCCCGGGCCGCCGCCGGATCCTGCGCGGCGGCGAGCAGGGCGGCGCGCGAGAGCACGAGGCCGCTCATCGGCGGCAGGCTGCAGCCGAGCGTGACCAGCACGCCCTGCAGCCGCGAAAGCACGGCCTTGCCGCCCACGCTGTGCTCCGTAACGACCACCGCGGCCGGCTTGCCGAGCCAGGTGACGGTGCCCTCAAGCGGTGTCGCGGCCTCGAGGAAATGCTGGAGCACGCTGCTCCAGCTGTCCCAGTGCGTGCCGGTGCCGAAAAGAAAACCGTCCGCTCGCGTCACGGCATCCACGATCGCGGGCGGCAACGGATCGCCGCAGGTGACCCCCGCGGGCGAGTCCTTGAACGCCTCAGCGAGCGAGAGCGACTCGACGTCCGTGTGGCGCACGAGCCGCCGTCGCGCGGCGGCCAGGGCGGCCGCGGTGTTGCCGCCGTTCCCGGCCAGCGCGCCGTTGAGCAACAGCAGGCGCGGGCGACGGGGCATGTTCGGGAAGGCCGCGGCCTCAGTACACGTGCTCGGCGAGGAGCGCGAGGAGCTCGACTTCGGTGATGCGCCGCTGGGCCATCGAGTCGCGCTCGCGGAGGGTGAACGTGTCGCCCTCCTTCTCGATCGTGTCGAAGTCGATCGTCACGCACCACGGCGTGCCGGCCTCGTCCTGGCGGCGGTAGCGTTTGCCGATCGCGCCGCCGTCGTCGTACTGCACGGCGTAGTTGCGCTTGAGCTTCGTGTAGAGGGCCTTGGCGCGGTTGGTGAGCGCCTCCTTGTTCTTGAGGAGCGGGAGGATGGCGACCTTGACCGGCGCGATGCGCGGCGAGAGGCGCAGCACGGTGCGCTTCTCCACGTTGCCCTTCTCGTCGGTGACATCCTCTTCCGCGTAGCCCGCGCACAGCACGGCGAGGAAGATGCGGTCGACGCCGACGGCGGGCTCGATCACGTGCGGGACAAACTTCTTCTTCGTCGCCTCGTCGAACATCTCCTGCGGCTTGCCGCTGGCGTTAGCGTGCTGCGTCAGGTCGTAGTTGCCGCGGGCCGCGATGCCCCACAGCTCCTGCACGCCGAACGGGTACTTGAACATGATGTCCACCGTGCCGCGCGAATAGAACGAGAGCTTCTCCTTCGGGTGGGTGTAGAGTGAGAGGTGCGACTCCGGCAGGCCGACCGAGATCAGCCACTGGCGGCACCACTCGATCCACTCCTGGTGGCACTGCGACCAGTCCGCGTCCTCGTGGATGAAGTACTCCATCTCCATCTGCTCGAACTCGCGCGAGCGGAAGATGTAGTTGCGCGGCGTGATCTCGTTGCGGAACGACTTGCCGATCTGCGCGATGCCGAAGGGCAGCTTCACGCGCGTCGTGTCGACCACGTTCTTGAAGTCGACGAACATGCCCTGGGCCGTCTCCGGCCGCAGGTACGCGACCGACGAGCCATCGGTCATCGCGCCGACGTTCGTCTGGAACATCATGTTGAACGAGCGTGGCTCGGTCAGGCTGCCCGGTTCGCCGGTGGCAGGAGAGGGAATCAGCGCGATCTCGTCGGGCTGCGCCTCGGTCATGTCCTTGATCGCAACCGGCGCGAGCGTGCCCTGGATGCCCTTCTTGCGCTTGAAGCTTTCAGCCGCGGCCTGCAGTTCCTCGGCGGTCTTCTCGCTCTCGAGCGCGGACACGTAGCCAGCGGTCTTGCCGTCGATCACGACGGGCGCGAAGAACAGCTGGTCGGCGCGGTAGCGCTGCTTGCTCACCTTGCAGTCAACGAGTGGGTCGGTGAAGCCGGCCACGTGGCCCGACGCCTCCCACACCTTCGGGTGCATGATGATCGAGGTCTCGATGCCCACGACATCGTCGCGGCGGCGGACCATGTCGTTCCACCAGCAGTCGCGGATGTTCTTCTTGAGCTCCACTCCGAGCGGACCGTAGTCGAAGAACCCGTTGAAACCGCCATAGATCTCGGACGACGGGTACACGAAGCCACGCCGCTTCGCGAGCGACACAATGGCTTCCATCTGGTTTTCGGGAGCGGGCGACGTGGACATAAGGGCAAAGAGATAGCCGGTCCCGAGGGCGGGGGTCAATTCCCGGATGGCCGGGCTGTGGGCCTCCTTTCCAGATTTGCGCCGCGCAGGTCGGCGCCTACCGTAACCTCATGCTGTTTCGCCGGGTTTGCCTCCGCCTTTTGGCCGCCCTTGTCCTCTCCACCGGATTCGCGGCCGAGCCGTCGCCGGTGACGGCGCCCGTCTACGAAGCGACAGAGGTCGACGAGGCCCCGATCGTGTCGGCCCAGATTTCGCCGAATTATCCGCCCAACCTCAAGGTCCTGCGCGTGCCGGACGCGGTGACGGTGACGTTCGTGGTGGACGCGACAGGCGCGGTGCGCGACGTGCAGGTCGTCGAACCCGGCCAGCCTGACTGTGATGCCGCCGCGGTCTCGGCGGTCTCGCGCTGGGTCTATCAACCCGGACGCAAGGCCGGTCAGCCGGTGGCCGTGCGTCTGAAGCAGAAGATCGCGTTCGGCTTTGATGACTCTGTGCTCTTCGACGTCGACCAGCTCGATCGCGCTCCGCTGGTGCGCTACCAATCGAAGCCCGAATACCCGCCCGATCTGCGGCGTCGTGGGATTGGGGGCGAGGTGATCGTCGAGTTCATCGTCGATGAGCGCGGCATCGCGCGCCAGGTGAAGGCCGTTAGCGCGCCGCACACGGCGCTAGCCGAGGCGGCGGAGAACGCTATCGGCCAGTGGACCTTCTTCCCTGGCATGAAAGCCGGCCGTGCCGTCGCGACCCGCCTGGCCGTTCCGGTGATGTTCGGCTCGGCGCCGTAGGGGCGCGGGGAACGAAACCTGAGACCTGAGTTGCTAGCGGGTTGGAAAATCCGCCGCGGCGGACGCCGGACATCCGATCAATGTGGCGGGAGCATCCTGCTCCCGTTGTTCGGATCGGGAGCTGGAAGCTCCCGCCACGCTCGAGCATTTTCAGGAAAACGGTAGCCGGGGTCGCTGACCCCGGGGATTGGAGTTTGCCTCAAAAATTTCCCAGACCGGGGTCAACGACCCCGGCTACACCTCAATTTAAACCGCTCTAAGCAGAGATTCAGAAACTTAGGTTTCAGGTCTTAGTCCATGGTCTGCGCCGTCGCGCGGTTGACCCGACGGGGCGAGGGGAGTGCAGTGGCGGCATGAAGGTCATGTTCACGCCCAAGGAGTATGCGAAGTTGCTGGAGCTGGTGCATCTCGGGATGCACACGGTCGCCGGCCGGCAGGGGTTCGACACGCCTGCCGCCCAGCGTTACGCCGAGCTCGAGCAAAAGCTCTTCGAACTCGCCACGCCCCTTGGCTGCGCCGACCTCGTCACGGTCGGGGCTGATGGACGCCTCGCGCCCTCCGACCAGCTGCTCGACGACAAGCGGCTCCAGAAGATCCAGTCCGAATACGACAACGACACGTTCTGGCACGAGCTGGTCACGCGGCTCTCCGACCGCGATCTCGCGGCCGAGCAGGCCAAGCAATCCCTCGCCGGCGCCGGCGGCCCCGCGATCGACGCGGATGCGCGGCTGCATCAACTGGAGGATGCGTACTGGGATGAGTTCGAGAAGAACGACCTCGCCAACGTCCTCCTGCTGCGCGGCGGCAAGGGGTGACGGCAACGAGCCTCGATCCGTTTAACCACGGATGGACACGGATTCACACGGATACGACCGAAGAATACGTGAAAGGCATGCACTGCGCGGTATTCTGCTCGTGCTGCTGAATCCGTGTTCATCCGTGTCCATCCGTGGTTAAAACGCTGTGGTTTGATCCGTCTTCACGTCGAAAGAATCCTGAGGCTCTCCGTCGGTTGACCTTCCGGGACTTCGCTGCACGCTGAAGGAATCCCCATGACGTCGCCGCTTCTGCGTCTCGCGCTGTGTTGGTTCGCCCTGAGCGCGGCCGTTGCTCCGTTCACTCACGCGGCCGCTGCGGCCACGGGCGCGAAGGACCGTCCGCCCCAGCTTTTTCGTCAGCGTCCGCCCGTTCATCCCGAGTCGATCGCCAACTTCCGCGTGCGCGGCGAGGTGCGCGTCACGCTCGATGTCGGCGCGGACGGCACCGTGTCGAATGTCCGTGCCGGCTACGCGACGCATCCCGACTTTGTCGCGCCGGCGATCGCGGCGGTGCTCGACTGGCGCTACCGGCCGGCGCAGCGCGATGGCAAACCCGTGCCGATGTACGACGTGAAGGCAAATGTGGTTTCCGACGTTGTCGTCCTGGGTGGTCCGGCGTTTTCGATCCCGGCGCGCGGGTCGGATCAGCTGCCGCCCACCTTTCGCTACGACGAGCCGCCATCGATCAAGACAATGATGCCGGTCGTCTATCCCTACGAGATGCTCGCGGGCAACCTGCCGGGACGTGCGACCGTGGCGTTTGCGGTGGGCCCGGATGGCCGCGTCGCGGATGTGTCGGTCGTGCGGGCATCGCATCCGGATTTTGGCGAGGCGCTGGCGGCGGCGATGGAGTCATGGGAGTTTGAGCCGGCGCGCTATGCCGGCCAACCGTTTGCCGCGCTGCTGACGCGTTCGCAGGACTTCAATCCCGAGGGCAAGGACATGCCCGTCAACGACGCCACGCGCCGGCTGTTGCTTGAGAGCCGCAAGGCTGAGCCGGCGATCGTCGACGTCGCGGACCTCGACGAAATGCCGGCCACGCGCTTCGGGGCGACGCCCCGCTATCCCGGGCGCGTGGGTGGCGAAGCCGGCCGGGCCGAGATTGAATTCTTCATCGATCGCACCGGACGCGTGCACCTGCCACGCGTCATCAGTGCCTCGGTGCCCGCCTTTGGCTGGGCCGCCGTGACCGCGGCCGCCCAATGGGAGTTCGCCCCGCCGCGCAAGAATGGCCAGCCGGTCGATGCGCGGATGCGCGTGCCCGTCGAGTTCCCCGCCCAGCCGCGGTCGAATCTCACGGTCATCCCGGCGACACCGGCCGCACCTGCACCGTAGTTGGAAACGCTCATGGTTCGAATCTCCGAACTCGGAGATTGGCCACGAAAATCACTAAGCCTCGTACAGCGGATGAATCCCGAGCAGCGCCTATAGTCGCTCGTACCGCTGCACGCCGACAGTCCAAATATTTTTTGTGTTCCTCGTGGCCAATGTTCAGATCCGTTTCAGCGGTCTTCACCTCCTCGCCCGTTGACGTTTGGGCCAAGGCGTGCACCGTTATGAGTGTGATGACGCCCGTGTTGCGTTGCCTGCCCCTGCTTCTGGTCACCGCGCTTGCGGTCCCGCCGGTGTCGGCTCAGCCGAAGGCTTCGGCTCCGGCCAATCGCGATGCGGTGCCTTTCACGCAGAGTCGGCCCGCCTATCCGGAGTCACTGCGTTCCTACCGGATCCGCGGGGAAGTCCGTCTCGCCTACGACGTCGATCCCGAGGGTTATGTGCAGAACCTCCGCGCGCTTTACGCCACGCATCCGGATTTCCTGAAACCCGCACTCGACGTGGCGAAGGGCTGGCGCTTCCGCCCCGCACGCAAGGACGGCAAGGCCGTCGTATCCAGCCGCGAGGAGTCGGTCTTCACCGATGTGCTGACCCCGGGCATGGAGGCATTTGAGATCCCCTACGTTCCGCCCAAGGAACTGCCGGAAACGCTCCGCTACGATCGTCCGCCGTCGATCCGCACGCTTGTGCCCGTGGTTTATCCGTACGAGCAGCTCCTCGCGAACAAGCGTGGCATGGCCGAGGTCGCGTTGCTGATTGCTCCTGATGGGCTCACCCGCGAGATCCGTGTGCGTGCGGCGTCCGAGCCGGCCTTCGGGCTCGCGCTGGCCGCCGCGATGGAGGCGTGGGAGTTTGAGTCTGCGATGAAGAGCGGCCAGCCGAGCGGCGCGCTCCTCGCGCGCGGTCAGGAATTCAAGGTTGATGGTGAGGACCGTCTCGTCAGCGAGGGCACGCGCCGTCTGCTGCGCCTTCTCTCCGCGGAGACGCCCGCCATTGTCGACATCTCTGCGCTCGACGCGGTGCCCCAGCACCTCGATCGCATCGCGCCGGTCTTCCCGCACAAGCATGCGGGCAAGGACGGCAGCGCGGAGATCGAGTTCATCATTGATCGTGAGGGCAACGTGCACCTCCCGCGCATCATCTCGGCGAGCGAACCCGAATTCGGCTGGGCCGCGGCCACCGCGGTCATCCGCTGGAAGTTCGAACCGCCCCGCAAGGCGGGTGAACCCGCCGATGCGCGCGTACGCATCCAACTCGATTTTCGCGGTTCCCCACCGCCCGCTCCGCCCACCGACGCGCCGGCGCCCGCGCCGGCGGAACCGCCGCCACCACCCACGTCTTCGGCCTGATTCGCTCGCGATGATTGGCCGGACTTATGCTTCTCACGCTCCCGGCCTGAACTCGCGATGACCACCAACGTTCTCGTTCCGCTGCCTGGCTTTGTGCTGCCTCCGGATCTGCCCTGGCGGATCCGTTTCATCGAACAAGTGGAAGATCACCTCCGGACGATGCAGGCCAAGGGGCACTTCCGTCCGCCGCGCTTTTTCGGTTACTACTTTCGCGGCGACGATCCGTTTGCGGTCAGCGGCAACTGGACGGTGGCGCTCAACGCCGACCCGCTGCTCGCTCCGGTGCCCCGCGAGCTCGACCGCCTGACCTGCGGGCAATTCACGATCACGGCGCAGGCGGGCGAGGATCCCGAGTACCTGCTCATCCACGACCGACGTGACGGCGCGTGCTGGCTGTGGGGCTTCGCCTACGGCTTCCGTTTTGTCACGGCGACCGAACCGGTCCTGCGGGAGGAAGAAGACTGAGGTCGTGACGTGATCCCATGTGTGACCGGCCTCAGCGAGTCCGGCTACAACAGACCTAAATACCCTAGGGTAAAACCCCGCTCCGTAACCGTTTGCCTTGTCAATCGACTGACGCCAAAACCGAGGCTTGGCTTTGATCCGTTTCCCCGCCCTCGACAAAAATGCGCTGCTGATCGCGGCCGTCTACCTTGGCGGCACCACCGCGTGGATCATCGGGTCCGATGCGCTGGTTGAATCCCTTGCGGGCGGCAACCTCGCCACGGTCCAGTACCTGCAAAGAGTGAAGGGTATTGGCTTTATGGTGACGACCGCCGTCGGCCTTTACCTGCTGATCGCGTCGTCGCTCGCGCGGCAACGCCGCCAGGCGGAAGAGATGCGCCGCATGGAGGAGATGCTCAGCGTCTCCCAGCGCCTGGAAGCCCTCGGCACGCTCGCCGCCACCGTGGTGCACGATTTCAACAACATCATCACCGTGATCCGCGGGATGACCGAGCTCTCCAGCCTTGACGGCTACCACTCGGAAAAGATGCCCGACCGGATGCGGGCGATCGAAAAAGCGGCCGATCAGGCCGGCCACATCGTCAAGCAGCTCACCCACTTCATGCACAACGCGCCCCACGCTTTCGCCCCGGGCGACGTGGCGGGGGTGATCGTCGGATTTGAGCCCGTGCTCCGCCAGGCGCTCGGCCGGCGGGTGACGCTCCGGCTTGCGATTCCCGACGAGGCGCGGCCCGCCGTCGACCATGACCGCAGTCAGGTTGAGCAGATCCTGCTCAACCTCGCCGTCAATGCCCGCGACGCGATGGAGGGCTGCCCGGCCTGCGAGCTCACGATCTCGGCTGGCCTCCGCACACTGTCCGACCACACCTCCGTGTTTCGGCCCGCCCGCGTGTCGGGGGCCTTCGTGGTGATCACCGTGGCCGACACCGGCTGTGGCATTCCCCCGGAGAACATTGTGCGCATCTTCAGTCCCTTCTTCATGACCAAGCCCGAGGGCAAGGGCACCGGCCTCGGTCTCGCCTCGGTCCTGCGCCTGATGCAGCAGCATCAGGGTTGGGTGGAGGCGGAGTCGGAGCGAGGCGTCGGCACGCGTTTCCATCTGTTCTTCCCGGCGCTGACGACTCAGGCTGCCGGGGCGTGACATGACCTGACCCGATGCGTCGCGCTTCGACGGATGAATGCGACCTTTCTTCTCCCGATCTGGTTCGATCTTGGTGCGACGCTGCTCTTCGCCGTGACGGGTGCGCTTGCCGCGATGCGGCGCGGCTACGACGTGGTGGGCGTGGTCGCACTGGCGCTCATCTCCGGCGTGGGCGGAGGCATCCTGCGCGATGCGGTCTTCATTCAACAAGGCCCGCCGGCGATCGCGACGGATGCCCGTTACATGTATGTGGTCCTGATCGGTGCCGCGATCGGTGCGGTCCTCGGCGACCGTGTGCAGCGTTTCAATCGCGTGATCGCGGTCTTCGATGCGCTTGGCCTCGGGGCCTATGCCGTGGTCGGTGTGCAAAAGTCCCTCAGCGCCGGCCTCTCGCTTCCCGCCGCCGTGCTGGTGGGCGTCGTCAACGCCGCGGGCGGCGGCCTGTTGCGCGATGTCATCACCAACCAGGAGCCGCTCGTGTTTAAACCGGGCCAGTTCTATGTCCTCGTCGCCCTCGCGGGGGCGGTACAGTACATCTTCATGACGGTGCACCTCGAGCTCGCGCCGACTCCCGCCGCCTTCGTTACGATCGGCACGACCTTCATCCTGCGCGTGCTCACGATCGCGATGAACTGGAAGACCACGTCCTTCACGCCGCCTCCGCCGCCAGCGGCCTGAGGGGTTTCGTCGGGTGGGTTGATGTAGCCGGGGGCGCTGACCCCGGTCCGGGGCATGTGAGAGAGGGGATTCGATCCGATCACCGGGGTCAGCGAC
>CAYWRG010000054.1:0-6124 GCA_964460715.1 uncultured Opitutus sp. | reverse complement strand
ATTGTGACCGCGGGGATCCGCCCCTACCCCGGGGGGCCGCGCCCCCGGCTACACCCCATCCGTCTCAACGCGCGGCCGCGTGGCCCATCTCCGCCAGCAATGCATCGATCCGCTCGCTTTGCTCCGCCAGCGGCTCCATCGGCGTGAGGCCGGTGTGGCGCACCGTGCCGTCGGGTCCGACGATCACGCGATAGGGCAGGCGCGGCACGGCAAAGGCCTCGAACGCCGAGGCCTCCTCCGCAATCGCCACCGTCCACGAAAGATCCCGGGCGCGAACATAGTCGGCGAGCAGCGCGCGCTCGCGCTCCGGTTCGCCGGTGGTGTCGATCGGCGCGGCCTCGAGTCCGGTCACGCTGCCCTGCAGACGGGTCAGGCTCAGGATCACCACCGGGCGCGCCTCGTAACGCTCCGCCAGTCGGCGGATCGAGGAGAAGGCCCGCACGCTCTGCGGCGAATTCGTGGTCCAGAAATCAATGACCACGATGGATCCCTGCAGATCCGACAGTGTGGTGAGCCCGGTCCGGTTGGCCCAGGCAAAGGTGACGGCGGGTGCAGGTTGGCCCACCAGCGCCGCCTGCGCTGCGCGGACGCGGGCCCGCGCCTCGCGTCGCCCGAGGGCGCTGGCGATGGCCGTGCCGGATTCCACCTCGGGAAACTCCGCCTGGATCTGGCCCATGAGCAGGGCGACCTGGGCCGGCTCGTCAAAGAGCTCGAGCATGAAGGCCAGCTTGCTGACAAGCAGGTCGCCGGCGTCGTGCGCTTCCTCGGGTTTGCGCGCGGCAAACAGGGTGTCCATCTCGGCAAATTCATCGGCCAGGGCTTCGCGGGAGTCCTCGCCGGCCGCGACCTTAGCCTGGATCCGCGCCACGACATCCTCATGCGCGAGCGCGAGCCCGCTCGGCGGACCCTGCACATGGGCATGGGCGGCGGAAGCGAGGAGCAGCGCGGCAAGGCCGAGTTTGAACACGGAGGTTACAGATAGCACCGGGCAGCGAGCGAAGCGCAACAACCGGTCCGACGCAACCGTGGGATGGATTCTCGATGTCAGCCTGTCCCGAGCTGCGAATGGCTGCGCTTGTCTCGTTCGCTCCGTGGGAGTCATCATCACGGCCGATGGTTGTGGCAGTCAGATCCCGATCAAGAATCGAGCCTCGAAAATCCATTCCCTCATGACGATCACCGACATTCCCTTCAACACGGTCGACTGGGCCAAGGTCGAGCCCGTGTGCAAGCCCGGCGAAACCGGCTGGGCTGATTGGCGCGCATGCCAGTTTGGTTCGATCCGGGTGCGCATGCTGGACTACTCGCCCGGCTACAAGGCCGACCACTGGTGCTCGAAGGGCCACATCCTGCTTTGCCTCGAGGGCGAATTGCACACTGAACTCGAGGACGGCCGTGTGTTTGTGCTGAAGCCGGGCATGAGTTACCAGGTCGCGGACGGAGCCGAGCCCCATCGTTCATGGACCACGACGGGCGCGAAGCTCTTCGTGGTGGACTAGGCCCGTGGGCCCTTTCGATTTTGGAATTTTGGCGCCGGATTTGTCCCGTGGCGGTCTCTGATCAACAACCCCAGCCGTAACCGAGGTTGGCTTGGTGTAGCCGGGGGCTCCGACCCCGGTCCGAGATCGGATCACCCGGAGTTCAAGGCGCCGGGGTCAGCGACCCCTGCCACACCAAAGGGTTTGGGGTGCGTGTCCCGACTTCCCGTAGAGAGAGTCTCGGCACGTACCGGCCGCACCCTCCTCCTCAGCGCAGCGTCACCAACGATGACGTCACCACGCGAGGCGCGGGGAGCGTCACGATCAGGACCTTGGCCGGGGCGGACGTGGCGTTGCGAACGCTGGCGGGGGTAGCCGCCGGCAGGTGCAGCGCCTCCTCGGCGGAGACGATGTAGTGGGTGGGGCCAATGGCGACCGTGGCCTGCCCGTTCGACACGAACAGGACGCGGTCGCGCGAGGACTCGGCCCGGGTCTCGGTGAACTCGGCGCTGGGTCCGAGTTGGTGCAGGGCGCCATCGACGCCGCCCTGGGCGAGGATGGATTTGCGCATGAGCCAGGGCGCCGGTTCAGGGAAGGAGGCGGAAGGGAGGGAGGACATGGGAGAGGAAGGTTGTGAGTGGAACGTGGTGATTACGGGAGGAGGGAGAGGAAATCCGAATGACGAAGCGCGAATGACGAATCAGACATGCTGCCCGCCGATTCTGTGACTGGCCGATGAGTGTAACCTAGGTGACATCGAGGATGCGCAGGTGGCGCTTGCCACCGGGCATGGCCCAGTCGAATTCGTCGCCAACGGCGTAGCCGAGGACGGCAAGCCCGAGCGGGGCCATGACCGAGACGCGGCCCTGGGCAGGGTCCGCCTGCTCGGGCAAGGTCACGGTATAGGATTCGATTTCGCCGGAACTCAGGTCCTGTACGCGGACCTTGGAGCCGATGCGAACCACGGTGGGCGGCAGGGTCTCGTCGGGCACGATGGCCGCGCGATTGAGCTCGGTCCGCAGGTCGGCGAGAATGCTTTGCGGACGAGGCGGTGAGCCGGCGAGCGCGAGCCGCAGGCGGAGCTGTTCGTGATCGGAGGCGCAGAGAAGGATGGATTGAGTGCGGAGCATGGGAAGGGAGGATGGGTGGTTGATGGGAGGGCGGGAAAGAATCCCTACTGACGAAGCGTGAAGGCCGAGAATGGGTTGATTCGCTGCGCTGGATGAGCGGAGGCAGACGTGATGGCTTCACGTCCGGTGGTGGCAGATCGCAGTCAGGTGCGATTCAATTGCCGAAATCTGTCGTCGGCCGCGCGTGCGCGGCTCGATCAGCGTTGTGGTTGTGCGGGGTCTGCCGAAAACCAGGATCCGCAGAGTGCGGAACGGTTTCGTCAGGCCCCGGCGCCAAGCACGTCCCGACAGACCGAGAGCATCAGGCTGCCGAAACGGCACGCGAAAAGATGATCGTGGGTGGTCATGACAGGTGTGTTTGAAATAAGGTTGCTCCGATCCACGCCGAAGTCAAGCGACCCGGACCGAATGAACGGCACAGCCGACGAGCAGCGTGTGCGCACGAAGTCGGCGTGATCCGCGCTCCGTGGCGGAGTGACGTCCCGGGCGGAGCTGTTGCAATTCCGGTGAAGGTGCGTTGTGCGGCGCCGGTGTTTGCGTGTCCTGGCGGTTTTTTTATCGCGTCATGATCGACGATGAAAAAGACCCACGGCGTGCCTGCGACGCGATTCGGAGTCATCCTGCGTCTTCTGGTTTTTGCCGTGGCGTGCGGTGTTGCCTCGGGCAGCGCTGACGACCGCCGCTGCGGTGCGCAGCCTCCCGCCTGACGAGACGCGGCGTGAGTTGCCGCGTCCGGATCGTTTCAGGAGGGAAAGATCTTCTGGCTGAGCGGCTACGTCTGCAACGGACCGCGGACCGGACCCTTCAACAGCTACTTCTACAACAACACGATCTATGTGGGAAAAGAGATCGAGGCCCGGATCGCGGTCGCGCCGACGGCGGAGGGGATCCTGATCGCAAACAATATTTTTCACTTCGAGGGCCGGAGCCGCGCGGTGGCGGGCGATCAATCCCAGAAGGACCAGCTCACGAGTGAACCCAACGCGCGGGTCGTTGGAAGCTCATCGAATGGTTTCGAGGATGGGCGCACGGAGTTGTTCGATCTTGAGGCCGATCCCGGCGAGGCGCGCGACGTTAGCGGCCGCCAGCCGGCCGAGGTCAGCGAACTGACCCGGCAGCTGCGTGCTTGGCGGGAAAGCGTGGGCGCAAGGATGCCCACGCCCAATCCGAACTATCGCCCGCAGCCGTAAGCCACTCCGCCGTCCGGGCCTCCCGCGCGGGCCCGCGCGCGGGGATGCGGCAACGGCGGAACCATCACGGCGTGATGGACAGCGGAGGGATCGCGTTGCTTACCTTGCCTCGCTTCAATGAGTCGGCTAGGCAGGAAGAAACCCCGCTCACCCCATGCTTCGCTTCCTGCCCTTTGCGCGCGCACGGCTTTCCCTGCCCGCGCTTGCCCTAACGACCCTCGCCCTGCTCCTTCCGGCCCAGGCCGCCGAATGGACGACCCTGCCGGCTCCGATGGGATTGCCCAATCCGCGGCACGAGGCCGCGTTCGTCGAGCTGGCGGGTAAATTCTATTTGGTCGGCGGACGACGTATCCAGCCGGTGGATATTTTTGATCCCGCGACCAACACCTGGACGAATGGCGCGGCGCCGATGGCCGAGGTGCATCATTTCCAGGCGATCCCCTACGAAAATAGGATCTGGGTGGTGGGCGCGCTGACCGGCGGCCGGGTTGGTGGGACGGCCCTGCCCGAGACTGCGCTGGGTCGGATACTCATCTACGACCCGGCGACCGATGCCTGGTCCCGGGGGCCGCTGATGCCGGAGGGCCGGCGTCGCGGTTCGGCTGGCTCCGTCATTTACCAGGATACGCTCTACGTTCTGGCGGGCGTCACCGTCGGCCACCGCGGTGACAACGTTACCTGGTTCGACGCGCTCGACCTCAAGACCGGCCAGTGGCGCCAGCTGCCGGATGCGCCACGCACGCGCGACCATTTCCAAGCTGCCGTCGTCGGGGACAAACTTTACGCGGCCGGCGGCCGCCGCTCTGACAAGCAGGGTGAGCTCGTGGCCGAGGTGGACGTTTTCGATTTCAAGACCGGGCAGTGGTCGACCCTGCCTTCCCCGGGCGGAGACCTGCCGACCACGCGAGCCGGGACGATGACCTTTGCCGTCGGCCCGATGCTGATTGTGGCCGGGGGCGAAACCCAGCGGCAGGAAGAGGCGCACAACGAAGTCGAGGCGCTCGACACGCGCACGGGCGTCTGGACCTCCTGGCCCAAGTTCCTCCAAGGCCGCCACGGCACGTCGCTGCTTCGCCACGGCAACGCAATCTACGTCGGATCCGGCGCCCCCAAGCGGGGCATCCTCGGCATCCCCGAGGTCGGCACGATCGAGAAGCTCGAACTTCCGGCGGAATTGCGCTGAGCCCACAGATGTGCCTCCGATGGCAAAGCTGGTGGGTCGACCGGGATTCGAACCCGGACTCAAGGGATTATGAGTCCCCTGCTTTAACCGTTAAGCTATCGACCCGCTTGCTTGGGTCTTGTTTCTCGCTTCCCGCGCACGACGGGTCAATCGCGCAGCGCGGCTCGAGGGCGTGGTGAGGTCGCATGATTCGCCTTTCCTGCGTTTAGGTTCAAGGTGAGATGAGTTCGGAGTGTGAACCCCCTGATTCCACCGGGTCTTCGGTCTTTCCCCCCTCAACCTTCCCTGGCCATGACGACGCGACGCTTTCTCCTTCCTCTTTCCGTGGTGGCCCTGATGGCGGGGCTCAAAGCCCAGACGCCGACTGCCGCACCGGCAGCAACGCCGACGCCGGCTCCGACCGCTCCCGCGAACACACCGGCGGCCGCCCCGGCTGCGGCGACGACGAAATCGACGCCGGCGACCACTCCGCCGGCGCAGCCTGCGCCCGGGATTTCCAAGGAACAGGCGCTCAAGGAAATTGATGCCGGGCTCGCCCGCTTTGAGGTCGCGGTCAACGCCGAGACTTCGCCAGTCCTGCAGGCGGCGATGAAGACGCGGCTCACAGTCCTGCGTCAGCGCCGCGACGAACTCGCCAAGACCTACACGCCGGGTCGTTTCCGGGCGTTGCAGGCGTCGCTGCTCCAGGAGGTCCGCGTCGAGGACCGGATGACGCCGAGCATCGATCCGAACGAAGGCCGCTCGCGCCGCCCTGTTTCGCTCGATGCGGCCGTCAACGCAGCCACCCGCGACGCGGATCGCGTGCTGGCGCTCGACGCGGCGCGCCGTGAGGAGCAATCCCGCGCCGACCGGGCAGAGGAGGAGGCGTCGCGGCGCCGCATGGAGGTGGCGAGGATCAACGCGGATCTGTCGCGGCTGTCGGCGCAGATCGACGCGGCGACGGTGGGTGATCCGAACCGCCGGGCCGAACTCAACATGCGCCTGCGCGACCTTGAGCAGGAACGCACACGGTTGGAAATGTCCGCCCAGCCGTCGTCGTTCGATACCCTCCGCGCCGACATCCAGCGCGAAGCGGATCGGGCGAGGTAGCGGCGGCGTTTGCCCCGCGTTGTACGTAATACCGCCCCGGGGCCGCGCCCTCAC
>CAYWRG010000053.1:25350-29106 GCA_964460715.1 uncultured Opitutus sp. | reverse complement strand
CTCTATGAGATCAATGTGCTGGTCGGCACGGCTTTCACCGGCCAGTTCGCCGCCCCCAAGTCGACGACCACCACACCAACGACGACCACCCCGACCACGGCCACGCTCCCGGGGCCGTTCCCCGCCGGCACCACGTTCACGCGGACGGTGAGCAACGTCACCGTCGCCCCAATCGGCGCCGCGATCCCCGCGGGCGTGCCCAATCTCCGCGTCGGGCAGCAGGTCACGTTCACAATCACACCGGCCGGCGCCGTATCGTTCAGCACCCTGACCGTTCCGTTCACCGCCGACGCCGGCAGCTCGGTGAGCTACACCCAGACGCCCAGTGCCGGCAACGCCGACGTGATCTCGGTCTTCAAGAACCTGACCACCGGCTCGCCCACCAGCGTATCCCTGTCCTTCAACCGCGTGACGCTCGGACTTCCTCCGAGCGTTGTCATGATCAACTACACGCTCAACTAAGCCGGCGGTAGCCCGTTCCCGCCCCGCCGCCTTCACCCGGCGGCGGGGCTTTTCGGCCTCGTGAATCCACTCTTCCGGACTTCGTTCCCCGTCGCGCTCGGATTCGCCGCGCTCGTTGCCGGCTGCACCCATCCGGCGGCCGACGTGACCCGCCATGAGGCTTCCGTGGCGGCCGCGTTCGCCACCGAAGTCGGCCGGCAATCGGATCTTCCGGTCGAGCCACTCTCCTGGGATGTCGCTCGCGAACGGATGCTGTCCGGCAATCTGGAGGTGACACGGGCGCGCCATGCCGTCACATCCGCCGAAGAGCGGCTCCGCCAGGTGGCGAAGGACCTGCTCCCGGGCGCCGCCGTGACCGGCAACTTCACCAAGGCAGTCACCGATCTTGGCCAGCTCGATCGCCGCGATGGCGGCCTCTCGCTATACGCGTTCCTCAACGTGCCCGGTCTTGTCCAATGGCACATCCGCCACTACGGCGCCTCGCTGGAATTGATGCGGGCCGAGGCCGCGCGCGAACTCAAGGAGCGCGAGCTAACCGTCGCGCTTCGCGAGCTGTTTCTTCGGAGCGAGCTGCTCGAGCAGCGTCAGCGCAACCTGGCCCTCGCTGAGCGCTGGCGCTCAGCCCGCCCGCTGGCGGCCAGCCTGACGACGGAACCAGCGGGCCTCGCCCGCGAGTCCACGCTCTGGGCGCTCGATCGCGAAAGCGACGATCTCGCCGGCCAGCTGGCGGAATTGATCGGTGACGCCCGTGCGCGCTGGAAACCCGTGGCCGGGACCGCGCCGCGCTTCGACTACGCCCAGACCGGCACGCAACTCGCCGACACCGGACGTTTCGGCCGCCTCCAACGCGAACTGCAGGCCATCGAGCTGACCGGCGCGGTGCTGCGAGGCCGGGGCGTCCAACTGCAGTACTGGCCTGATCTTCGCCTCAACCTGACCAGTCCCCCGCTCTACGCCAGCAACGGCGGGAGCTGGACGTTCGATCAGCTTTTTCTCACCGCCTCGACCTCCGTCCCGCTCGATCTGCGCGGCAGCATCGCCCAGCAGGCTCGCGAAAGCGCGCGTGACCAGGCCGAGCTGGAGTCCCGGCTCAAGCAGACGATCACGCAAACCGTCCAGCAGCTCCGCCTCGCCCAAGCCGCGCTCGCGCAAAACGCCCGGCGTCTCCGGCTCGTCGAGCTCCGGCTCGAGGGCCTGCGCTCGCTCGCCCTTCCGACTTCACCCGCGCAGGCCCGAGAGAATCTCGAGCAGCTGCTCGCGCTCGATGAGCAGCGCAGCGGACTCGTCGTCGAGCGCGGCCGGCTGGAGGCGCTCTTCTGGCTGCTCGATGAAACGCACTGGAATCAAACCCTGCCGCCCATCCGCTCATGAAGTCGCTTTCCTCGTTGTTCGCCCTAGCGCTGGTCATCGCCAACCCGCTTTCCGCACTCAGTCTGGACGCCTACCCGCGCCAGTCAGAGATCGTGCTGGGCACCGTGGTGGCGGAGATCCGCCCCGCCCGCGCCCAGCGCATCCCGGCCCCTTCGAGCGGCCTGCTGCACCTCACCCTCCCGGCGCCCGGCACCCGGCTGGAAGCCGGCGTGCTCTGGGGCGAATTTGAGCCCGCGCGCAGCCGACTCGAGCGTGAGGCGTTCGATCTCGCCCGCGAGGTTTTCGAGGGACGCGAGAAGCCCGGCCTCGCTCTCGAGCAGGCCCGCGCGCGGGCCGAGCTCGCCGACCGCCTCGACGAGATCCAGCGCCAGTCGACCATGCTGGCCAAAATCCTCGCCGATCCGGAGCTCGCCGGACTTTACCTGACCGGCGAGGACAAGCCGACCGACACCTCCGCGGTCGGCGCCATGATCGAGCGGTTAAAACAGCAGGAGACCCTGATCCGTGAGGTCCTGACTTATGTGGGCTCCGCAGACCAGGCCCGGGTCGAGACTCGCCTGCTCGAACTGAAGCTCCTGCAGCAAGCCCTCGACCTGAAGCGGCGTGACGAGGAGACGCGCCTCCGCACCGCCTTTGCCGGCGAGCTGACGCTCATCCCGCTGGCGCCTCCACCGGGAACACCGCTCCGCGTGGAGTCGGGAACCGACCTCGCACTCCTCCAGGATTTTTCCTCCCTGCAGGCCCGCGTCGTCATCAAGCGTGCCGAGTGGCGGCTCGCCGAGGCCCCGGCCCTGCGGGTCCGCATCGGTGCCGGCATCCGCGGCGCCATCCAAGGCAGCTACCTCCGCAGCTTGGTCGAGGACGTGAACGGCCGGGAGGAGTCAGTTTATTATTTTCAGATTCCGGAGGAAAAGCGGAGCGAAGCCCGCACGCTCGCGGGCGGACAGGTCAGCGCTGTGCTCGTGTCGGTGCTGCCAGAACCCGCCCACCTCGTGCCCAAGCTCGACCTGGCCCTGGCCAACCCCGAACTCTTTCGCGAGGCCGGCTGGGCCGCCGGCGTCGCCCGGCTCTTCCCGGGTACGCGCGTGCTGATGATCGGAGAAACCGCGGTCGCCGTCGCGCCGCCCGCGCCATGACCGCACCCGCCCTCACCTGCGAGCGACTGCACTTTGGCTACGGCCGCACCGTGGTGCTCGACGACTTCAGCACGGCCTTCAAACCCGGGATCACTCTGGTCAAAGGCTTTTCCGGCTGCGGCAAGAGCACCCTCCTCAAGCTGATCGCCGGTTACCTCCGCCCCGGCGCGGGAACCATCCGGCTGCCCGGTGGCAGTCATCCCACTGACCGCGACTATCAGCGCGAACGGCTGGGATTTGTTTTCCAGCAGCTCAACCTGCTGCCCCTTGCGACGGTTCGGCGGAATCTCGAACTCGTCGGCGCGCTCGCCGGACTGCCGCGGGTGGTCCTGCGCGAACGCATCGCCCGCACGCTGGAGCTGCTCGGCCTCGACGCACTCGCCGATCGGCTGCCGTCGACCCTGTCCGGCGGCCAGCAGCAGCGCGCGGCCATCGCCCGCGCGCTGTGCATGGAGCCCCGCGCCATGCTCTTCGACGAACCGACCTCGGCCCTTGACCCCGAACTGGTGGGCGAGGTTCTGGCGGTGATCCGGTCCCTGGCCGACGAGGGGCGCACCATGCTTCTGGTGACGCATGAGATGAAATTCGCGCGTGAGGTTTCGGACCATGTGGTCTACCTCTACAACGGGCTGATCGAAGAGGAGGGGCCGCCCGAGCGGCTGTTGGTGTCGACGAAGCTGCGCAGGTCGTACCAGTCGTTGCCGGAGGTCTGGCGAATTTCCCATTCCCAGGAATCGGGGGCCGGCAGGGTCGCGGTGAAACCGCTGGGCACGCTGCCGCCCTCGCT
>CAYWRG010000053.1:23958-25340 GCA_964460715.1 uncultured Opitutus sp. | reverse complement strand
GCGGTGCTCCTGCTGGATGAACCCACGTCGGGACTCGATGACCTGAACTGTCGCGTGATCATGAAACTCCTCGGCAGTCACCTGCCGGCGGACTGCATCTGCCTGGTGGCCACCCATGACCACCGGCTCGAGGAACTGCCCCATGAAGGCCTGGACTTTAATCGCTTTCTACCTGTGGAAAGACATCTGGTCGCGCTGGGTTGAAACCCCCGGCGCCTTCCTTGCCCGCCTGCTGGTGGCGGTGCTGCTCGCCGGGATCATGCTCCTGGTGCAGGCCGCGTTCGGTCTGGCGGGTCGCTCGCTGGAGAGCCGGATTGAGCGGATGGGCGCACGCACGCTCGTGATCGGCGAATCCGTGGCCGGCGAAACAGGGGTGGCTACAACCCTCGGCAACCTCCTCGCGCCGCTGCAGGGTAAAGCCGACGTGGTGGCGTTGCGCCAAGCTCCTGTCGGGGCCCGCGATGAATTTGGGACCGACCTGACCGTGCTGGCCTACGGGCCCGAAAGTCTGGCCCTGCTTGCACCGACACTCGCCAGTGGCCGAGGCGCCGGCACGCACCTCGCGAGTCCCACCCTCCCGCCCGGCCTGTCCGTCCGCGTCGAGATCGATGGAGCGGACTACGCCGCGGTCACGATCGCGCGGCCGGCTTGGCTTGACCGCATCGCGGCCCAGCGCCCCGTGTTGCTGCTACCAAGCGAGACCGCCGCGCCCTGGCTGGAGCACGGCTACTACGAGTATGCGCTCGTCCTTTCAAGCGACACGGCGCCGGGCGCCATCAGCCGGCTCGCCCACGCCCTGCGCACGCTGCTCTTCGTCGAGCTGCGCCCGGCTGCAAACCTCCAGAGTCCCGAGGCGCTGCTGGGCGAACTCGACGGGCTGCGCAGCCTGCAGATGCGGGCCCAGGCGCTGACCGGTTTCGTGGGCGGCGCGGTGGTCGCCCTGCTCTTCGGGTCGATCGCCATCCTCGAGTATCGGCAGAACCGTTACATCGTTGCCCTCCTGCGCAGCTTCGGTACGCCGTCGGCGCTGCTGATGGCACGGTACGCGGTCGAATCGTTGCTCATCGTCACCGGCGCGCTCCTGCTCGCGCGGGCCGGGCTGGCCGGGCTGCACGGGACGATCTTCTCCCTCGCCGGCTTCGAGCCAGGGCTGCTGGAAACACAGGTGTACGATCCCTATGCGTGGCCCCAGGTCTGGGCGCAGGCGCGCTGGCTGGGCGTGGGCGCGGCGCTGGCCATCGCACCGATTGCGCTGGCTCTAAGGTTGCCGGTAGGACGCGTGTTATCGTAAGGCAGCACTACGGCAGCAGCCCATCCAATCCAGAAATCGCGCCCCGCCCCCCCCCGCCCCCCGCAAAAAAAAAACACCCCGGGGGATGGGC
>CAYWRG010000053.1:0-23948 GCA_964460715.1 uncultured Opitutus sp. | reverse complement strand
GATCGTAGCCTAAAAACTCTGCGGCTCCGCGGCTCTGCGCGATTTCCGTGGCTCGAATCCCTGCCCGCTAGATGCCCCCGCCGGGCGCGAGCCCACGCTCACTGCTCGCGGCGAACTTGAGCACGCGCTGGATCTCCTCGCTGGACGCTTGCGGGTGCTGGCCGAGTTTCTCGAGCGCCTGGCTGCGATTGAGGCCGTCGCGAAAGAGGATGCGGTGCAGCTGCTTCACGCGGTCGAGCTGCTCGGGCGCGAAGCCCTTGCGCTCAAGGCCGACCTTGTTGATCGCGCGGATCACGGCCGGCTGGCCGTCGGCAATGAAGAACGGGGCGATGTCCTGCACGACCTTAGCGTAGGCGCTCACCATGGCGTACGCGCCAATGCGGCAGAACTGGTGGATGCCGCAGACCGCGCCAAGGGTCACGTGATCCTCGACGATGACGTGGCCGGCCATGCCGACCGAGTTGCTGGTCACGATGTGACTCCCCAGCTGGCAGTCGTGGGCCACGTGGCTGTAGGCGAGGATCGTGTTGTCGTTTCCGATCGTGGTGAAGTCGCCGTCGTACGTCGCCGCATGGACGCTCACGTACTCGCGGAAGACATTGCGGTCGCCGATGCGGACGCCCGGGTTGCCGCCCTTGTACTTCAGGTCCTGGCTCTTGGTCCCGATGCTGCAGTAGGGAAAAATCTCGCAGTTGGCGCCGAGGACGGTGTTGCCCTCAACGGAGGCGTGATGATGGATCCGCGTGCCGTTGCCGATGCGGGCCGTGCCGCCAATGAAGACGAACGGCCCGATCTCGAGATCGGAACCCAGCTCGACCGTCGGC
The DNA here is from genome assembly GCA_964460715.1 of uncultured Opitutus sp. GTDB lineage: Bacteria > Verrucomicrobiota > Verrucomicrobiia > Opitutales > Opitutaceae > CAMAXB01. The sequence goes on along the minus strand of CAYWRG010000053.1, from coordinate 23,124 downwards.
TCGATGATCGCGGTCGGATGAATGCGCGAGGCCATGGGCTTATTCCTCGGTGTCCTCAACCACCGCGAACATGAGTTCCGCGGAGGAGACGACGGCACCATCCACGGTGCAGTTGCACTCCGCCGCCGCGAGCTTGGCGCCGCGGGACTTCGTGATCTTGGCGTTGATGATGATCTGGTCGCCGGGGCGCACTGGCTTGCGGAACTTGACCTTGTCGGCGCTCATGAAGAACGCGGTCTTTCCGGCATTGGCGGTGCGGCGCAGCATGACGATGCCAGCCGCCTGGGCCATGGCCTCGAGCTGAAGCACGCCCGGCATCACGGGATTGCCCGGGAAGTGACCCATGAAGTACGGCTCGTTGATCGTGACATTCTTGATCGCGACCAGCTCATCCTCGCCGATGAACTCCAGCACGCGGTCGATCATGACGAACGGGTAGCGGTGCGGAATGGTGTCGAGGATGCGGCGGATATCGAGCGACGTCTCGGTTGGCAGCACGATCGACGGGCGCGGCTTCTTCTTCGGGCCCTTCTTCTTTTCCTCCAGCTTGGTGAAGAGCGCCTTGGTCAGCTCAGCGTTGATCGCGTGGCCGGGGCGGGTCGCGATGATGTGCGCCTGCAACGGACGGCCGAGGAGCACGATGTCGCCAATGATATCGAGGATCTTGTGGCGGACGAACTCGTCTTTGAAGCGAAGCCCCTCCTTAGAGATGATCTTGTCGCCCTTGATCACGACGGCGCAGTCGAGCGAACCGCCCTTGATCTTGCCGAGCTTGAGCAGCTCTTCGATGTCCTCGTAAATCGTGAACGTCCGGGCGGCCGCGATCTGCGTCAGGTAGACATCGGGGTCGATCGTCAGCGACAGGTGCTGCGTGTGAATGCCGCGGTCGTCGGCCGAGGTGCAGGAAATCTTCAGGCAGTCGCTCGGGATCGCGATGATCGACGAGTTGCCGCGCGTGACGGAGACCGCCTCCTCGAGCACGAATACGTCGCGCTCCTTGTCCTGCTCGACCGGCTCGGCCTGGAGGATGAGGTTCACGAAAGGCTTGGCCGAGCCGTCCATGATCGGCGGCTCAGAGGCGTTCATCTCGATGACGACATTGTCCACCCCGCAGCCCGACAAGGCGCTGAGGACGTGCTCGACCGTGTGGATCTTGGCGTGGCCCTGCTGGATGGTCGTGGCCCGGACCAGATCGGTCACGAGGTCGACGCGCGGCTTGATCTCCGGCTGACCGGGCAGATCGATTCGCTTGAACACGATGCCGTGATCAACGGGAGCGGGCTTCATCGTGAGCGTAACCGCTTCGCCAGTGTGCAACGCCTGCCCCTGGATGGAGACGTCGCGCGCAAGAGTGCGTTGTTTCATGAGATAGGGTCGAAGTGTCCCATGGCCCGCGCCGAGGGCAAGTCCCGAGATGGTCTGCCCGGCAGGAGATCCGGCCCAGGCAGCGCCTTCACATCCCGCCCACCCGTCGGCCTATTGCTTTTGCCGTCCGGTCGATCCGCCGGTCCCTCGTCGGAGTTCTTTGAGCATCTTCAGTTCCGTCATGATCTGCTTCCGCTCCGTTTCTGTCCTCGGAGTCAGCATGGACAACAACAGCAGCTTTTCCTGCCCCATGATCGCAACCCGCTGCCTGGCTTGCTCAGCGCGGGCCGTAGCCGATTCCCCTCCGAAGAGGGAAAGGATTTCTGAAATCGATTCTCCATTCAGCAGCACGTCCAGCGCCGAGGCCGTGGCCAGCTTTTCCTCCCGGGCACGCGCTGCCTCAAGCTCGGTAATCTGGCGTTGGATCTCCTGAAGATCATCGGCCTCCACGGTCACCTGCGGAAGGGTTACCACCCCATCATCCACGGGTGACGCCGCCGACTGCCGTCGCAGCTCGAGCGCCTCGCGCGGAGACATCGTTTTGGACAATGGACCTGACGGGGTGACCGACTGAGTGGCCGCCTTCTGCATGAAAGGGCCGGGTTGGTCCTGATCAATGGTCTGCCCGCGACTTTCGCTCAGACCGGCGAACGCCGCGACCAGAGTCAGAAAAATGCCGGACCTCATGGGTTTGGATTGGTCGGTTGATTCCGATCGTCCCACACCTTGACCCAATCAGATCGGACTTCAAGCCGTCCTCGGGACCACCGGTTCCCTTTTACATTTAGGGACTCCTTTCAGGATAGGCTGATCTCAGACCGCGTCCTGAGTCTTGGAACTCGAGGAACGGGGACTTCAAAATGGTTCAACCCTCTCCGGCGGCCGGCCTTGACACCCCCGAAGGCGCACCGTTATGCCAACACCCTTTCTCAACTCACCAACCCGTCGATCCGCCATGCCTTCTGCCAACGACATCCGCAAGGGACAAGTCATCAAGTACAACGGCGAGCCCCACCTCGTCATGGAGACCCAGCACCGGACGCCCGGCAATCTGCGCGCCTTCGTGCAGGTGAAGATGCGCAATCTGCGCTATGGCAAGTCGCTCGACCAGCGCTTCGCGTCGACCGACACGATCGAGGTCCTCCCGACGGAGAAGAAGACCCTCGAGTTCAGCTACGCCGACCGCGAGAACTACGCGTTCATGGATCCCGAGACGTTCGAGACGGTGGAGCTGAGCTCCACCCTGATCGGCGACACCAAGTTCTACCTCACGGCCAACGGCAAGGTGGACGTCCTCTTCGTCGACGAAAAGCCGCTCACGATCGAGCTGCCTTCCGCGGTGAATCTGAAGATCACCGAATCGGCCGACGGTGTGAAGGGCGACACCGCCAGCAACGTGCAGAAGCCAGCCACCCTCGAGACCGGCCTCGTGGTCCAGGTGCCGCTCTTCATCAAGGTCGGCGAAGTCATCCGCATCAGCACCGCGGACGGCACCTACCTCGGACGCGTCTGAGAAGGCGATAAGCCTTAAGCAGTAGGCTTAAAGCTCAGGCTTCCACTCTCTTCAAACCCGCGGCTTGGGCCGCGGGTTTTTTCATGCGCAGATCGCAAACGGTGAAATCTGGCTGGAGCGGTCGGCGGGCTCGCGGGTGTCATTCCGCAATCCGCATTCCAAAATCGGCAATGCCTCCGCCTATTCCTGCACGGACTCGACCGCCGCCTTGTAGCGCTCGGCCGCCGCAGCGATCCCATTGCCACCGCAATTCAGGTTGCGCAGGAGTCCGTCCCGCAGGCCGTAAATCCAGCCGTGCACCGACAAATCCTGCCCGCGCTGCCAGGCATCGCGGACGATCGAAGTCTGGCAGACATTCTGCACCTGCTCGATCACGTTGAGCTCAGACAAACGCGCAGCCTGGGATCCCTCGTCGGGCAGACGGCCGATGCAGCCATCGTGTTTCTCGCAGACATCCTGCACATGGCGCAGCCAGTTATCGGCGAGGCCAACCCGGTCGCAACGCAGCGCGGCACGCACACCGCTGCAACCATAGTGGCCGACCACCATCACATGCTTCACCTTGAGCATATCGACAGCAAACTGCAGCACACTCAGGCAGTTCAGGTCGGTGTGCACCACCACGTTGGCGATATTGCGGTGGACGAAGACTTCTCCCGGAAGCAGGCCGAGAATCTCATTGGCTGGCACGCGACTGTCGGAACAGCCGATCCAAAGGTACTCCGGATTTTGCTGCCGGGCGAGTTTTGGGAAAAACTCCGGATCGCGCTGACGAATCCCCTCGGCCCAAGCGAGATTGCGTTCGAACAGGTGGGTGAGCGTGTCCATTGCCGCCATGCTTGGCCTGGCCGGGCCGTTGTCCATCCGGAATAAAGTCGTCGTTTCGGCTCAAAATTCAGCGCGATGGCCCGTCTTTTGCTCGAAGCAACGGCTTTTCATGGCTTCGTCATCTTTCAGTCCAGCTTCCACTTCCACCGCGCCCCCTGAGCGTATCAGTGAACTGGCCGAACTTTTGCGCAACCGGATCGGCGGATCGATCAAGGAGATCGCGTCCATCAATCTGCAAGCGCGGGTTCTGGCCATCAATGCGCAGATCGAGGCCGCCCGGGCCGGCGAGGCCGGGCGCGCCTTTGCCGTCGTCGGCGGCGAGATGGCGGGATTTGCCTCGTCGACGGACAGTGCCGCCAAGAAGCTCGCGCAGGAAACCGAGGCCGTCGTGCGCGAACTGGCGGATGTCAGCCAGAAACTCGCCACGGAAGTGCGCGGCACCCGGCTGGGCGACCTTGCCCTGACCAACATCGACCTGATCGATCGCAACCTTTACGAGCGAAGCTGCGACTGCCGCTGGTGGGCGACGGACGCCGCCTTCGTCAACGCTCTCGCCTCGCCCGGGACGGACTCCGCGCGTCACGCCGGCGAACGCATGGCTGTGATTCTGAAGGCCTACACCGTCTACTTCGACATCGTGCTGGCGGACATGACGGGAACGATCATCGCGAACGGACGAAGCGAAGCCTACCCATCCCAGGGAACCCATCATGGACAGGCCCCCTGGTTCACCTCCGCGCTTCAGACCGCGAGTGGGGATGAATTCGGCTTTCAGACCGTGCATGCCTCGCCGCTCGCGGGCGGACGGCGCGTCCTCATTTACTCGTGCAAAGTCGGCCGCGGCGGCGATGCCCGCGCCGAGCCGCTCGGCGTGATCGGCATCGTGTTCAATTGGGACAGGCTTGCGCAAAAGATCATGCACGACACCCCCACCGGCGGCGCCAGCCGGGTGTGCATCACGGACGACACGGGTTTCGTGCTCGCCGATTCGGACGATCGCCTGCTGCAGGACACCCTCGCCCTGCCCGGCCAGGCCGAACTCTTTGCCAAGCCCAAGGCCAGCACGGTCATTGACCAGGGCGGACGCCGGCAGCTGGTCGCGCACGCCCGGTCGCCGGGGTTCGAAACCTACCGGACGGGCTGGCACTCGGTGATCATCGAGACGCTGGCGAGGTAGGCACGTCGGCCCTGCCGGACGCAGCAACGGACCGGCCGGAAAATCCGATCGCCATCGTCGGGGCTTTGGCCTTGCCGCCGAAGTGCGTGGAGCCAGCCTCGCGCCATGGTGCCTCTACCCCGGTTCCACCGTGTGCTCGCGTGGGCTTTGCTTTTGACCAGCGCGATCGCGTCAGCGGCAGACGTGCCTCCGCCGTGGGCCTACGGCTACAAGGAGCCGCCGCCGCCCAACACCCCGCAGGCGTCCGCCAGCAAGATTTCACCGCCTCCCACCGACCCGACCAAGTACGGGCTGCCGGGGTCGGCGCTCACGTTTACCCGGGCTGAGATCACGAATGTCTTCGGACCGGCGGATTATTTTCCCGCGGAGCACGCCACGCCTCCACCCATCATTTCCCAGGGACGACCGCCAACGATCTGGGCCTGCGCGCGCTGCCACTACGCCAATGGCAAGGGCCGACCCGAGAACGCCGGACTCGCCGGCCTGCCGGTGGACTACTTCATCAAGCAAATGGTGGCGTTTCGTAACGGCGAGCGCGCGAGCTCCGATCCGCGCAAGACGAACACGCCCGCGATGGTGGCGTACGCCCAGGCTATGACCGACGACGAGATCCGCGCAGCCGCGGAGTATTATGGCGCGATGAAATGGACGCCGTGGATCCGCGTCGTCGAGACGGATACCGTGCCGGTGACGACCACCGCCTCGATGATGTACCTCCAGGTTCCCGGCGGCGGCGAAGAACCGATCGGCGAGCGCATCATCGAAGTCCCGGAGGATCCGGAGTTGGTGGAGATTCAGCGCAGTCCGCACGTCGGCTTCATCGCCTACGCCCCGGTCGGCAGCCTCAAGCGCGGTGAGGAACTCGTGGTTCGCGGCGGCGGCAAGACCCTCGCCTGCGCCGCCTGCCATGGTGCGGACCTCGCCGGCATGACGCTCCCTGACATCGGCGGCGTGCCGGGTCTGGCCGGACGCTCCGCCAGTTATCTCTTCCGCCAGCTCTTCGACATGAAAAGCGGCAAGCGTCACGGCCAGGGCGTCGAACCGATGAAGCCCGTCGTCGCAAACCTCGAGTCCGCCGACATGCTGGCAATCAGTGCCTATCTGGCGTCGTTGAAACCGTAGTTCGCTTCCAGCCATAGTGCGAATTCGCCCTGGGTGCGCTGTCGAACCAGCGAGGCCGCTCGGATGCAGAGGTTGGAATCAATCAAGCCAATCCAGAAATCGCGCAGAGACGCGGAGCCGCAGAGAAGAAAGAAACGTGTGATGAAATTTTGCGACATTACGCCTACGCATGCTTCTGAGGTTTGCGTGACTATCTCGGTTCTCCATCAAACCTCATTCGCAAAATCCATAATCACACCACCCGCGCCCAGAGGAGCTTGAGGTAGCGGCTTTCGAGGCAGTTCGAGTACACGGGATGATCCACGCCGGGACCCGTGCGGTCGAAGATCTGCAGGCGGCGGTTGAGGCGGTGCACGCCCTTGATCACGCAGCCCTCGAAATCCTCCAGCGACACGAGGCCCGAGCATGAGCAGGTGACGAACAGGCCACCCGGCTTAACCAAGCTTGCGGCAATCGTGTTCAGGTCGGCGTACTTGCGCATGCCCTCGGCCGCGAACGCAGGATCGCGGGTCATGACGAACTTCGGCGGGTCGCAGAGCACCGCGTCGAACTGCTCGCCGTTCTTCTGCATCTGGCGGGCATAGGCGAACGCGTCGGTGTGGACCCACTTCAGCTTGTTGGGCGAGACCTGGTTCAGGTTCGCGTTGCGCCGACCCTGCGCGATGACCTTTTCGTCGAGGTCGACGGCGGTCACTTCAGCCGCGCCGCCCAGAATGGCGTTGATCGAAAAACCTCCCGTGTAGCTGCAGAGGTCGAGCACGCGCAGGCCCTTCACGAGTTGCCCGAAGCGCTTGCGGTTGTCGCGCTGGTCGCAGAAGAACCCCGTCTTGTGGCCGTCGGCGAAATCGACCTCGTACTTCACGCCGCCCTCGAGAATGCGCACCTTGTCGGGGGCCGACGCGGTGATGTCCTTCATCTGCGACGGCTTGATGCCCTCCAAGCTGCCGAGATCGTGGTCAACGTGCACGCGGACGTGTTTGGTCCCGAGCAGTTCGTGCAGGAGCGGCAGCCACTTCGGTAGGCGCAGGAAGATGCCGAGCGAGTAAACGTCGCAGTAAAGCGTGTCGCCGTAGCGGTCGATCGTGAGTCCACTCACGCCATCGCCGTCGGAATTCAGCACGCGGTAGGCGTTGGTCGTTTCATCGAGTTTAAACAGCTCCCGGCGCAGCGCGACCGCGCGGCGGATGGCGGTTTCAAAGTACTCCTCACCCAGCGGCTGGTCGGTGTGGGTGACGACCCGCAGCGGCATCTTGGCCCGCGGATTGAAAAGACCGATCCCCAGGCGCTGACCGAACTTGTCGTAGACCGACACGAGATCGCCCGGCTTCGCGTCGCGCGAGACCTCGCCCAGCATGCGCGGAAAGATCGCCGGCTGAAAACTGACGAACTTCAGCTGCGCCCACGGCCGGGCCCACAGCGCACGATCAACGACCACCTTCGCCGGGCGTTCGTCGCCGTCGTCGGGCGAAGCATAATCGGGCACATGTGGGTTCGGCTGCGAGTCGGACATGGGCTTACCATGCATCCGGCAGGCGCACCCCGGCAATTTTTTTGCGTACCGATTGAACCCAAACGCCGCAAAATGCGGCATCAGACGGCCCACCTGACGCTGAGGTTCTGACCCCAGACGCAATCGTAGACCACCGGCATCGAGTAACCGACTGGGTTACTTGATGGCTGCGGCTGGGCCGCCGGTACGGAGCTGGCGACGCGAACGAGAGGCCGGTGCGGGCGCAAAAAAGCCGGCCCCGCGGAAGCGAGACCGGCTTGAAGGGGAACGAGGATGAATCGCTTCGGCGCGGATTACGCCACGCGCTCGACGACGAGCGGCGGGGGCGTCGGGCGCTTGGGCGCGAGGCGGTAGGCGTTCTTGAAGTACTCCAGCGCCTGCTCGAGCTTGGCCTCGTCGTTATAGTGGATCATCATCAGCGGCTCACCCTGCTTGACCTGGGTGCCGACCTTCTTGATCTCGGAAACGCCGACCGCGTGGTCGAGCTTGTCGCCGGGATTCTCGCGACCCGCACCGAGGAGGTGCACGCCGCGGGCGATCATCGCCGCGTTGATGGTGTGGACGTAGCCTCGCTTGGGCGCGGGCAGCTTCCGAATATGTTTCGCGTGGAGGAACTTGTCCGGGTGATCGATGAACGTGGTATCACCGCCTTGGGCCTTCACGAGTTCCTTGAACTTCTCGAGGGCGGAGCCGTCGGAGAGGTGGCGCTGGACGGTCTGCTTGGCCGACAGGGTCGAGCCCGCGACGCCGGCGAGGCGGACGATCTCCATGCCGAGCTTGAGCACGAGCTCCTTCATGTCCTCCGGACCTTCGCCCTTGAGGAGCTTGATGGCTTCCTTGACCTCGAGCGAGGTGCCGACGGTGTCGCCGAGCGGTTGGTTCATGTCGGTGACAAGCGCGACGCAGCGGCGCTTCATCGAGCGGCCGACGCGGGTCATGGAACGAGCGAGCTGCTTGGCCTGCTCGAGATCCTTGATGAAGGAACCGTTGCCCCACTTCACATCGATCACGAGACCCTCGGAGCCCTCGGCGAGCTTCTTGGAGAGGACGGAACCGGTGATGAGCGGGAGGCTCGGGATCGTGCCCGTGGCCTTGCGCACCTCGTAGAACTTGGCGTCCGCCGGGGCGAGCTTCTCGTCCTGGGCGACAATCGCGCCGCCGATCTTGGCGAGCTGGTTGGAGAAGGCGTCGATCGACAGGTTGCCCTTGAAGCCGGGGACGGCCGCGAGCTTGTCGAGCGTGTTGATCACGTAATCGTGCTCCAGGCCGCACATCATCGGGACCACCACGCCACTGGCCATGGCCAGCGGCACGAGCACGAGCGACGTCTTGTCGCCCACGCCACCCGTGGAGTACTTGTCGATCTTCGGTTTCGCGATGTGCGAAAGATCGATCACCTCGCCTGAGAGCATCATCTCCTCGGTCAGCTCGGCGGTCTCCTGCGCCGACATCTGCTGGAAGTAGATCGCCATCAGCAAGGCCGAGAGCTGGTGCTCCGGCATTTCGCCATCGAGCGTGCTGTCGATAATGTAGCGGATCTCTTCCTGGGTGAATTCGCCGCCGTCGCGCTTCTTTTCGATCAAGAACTCGAACGTTGGCTTGATGAACCTCCGGGGAGGCAGGGTGCGTTTCGTCATGTGTATGCTGTGAATAAGTCGAGAGGACTCTGAGCCCGTAAGGCTTACGGTTATACGCCTTTATCTTCGGTTGTCGAGTCAAAATTACCCGCGATTCCGGGGTGAATTTATCCTCATCCTATTATTCACCATAATCTTATAACTGTAACCATGGCTGTTTCGAGCCGGTGAAAGCCACCCGGCCGGACCCGCCGGGAAACTCCGTCCTTGCGCGAAACGGGCGCCGACGCGTTGAGTAGCCGAATGCACGTCTCGTTTCATCTCGCTTCGGATTTCGAAGCCGCCCTCAAGGCGGCCGCCGCCGCGGCCGGGCTCGATCCGGTCGCGTTCGCGCCGGACGTCCGCACGGCCGATCCCAAGCACGGCGATTTCCAGGCCAACGGCGTGCTCGGGTATGCCAAGCAGGCCAAGCTCAATCCGCGTGCGCTCGCGGAAAAGCTCGTGGCGGGACTCGCGCCGGACGTCCTCGCGGCCTGCGACGTGTCGATCGCCGGCCCAGGCTTCATCAATTTCACGCTCAAACCGGCCACCCTGCAGGCCTGGCTGGCCACCTACGCGACGCGCGACGCCCTCGCCCACGGCGCAGCCGCGGCCCATGCGGGCCAGACTTGGGTCGTTGACTACAGCTCACCCAACACCGCCAAGCAGATGCATGTGGGCCACCTGCGTTCGGCCGTGATCGGCGAGGCCCTGTGCCGGCTGCTGACGTTCACGGGGGCGAAGGTCATCCGCGACAACCACCTCGGCGACTGGGGCACCCAGTTCGGCAAGCTCATCTACGGTTACAAGCGCTGGGCCGATCCGGCCGCGCTGGCCGCGGACGCGATCGAGGAACTCGAGCGCATCTACAAGCTGGCGCACGCCGCCACCCCGGACAACTCGCCCGAACTCGAGGAAGCCCGGCGCGAACTGGTGAAGCTCCAGGCCGGCGATCCGGAAAACACCGCGCTCTGGCGCACGTTCACCGAGGTCAGCCTGCGCGCGTTCGAGGAGATCTACGCCCGGCTCGGCATCACCTTCGACCACAATCTCGGCGAGAGCTTCTACAACGACAAGGTCGACCAGGTTTACCGTGAACTCACCGCGCAGGGCCTCGCCCAGGAGAGCGAGGGCGCGCTCGTCGTCTTCCATCCCGAGCACCCGCGGTTCAAGACGCAGCCGTTCATCATCCGCAAGGCTGACGGCGCGAGCAACTATGCGTCGACCGATCTCGCGACCGCGCTCTACCGCACCGAGCACTTCAAGGCCGACGGCATTGTCGTCCTGACCGACATCCGCCAGGCCGATCACTTCGAGCAGCTCTTCCTCACCGTGCGCAAGTGGTTCGCCGCCACGCGGCGGCGCCAGCCCGAACTGCACCACGTCACCTTCGGCGCCGTGACCGGCGAGGACGGCAAGGCACTCAAGACGCGCGACGGCGGCACGATCAAGCTCAAGGCGCTCCTCGACGAGGCCGTGGAGCGCGCCTACGCGATGGTTTCGGAAAAAAACCCCGACCTCCCCGAATCCGAACGCCGCGAGATCGCCCGCACCGTCGGCATCGGGTCGGTGCAGTACGCCGATCTCTCGCAGAATCGCAGCAGCAACTACGTCTTCTCGTGGGACCGCATGCTCGCGCTCGACGGCAACACCGCGCCCTACCTGCTCTATGCGGTCGCGCGCATCCACTCCATCTTCCGCAAAGCCGGCCTCACGCCGGGCGACGCCGCCTTCGAGGCGGGCGCGGGCGCGCCGGAAACTCCGGCGGAGATCGCCCTTGCCCGCAAGCTGGTGAAGTTCCCGGACGCCATCCGCCTCGCCGGTGACAATCTGCGACCGCACTTCCTCGGGCTCTATCTGTATGAGCTGGCCGGTGACTACAGCAGCTTCAACAGCGCCGACAAGGTGCTGGTCGACGAGCCCGCCATCCGCGCCCGCCGACTGCTGCTCTGCGCCCGCACGTTGCTGACCCTCGAGACCGGGCTGCACCTGCTCGGCCTGCGCACGCTCCAGCGAATGTAAGGAGTCCGTCAACGATCGGGGCGCGGCCAAAACAACCTTGCCCGCCCGCGGCCGCTTGCGCACCCTGCCTGTCCATGGCCACGCAGGAATTCTACATCCGCAACGAGACCGACACCGACGCGCGCGGGCCCTTTTCTCATGAGCAGCTCTCGTCGCTGGCCGAGAACGGCCAGGTGACCGCCGAGACGCTCTACTACGAGGCAACGAGCGAGCAGTGGGTGGCAGTCGGCACCAATGCGGAGCTCATGGCGCAGCTTTTCCCGGAGAAGAAGAAGCTGAAGATGCGGTCCAAGGAGACGTTCAAGTCCCTGAACGTGCAGCCCGAGGACGCGCGTCCGATCGAGGTGAACGACATGCTGGCCGCAGCCGAGGGCCGTACCTCCGACACCAAGGACAAGGCCGACCCCTCCGAGGCGCTCGCGAAGGCGGCCAAGGTTGGCATGTACGTCATCACGGCGATTCTGCTCATCAGCGCCACGGGACTGCTGCTGCCCTTTGCCGATCGCTTCGCATCGGGTGACATCGCCTCCCTCGTCACGCAGCCGCTGGCCCTGCTCGGGCTCATCGATCTCGTTCTCTTCGTGCTCCTGGCGCTCGGGGTCGTCGCCTTCTATCCGTTCGTCCGTTTTCGCGCGGCCTTGGGCCTCGGGTTCCTGGGCTTCATCTTCTGGACCCAGGGGGCGATGATGCCGTTCGCGGCAGTCATCGCCGGCTCAGCCGGTCTCTATCTCTGCACGGTTTTCACCCAATATCTCATGCTGGGGATCGCCTGCCTCGTCGGTCTCGCCGGAACTGCGGCGGTCACGTACTACCTGGTGACCTGAGCGGCGCCCTCCGTCGCTCCACCCTGTCATGGCCGGACTTAGCCAACGCTGGAACTGGATCGTCGGGATTTTCCAGAAGGAGATCTGGAAGCCGATCTATCTGGGCGAGAAATCCGCCCGCGGGCGTTTCTATGCGTGCCTGCGCATCATATCCATCACGGTCACCGGCCTGGAGGAAACCAAGGCCGCCAGTCGTGCCGCCGCACTGAGCTTCAGCACGCTCTTCGGCCTCGGACCGCTTGTGGCGATCGCGATGCTCGTGGCTGGCTTCGTCCTCGACAAGGACGACCCCAACCTCGCGGTCAACACGCTCAACAGCCTGATCAAGTTCATCGCGCCGCAGCTCGACCAGTACGAGCAGATGAAGTCGAACGGCGCGAGAGCCGCCGCCGCACCGCGCAGCGACATCCTGACCGCCACCACGCTTGGCACCGAACCGGCCGAGGCGCCGGTCGAGGTCAAACCGGAGCTGGTCGAGCTGATCAACGGCTTCGTCACGAGTTCCCGCAGCGGTGCCGTCGGGGTGATCGGCGGCCTCACGCTGATCCTGATCGTGCTGCAGTTGTTCACCTCGATCGAGACGGCCTTCAACGAGATCTGGGGCGTTCGCCGCGGACGATCATGGCTGCTGCGCATCGTCTTTTACTGGACGGTCCTGACGCTTGGCGCGGTGCTGTTTTTTGCCGCGGTCACCGGCCTCTCCGCCGGGGCTTTCATGAATGCCTTTGCCGAGAAAATCCCCCTCGGACGCGAGATTGTCGAACTCCTGCGCCTGCTGCTGCCGGCAGGCTCCCTGCTGATCCTCGTTGTGGTCCTGACGCTTTTCTACCGCTGCATCCCCAACACTCGCGTCCTCTGGCGTGCAGCGTTTGTCGGCGCGGTGATCGTCGCCCTGCTGCTCGTCCTGAACAACTTCCTCGCGTTCCTCTACGTCCGCCGCGTCGTCCTCAACAACAGCCTCTACGGATCGCTCGGCATCCTGCCGATCATGATGTTCGGCCTCTACATCTTCTGGTTCTTCGTGCTGCTGGGTGGAACGGTCAGCTACGCGGTCCAGAATGTGCACTTCCGCAATTCGCAGGCCGCTTGGAACAGCCTGGCCGAATCGATGCGCGAGCGCCTCTCCCTGGTGGTCCTTCTGACGGTCTGCCGTCGCTTTCACGACTGCATGCCGCCCTGCACGGTTTCGCAGCTGGGCGACATGCTCAAGGTCCCGACCCAGATTCTCAACGAGTGCCTGAACCGCCTGGTGCACATGCAGCTGGTCACCCCCATCCCGCCCTCCGTCGGCGAGGACGCCACCGACCTCCGCTTCCAACCGGCGCGGCCGCTCAACCGGATCACCCTGAGCGACTTCAAGAGCCTCGACGATGATCTGGGCGAAGACCCAACCGGTCCGGTCCTGGCCAATCTGGATCCCATCGTCAGCCGGTACAACAAGGCCACGGAGTCCCTCACGCGGGGCGAGTTTTTCCAAAAGACGATCGAGCAGCTTTTCACCGAGAACCCGATCGACGTCTCCCGCCCCCCGTTCGCCTTCGGCGATCGCCGCCCGGGGCCGGCGACCGGCCCGGTGGTCTGAGCGGGTTCAGCCCTGGCCAGCCCAGCCTCGGCAGACCGCGACCGGATTCATGTCTCCCTCCCAAGGGTTCCCGACTTGGCTCGTTCTCGTTCTCTTAATCGTTCTCGTTCTCCGGGTTGAAAAGGCGGGAACGAAACTTCGTTTCGAGCCCCATCCGGGAGAACGAGAACGATTAAGAGAACGCGAACGAATCGGAGGGGAAATCTGTCCAGAGAAACGCCCCCCATCCCGTCATTGACACCCCTCCGTCCGAACCTAGCGTCGGACCTTTACCTCCCAAATGATCTCCTGGATCCAGACCACCTTTCAACACCACTTCCGCAAAATCTTCGCGGTCCTTTTGGTGCTCCTCATCGTCTCGTTCGTCTTCACGATCGGTGCCGCGCCCGGCATCGGCAATGCGGAGTCGAAGGTGCTCCGCCGCGAATTCTTCGGCGTCAACCTCGGCTCCCAGGAAGAGGTCAACCGCATCATGGGTGATGCCGAGCTCAGCGTGTACCTGCAGGCCGGTTATCCCGCGATCGGCGCCGACCAGCTTCAGCAGTACGCCCTCCAGCGTCACGCCGGCCTGCACCTCGCGAACCAGCTGAACGTCCCTGCCCCGACGGCGACTGAAGTCACCGAGTACATCCAGACGCTCGGCGCCTTCACCGGCCAGACCGGCCAGTTCGACGCGCAGCGCTACGCGGACTTCCGCAACAGCCTCAAGACCAGCCCAAATCTCAAGGAAGGCGACATCAGCCGCGTCCTCGGCGACGACCTTCGCTACAACCGCGTGCAGCGTCTGCTCGCCGGCCCCGGCTACGTGCTGCCGTCCGAGGTCCGTGAACAGCTGACCCGCGCCGACGCGACGTGGTCCATCGCCGTGGCCACCGCGGACTACGCGGCCTTCTCGCCCGACATCAAGCCGTCCGATGCCGAGCTGCTCAAATTTTTCGAGGACAATGCGTTTCGCTATGAGTTCCCGCCCCGCGTCCGCCTGAGCTACGCCGAGTTCCCGCTGTCGGCCTACGCCAGCCAGGTCACGGTGAACGACGCCGAAATCCGCGCCTATTACGACGCCAATCCCGCCCGTTTCCCCAAGCCCGCCGAGGGCATCGCCGCTCCGGCGATCGGCACCGGCGCGGACGCCGATTTCGCCGCCGTACGCGGTCAGGTTGAATCCGCCCTCCGCGCCGAGCGTGCGCTCAACGTGGCCGCCAAGGCCGCGAGCGACCTGAGCCTTGCCCTCTTTGAGGCCAAGGTCCCGCAATCCGGGGTCAGCGCTTTCCTCGCCAGCCGCGGCGTGCAGCTGAAGACGCTCGCGCCGTTCGACGAGTCGACCGTCCCGCCGGAGCTCGGCGCCAACCCGCAGGTCGCCACCGAGGCGCTCAAGCTCAACGCCGACCGCCACTTCTCCGATGCGATTCCGACCCCGGCCGGCGCCGCCGTGCTCTTCTGGCAGGAAACCGTCCCCGCCCGCAAACCCCTCTACTCCGAAGTCGCTTCCCGCGTAGGCGTTGACTTCGTTGAGAACGAGAAGCGGAAGCGCTTCATCGATGTCGGCCGCTCCGTCCGCGACCAGCTCCGCGCACGGGTCAAGGCTGGCGAATCCTTCGAAAGCGCCGCCGCTGCGGTGTCCAACCTCAAGCTTACGGTCAAGACCCACGCCGACTTCACCCGCCGCCAGCCCCCGGCCGATGCCGATTACGCCGCGCTCAACGCGCTGGACTCGGTCAACCAGGGCGAGGTTTCCGAGATGATCGGCTCCGCCGACAAGGGGCTGTTCATCTACGCCGCGGAGAAGAAGCTCCCGGACCTGTCTGAAGCCAATCCGCAGTACGCCACGACCCGGACACAGCTGGCCCAGGCCTATTCGGCCCGCGCCGGCAATGAGTACCTGTTCGAGCTGGTGCAGAAGGAATTGGCCAAGACGGCCCCGGCGACTCCCTAAGCGGGACTTGCCGTTCATCCTGCCGGTCGACCGTCCGTATGCTTACGGCTCGTCGCCCGGCCCTTTGCGGTGCACATCCCTTGCCATGCCAAGGTTGTGCTCCTCCCCTGCCTGCATCCGCGCCCCGGTACGATCCGTACCGATCACGGTCACGTCCCCTCGGTGAACGGCCAATCCGTTGAAACCTAGGGCAATGCCGCGCCGTCATATCCGAAACAGCCTATCCGTACCCTCCGGAATTTCCCGCCATTCTTCTGTAACTTTCAACCCGGCCCGCGGGTAATCCCTTTATCTTTCCTTCACCACCCGGTTTTATGATCAGCCGCCTCCGCCTCGCCGCCACCCTCGCCTTGCTCATGCCCGTCGTTGCGACCGCTCAGGAGGCCGCACCGACGCTCACTCTTGAGGAGTGCATTGCCCGGGCCCTGGGGAAGAACTTCGATCTCCAGATCCAGACCTTTACCAAGGATTCGGCCGCCCAGTCACTGCTCATCGCCGAGGCTGATTTCGAGCCCGATCTGGCCTTCACCACCAGCCGCTCCGAAAGCGTCCAGGCGACCGCGAGCAGCACCCTCGACGGTGCCGCGAATCCCAGCAGCACCGCCTACAACAACCGGCTCTCGGCCACCCAGCGCATCTCGACCGGCGCAACCGTGACGGCCGCGACCAATCTCAACCGCGCCGGCAGCAATTCCCGCAACACGCTGCTCAACCCGTCGTTCAACAGCGATTTCTCACTCACCGTCCGGCAGCCGATCCTCTCCGGGGCCGGTCGCGCCTTCAACCGGGCGGCGATTGAACGCGCCAAGATCGGTCTCGATCGCTCGAATCTCGACTTTAAGACCTCGGTCCTGACGGTCGTACGCAACGTCGAAGCCGCCTACTACAACGTGGGCTTTGCCCGCGAACAGCTCGCCGTCCGCCGCTTCAGCCTCGAACTCGCCGAACGCCTGCTCGAGGAAAACAAGGCCCGCATGAACACCGGCATCGCGACCGACCTGGAGGTCCTCCAGGCCGAAGTCGGCGTCGCCAACGCCCGCCGCGCCCTCATCCAGGCCGAGCAGACCGTTCGCAACAACGAGGACACCCTCCTCAACCTCATCGGCCGCTTCGAATTCAATTCTCCGCTCGGCGGCGTCAGTCTCGCTGACGCGCCGGTTCCCGCCATTTCCTTCGAGCGTTCTTACCAGCTGGCCCGCGAAAACGCGCCGAGCTACGCCTCGACCAAGCTCTCGATCGAACAGATCAAGATCGATGTCATGACGACCAAGAGCCAGGCCAAGCCCGCGCTCAGCGTCGGCGCCACCGGCGGCTACAACGCCCGCGAGGGCGAACCGGGCCGTTCGTACGAGGAACTCTGGTCCGGCGACGGTTACAACTGGACCCTCGATCTCCAGCTCAACATGCCCCTCGGCTTCAAGGCCGAGAAGGCCCGCCACCGCCAGGCCATCATCAATCTCGCCCGCGAAGAGGCCCGCCTGCAGCAGATCGAACAGACCCTGCTCGTCGATGTTCGCTCCGCCGTCCGCTCGGTCGAAACCAATATCGAAAGCGTCGCCATCTCCGCGAAGGCCACCGAGCTCAGCCAGCGCCAGTTCGACCTGGAAAAGGCCCGCTTTGACGCCGGCATCAGCACCTTCCGCCGCGTGCAGGAAACGCAGGAGGATCTCGACACGGCGCGCGTCGCCGAGCTTCAGGCCCGCATCGCTCTGCGCATCGCCCTCGCCGACCTCGCCCGCCTCGAGGCCAGCTCGCTCGAGCGCTACAAGATCACGGTCGATCAGGAGTAAGCTCCCCACACGACCTGCCCTTTCTCAGGCCGGACCCTCGGGTCCGGCCTTTTTTGCGCCCGCAGCGGTATAAACAAGACGCAGAAGGATCACCACGGAACACACCGACTACACGGAATCTCCAATCCCAGATTCCGTTTCCGTGTAGTCCGTGTATTCCGTGGCAAACCAATCCGGGCCCTGTTGGATCGGACTCAAAACAGCGACCCAACGTCCGCCGCATCTGCGGTGAGCACCCGGTGCTCCGGCAGCTGCGTGCGGAACCACGTGCGCTGTTTCTTCACCAGCGCGCGGGTGTTGCGCGCGATCTCCGCCGGCAGTTCCTCGCGGCTCAAGCGCCCCTCGATCATCGCGATCGTTTCCCGGTAGCCAATGGCTGACGCCGCGCTGGCGTTCTCGCGCAGCCCCTGTGCGAGCAGGCGCTCCACCTCCGCCACCAGCCCGGCTCTCAGCATCAGCGTCACGCGCAGATCAATCCGCGCCTCAAGGTCCGCCGGTGGCCGGTCGAGTCGCGTGCAGGTGATCTCCCAGCCGTCAAACGGCGCCGGCTGACGCGCGAAATCCGCCGCCAGTTCGGCCAGGGTGCGGCCCGACGCGAGGCAGCGTTCGAGGCCACGCAGCACCCGCCGGGGATTGGCCACATCGAGTTGCCCCAAACCGTCCGGATTGATCCGGCGCAACTCCGCCACGAGCACCGGCAGGCCTTCGGCCTCATGCTGGGCGCGCAACCGGGCGCGCAGGCTGTCCGG
This sequence comes from uncultured Opitutus sp., assembly GCA_964460715.1. Classification (GTDB taxonomy): domain Bacteria; phylum Verrucomicrobiota; class Verrucomicrobiia; order Opitutales; family Opitutaceae; genus CAMAXB01. The sequence continues at coordinate 5,093 of CAYWRG010000053.1, read as the reverse complement.
AACCTGGACGTTATCCGCCACCGGTCCGAAAAAGGCCTTAAGATAAAATCCACTTCCCCCGGTCACCAGCACCTGCCGTCCACGGGCCGTGATCGCCTCCACCGCTGCCCGCGCCAGCGTCACATAATGCGTCACGTCCGCCTGCTCACGCACATCCAGGATGTCGATCAGGTGATGCGGCACCCGGGCCAGCTCCTCCGGCGAAGGTTTCGCCGTGCCGATGTCCATACCGCGATAAAACAGCAGCGAATCGCAGGACACGATTTCGGCGCGATGGGTTTCCGCCCAGCGCAGGGCCAGAGCCGTCTTTCCCACCGCCGTGGGCCCGGTGAGCACATGGATACGACGTGTCATGCCGGACTCCATACCGTCGCTTGGGCCGGCGCTGTAAAAGGTTTTCTGTTACGCCCCGGTGAATTCTCGATGCGACCACCCCCGGCCGGCGCAAATCCACCGGGCGTAACGGCGGGAACGACGAATTTGCCGTGCTCACGACGCAAAGTCCGCCTACGGTCCCTTGGTTGAAAACGCGGTTCATCTTCAATCCCAAGTCCGGCCACAATGCCCGCAATCCCTACCTCCTTGACCGGACCCGCGCCTTCATCGCCGAGCACAAGCTCGACGCCACGGTCGTCCTGACCGAACGACCGCGTCACGGCACCGAACTCGCGCGTCGCGCCGTCGATGAGGGCTGCGCGCGCGTCGTCGCCATCGGCGGCGACGGCACCCTCAACGAAATCGCCGCCGCGCTCGTCGGCACCGACACCGCCCTCGGGCTGATTCCCTGCGGGTCGGGCAACGGCCTGGGGCGTCACCTCGGCATCCCGGGACCCGGCAAGGGTGCCTTCCGAACGCTGCTCGACGGCCAAGTGCGCGCAATCGACACGGGATCCGCCGACGGCCACGCCTTTTTCAACGTGATGGGCCTGGGATTCGATGCCGATCTCAGCGCCCGCTTCAACCAGCTCGAGCAGCGGGGACTGCGTTCCTACGTGACCACCACGCTGGGCATGATCTTTCGGTACGAAGCCGAGTTCTATGTGATCCGGACCGCCGACCAGCGGATCGAAACCCGCGGCTTCATCGTCGCCGTTGCCAATTCCGACCAGTACGGCAACGACTGCTACATCGCGCCGGGCGCATCGATTGACGACGGCCTGCTCGATCTGACCGTGCTGCGCCCGGCGAATCTCCTCCATGCGCTCCCGCTGCTGCCCCGCCTGTTTCTTGGCTCAATCGACCGCAGCCGCAGCGTGACCCGAATCCGCGCGGCGCACTTCACGATCGAGCGCCAGGGGCCCGGACTGTTCCACACCGACGGAGAGACCCACACCTGCGGTCCCGTGATCGAGATCTCGGTCCGCCCGCGCAGCCTCAAGGTCGTGGTTCCGTCAGCCGCGGGTGCCTGAGTTTGCCCGGCGGTTCCACCGCGGGGAGGTGCGCACTAGGCGCGGGACGAAGTCGGCGTGACGCGGTTGCGCCCCGCCCGCTTGGATTCGTAGAGCATGCGGTCCGCCGCGGCGACCAGTTCCGCGCCCGTCCGGCCATCGCGGGGAAACAAGGCCAGGCCCGCGCTGATCGTGACCGGCAGCTGGGTGCCGTCCGTCAGGCCGAACGGCTCCCGCCCGACCGCCGCCACCATGCGCTCCGTCGCCTGCAGCGCAGCAGCCTCGTCAGTTTCAACCAGAATGGCGGCCATCTCCTCGCCGCCAATGCGCGCGAGACGGTCGACGGAACGCAGGGTCGCAGCCATGCGTCGGGCCGATGTGCGCAGCACCTCGTCGCCGGCGGGATGCCCGTGCCGGTCATTCACCGCCTTGAAGTGATCGAGATCAAGAAGTGCGACGGCAAAGGCGTGCCCAAAACGCTCCGCCCGATCGCATTCCTGCTCAAGCAGGCGGTCGAACTCGCGGCGATTCTGCAGTCCGGTCAAAGGATCGTGGGTCGCGAGGCGGCGCAGTTCGGCCATCGTCTCCTCCAGTTTCAGCGCATAACGCACCGAGCGCTCCAGCATGCGCGGATTGATCTCTCCCTTGACGAGAAAATCCGCGGCCCCGGCCTCCATCGCCGCATGATCAACGGCCTCGGACGAATCCGCGGTAAGAAAGATCACCGGGGTGAAACACCCCTCCGCCCGAATCCGGTGGAGAAGTTCAAGCCCGTCGGAATCCCCCAGCTGATAGTCGAGCAGACAGACATCGTGCCGGCCCTCCATGAGGAGGCGATGGCCGTCCTCAAAACTCGCGGCCCAGTCGATCAGAAATTTCGTTCCTCGCGCGCGTGCGAGGTGCTGGCTGGCAACGCGAAATTGCAGCGCGTCGTCCTCGATGATCAGAACTCGTTTTTCCACGGACACCGGATCAAGACGGGCTGTCGTGGACGCGGCCTCAAGCCTTATTCTCGACCGAGCCCAACAATGAGCGCACCCACTTGGTGAGTTCAATCGGGCTGAAGGGTTTGGTCAGAAAAACATTCACGCCCAGCTCCTCGGCGAGTTCGCGCGTGTCCGACTGGCCGCGCGCTGTCAGCATGATCACCGGCAGGTTCGTGTACCCCGGCAACTTACGCAGTTCCCGCAGCGTCGCGAATCCGTCGAAATCCCCCATGACCACATCGATGATCAGAAGATCGATCGGCCCGGCCGCCGCGCGCGCGAGGGCGGCCCGACCGTCGCTGGCGGTTTCAATCCGGTGGCCCAGCTTGGCCAGATTGAACTGAACCAGACGCCGCATGTGGGGCTCGTCATCGGTCACGAGGATGGTCTTGGCGTTCATGGTCAGGTCAGGCGGACGGCCGCAAGGAGGGTTCGATCGTCCGCCGCCGGGGCGCCCTCGGCATGGCGGGCGGTCTCTTCCAGGACGAGCGCGCACAGCCGGGCCGGCGTCTCGCCGCAATGCCGGGCGGCAATGGCCGCAACGCCTTCGCTGCCCAGTTCAACGCCCTGCGGCGAAACCGTCTCGTGGATACCGTCAGTCATGAACAAGGCCGATGTACCGGCCGGACATTCCGCCCGGTAGGTTTCATACGTTGCGTCCGCCAGCACGCCGAGCGGAAGTCCGCCTTCCGTGCGCTGCACGACCCCTGTCCGGTCAATCAGCAGCACAGGCCCGTGGCCGGCAGAGGCAAATTCGATCGGGCCGCCCCCGGCCGGCAGAAATGCCGCCTGGGCGGTGATGAACATCGAGAGGCGCTCCAGATCGCGCAGGAGCTGCGCGTTGACGGTGGCCAGCAGCGGACCGGGTTCGGTGGCCAGGTCCAGACGGGCGCGCACCGCGGTGCGGAAGATCGTCGCCAGCAGCGCCGCCGGCACCCCCTTGCCCATCACATCGGCAATCACCAGCAGCACACCGCGTCCGGGAATCTCCAGAACGTCGAAAAAGTCGCCGCCCACCGCCGTGGCATTGCGACACATCCCGTGAATCATCCAGTCAGGACGGGACGGGAACTCGGTGGGCAGGAGCGAGGCCTGGATCTGGGTCGCAATTTCGAGCTCGCGAACGGTCCGCTGCTGCTGCCGGCGCTGCTCCTGCAGGTCCGCGTTGGCCTGGGCAATGCCGATGAAATCCGCCACCGTGCGCATCAGGGACAGCTGCACATTGGGGAAGAAGTCCTCCGCCCCGGTCCGGCGCACCACCGTGAGTACGCCGATCTCCTTGGATTGGAAAGTCAGCGGACAAAGGAAAGCGCATCCGCCCAGTGAATACAGCGGGTCGGCGGCATCCAGGGCGGCAACCGACTCGAGGGTCCGTTCCTGGCAATCGACAAAGGCCCGGCCCTCCGCGGTGTTCCGGTCGGCCGCCACCACTGCGGCCAAGAAGCCGGGCGCCACGCCGCGGGCATAGAACAGCCGCAGTCCACCCGCGGCGTCGTCGCGGATGCGGACGAGCGCCACATCAAAAGCCACCAGCCCGGACAGACGGGTGAACACTTCAGTGAGAAATTCCTGCAGCCCGCTTGCGACCGCGATCATTTCCGAGAACGAGAACAAGGCCGAAAGACTCTCGTACGTGCTGCCCAGCTCCTCCGTCATCGCATCGAGCGTCTGCTCAAGCTCGCTCACCTCGGGCGGCGCTCCGGCAGGCCCGACGGTCTTGCGCATCACCAGCATGTGGCAGCCGGCGGTGTTGATGTGTTCGGCACTGTCCATCAGCTCCCGGATCAGGAAACCGCCACGCCCGCCCTCAGCGAGGGCGTCCCCGGGCAGCTGATCCCAGTCCACCGGCGGCACGTAGCGGCCGGTTTCGGAGATCCGGATTTCCACCTGCTCCCCGCGCCAGGCCCACTCGAGCCGGCCCGCATGTCCCTCGCAGGCAGGATCCGGCCGGTGCTCAACGGCGTTGGTCACTGCCTCGGTCACCGCCAGCCGGATCGAATCCACCTGATCCTCGGCTCCACCGCGATCCCGCAGCCACGCACACAGCCGGTCAACGACCGGAGCCACCGCCGCGAAATCAGCCGGCAGATCACAGGATTGCCAGACCAAGGTCCCAGGCGTTACCGGCGATGGGCGGGCATCACTCACCGCCCCGCCTCCCGGCGCCGGATTCCGCAGCTATCCCCAATGGGGGCCCAATCTGGCCTAGTCATGGTTCCGAGGCTAAAACGATCTGCCCCCGGCAAACAAGCCGCCAAAGCAGGATCTCCATCCACAGATCGCTTGCCAACCGCCAAGGCCGGAATTTTCATCAAAAGCACATGGAGTTCGACCTCGATCAGCAGGATCAATGGACGATCGTACGGCCACGGGGTCCGCGGATCGACGCAGCGGCCGCCCCCGCACTCAAGGGCGTGGTGGTCGACTTGGCCAACCAGGGACGCTTTCATGTCGCCATCGATCTCAGCCGGATTGAGTTCGTCGACAGCAGCGGCCTCGGCGCCCTGATCAATGCGCACAAGACCCTGGAAGCCAAGGGCCGCCTCGTGCTGTGCGCCGTGCCCACCAAGGTCCTTTCGCTGCTCAAACTCACCCGCCTGGATCGCGTGTTCCGTATCGCGGCCGACGCCGCGTCGGCCCGTACGCTCGCCTAACCCATCGGCGCCCCGCGATGAGCGCCTCCCAGCAGGCCGCAAAGCGCCGGCAGCGAAACCAGGTG
>CAYWRG010000052.1:29960-30922 GCA_964460715.1 uncultured Opitutus sp. | reverse complement strand
GCCGGCGGCATCGATCTCTCCGTCGGCTCCATCTTCGCCCTCGCCTCGGTCATCGGTGCGCTCGTGCTCCAACATTTCGGGCCCAGCGGCCCCGCCGCCGACACGCCCGCCTGGCTCGGGGTCGGCCTCGGAGCCGCCGCGTGCCTCGGCACCGCCGCGCTCTGCGGACTCGCCAACGGCGGGCTCATCGTCGCGCTGCGGGTGCATCCGTTCATCATCACGCTCGGCGCAATGGCGATCCTGCGCGGCATCGCCTTCGTCGCCACGACCGGGCAATCGATCGGCGGTTTCCCGCCGGCCTTCCGCGAGATCGTCCGCTTCGAGGTCGGCAACGGCCTCAGTCTCGTGCCGCTTGTGGTGATGATCCTCGTCATGGTGGCCGGCTGGATCCATCTCTCCCGCCTCGCGGCCGGACGTCGCGTGTACGCCGTCGGCGGCAACGAGCTCGCCGCCCGCTTCAGCGGCATCCGCGTCGAACGCGTCAAACTCGGCGTCTACCTCGCCTCGGGCGTGGGCGCCGGCATCGCCGCCCTGCTTTCCCTCGGCTACTACGGCGCCGCCACCTCAGGCGACGGCCAGGGTTACGAACTCAACGTCATCGCCGCCGCCGTCGTTGGCGGCGCCAGCCTGACCGGCGGCCGTGGCTCGGCCCTCGGCGTCGTGCTCGGCGCACTGGTGATCCAGATGATCAACAGCGGCATCGTCATCCTCGGCATCGACCAGAACTACAGTCAGATCATCATCGGCGCCGTCGTCATCGCCGCGGTCGTCCTCGACAACATCAACACCGCCCTCGCCAAGCGCCGCCTCGCGGCCGGGGCGCGTTGATGGGACCGATCCCCTTTAACCACGGATGAACACGGATGGACACGGATTCAGAATCGCCCCGAAGAACTGAATGATCGGATTTTATCCGTGTGAATCCGTGTCCATCCGTGGTTATTTTCGCCCGAAAAATCGAT
>CAYWRG010000052.1:29403-29814 GCA_964460715.1 uncultured Opitutus sp. | reverse complement strand
CCACGCGCAGCGGCAGATCACCATCGGTCTCGTCGCCAAGTCCCAGGGCTACCCCGTCTTCCAGGCCGCCCGCGTCGGCGCGGAGGACGCCGCCCGCGAACTCGGGGCCAAACACAACCTCCGCCTCCGCATCGACTGGCGCACGCCCAATGAGGAGGACGCCCAGAAGCAGGCCGAGGCCATCGAACAACTCGTCCTCGCCGGCGCCGAGGGCATCGCCGTCGCCTGCTCCGATGCCAACAAGCTCACCGATGCGATCAACGCCGCCGTCAACAATGGCGTGCCGGTCGCGACCTTCGCCATCGGTGCCGCCGGTGCCGCCAACGCGGCACTGTTCGCGATCGCGATGCTGGCCAACGAGGACGCCGCACTGCGCGCCAAGCTCGAAGCCTTCCGCGCCGCCCAGACCGA
>CAYWRG010000052.1:0-29393 GCA_964460715.1 uncultured Opitutus sp. | reverse complement strand
CGACTCCGACGCCCCCGCCAGCAAGCGCTTCGTCACCTATGGCGTGGATGACATCTCCTGCGGCGTGCAGACCATGGACGAGCTCGCCAAGGTCATGAACGGTCGCGGCGTCGTCGCCATCCTCGCCGGCAACCAGAACGCCCCCAACCTCCAGCTCCGCGTCCGCGGTGTCCGCGAGGCCGCCAAGAAATACCCCGGCATCACGATCCGCGATGTCTACTATCACAAGGAGACCCCGCAGGACGCCGCCGCGCGCGTCGAGCAGGTCATGCAGGCCAACCCTGACATCACCGGCTGGGCCATGATCGGTGGCTGGCCGCTCTTCACCGAGAACGCCCTCAAGTGGGCCCCCGGCTCCGTCCAGGTCGTCGCCGTCGATGCCCTGCCCGCGCAGCTCGCCTACATCCGCAGCGGCCATGTCCCCGTTCTCCTCGCCCAGCAGTGCTACGAATGGGGCTACCGCTCGGTTGAGCACCTCATCAACAAGATCGTCTTCAAAAAGGACCCGCCCGCCGTGAAGGACGTCAGCGCCCTCATCCCCGTCACCAAGGACAACGTCGACGCCTTCGCCAAGAACTGGGACAAGTGGCTGCCGAAGGAGTAGGCCCGCGGACCACGCGGAAGAACGCGGAATCGATCCATGCTGATCCACGAGCAGGAAAGTTACGCTATCTTGGGCGCGTGCTTCACGGTTTACGCGGAGAAGGGCTGCGGGTTCACCGAACCCATCTTCCAAGAGTGTCTCGAGATTGAGTTCACCCATCTCGGCCTGCCCTTTTCCGCACAGCCTGCGCTCTCACTTTCATATCGAGGGAAGCAGCTCAAGCATCGCTTCATCCCTGATTTTATCTGCTTTGAGAAAATCATCCTCGAAATCAAAGCCGTCAGCACATTGACCGATGAACACCGAGCACAGCTGATCAACTACCTCAACGCAACCGGCCTTGAACTCGGCCTCCTCGTCAACTTCGGCCACTACCCCAAGATTCAGCACGAGCGCATCGCCAATACTCGCAGTAAGAAACCTGCTCCCTAGTTCATCGCCTTGATTCCGCGTCGTTCCGCGTGGTCCGCGGGCAACCCGTCATTATGCCCTTCATTGAGTTCAACGCCGTCACCAAGCGCTTTCCCGGCGTGCTGGCCCTCGACGGGGTGAGCTTCGGGATTGAGCGGGGAACGTGTCACGCGCTGATCGGCGAGAATGGCGCAGGCAAGAGCACGCTGGGCAAGATCCTGGCCGGCGTGCACACCGCCGACGGCGGGGAGATCCGGCTCGGCGGCGAGGTGATCGCGCCCGCTTCTCCGCTCGCCGCACGCGAGCTCGGCATCGCGATGGTCCACCAGGAACTCGCGTTCTGCCCCAATCTCTCCGTCGCGGAAAACCTCTGCCTCGGCGACCTGCCGCGCAACCGCGCCGGCTGGGTCGACCGGGTCGCGCTGCGCGAACGCGCGCGCGCCATGCTTGCCACGATCGGCTCGACCATCGATCCCGACGCGACCGTCGGCGCGCTCTCGACCGGACAGGAACAGCTTGTTCAGATCGCCGCCGCCGTCGGCACCGGCGCCCAGGTCATTGTCATGGACGAGCCCACGAGCTCGCTCTCCGCCGGCGAGACGCGCGAGCTCTTCCGCCTGGTGCGCGAACTCAAGGCCCGCGGACTGACCCTCGTTTACGTGTCGCATCGCATGGAGGAGCTGTTCGCCCTCTGCGAGAACATCACCGTCCTGCGCGACGGCCGCCACGTCGCGACCGAACCCATCCCCGCCACCACGCCCGCGCGCGTGGTCAGCCAGATGATCGGCCGCGAACTCGTCGCACGCACACCCGTCCACCTTACGCGCGAGCCCGGTCCCGTCCGTCTCGCCGTCCGCGGACTCGCCTCGGCCCCGCGCTTTGCCGGGATCGACCTGAGCGTGCGCGCCGGTGAGATCGTCGGCCTGGCCGGCCTCGTCGGCGCCGGCCGGAGCGAGGTGGTCCAGGCGCTCTTCGGGCTCGATCCGGCCGCCACCGGCGAGGTTCGCGTCGGCGACCGTCCGTTCGCCCTCGGCTCCGTGCAAACCTCCCTCGCGGCCGGCCTCGGTCTCGTGCCCGAGGATCGCAAGCGCCAGGGTCTCGTGCTCGGACTCAACTGCCGCGAAAATACCTCGCTCGCCGCGCTGCCGCAGCTGACGCGCAGCGGCTGGGTGAGGCGTCTCGCGGAGCGCACGCTCGCCGGACAATTCATCTCCCGCCTGCGCGTGAAGACCCCGTCGCCCGAGGCCATCACGGCCGGCCTCAGCGGCGGCAACCAGCAGAAGATCGCCCTGGCCAAGTGGCTGGCGCGCGACTGCGACGTGCTCCTGATCGACGAACCCACCCGCGGCGTCGACGTCGGGGCCAAGGCCGAGATTTATCAGCTCCTCGACGAACTCGCCTGCGAGGGCAAGGCCCTGCTCGTCGTGTCGTCGGAGTTGCCTGAATTGATCGGCCTCTGCGGCCGCATCCTCGTCATGCGCGAGGGCCGCCTCGCTGGCGAACTGCCACGCACCCAGTTCAGCGAAGCCGCCTTGATGCAGCTCATGGCCGGCGTTCCTGCGGCCGCATAGGTGCACGCGATTCCAAACCGGGTTAACCACAGATTGCACAGATGGGCACGGATCCGATCCCCAATCAGGATGTCTGGACCGACAACGTCTCACGTTGGTGCATTTATGTCCCGTAACGGATTTGGTCCCTGAATCCCTTATCTGTGTGAATCTGTGATATCTGTGGTTAAATTCCGCAGGGTTCGTGGCACGCACCGCGCTTGACCCCATCCGCCGGCTGCGCGTGTATCCACGGACCGCCGCCAGCCATGACCAGGACCGCCGTCAAACGCACCGTCGACATGCAGATCATCTCCGACTGGGTGGAGCCGCGCTCACGCGTGCTCGACCTCGGCTGTGGTCGCGGCGTGCTGCTGGACGCGCTGGTGCAGTCCAAGGACATCTTCCCGGTCGGCGTCGACCTCGACTTTGACAAGATTTCCGCCTGCGTCCGCCGCGGCATCAACGCCTACCAGGGCGACATGGTCGGCTTCATGCGCGGTTTTTCGGACGGCCACTTTGACCGCGTGATCTGCTCGCGCACCCTCGAGGAGGTGCCGAACCCCGGCGAGATCATCACCGAGGCGCTGCGCGTCGGCCGCGTGCTCACGGTCGGCTTCATCAACCACGGTTTCTGGAAGAACCGCCTCGCCACCCTCCTCCGCGGCCGCAAACCGCGCAATGAGGTTTACACGACCGAGTGGTTCGAGAGCCGCCCGACCAATCCGATCAGCGTGGCTGACTTCGAGCACTTCTGCGCCACCAAGGGCATCCGCATCGCCCGTCACGCCCACCTGGGCGGTGACTGGAAAACCCGGTGCCAGTTCCGGCCGAATCTCTTCGCCGGCTACGCGCTCTACGACCTCACGCGCTAGGGACATGGGGCGCGGCGCGCCCCAAACGCTCAACGTTCAACACTGAACGTTTAACGCTCAATTTAGAGCCGCAACAGCGCTAACCCTCGCGACCTGTCCGACTGCCGTTCCCTTGAACGTTGAGCGTTGAAAGTTAAGCGTTGAGCGTTTTCGCGCCCCTCAGCGCGCGAACGCTTCGACCCGCTTCGCGTGCTGCTTTTCCAGGCTGCCGCAGACCAGCTCGCAAAGTTCGAAAATCGACGGGTCGGCAATGGCGTAGAAGACCTGCAGACCCTCCTTGCGCCGGGCGAGAATCCCGGCCTCGGCCAGCGTCTGGAGATGACGTGACACATTCGCCTGCGTGCCTCCGCTCGCCTCGACGAGTGCATTCACATTCCGCTCACCCGCAAACAACGTATGCAGCAGCCGGAGCCGCATCGGCTCGGATAGCACGGCAAAGCGGCGCGCAATGAGCGCCAGCGCCTCGTCCGTCAGGATCCGCGGTTTTTTCGACATTCGCTGCAGTGAACAAGAGGTTGACATCGTTTCAATTATATGCGTATATGCTCATACATAGTAACCAAAGTCAACCATGAATGCCCACTCCTTCATCCGCCTTCTCGCCGGTTCCATGACGCTCCTGAGCGCAGCCTTGGCCTACTTCGTCAGCCCTGCTTGGCTGCTCCTGACCGCCTTCGTCGGACTGAACCTGGTCCAGTCCGCCTTCACCGGATTTTGTCCCCCGACGCTTGTCCTGCGCAAGCTCGGCTGGCTCGGCGATGACGGCATCATCCACTGGGGCGGCCGCAAGAATGCCTAACCAACCGCCCTTTCGATCGGCCGATCTGTTTCCGTCCATGAAGTCCCTCGCCCTTCCCTTCCTTGCCGCCGCCCTCGGGCTCTCCGCCTGCGGTCAGCCCGCCGACCGCAAGGTGTCGGATGATCGCCCACCCGCGGTCGCCACCACGTCGACGGTTGAAGCCGTCGTCCTGCCGCGCACCCAGCCGGTCGCCGGGACCGTCCGCCCTGCCGAACGGGCCACGCTCTCCGCCCGCATCATGGGCAATGTCACCCGCGCCCCGGCTGCGCTCGGCACGCGCGTCACGGCCGACGAGGTCCTGGTGGAACTCTCCGCCGGCGAGATCCAAGCCCGTCTCGATCAGGCACGCGCGAACCTCGACCAGGTCGAGCGCGAACTGGCCCGCGAAAACACCCTGGTGGCCAAGGGCGCCTCGTCCGTCGAATCCGTCCGTCTCCTTGAAGATCGCCGCCGCGCCGCCGCCGCAGCCGTCGACGAGGCGACTACCCTCGCCTCCTACACGTCGCTCCGCGCCCCATTTGCCGGCGTCATCACGCGCCGCTTCGTGGAAGCCGGCGATCTCGCGACCGCCGGCGTTCCCCTGCTGGAAATCGAGGCGACCGACCATCTCCGGGCCGAACTCGCCGTCCCCGAGTCCCTCGACCTCATTGCCCCCGGCACTGAACTTGCCCTTGATCTTGCCGGCTCCGACCGAGCCCTCACCGGGCGCCTCGCTGAAATCTCCCCCGCCGCCGATCCCGCCACGCGCACGCGCCCGGCCAAGGTGGATCTTCCCGCCGGATTCTCCGTGCGCTCCGGTCAATTTGTCCGCGTCCTTTGGCCCGCCGGTCGTGAGGAGGCCCTCCTCGTTCCCGCCCGCGCCGTCACGTCGTTTGGCCAGATGGAACAGGTTTTCGTCGTCGAGGAAGGCCGTGCCCGTCTGCGCATCGTCAAGACCGGCGGTCGTCTGGGCGACCAGGTCCGCATTCTGTCCGGACTCACCGCCGGTGAGTCCGTCGTCGTCGCCCCTGCCGCCACGCTCCGTGACGGCCAGCGTCTGGAGATCCGCCCGTGAACACGCCTGATCAACCTCGCCGCGGACTCGCCGGCCGCCTTGCGGCGTACTTCGTCGCATCCAAGCTGACCCCGATCGCGATCATCGTCTCGATCGCGCTCGGCGTCTTCTCCGTCCTCATGCTCCCGCGTGAGGAGGAGCCGCAGATCAAGGTCCCCATGGTCGACGTCATCGTCGCCATGCCCGGCGCCAGCCCGCAGGAGGTTGAGAATCGCGTAACGCGCCCCATGGAGAAGCTCCTCTGGGAGATCCCGGGCGCTGAGTACCTCTACGCCACCTCCAGTCCCGGCCAGTCCCTTGTCATTGTCCGCTTCAAGGTCGGGACCGAGATCGAGGCCGCGCTGATCCGCCTCAACCAGAAGCTGCAGGCCAATTTCGACCGCATCCCCGCCGGCGTCGGCACGCCCATCGTCAAGCCGCGCACGATCGACGACGTCCCCGTCCTCGCGCTCACGTTGCACAGCCGCACGCTCGATCACCTTACCCTTCGCCGCCTCGCCGCCCAGGTTGACGACGCCATCAAGTCGATCGACCAGGTCGCGGAAACCACCCTCATCGGCGGCGCCCGCCGCGCCGTCCGGATCCGGCTCGATCCCGCCGCCCTCGCCGCCCGCGGACTGGATCCCCGCCAGGTGATCACGTCGCTCCAGCAGGCCAACCAACAGGCCCAAGCCGGCTCGCGCGCCTTCACCAACCAGGAGATACGGCTCGAAACCGGACGTTTCATTCGCGACGCCGCCGAGCTGGGAGGGGTCGTGCTCGGGGTTTTTGCGGAACGCCCGGTCTTCCTGCGCGACGTCGCCACCATCACGGATGAGGCCGAGGAGCCGGCGGACTATGTTCTCCATGTTTCCGGCGGGGCCGACGAGGCGGAAGCCGCCGTTACGGTCAGCGTCGCCAAGCGTCCCGGCGCCAATGCCGTCGATGTCGTCAATGCCGTCGTCGCCAAGGTCGACACCCTGCGCGGATCCCTCCTGCCGGCCGACGTCGAGGTGTCCATCACCCGCGACTACGGCCATACGGCCGCCGAAAAGAGCAACGAACTCCTGCTCCACATGGGCATCGCCGTCTTCGGCGTCGCGATCCTCATCCTTGTTTTCCTCGGCTGGCGCGAATCCCTCGTCGTCCTGCTCGCGATCCCGTCGACCCTCGCCCTGACCCTCCTCGTTTTTTATCTCTACGGCTACACCCTCAACCGCATCACGCTCTTTGCGCTGATTTTCTCGATCGGCATCCTCGTCGATGATGCGATCGTGGTGGTCGAGAACATCGTCCGCCATGTTCGCCTCCCGGGCGCCGAGAAAAAATCGATCACGCAGATCGCGATCGAAGCCGTGGAGGAGGTCGGCAACCCGACCATCCTCGCAACGTGGGCCGTCATTGCCGCCATCCTTCCGATGGCATTCGTCGGCGGTCTGATGGGACCCTACATGCGGCCGATCCCGATCGGCTCGACCGCCGCGATGCTCTTCTCGCTCGCGATCGCCTTCACCGTCACGCCGTGGGCCGCCGTCCGCGTCCTCCGCCGCCGTTTCTCCCCGGTCTCGCCCTCCACCGGCGACGATCCGATCGAGAGTCACGTCATCCCTGACACCGGATCGGAGATCGCCAACGCCGGGGCTGGACACGACCATGCACCGAACGACTGGTTCACGCGTCTCTACCACAGGGTGATGGAGCCGCTGCTCGACCACGCGCGCTGGCGCTGGGCATTCCTCGCTTCGATCGTCGCACTGCTGCTGGCCGCCGTCGGCCTCGTCGGATTCGGCGCGGTCGAGGTCAAGATGCTGCCCTTTGACAACAAGTCGGAGTTCCAGGTCATCGTGAACTCACCCGAGGGCACGACGCTCGAGCAGACGACCCGCATCGCCCGCGAGATGGCACTCGCGATTCGCGGCGAGCCCGAGGTCCGGGACATCCAGATTTATGCCGGCACCTCGGCCCCATTTAATTTCAACGGGCTCGTCCGCCACTACTTCATGCGCCGTGGGCCCAACGTCGCCGACCTGCAGGTCAATCTCGTGGGTAAGGATCAGCGTTCGGATCAGAGCCACGCGATCGCCAAGCGCATCCGGCCGATCGTGACCGCGATCGCCGCGCGGCATGGCGCCGTCGTGGCCGTAGCCGAGGTGCCGCCGGGCCCGCCCGTGCTCCAGTCAATCGTCGCCGAGATCTACGGTCCCGACGAATCCGCCCGTCAGGCCCTGGCCTCCGAGGTCCGCACCATCATGGCCGGGACCACCGGCGTCGTTGATCTCGACTGGTACGTCGAGGCCGACCAGGCGCGCGTCCGCTACGTCGTCGACGAGGAAAAGGCCGCGCACCACGGCGTGAGCGAGGCCGACATCATCGCCCTCGTCGGTCTCGGCGCACAAGGCACGGCGGTCGACCTGCTGCACCTGCCGTCCGAGCGCGAGGATGTCCCGCTGCGGGTCGAACTCCCCGCCAGCGCCCGCCATGATCCGGCCGCGCTCCTCGCCCTCCAGGTCGCCGGCGCGAACGGAACCCTCATCCCGCTCTCCGAACTGGTTCACATCGAACGCGACACCGGTGAACGCAGTCTCTACCGCAAGAACCTCAAGCCCGTCACCTACGTGACCGCCGACGTCGCGGGTGAGGTCGAGAGCCCGGCCTATGCGTTGTTCGCGATGAACCGCAAGATTGGCGCGATTGATGCCCGGAAGTACGGAGCGGACGAGGCCGCACTGCCGGTCCATCACCTGAATCTGCCCTTCGACGACACGCGTCCTGCGCTCAAGTGGGACGGCGAATGGCACATCACGCTGGAGGTCTTCCGCGACCTCGGGCTCGCGTTTGCCGCCGTGCTCGGACTGATCGCCATGCTCATGGTCGGCTGGTTCCGCAGCTACGTGACCCCGCTGGTCGTCATGGCCGCGATTCCCTTTTCACTGATCGGCATTTTGCCGGGACACTGGGCGATGGGTGCGTTCTTCACGGCCACGTCGATGATCGGCTTCATGGCCGGCGCCGGCATCGTGGTGCGCAATTCGATCATCCTGGTCGACTTCATCGAACTTCGCCGCGCCCACGGGCTGTCGCTGCGTGACGCGGTGGTCGAGGCTGGCGCGGTGCGCTTCAGGCCGATGCTGCTCACCGCGCTCGCGGTGGTCGTCGGGGCAAGCGTGATCCTTGCCGATCCGATCTTCCAGGGCCTCGCCATCAGCCTCATGGCCGGCGAGATCGCCTCGCTCCTGATCAGCCGTATGGCCGTGCCGGTGCTCTACTACATGGCGAATGCCCGAGCCGGGGCCGCGGCCACGACCCGCTCTTCCGCATGAACAGTCCTGAACTCCTCCTCCTGGCCGGCGGCGCCCTGATGATCGCCTACCTTCTCATCGCCAATCGCTCCCGCCTCCCGTTGAAGCAGGCGCATGCTGCGGTCAAAGCCGGCGATGCCGTCCTCGTGGATGTGCGCGAGCCGGGCGAATGGACAGGCGGCATGGCTCTCAGCGCAGTCGGGCTGCCGCTGAGCGATCTGCACGGTCCGCGCACCCGGTGGGAACCCTTCCTGACCAAGCACCGCGGAAAGCGTCTCTTTCTGTACTGCCATTCAGGCGCCCGGTCCGCCTCGGCCGCCGCTTCACTGCGACGCGAGGGTTTCGACGCGATCAATGTCGGCTCGTTCGGGGCTTGGCGCCGGTCGGGCTGGCCGGTCAAAAATTGACGCATTTTGGCAAGCACATGCGCAGCCCGCACACGGACTTTCCCGTAAGCTAGACCCAATCCCAAACTCATCCTTCCCATGAAAGCCAATGTTGGCGGTATCGACCGCATCCTCCGCATCGCCCTCGGCCTCGCCCTGCTCGGGGCGGCCGCCTACTTCAAATCCTACTGGGGCCTGATCGGTCTCGTGCCACTGCTCACCGGAATCCTGAGCTTCTGCCCGCTTTACCCGTTGATCGGGCTGAGCACGTGTCCCTTTAACCGGAAGTAAGCGCGGCCACCCGCCTGAATTGATCAGACCGCGCCTGGGGTAATTCCCGCAGGCGCACATCTGGCCTTGTCCGCTTTCCGCGGGGCGCCAAGCATGGCTTGGTGCAATCGTTTTTCTCGTGGCAGCCAACCGCCATCGCGCTGCCACAAGCCGTAGCCGCAGGGCTCGTGGCCGTGGCCGCCGCCTACGTCCGTCCCCGCGCACGAACCGACAAGGGCGCCGCCTGGCTCTGGCTGGTGCTGGTCGGCGCTTCGCTCTGGTCCGCGGCCGGCTCGCTTGAATTCACCGCGGTCGACCTCCGCGCCAAGATCTTCTGGTCACAGATTTCCTACGTCGGGATCGTGCTCGGTCCCGTCGCGCTCTTTCACTTCACCTACGCCTACATCAACGACGGCGCGGCACCTCCGCGGGCGCTGTCGGGACTTCTGTTTGGCTGCGGGGGCGCGATTCTCGTGTGTGCGTTCACGAATCCGTGGCATGGACTGCTCTGGCCCGAGGTTGTGCCGGTCCTTCGCGAGGATCTGGTCTTTGCCCGGTACGAGCGCGGACCGATGTTCTGGGTCACCGTCGCCTACTGCTACGGCTTCATGCTCGCGAGCTCGGCCCTGCTCGTGCGGCATACCTTCGCCCTCGGCGGCATCTTCCTGCAGCAGGCCGCCATCATCCTGCTCGCGACCCTCGCGCCCTGGGTCACGAGCGTCGTCTACGTCCTGCGGCTCGGGCCCCGGCCGGAGCTCGACCACACCCCAGTCGGTTTCGCGGCGACCGGACTCCTGCTGACGTGGGCGGTGCTGCGGATGCGGCTGTTCGAGCTCACCCCCGTCGCCGCCAACAGTCTGTTTGCACGAATTCCCGACCCCGTGCTGGTCGTCGATGCCGCCGACCGTCTGGTGCGCGTCAATGCCGCGGCCCGCGATCGCTTCGGCCAACTCGACCGTCACACCGGCGATCCCCTGGTTCAGGCTCTCGGCGCGCGCCCCCAGCTTGCCGCCACCCTTGTCGGGCCCGAAACGGGCGACACCCCGCTCAAGCGGGAGCTCGACGGCGTCTGGTGGGACATCACCTCCACCTCGCTGGGCGTGCCCGGCGGCACCTCGCGCGGCCGCCTGATCGTGCTACGCGATGTCACGGAGCAAAAGCGCGTTGAACTCGAGCTGGCCGACGCCCTTGCCCGGGCCGACCGTCTGGCCCGCGAAGCCGTTGCGGCCAATGCCGCCAAAAGCAATTTCCTCGCGCAGGTCAGCCATGACCTCCGCACACCGCTGCATTCGATCCTCGGCATGACCGATGTCCTGCTCGGCGGCCGGCACGATGGCGCGGCGCGCGAGCAGATCGCCGTGATTCGCGAGGCCGGTGACGGCCTCTTGCGCCTGATCAACGATCTGCTCGACCTGAGCGTGATCGAGGCAGGGCGCATCAATCTCCGATCGGAGCCCTTCCAACTCGACGACGTGCTCGACGCGCTGGCGGACATCCTCACGGTCTCCGCCTCGCGCAAGGGCCTCGCCTACGTCCACTGGATCGAACCCGGCCTCACCGGCGGGTTGCGCGGCGATTCCGACCGGCTGCGCCAGATCCTGCTCAACCTCGCGGGCAATGCAGTGAAGTTCACGCGACGCGGCGAGGTCACCGTACGCGCCCTGCCCGGACCGCAGGCCGGCTGGCTGCGGCTTGAAGTTGCCGACACCGGTCCTGGCATCCCGGCAGAGCGACGGACCGAACTCTTCACGCCGTTCAATCGCGGCGATCCCATCACATCGCGGGGCGTCGAGGGCACCGGGCTGGGCCTGGTGATCGTGCGCCGGTTGGTCGAAGCCATGCACGGCACGCTCCAGGTCGACAGCACGCCGGGCATCGGCACGGTGTTCACCGTGGATCTTCCCCTGGTGGATGATACCGCCACCACCGCACCCTTTCTCGCCTTGGCCAGCGGTCTGCACGACCGCGTCATTGCGGTGCGCGTGACCGATCCCCTGCGCGCCCGCGCAATCACGCAAGGGCTGCGGAGCCTGGGCGCCCGGGTGGAGACTGAGGAACCGAAGAACCGATTCGCGACCGTCGACGACGCCGCAACCACCGGCGTCCTCAAGCGACGCGCGCTCGCCGCCGGTCTGCTCGGTCTTGCGATCGCGTCGCCCGCCGTGCCCGCGCCACCGCCCGCCCGCGGCTGGCGGGTCCTGCTGGTGGACGACACCGAACTCAGCCGGCGGGTAAGCAGCGCGCTGCTCGTGCGCTGCGGCTGCACCGTTGTCTCGGTCGACGGCGGTCTACCCGCCTTGGAAAAATTGCGCACCGATCGCTTCGACTGCATGGTGCTCGACGGCATGATGCCTGACCTCGACGGCTGGGAGGTCGCGCGGCGTCTGCGGCTGCCTGAGACGGGCGTGCTCGACCCGAACATTCCGGTCATTGCGCTGTCCGCCGATCTCACGCCCGATTCCCAGCAGCGCTGGCGGGACGTCGGGGTCACCCTAGTGCTCGGCAAGCCGGCACGCACCGAGGAAATCTCCCGCCTGCTCGCCACCCTGTCCGAACGCGGCGGCGGCGTGTAGGCCAAAACCGATTCACCACGAAACACACGGAAAACACGAAATGCCCGAACCCAGAATTCCGAATTCCGCTTTTCGTGTGTTCCGTGTGTTTCGTGGTTATTTTCTGAATCGGAATCAGACAACCCTCAGTCGCCCAGCAGTTCCCGGACCGCGGCCACAAAGGCCGGCAGTTCAAAGGGCTTGGCCAGCGTGCGCCAGCTCCCCAGCGGACGCGCAACCCGGAGTGCCGCCTCGGGCTGTTCGAGCACGCCGCCGCCGCTCATCGCGAGGATCGGCATTTCGGGCCACGTGGTGGCAACCGTCCCGATCAGCTCCAGGCCGTCAACGTCCGGCATGAAGATGTCCGTGACCATCAGGCGGATCTCATGGCGATGGCAAAGCTCGAGCGCAGCTTTGCCATCGCCCGCGGCCTCGACCACAAGTCCTTGGCGCCGGAGAGCGCTGACCAGGACGGCACGGACGCCGTCGTCGTCGTCCACAATCAGCACGTCGACATAGGTGCGCGCGGCGGCGATAGCGTTGGGTTGAATTTCAATCACGGCCAGTAGAGTCGGGTTCAACCCCAGCCGCCGTTTCGAGGGAGCGGCCGGAGAGGTCGGCGAGGATGACGCGGTCAATGTCGAGCAGGGTCTGCACCTCGCCCTTGGCCTTGGCCATGCCGAGGATGTAGGCCGTGTCGATGCTCGCGCCAAACTCCGGGGTTGGCGCGATCTGGTCCGCCGTGAGGTTGAGGACCTCCTCGACCCGGTCCACAACGAGACCGAGCGACAGCGGAGTGCCGCTTGGCGGCAGGATCTGCACCACCACGATGCACGTGCGCTCCTCCAGCTTGGCCTCGAGGCCAAACTTGATGCGCAGGTCGATCACGGGGATGACGCGGCCGCGGAGGTTGATCACGCCCTTCACACAGGCCGGCATCTGCGGGACGGGCGTGATCTTCTGCAGGCGGATGATCTCGCGAACCTTGATGACGGCGATGCCGTAGGCTTCGCCGCCAATCACCATCGTCAGATAGCGGCCGGCGATCGTCGTGGGTTCGAGGGCGGTGGTCGTGCTCATGGTCGGGCCTTAGGCGAAGAAGTCACCGTCCTTGCCCGACTTGCCGGCGGTCACCAGTTCGCCCTTTTGGGGCGCGGAAGCCGCCGGCTTCTTGGCTGGCTTGCCACCGAAACTACGGGCGGCCTTGGCGGGGGCGCGCTCGGCGACCACCGGGGCCTTCTTCGTCGCGGCGCCGACGAGCGTCTGAAGTTCCTGCACCGACTCGCGCATGACCGCGGCCTGGGCATTGAGCTCCTCGGCGGCGCTGGCGGCCTCTTCGGCGCTGCCGGCGTTGGCCTGGGTGACCGAGTCCATCTGGCCCACAGCGGAGGTGACCTGGGTGATGCCCTGGGTTTGCTCTTCGGAGGCCGTTGCGATCTGCGCGACGAGGTCGTCGACCTTGCGGGCGTTGGTCACGATGTCCTGGAAGCTGGCGGCGACCTTGGTGCTGATCTGCACGCCGTTGTCGCTGCGGCTGACCGACTGCTCGATCAGGGTGGCCGTTTCCTTGGCCGACTGGGCGGAGCGCTGGGCGAGGGAGCGGACCTCCTCGGCGACTACGGCGAAGCCAGCGCCGGCTTCGCCGGCCCGGGCCGCTTCGACCGCGGCGTTGAGGGCGAGGATGTTCGTCTGGAAGGCGATCTCGTCGATCGTCTTCACGATCTTCGCGATGTTGTTGGACGACTCCTTGATGCCGTCCATCGCCGCGCTCATCTCCGTCATGCTCGCCGCGCCGGCCTCGGCCGCGTGGCGCGTCTGGTTCGCCAGGCCCTTGGCCTGGCCCGCGGACTCGGAGTTGCGCTTCGTCATGCTCGCGATCTCCGACAGCGCCGCGCTCGTCTCTTCCAGCGACGCGGCCTGCTCGCTCGATCCCTCGGCGAGGGTCTGGCTCGAGGATGACACCTGCCCTGCCGCCGCGGCCGTCTGGTCCGCACCCGCTTCAAGCTGCTGCGACACCGTTCCCAGCACCTTGTTCACCCCTCGGATCACGAACGTCGAAAGCGCGATGCCAGAGATCAAGGCAATGCCCGCGAGGATCGCGATGGCCTTCGTGGTGGCCGAGGCGGATCCATCAATCGCGGTCGACAGCGTATCGCCATTCTTCGAGTTGTAGGCGAGCAGCGCCTCGGCCGCCGAGGCGTACGTGCGGTAATGCGGATACGCCGTTTCATGGAAATAGTTCAGCGCCTCGGCACTGCCGCTGTCCAGCAGCTCCAGGTACTTCACGCGGGAAGTGCGATAGTCGTTGCGCGCAGCGACCAGCTTGTCGAAGAGCATCCGATCCTCGGCACTGACGATGGAGGCATCGTAGGAGGCGGCAGCCTCGTCGGCCTGCTTGGTGAAGGTGGCCATTTCCTCCTTCAACTCCTTGCGCTCGGCGTCGTCGCGCGCATCAGCGTAGAGCTGCACGCGGATCAAGCCCTTGGCCAGATTGCTGTAGAAGGCCGCGGCATTGATCATGCCCGGCATGACGTCGCCCTTGAGGGTACTCGCCTCAGTGCGAATGCCGCCGAGGCTGTTGATGGCGATACCGCCGACGAGGGCGAGGAGGAGACAGAGCAGGCCGGTGGCGGCCGTGATACGCTTACCGATGGTCCAGTTCATGGGATGTTTGTAAAAACAATCACCCAATCGGAATCCCTCAGTCTGTCTTAAGTAAAATTACTCTGACCAAATCTTCACTTTATCCAGAATATAAATACTAACTCATTATTATATAACCACTTATTAGTTTCACATCTACTCGGCATCCAAGCGGAAGGAATGTAAAAATATTTACATTTCGCTTCTTGAGACAGCCCAGAATCCCGCCGCAGGGGGCGCTTCAAGGCGTCCACGCCAGCAGCCGCTCGGCCCGGATCAGGCAGATGCAGTGACTGCCATCGATCGTCGGCAGCCATTGCAGCCGGAGGGCCTTGAACTCACGGTTCATCGCCTTTTGCAGCGCGCCCACCTCCAGGACCACGATGCCGTGCGGCGCGAGGCGTTCGCGCGCCTGCACCAGCAGGCGGCGAATGATGTCGAGGCCGTCGACACCCCCATCCAGCGCGAGTCGTGGTTCCTGCCTGAACTCCTCCGGCAGGTCATCACACACCGCACTGGGTTCGTACGGCGGATTGCTGAGAATGAGGTCGTACTTCGCCTTCGGCACTTTCGCGAACACATCGCTGCGATGCAGCGTCACCCGCCGGCCAAGACGATGGCCCTTCACGTTGATCGCCGCGACCGCCAGCGCATCGGCGGAAAGATCGATCGCATCAACCTTCGCCCGCGGGAACTGGTGCGCCAGCAGGATCGCGAGGCAGCCGGAGCCCGTGCACACATCGACGGCCCGCCGAACCTCGACGTCCGCGGGCAGATGCGCCGGCAGCGTCGGGATCACCTCGAGAAAATAGCTGCGCGGGATGATCACGCGCTCATCCACATAGAACGCGTGGTCGCCCAGGAACGCCTCGTGCGTCAGGTAGGCCGCCGGGGTGCGATTGATCGCGCGCTTCTGCAAAACGGTCCGCAACGCGATCCGCTGGGCCGGCGTCAGCGACTGATCCAGGACCGCCGGGTCGCTGTCGAGCGGCCAGTCGAGCGTGCGTAGAAAGAGATAGAGCGCCTCGTCGTGCGCCGTCGTGGCCACCTGCCCCAGCGCGAGACGGGCCTGCGCATAGACCTTTTCCGCAAAGGTCACCCACTCCCGCAGCGTGGCCAGCTGGGCCGTGACGGGGAGCACCGCGAGCTGCGGGCTCTTTTCGCGGCGCGCCTTCATCAAATCAGCGCGTTGTAAACGACCAGAAACGGAATCGAGCAGACCTGCATGACAAAACCCAGCGCGGCCCGAACCGGGGGCAGGTTGATGCCGATCATGAGAATCAGGAAGCTCCAGCGCGAGAGGTTGATGAACGTTTCCTCGCTCATGCCCACCACGTGACGCATGACGCGCGAACCATCGAGCGGCGGCAGCGGGATCATGTTGAAGACCGCCAGCGCCACATTGAGCGAGATGATCAACATGAAGAGCTCCGCCGTTTTGGGATCCGACTTGTAAACCAGCCCGCCCGCGATGGCCGCCAGCAGCGCCAGCACGAGGTTGGAAAACGGACCGGCCAGCGTGGTGAGGATGTCGTCGCGCTTCTTGTGCGTGAAGTTGGCATGGTTGACCATGACCGGCTTGCCCCAGCCAAAGAAGAAGCTCCCGCCGAGGATGAAGATGCAGACCAGCGGGAAAATCACCGTGCCCAGGAGGTCCATGTGGACGATCGGATTGAGCGTCACGCGGCCCTGCAGTCGCGGGGTGTCGTCGCCCAGCTTGTCCGCCGCAAAGGCGTGAGCCCACTCGTGAATGCTGAGGCTCGCGACGAGCACGATGTAAAGAATGAGTCCCTCGCGGAGCACCGCCGGACTGAGGCCAAAAGAATCCATAAGTCCTACTTGTCGCCCGGCGCCTTGAGTTGCGCAACCAGCTTTTGCTTCTGGGTGGCCAGGCGCTCATCGGTGACGGCTTCGAGCAGCGCCGCGGCACCGTCGGGCTTGCCCTGACGGATCAGGATGTTCGCCTCGTGCAGGCGCACGGTCTGCTGTTCGATCGGGGCCGTCAGTCGCGCGCCCAGCGCCTGCCAGCTGGCCAGCGCCGCCGCCCAGTCCGGCTGCTCCAGGTCGTAGTGCGCCTCGCAGGCCCGGTAGGCAAACGCGATGTTGTCCGGCGCCAGCTCCGCCGCCTGCTTGAACGCGTCGAGCATCGCCCGATCAAGCGCGGTTCGCGTCCACTCGCCGCTCTTCAGGAAATCATCGCGCGCCGCGGACAGCAGCGTGCCGATCTGGAAATGGTACAAGGGCTCCTTCGGCTCGAGCCGGGTTGCGGCGAGGTAGTAGCTGATCGCCTCCAACGGCCGGCCTTCCTCCGCGAGGTAGTTGCCAAGCTGGTTTTTCACGAGCGGGATGTCGGAATCGAGCTGGTTGGCGCGCATGAGCAGGGCCACCGCGCGCCGGCGCTCGTCGATCAGCGGATTGCCGAGCAGCATCGCATAGCTGGCGTAGCCGGCCGCGACGTCCGGATATTTTTTGAGGTAATCCTCATACTCGAAGACCAGCCGCTGCAGCGGCGCGCGCACATCCTCGACTTCCACCGCATCCTCGGCCGCGGCGGCCCGCGCCAGCAGCGTGCGCTGGCGCTCCACCAGGGCCTTGAGTTCGCGCGTGGCCGGATCGTCCTGCGCTGCCAGCCGTGGCGAGGCGGCAGCGAGGGCGAAAAACACGAGGAGGATCGATAAAAATTTCATGGAAAAGGTTGCGACACCCTCGCTCTGCGAAAGTGCCGGCGCAATCCGTCTGTGGCGGATTGCGCACCGCACCGCAACCCGCACCTTTCCCCGCATGCCCACCCCTGTCCGCCCCCCGGCCCCGCCGCCAGCGTGTAACCCGACAGGTTACACGATCGCCGGTCGGGGGACGGCGGCGAACCCGCCCAATCGGTTCGAACGGCTTCACCTCGAACCGGATCCGGACGCCGAGGCGGATCCGGGCGCGGCCTACGACGAGCAGCCCGATCCACGGACCGAGTTCTACGACGACGCCAGCGAATCGATGCTCACTTACAACGACAGCCCCGACATTCCCTTCACGGCCGGGCTCAATGTGTACCGGGGCTGTGAGCACGGGTGCGCCTACTGCTATGCCCGCCCCACGCACGAGTACCTCGGCTGGAGCAGCGGGTTGGATTTCGAGACGCGCATCCTCGTCAAGAAGCGCGCGCCCGAACTGCTCCGCCGCGAATTCGCGCATCCGCGCTGGGAGCCGCAAAGCGTGGCGATGAGCGGCGTGACCGACTGCTACCAACCGGCCGAGCGGCACTTCCGGCTGACCCGCGCCTGTCTCGAGGTCTTCGCTGAGTTCCGCAACCCGGTCGGCGTGATCACGAAGAATTTCCTCATCACCCGCGATCGCGACCTGTTCGCCGACTTCGTGCGGTGGAACGGCGTCTCCGCCTACCTCACCATCACCACGCTCGACGCGGAACTTGCGGGCAAGCTGGAGCCACGCGCCGCGCGGCCCGAGCACCGCCTCCGCGCGATCCGCCTGCTCGCGGACGCCGGCGTGCCGGTCGGGGTCATGGTGGCACCGATCATCCCTGGGCTGACCGATCACGAGATTCCCGCCATCCTCGATGCCGCCAAGGCGGCGGGCGCCCGCCGCGCGGGCTACGTCGTCCTGCGTCTGCCTTTCGCAGTGAAGACGATTTTCAGTCAGTGGCTGGACGCGCACGCGCCGGGAAAGAAGGACCGCATCCTCAGCCGCGTTCGCGATCTCCGCGGCGGCAAGCTCAACGTCAGCGAATGGGGTGCCCGCATGCGCGGTGAAGGCGTGTTCGCCGAGCAGATCCACGATCTTTTCGCCGTTGCCGCGCGCCGCACAGGCCTCAAGCAGGAGCGCAGCCATCTCTCCACCGCGCACTTCCGCCGGCCCGGTGGCGTACAGATGAACTTGTTCTGACCCGATGTGCTCCCGCTACCTGATTGAACAGGAACACCTGCGTGCGATCCTGATTCGCCTCGGCATCCCGAGTCCCGGCACCCTGCCGGCCACACGCTACAATCTCCCGCCCGGCGGTGCGATCCCCGCCGTGCGACCGCGGACCGCACGCAGCCACGTCGGCCTCGCCGAGGGTCGTCAGGCCGGACGTGAATTCGCGGCCCTGCGCTGGGGACTCGTCCCTTCCTGGGCACGCAATGACGACAGTCCGATCATCAACGCCCGCGCCGAATCGCTCGCGGACAAGCCGTCTTTCCGCGACGCGTTCCGGCGCCGGCGCTGCCTCATTCCCGCCAGCGGCTTCTACGAATGGAAGGCCATCGGCTCCGCCCGACAGCCGTGGTTGTTTCGCCGGCCCGATGGCGCGCCGTTCGGGTTCGCGGGACTGTGGGAAACGTGGAACGCACCGGACGGATCCGTGCGGGAATCCTGCGCCGTGATCACCACCGCGCCGAATGCACTGATGGCGCCGATTCACCACCGCATGCCCGTCATCCTCGCCGAGGAGCAGTGGACTGCATGGCTTGACCCCGACTACACAGAGCCAGCGCAACTCACCCCGCTGCTGGCCCCGTGGGCGGCCGAGGCCATGACCGCCACGGCGGTCACGCGCCGCGTCAACCATGTCGATTTCGACGAGCCCGCCTGCCTGACGTCACCCACGCCCGACGAGGCACCGCGCACCGAAGACCAGCTCGGCCTCGGTTTCTGACACGCTTGATGTAGCTGGCCTCGCTGAGGCCGGTCCTGGGAACACAGCCCACGCGGATCGGAATTCCGTCAGAACCCAGGCTCTAGCGCGGTTTAAATTGAGGTGTGGCCGGGGTCGCTGACCCCGGTCTGGGAAATTTTAGAGGTAAACTCCAATCCCCGGGGTCAGCGACCCCGGCTACCGTTTTCCTGAAAATGCTCTAGCCACGAAGATCACAAAGGGTCTTTGGGCAAATGATTCCTAGGCTGCGCCTATAGGCGCTCGGACGGCCTTGACGCGCCATTTAAACATATTTCGCGTTTTTCGTGGCCCACCCTCCGATCCGTTTCCGCGTCCTTCCGCGTATTCCGCGGGAAATCTCCCAATCGAAACTCACCCGATCGGCAGCGTCACCACCACACGCAGGCCCGTCCGGTCCGTGCGGTTCTCGGCCGTGATCGTGCCGGCGTGCAAGCCGACGATCCCCTTGCAGATCGCCAGCCCCAGGCCGTGACCCGCGCGTTCAGCCTTGGCCTGATTATAGCGCACAAAGCGTTCGAAGATCCGCTCCAGCTGGGCAGGCGGCAGACCCGGACCCTCGTCGCTCACCACCAGCCGCCAGTGATCGCCTTCCCGGTACGACTCCAGCGACACTACCCCGTCGCGGGCGCTGACATTCATCGCGTTCACCACGAGGTTGAGCAAAAGCTGGCGGATCAGGTTGGGCTCGCCCCGCAGTTCACCCGGATCGTTGCGGGTGAGTACAAACCGCAGCTGGCGATCCTCCGCCAGCGCCTGGGCATCCTGCGCAAGCTCGGACACGAGGTTCGCGGGATCGTAGGCCTTGCGCTCCATCGCCATCACGCCGCTCTCGGCCTTGGAGAGGAAGAGGAGGCTGTCGATGATCTGCTGCAGCCGCGTGGCCTCTTCCATCAGATCACCCAGCGCGGCCTCGGCCTCGGCATCGCCCGCGAGGCGCGGACGCAGCTTCTCCGCGTTGAGTCGGATCAGCGCCAGCGGCGTCTTCAATTCATGGGAAGCATCGGCGGTGAATCGCCTCACCTGCTCAAAGGAAACCTGCAGGCGGTCGAACATCTGGTTGAGCAGGCGCGTCAGCGAGGCCAGCTCATCGCTCCCCGGCGGCACCGGCACGCGCTCGCCGAGGTTGTCGCCGCCGATGCGGCGCGCCGTCGCCTCGATCGCGCGCACGGGCTTGAGCGTGTAGCGACTGAAACCATAGCCCAGGGCCACCCCGGCCACCGCCACGCCGAGCACCAGGAGTCCGCTCACGCGCGCATACTCGCGCAGCACGCGGCGATTCGGCGCCAGCCGGCTGCCGATCTGAATATGCCAAGGAGCACTCCGGAACTCCGAGATGCGCACGTCTCCAATATGCGGGAGTTCAGCGGTCCAGCGGGCCGAACCATTCGCGCGGTCGGGAAGGATGGCCGCTCCCAGATTTTCCGAGCGGAAAAGCACCGTGCCCTGTTCATTGTGGACCTGGATGAAGAACAATGCGGCATCGCTGTCGGCGTCGTGCTCGATCCGATCCTTCAGTTGCGCCTCGGTCAGAGTGGGATCAGGCCCGATCAGCTCGATCAGTTCCACCCCTTCGACGTCATGCAGCAGCTCGAGTCCGCTCACCAGCTGCCGGTCCAGCAGCCAGCCGCCGGCCGCCAGCACAACCGCAGTGGTGGCGGTCACCAAGGCGGCAAACCGGAGCGTAAGCCGAGTCGTGAAGGAGTTCATGCCAGCTGATAGCCCGTGCCCCGCACCGTCTTGATCAGCGGTTCGCCGCCCGGTCGCTCGAATTTCTGGCGCAGACGACGCACGTACACATCGATCAGATTCGTCTCCATGTCATAGGACGCGTCCCACACTTTTTCGCCGATGAGGGTCCGGGTAAGGACGCGGCCGGGGCTCTGCAGAAAGAGCTCCAGCAGCGCAAACTCGCGCGACGTCAGCTCGACCGGCTGCCCGGCCAGCGTCACCGACCGGCCCAGCAGGTCCATGCGGATGTCGCGGTAGTCGATCACCGTCTGCCGCGCCCCCGTGCTCTGCCGGCGCAACAGCGACCGCACGCGCGCGATCAGTTCGTCCACACTGAACGGCTTTGGCAGGTAATCATCCGCCCCGAGGTTCAATCCGCGGATCCGGTCATCGACCGCGTCACGTGCGCTCAGGATCAGCACCGGCTCAGAAAATCCGTGTTGCCGCCATTCGCGGAGCAGGTCGAGGCCGTCTCCATCCGGCAATCCGAGGTCGAGCACGATGGCGTCGTAAGGCGACTCGGCCAGGGCATCGCGCGCCGCCGCACAGGTGCCGACGCGACGCGCCGTGTAGGCCTGCTCCGTGAGCGCCTTCTCAATGAAGTGCCCGACCTTTCGCTCATCCTCGACGATCAGGATCTTCATGGGGTGACCGACCCATCGTCACCAAAACTCACTCCAGCGCAAGACCCAGGCGACGATCGTGGAGGGCGAGGACGTAGCGGGCCAGCCCGGCCACCTCGGCATCGCTGAGTTCATCGTGACCGGCCATGACCGAACCGGGGATGCCAAAACGGATGATCCGGGCGACCGTCAGATCCGGATCCGCCCCGGGCGGCACATACCGCCAGGGATCTCGCGAGAAATCCGGCGGCACATCCGCCAGTTGACGCGCGACCGGACCATCCCCTTGCCCGTCCATGCCATGGCAGCTCACGCAGCGTTGCTCAAAGCGTCGCGCCGCCTGGTCCGGCGCAATGCCCGGAACGGCCGGCGACCACGCCTGGGCCTGGGTGTAGCGCGCCACCATCGTCTCCGCCCCCAGCGAGGCCAGGTAAGCCACCAGCGCATCGCCGCGGCTTTCCCCGCCGTCCTTGGTGGCGGTGAACAGGTGGGCATACGAGGGCATGCGCGAACCCGGAGAAATTGTGCGCGGCGCGATCAGGTGCAGGCGGTTCCACTCCGGGGAGCGCCGCGCGCCGACCTGCGAGAGATCCGGACCCTGACGCCGGTTGCCAAAGAGCGGCGGGCTGGCCTGCATCGCCGTCGCCAACGGCACGGCCTGACCCCAGCGAACCTCGTCGAGCGTCCCGGGGCGGATGTACTGCGAGTGGCAATGAATGCAGCCTTCGCTGACGTAGACGTCGCGCCCGCGCGCAATCACCGCATCCGCTGGCTGAGCCTGCGTATCGGAGCCGCCGATCCCCGCCAGCGCCGCGAACGCGACCGCCGCCAACACAAGGCGGTTCAGCCGTTGACGCCAGAGCAGGCCGCCCACCACGACCACGCCCGCCGCCAGCAGGAAGGCGAACGGCACGCGTTGCAGGTCCTGCGCCATGCCAATGCCCAGCGCCGAACCGACCCAGCCCGCCATCGCAAACACCAGCGCGGTCGTCCATACTCGACCGCCGCGCGCCGGGACATACAGCAGGACCACCGAGTAAAGGGATACGCCAGCCGTATAAAGGGTTTCGGCCCGCAGGAATCCACGGCGCGGGGTGTCGAGCAGCACGCAGGCGAGCGCCAGCAGAACAAACCCGGCCAAGGTCACACGGCCCGACCAGCGCCGGTCAAGCGCGAGGCCCGCCAGAACCGCAGCGGACAGGTGCGCCACGGCGTTGCTCAGCAGCGAGCCCGTGCTGCCCCAGGTGCCCGAGCGCAGCGCCGGCGTGTGTTGAATGATGTAAAACGCCGCCGAATCCATCCAGACCAGCGCCAGCAAAACCGCGATCCAGGCCATCAACCCCGCCGGCCGGTACTCGGGCAATTGTGATACCGAGGGCTCCTGCGGCTGGAGCCACGTGCCGGAGAGCGCGGCCGCACCGGCAACGAGGGCCGCGATCACGGTCTGCGCGTAGGGCGTCGCGTTGAAGATCCACGGGAGATTGCACGCGGCATAGGCGAGGCCCGTGCCCAGGCCCGCCACCACGCCAAGCTGTCCCGTGCCGACCATGGAGCGCAGCCCGGCGCACAACGTCACCGTCAGCCAGCCCAGAGCCAGGCCGACCGACAACGCCGCCAGCATCAGCATGAACCCGCCGCGCGCGAGCAGCACGAACGCCGCAGCCGCGGCACAGGCGCGAAACGCGGTCGCCAGCGTGCGTTGAAAACGATCGAGCCGGAAACGCCACGCTGCGAGCAGGCTGCCCGCCACGCCGCCCAGTCCGAGCATCAGCATGAAAAGCCGGAGCCGCGTGGACGTGCCCGCAACCGGGCGCACGAGCTCAATGAAGGCGAACTCCGCGAAAATCAGGAAATAGAAATACGTGGCGGCGATCGCCACCACTGCCGCGATCAGCGCGCTGCGCTCCGGCTTGAACTCAGTGGAATCATTCATCGCGACCGACTCCTTTCCGCAGCAACCAGCCCTGCACTGCCGCCAGCGCAAAATCCGTCACCGGCACGCTGATCCAAACCGGCGCCAGCCAGCCGCGCGCGATCGCCACCGCCGAGAACAATCCGGCCGCCACCCGAAACCCGATCGTGAACTCCAGCACGCTGCGCAGCCGGGCCCCGCCGCCGGCGACGAGCGCAATGAGGTAACTCGCACCCACCGCCGCGACAAACGCGCCGACCCACCGCAGGTAAATCAGGGCTTCGGCTCCGGGCGGGGTTGCCCCCATCAGGCCAAGGACCAGGACCGGGACAAAGACGAGCCCCAGCCCGGTCGCGGCATCAAGCGAGCCGGCGCCGAGGGCGAGCCCGCGCGCAACGCGGGTCAGGGGAAACGGAGAGGTGGAGCGGGACGGATCGGGCATGCGAGGAATGCGTGATCGTTGGGCCGGCGCGCCCGTGCGCAAGCCTTCACCCCAGGCCGACCGCAACCAGGCGACCGACAGCCCGAGCATGACCGCCCCCGAGGCCAGGCGAATCCCATACAACGCCTGCGTCCACGCTTCGCTCCGGAAAAGATCCGCCGCCTGCTCCGCCTCGTTCCAGCCCAGCAGCATCAACGCCACCGCCTGGACCGCCAGCGCCGTCTGCCAGAAGCGAACGCCCCGGCCCACCGGACGCAGGGGATTGAGCTGGTTGAGGATCACGAAATTCAGGCTGGTCACCAGCCCCGCCATCGCGATGTGCGCGTGCGCCACCAGGCCGTTGGTGAATTTCAGGCGCTCCGAGAATCCGGGCAAAAAGGTGATCCATCCGCTCACCACCAGCACCAGCCACCAGCCGAGCGCCGCCCGCAGCCACGGCTGCGCCGCCGCACACCACGGATACGACCGCAGGTGCCGGATCAGCAGCGGCACCCAGATCAGCAGCAGACCCAGCCCGACAATCTGCGCCCGGGCGTGGTGACTCGTGTGCCCGTGATCGATCACCCCGAACGCCGCAAACGAAGCCGCCAACGGCAGCCAGAAGGCCCGCACCTCGCCCGCGCGCGAGCGGCGCAGCCCGAAGAGCACCGGCAGCAGCCCGAAGATGGCGATCATGCCGAGCGTCGAGCCCAGCAACGACGAGCCGGTTGCGCCGCCGCTGTCCGGATTCACCGACGGGTAAACCTCACGGCCCGCCGACCAGTACAGCAGACCCGGCACCGGCAGCAGCAGCGCGAGCAAACTTCCGCGGATCCAGCGACCCACCCGGGTCAAGCGGGGCCACGACCAGAACGCATGCGCGGCCAGCACGGTCCAGAGCACGACCATCGCCAACGGCAGGAGCGGACGCGCCCATCCGGCCCAATCGAGAAAGAGCTTTCCGCTCGTCACGCCGCCGAGCCAGGACGCCCCACCCAGCGCCAACGCGAGCGACCACGCACCGAGTGCGATCCGGACATGCGTCAACGCCTGCGGGTGGCCCCGCTGGAGCAGACCCGCAAAGAGCCCGCCCACCAGCGGAACCGCACACCAGCCGTAAAGCTGCCAGTTCAGGTGCAGCGGCATCCACCGGCCATAACTCAGGGGTGCGAGCGCATCGCCCAAGGCCGGCCAGAGCAGTTCCGCCGCGAGGAGCACGCCAATCGCGTTCGCCGCCGCCAGCCAGCCGAGGGCGTGGCGCCGCACCGGGGACGCGAGGTCCAACGAGGTCGCAGGACACAGGGCGTTCATGACAAGGGACGGTCAGCGTGGGGCGGCGCAGCGCGGCGGGGCCGAAGCCTCACACCTCGCTCAGGCGACCATCCCGCACCTGGAGAATGCGGTGGCACTCCTCGGCAAATCGCCGCTCGTGCGTCGCGAGCAGCACCGCGATGTGCTCCTCCTCGGCGAGTTGCTTCAGCAAGGCAAAGACCGTGCCGCCGGTTTTCTCGTCGAGCGACCCCGTGGGTTCGTCGGCCAGCAGGAGACGTGGTGCATTGAGCAGAGCCCGGCAGATCGCGGTGCGCTGGCGCTCGCCGCCCGAAAGATCCTGGATCCGATGATCGAGCCGGTGTCCGAGTCCGACCTTGGTCGCAAGGGCACGCACGCGCTCCTCGGTTTCGCCGACCGGCCGCCCAGTCGCGAGCGCCGGGACGCGGATGTTTTCCCGCACCGTGAGGTCGGGGATCAGGTTGTGCAGCTGGAAGACAAAGCCGAGGTGCTGCCGCCGCAGCGTCAGGCGATCGGCTTCAATCTGCGGATTGAGTCCGCAAACCGCAAGTTCGCCGCGATCCGGCACATCGAGTCCGCCCAGCAGGTGCAGCAGCGTGCTCTTGCCGGAACCCGACGAACCCCACAGCGCCACAATCTCGCCCGCGCGCACCTCGATGTCCGCGCCCTGCAGAACCGTGATGCGTCCCGCATCAAAGCTCTTCCACACGTCGCGCGCCGACGCGAGCACCTCACCCCGCGGACTCACGACGCACCTCCCGAGAACAAGCAACCTGTTGGGTTGACCGATGGCTGCGGAGCTTGGGGCGAAAACGGAAAGGACTTACTCATAACGGAGGGCCTCGGCAGGTTGGATGCGGGCGGCAAAGCGGGCCGGGTAGACGGCGCCGGCCGCGGCGGTGACGAGCGCCGTGGCGATGATGCCGAGAACGACCAGGGGCGGGATCGTCGCCTGGACGTAGCCCTGGAACTGCGGCGTATGCTCGAGGATCGCGAGGCCGGTCAGACCGAGCGCGAACCCGACCACGAGTCCGGCCAGCGCGATCGCCGCCGCCTCACCCACGATGAGCGCAGCCACCTGGCGCTCGGAAAAGCCGCAGACGCGCAGCACCGCGATCTCGCGGATGCGTCCGAAGACGGAGAGCAGCATCGTGTTCGCCACGCCTAGTCCGCCGAGGAAGAAGGAGCAGATGCCCACCGCCCAGGCGGTGAAGTTGAGGATCTTGAAGCTGTTGTAGCTCTGGCTGAACTCGCGGTTCTCCAGCCCGATGATGCCGGGGTGCGCGGACTCGATCGCGCGCTTGAACTCCGGCCCGCGCGAACGCTCGCGCAGCGTCACGGCCACGACCGACGCCGCGTCGCCGCGGTGGAAAAATTCCTGTGCCTCGGCGAGCGGCAGGAAGACGCCGCCGTCCTCGAAGCCGTTCTCATTGCGCAGGATTCCACCGACTTTGAAGGTGCCGCGACCGATCTCGATCGTCTCTCCAGCCTTGGCGCCGAGGAACTCGGCCGCGCGGGCCCCGAGGAAGATCTCGCCCTTGCGCGCGCCGAAGTCGGACCGCGATCCCGCGCGCCAGTCGGCGCGCTTGAGCCGCGGATCGCCCGCCTCGATGCCGAAGCAGGTGATGACCGGGTGCCCGGGCGACGAGACGATGCCGAAAAGCATCGGGTGCGCCTCGGCCACCTCGGGCTGCGCGCGGATCGCCGCGACCTGGGCGGACGTCACGGAGCTGAAGAACAGGTCCGAGACATTGCGCTCGAAGACGAGGTAGTGGCTGTCGCTCGAGAGGATGCGCTCGAACATGCCGATCGCACCCGTGACGATGGCGAGGATCGTGAGCATGGCGGCGACCCCGAAGCTGATGCCGGCCACGCCGATCATCGCTCGGAGCCGATGCCGGCGCAGATTGAGGAAAACAAGGGAGAGCAGGCGCATCGAGGGGATCTACTCAGGCCGCGCGCACCGCAACGGCGGAGCGGGAAGCCAGATAACCGTGCTGAAACGGGGCGAGGTAGGCGTAGCGCTCGGGGTTGGACGCGATCAGGGCGTCAACCTCGCGCGCGGCCAGGACGGTGAGACGGGACACGCGGGCGCGCGTGGCGGGCACGCCCATGACCAGCGCGAGATTCGGGCGAGCCAGCGCGCGATCGCGGCCGGTCGTCTTGCCCGACTCCACGCTGGTGGTGAGGACGTCGCCCAGATCATCGAGGGCCTGGAAGGCGAGACCCCAGTAGACACAGAGCGCCTTGAGCGAACGACGTTCGCGCGCACCGGGGCCGGAGGCCAGCGCCGGGAGGTAGACCGCGAGCCAGAAGAGCGCGCCGGTTTTGGCCGCGGCGATGCGGCTGACCGAGCGCGCGGTGCGATCGCCCTCGGCGAAGCGCAGGTCGCTCGCCTGTCCGCCGACCAGGCCGGACGGCCCGAGGCAGGCATCGATGCAGGCATGCGCCTGCACGCGGACGAAGCCCGGCATGCGCGCGAGCGCGAATCCGGCCAGCGCGTACGCGCGGTTGATCAGCGCAAGCGAGGCGAGGATCGCGGAGGCGTCGCCATGCAGACGGTGGGCACAGACCTGGCCGCGCCGCGTCTCGGCATTGTCCATGCAGGGCAGATCGTCGAGGAGCAGCGAGGAGAGGTGAAAATATTCGATGGCGCAGGCCAGCTGCAGGGCCTCGTCCTCGTCGAGGCCGTGAGCGGTTGCCGCGGCGTAGACGAGGCGGGCGCGGACCAGTTTGCCCGGCGTACCCGTCGCGTGGTCGAGCACGGCGCGCAGGTGCGGCTCCGTTTGCGGCGTGGCCGGCGAGTTCTCGACCAAGGCACGGGCAACCGGGTCAGCGGCGAGCGTGGGAGAAAGGGCGGGGGCAACCATGGCGGGGAATGGGCAGAGGTTTAGTTGGCCAGGGCCGAGCCCTGCAGGTGGAAGCGGACCTTTACGATCGGGTCGACCTTGAGCAGGCCGAACTTGCGAATCACGGGCAGATCGTAGGTGCGGGTGTCGATCACGGCCTCGCCGTCGAATGCGAACAGCCTGCGGTCGGTGGTGATCGTGACCGGGAAGGCGAGTTCGCGGGTCACGCCGTGAAACGTGAGCGTGCCGGTCGCGGTGAAGCGACCGTCGGCCGTCGGGGTAAGGCTGACGAGCTTGAAGCCGCCGGTGGGAAACTTCGGCGTCTCCTGCCACGTGTGCATCTGCTCGTCGCGGTCGGGCTTGCCCGTTTTGACCTCCGCAAAGGCGAAGCCGACCTCGGCGGAGACCACCTCGCCCGTGTCGTGGTTGACGCGGATCACCGGCTGGTAGTCCGCGAGCGTGCCGGTAAAGGAGTCGACCGTGGCCTTGACGACGATCTCCACGCGGGACTGGGCCTTGTCGACGGCGAGAGCGACGTCGGCAGCCGAGGCGGAGCCGAGGGTGGCCAGCGCGAGGCCGAGAAGGGAAAGCAGGGACTTCATGATCCCCCAGCCTAGCCCAAGAAGATGAACCCTCCGTGAACTGCAGATTAATTAAAATTCACCCAACCGGGTGCCCGGCCTCAACGATCCGGCGAACGCACGCCGGCCCACCACTTCTTGAAGTCAAAATCGACCTTCACCCGCGCCTGGGCACCAATGTCATTTTCGTCCGGCCCAAAGACCGTACGCAGACCGAGACCGACCTGCCACTGGCCGCCCACCTCGAAGGTGTACTTGCGCGGAATCTGCCAGATAATGCCCGGACGCAGCGTGATCAGATCGCGATCCTCGGCGTCGTTGAAGCGCGTGGTCGCATACGCCGCTTCGAAGGTGTAGGCCATGCGGCCACGGTCCCAGAGGAAGCCGCCGGTGATTTTTTGGTTGTCCGCCCCCAAGTCATTCCACCCGCGGATGGGCTCGATCGAGGTCGAACTGACGATGTCGGAGCTCAGGCCCCAGAAGACACGCATGGCCGGCAGCGACTCGAGCTGGTGCGCAAAGGTGACGTACGGGATGTGGTGCTCGTAACCGTCGGTGAGTTCGCGCGGCGGGTGGCTGACCGGGCGCAGGTACTCGAACCCCACTGCGGTGTCCCAGCCCAGCAGCGGAAAGGAGCGAAGATGGTACTTCGTCGCGAGCCGGATCTCGGAGAACCCGACCTGCTTGCCGAAAGCGACATCGCCCAGGCCATGCGCGAAATAGCTCTCGAACTCGATCCGGCCTTCCAGCCGGTCGCTGAGACCATAACGGAAGCCGATCGGCAGCCGCAGCGCATCCTTGCGGACCAGGTCCCCGACGTGGGGCCGAAGCGTGACCCGGAGCGTGTACTTGTCCTCGGTGTTCGGCAGCAGACTCTCGAAGATGCCCCGGATGTTGA
>CAYWRG010000051.1:8605-30931 GCA_964460715.1 uncultured Opitutus sp. | reverse complement strand
CGGGATGAGAACGACCGTCGGGTTCGGGTCGCGCTGCGAGGGCGAGTTGGCGTGTTTGCACTTCGTGTAATAGGCCGCGTAGTCCTTGCGGTACTGCTCGAGACCGGCCGCGAGCTTGCTCTTGAGGGCGGCGACGTCCTCAGCCTGGGGATTCCAGTCGACGTAAAGCGGCTTGATCTTGGTGCGGAGGAAATGGTCGGGGCATGAGGTGCCGAGCTCGGCCAGACGCGGGGCGTCCTGGCGGCGTACTTGGACTCAATGTAGGCGGCGGCCTTCTCGATGAAGTCGAGCGTGCGCAGGTAGCAGACCTTCTCGTCGTCATCCCACGAGATGAAGCCGTGCTGGCCCATCATGATGGCCTTCACCGACGGATTCTTCTTCGCGATCTCCTGCATGGCGAGACCGAGCTCGAAGCCCGGGCGCATCCAGGGAACGTAGGCCATTTCGCCGCCGAAGATTTCCTTAGTGAGCTTCTCGCAGTTGGCGGAGGCCGCGATCGCGATGATCGCGTTCGGGTGCATGTGGTCGACGTGCTTGCCCGGGAGGAAGGAGTGCAGCGGCGTGTCGATCGAGGACGCGCGCGGGTTGAGGTTGAAGGTCGTGTGGGTGTACATCCCGACCATGTCATCCTCGGCCTGCGACTTCAGGCCCTTGTCGGCGCGGGCCGCGTAGAGCGCCTGGAGCTCGATCAGCTTCTGCTGGTAAAGGGACGAGAAATTCTCGCGCGTGCTCGTGCGCAGATCGCCGCCGGAGCCCTTGACCCAGAGCACCTCGGTCGGCTTCCCGTTCAGCGGGTCCTTCTCCGAGATCTTGGACGACGTGTTGCCGCCACCCGTGTTGGTGATGCGCTGATCGCTGCCAAGAAGGTTGGAGCGATAGATCAGGCGACCCACTGCGTCGAGCGAGGCGGCTTTGGCGTCATCCCAGAGGCAGTTCACGTATTTGTAGGATTTCATGCAGAAAAGGAGGGGAGGTTGGAGCAGAGAAAAATTGACCGCTGCGAACGCCGTCAGCGGCCAAGGCCGAGGCGCAGCGAAAAGCGAACGTTAAACGACTTCAGGGGCTTGAATCGATTTGTGGGGTTCAGGAGCTGCGGGGTTGGCAGTCACAATCATGAACGGTGAAATCATGATAGTTTTCGCTCAATTTCCATCAAAATTCTCAAATAGCTGCAGGTTATGAGGGACTATTCACATCCACCACGGGGGAATCTGATTCCTTCGCTGCGGATGCCAAGGGTCTTCATTTTTACGTTAAAGCTTGATATTCAATTTCTTAATTAAGAACAACCCCATTCTTACCTCGCACGCAGCTCGGGACAAACTGGCCTGACTCACAAGTTGTTCACATCGGACATGCTTCGCGAGAACGGCGCGATCGGTCAGGACAATCTCCACGCATGGGCGATCTCTGCCAAATCGGCGAAAACCGCCTCGGCCCCGGCCGCCTTGAGTTGCTCGGAGGTGTGCGTTCCGGTGGTGACGCCCGCAAACTCCAGGCCGGCGTTGAGCGCCGCTTCCACATCGAAGGGCGAATCACCGATCAGGCACGTCGTCGCGGCCTCGGCCCCCAACTCGCGCAGAACGTGTCCGGCAAACTCCGGCTGGGGTTTTAGCCAAGCGGTGTCGCCCGCGCCATACACGCCGCGCAACAGCGGCATCACGCCCAGATGCGCACAGATGCGTCGCGCGGAAGGGCCGTGCTTGTTGGTGAACACGGCACAGGTGACACCGCGGGCATGCAAGGACTCCAGTAGTTCGCGGCCGCCGCGGAACAGGGTGACGTCTTCCAACAGGATGCGTTGCGAGTACTCCATGTGCACGGCTCGCACCTGCGCGATCAGATCGCGTGGCACAAAACGGGCAATCGCCTGGTCCAGCCCACCGCCCACCGCCGCGCGCACCTCGGCCATCGTGGGCGCCGGGTAGCCAAACTGGGGCAGCGCATGAACGTAACTCCGATGAATGGTCGTGAACGCATCCACCAAGGTACCGTCGAGATCGATGAGAACGGTGCGGTAGCGCATGGATAAACCACCAACCTCGGCGGTCGCCGGCCACGTCGCAAGAAATTTGGCTTTGCGCGTACCCCGCCGTGCCGCGATTCTGTCACCGATGCCCGCAACGTCCGCCACGTCCGCTCCCCGCGCCACTTCGCGCGTCGACGGCGGCGTGCACGTGATCGCGCTGGCCGGACGCTGGCGCATCACCGAACCGCGTCCGGAATGGGTCCCGCCGGCCGCCCCGAAGCCATCGTCGCTGCGGATTGAGATGGATCAGGTCGAGACGTGGGACAGCGCGATTGTCCTCTTCGTCTTCGCCATCAGTCGCTGGGCGCGCGGCGCGGGGGTGAGCCTGGATACCGGTGCGCTGAACCCCGCCGTCCTCGATCTCCTCCAGAAAATGGAGGGCGCCCGCGAGACCTGCGTGCCGTTCGATCGCTCCAAGGATTTCTTCACCGTCGTGGGCCTGACCGCCAGCGACCTGTGGGCCAAGAAAAAGGAGATCTCCCACTTTGTCGGCGAATGCGTGATCAGCGCGGTCTATCTCGCCAAACATCCCCACAAGTTCCGCTGGCGCGACTGTCTCTACGAGATGCAGGCCTGCGGCGCGATGGCCCTGCCCATCGTCAGCCTCATCGGATTTCTCGTTGGTCTCACGCTCGCGTACACCGGTGCCGTCGTGCTCCGGCAGTTCGGCGCCGACATCTGGGTGGCCGATCTCGTCGGCCTCACCATGGTGCGCGAGATGGGCGCGGTCATGACCGCCATCGTCCTCGCCGGCCGCACCGGCGCGGCCTACGCCGCGACCCTCGGCAACATGCGCGCCAACGAGGAGATCGACGCCCTCGAGACGCTC
Source organism: uncultured Opitutus sp. (assembly GCA_964460715.1). GTDB lineage: Bacteria > Verrucomicrobiota > Verrucomicrobiia > Opitutales > Opitutaceae > CAMAXB01. The sequence continues at coordinate 28,073 of CAYWRG010000051.1, read as the reverse complement.
GGCATCCGGCCGGTCGATTTCCTGGTCATGCCGCGCATCGTCGCGCTCGGTGTCATGATGCCGCTCCTCGCGCTCTACGCCAACACCCTCGGCATCATCGGCGGCATGGCCGTTGCCGCCGGCGTGCTCGACATCCCGCCAACCGCGTACTGGGTCGAGATGCTCACGATCGTCGACCTCTCCGACGTGAGCACGGGCATCATCAAGGCCTTCACCTTCGGCATCATCGTCGGCATCGCCGGCTGCATGCGCGGGATGCAGGCCCAGCGCAGCGCCGCCGGCGTGGGCCTTGCCGCCACCTCGGCCGTCGTCACCGCGATCCTCTTCATCATCATCGCGGACGCCCTCTACGCGGTGATCTTCAATATTCTCGGCTGGTGATGACATGAAGACCCCGACCGCCATTGATGTCACCGGCCTCGAATGCGGCTACGACGGCACCGCCATCCTGTCGGGCGTCAACTTCTCGGTCGCACGCGGCGAGATCTTCTTCGTCATCGGCGGCTCGGGCTGCGGCAAGAGCACCCTGCTCCGCAACCTCATCGGCCTGAACCGGCCGCTGGCCGGCGATGTCCGGTTCTTCGGCGAGTCCTTCACCGATGCGGATGCCGGACGCCGGCGCGACCTGCTGCGCACCTTCGGTGTGCTTTACCAGAGCTCCGCGCTCTGGTCCTCCCTTTCCCTCCGCGAGAACGTTACCCTGCCCCTCGAGGAGTACACCGCCCTCACCCGCTCCGAGCGCGATGAACTCGCCGCCCTCAAGCTCGCCCAGGTCGGCCTGACCGGCTACGAGGACTACTACCCGGCTGAGATCAGCGGCGGCATGAAGAAGCGCGCCGGTCTCGCCCGCGCTCTCGCGCTCGACCCGGAGATTGTGTTCTTCGACGAACCCTCCGCCGGTCTCGATCCCGTCACGTCGCGCAGCCTCGACGAACTCATCCTCGCCATCCGCTCCACCCTCGGCACGACGTGCGTCGTCGTCTCGCACGAACTGGATTCCATCTTTGCGATCGCGGACCGGGTCATCATGCTCGACAAGGGCGCCCGCGGCATCATCGCCGAGGGCGATCCGCGGGTGCTGGCTCGTGAGAGCAAGGATCCCCGGGTCCTCGAATTCTTCCATCGCGGCGGGGCCGCCGCCGATGCAGCCCGAAACTCGCATTGAGTTAACGTGTCCAATCCCTTCCACTCCCTCCCGTGAAAACCAAGGTCAGTCCCGCCGTCATCGGCATGTTCGTGCTGGGTGCGATGATCCTTGGCATCGTCGCGCTCATCTCGATCGGCGGCGTCAACTTCTTCTCCCGGCCGCAGCGCTTCCAGGTCAATTTCGACGAGACGATCCACGGCCTCGACCTCGGCTCGCCGGTCAAGCTCCGGGGCGTCCGCGTTGGCCGCGTGGTTTCGATCAATCTCCGCTACAAACCCGACAGCAGCGAGTCGGTCGTCGCCGTGGTCTGCGAACTCAGCCGCGACGTCCTCGCGGATGAAAAGGGCGTCCCCATCGACGTCTCGGACCGGGCCGAACTCGAGCAGCTCATCGCGCGCGGCCTGCGCGCGCAACTCGGCGTCATCGGCCTCGCGACCGGCCTGCTCTACGTCGAACTCGATTTCTTCGACCCCGCCGAGTACCCGGCCACCCCGGCCAGCACGGTCGATGTCCGCTACGCCCACGTGCCGGCCGTACCCTCCACCATCTCGGAATTCCAAGCCAGCCTGAGCGAGATCCTCGCCAATCTGAAGGGCATCGATTTCGTCGGGATTTCCCGCGAGCTCAAGGCGCTGCTCGCCGACACCCGTCGCCAGGTCAACACCCTCGACGTCAAGGATCTCGTCGCCGAATGGACCGCCGCCGGCGCCTCCGTTCGGGCCCTGGCCTCGTCGCCCGAGATCGGCGAGACCATCACCAATCTCAATGGCGCGGTCACCGATCTGCGCGGCGTCCTCGCCAAGCTCGACGGCCAGATCGACCCGACGGCCACGAACATCAACACCACGCTCGATGAGGTGCGCGAATCCCTCGTGGCCTTCGACCAACTCGCCGGCACGCTCCGCGCCTTTATCAATTCGCAGCAGAACCTCGGCGACGGCGCCAATCAGGCCTTCAGCCGTCTCGGCGAGGCCGCCGAGGCCGTGCAACGGCTGGCCGATTTCCTTGAGCGCAATCCGAGCGCCCTCCTCTCCGGTCGCCGCGCCCCGACCGAAACGCCCGACTCCCGATGACGATGAAACGCCCGCCCTCCTCTCTCGCCGGGATCCTCCGCCTCGCCCGCCTCCTGCTGGGCGTCGCCGCGCTCGGACTCGCCGGTTGCCAGATCCTTCCCGAAGCCACGCCGGATCCGACCCGCTTCTACGTGTTGACCGGCCCGTCGCTCCAGCAGGCCGCCAACGCGCAGCTCGGGCCGCTCTCACTCGGTCTGAAGGCCATCAACCTCGCACCTTATCTCCGCGGCCGTTCCATGCTGGTCCGCGCCGGTGAACACGAGATCACTTACAACGACTACGCCCGCTGGGCCGAGCCGCTCGACCAGGGCATCAGCCGCATCCTGCAGGGTCGTCTGCTCGTCGCGCCGGCGGTGGGTCGCGTTTACGCGCACCCGTTCCCGTTCGACCAAACCCGTGATTTCGATGTCGCCGTCAGCATCGTGCGCTGCGAAGGCGTGCGCGAAGCCGGATCCATCGTCGCCCGCTTTGCCGCACTGATCGAAGTGACGCGCGTCAGCGACGGCAGCATTGTGAAACGCCAGGTATTTGCCGCACCGGATGTGCCGTGGGACGGTCAGGACTACGCGGCCCTCGCCGCCGCGCTCAGCACCTCGGTCGAGCGCCTAGCGAGCGAAGTCATCACCAGCCTGCCGACGCAGCCGTAAACGCAGGCGGTCGGCCGGCGCGCAAAAATCTTTAGGATTTTTTGCGTTTTCTAGGGTTTTCTCCTTACGTTTGGTCTGAGAATCGCTAACCCTCACCCCCATGGACAACCCTGAGCCCCGTCGTTCGGCCTACGCGTTGCTGCAGTTCACCCTCGATCGTGACACGGAAGGCAAGCCCACCCAGCGGACCACGCCTCACGGCGACTTCGAATCGATCGAAGCAGCCTTCGCCGCCGCCCGCCTCAACGCGACGCGCTCTTTCACCCGCATCACGGCGAACAATTTCGAGCAGGGCGGCAACGCCAGTCAGGTCGTCATGCACGACACCGAGTGGGGCTACGACATCCGCGTGAACCACCTGACCGTCGTCCGCTACTGGGTCCACGACCGCCAGGCGGCCGAGGTCACGTCGGTTTGATCCTTCTCTGCCTTATCCGGGCGCAAAAAAGCCGGGCTCAATGAGCCCGGCTTTTTCATGGACGCAGAGTGCGACTCACCTCGCGCCGTCAGCCAGTTACTTCAGCGCCGCGGCGATCCGCGCCAGCGCGGTCTCGACGTTCTCACGGCTGTTGAACGCGCTGATGCGCACGTGGCCCTCGCCGCACTTGCCGAAGCCCGCGCCCGGCGTGCAGACGACTTGGGCCTTGTTGAGCAGGAGATCGAAGAATTCCCACGAATCGCGGCCCGTGTTGACCCAGATGTACGGGGCGTTGTCGCCGCCGATACAGCTAAAGCCGAGCTGGTTGACCGCCTTGCGGATCAGCGCGGCGTTGCCGAGGTAGAAATCCGTCATCGTCTTCACCTGCGCCTTGCCGGCGTCGGTGTAGATCGCGGCAGCGGCCTTCTGGATCGGGTAGGCGACACCGTTGAACTTGGTCGTGTGACGACGGTTCCAGAGAGCGTGCACCGCGTGCGCGTTGCCGGCCTGGTCGTAGGCCTGTAGCGACTTCGGGACGACGGTGTACGCGCAGCGCGTGCCGGTGAAGCCCGCCGTCTTGGAGAAGGAGCGGAACTCGATCGCGACATCGCGCGCACCCTCAATCTCGTAGATGCTGTGCGGGATCGCCGGGTTGCGGATGTAGGCCTCGTAGGCGCTGTCGAAGAGGATGATCGCCTTGTTAGCCTTCGCGTAAGCCACCCACGCCTCGAGCTGGGCCTTGGTCGCGACCGCGCCGGTCGGGTTGTTGGGGAAGCAGAGATAGATCAGGTCGGTCGCCACCGACGGGATCGCCGGGACGTAGCCGTTGGCAGGCGTTGACTCAAGATAGGTGATGCCCGCGTAGCGGCCGTCGACGTTCGTGCCGGTGCGGCCCGCCATCACGTTGGTGTCCACATAAACCGGATACACCGGGTCGGGAATGGCCAGCTTCAGGCCCTCGGTCGCGAAGATCTCCTGGATGTTGCCGCAGTCGCACTTGGAGCCGTCGGAGACGAAGATCTCGTCGGCGTCGATCTTGCAGCCGCGCGCCGCGTAGTCATTGGCCGCAATCGCCTCGCGGAGGAAGGCGTAGCCCTGCTCCGGACCATAGCCCTTGAAGGTCGCACGCTTCGCCATCTCGTCGGTGCCGGCGTGCAGCGCTTCGGTGCAGACTGCGGGCAGCGGCTCCGTCACGTCGCCGATGCCGAGGCGGATGACCGGCTTGTCCGGATTTGCCTGGGTGTAGGCCGTCACGCGCTTGGCGATGTCGGAAAACAGATAGGACGCCTTGAGCTTCAGGTAGTTTTCGTTGATGCGGATCATGACGGCGAAAAACTTGAATAAGCGCCGGCGCACCGTTTAGTTCAAGCCTCGCGTTACCGCTCCCGCTTCCCATGCAGACCATCCAATCGGTTTTTGAAATGCAGACGCTGGCGGAAGATCTGCGTTCCAAGGGCCAGATCATTGGCCTGGTCACGACGATGGGCGCCCTCCACGAGGGCCACCTGAGCCTCATTCGCCTGGCCGCCGAGCGGGCAGACACCGTGGTGGTCTCGATCTTCGTCAATCCTGCGCAGTTCGGTCCGAACGAGGACTTTGTGAAATATCCGCGCGAGCTGGAGGAGGATCTTGCCAAGTGCGCGGCGGCCGGGGCCGACATCGTCTTTACGCCCACGGTCGACGAGATCTACCCCAAGGGTTACTCGACCTATGTGGCTGAGGATTTCATTTCCAAGCCACTCGAAGGCGTTTCCCGCCCCTCGCACTTTCGCGGGGTGACCACGATCGCCGCCAAGTTATTCAACATCATCCGGCCCGATGTCGCGGTGTACGGCCAGAAGGACGGCCAGCAGGTCGCCGTGATCAAGAAAATGGTCAACGACCTGCACTTCACGGTCGATATCCTGACCGGACCGACCATTCGCGACGCCGATGGGCTGGCGCTCGGCGCCCGCAATCGCGCCCTGACCACCACCCAGCGCCAGGAGGCGACGTCGATCTACAAGGCTCTGCAGAAAGCCAAATCGATGGTCGACTCCGGCGAACGCCGTTCCGACCGGCTGGTGGCCGAGGCCACCCACATTCTCGGCCAGCACCGCCGGGTCCGCATCATCTACGCTTCGATCGTTGATCGCTGCACGATGGAGCCCATCCGCGAGGTCCTGCCGGGCAAGGCCATGATGGCGATCGCCGCCTGGGTCGACGAGGTTAGGCTGATCGACAACCAGATCCTGTGAGCACGTCCGTCGGCTCGTCGTTTCAACCCGGGCCCGCACCCTCGGGTCTCTCCTTCCGCGCGGCGACCGTGCACGATGCCGAGGCGCTCGCCTCGATCTACGCGCACTATGTGCTGACGCACACCGCAACGTTTGAGACCGAACCGCCGACCGCGGTGGAGATGAACCGGCGGCGCACGGTGATCATGGACGCCGGCATGCCCTACCTCGTGGCGGAGGCCGCCGGCCGCGTGATCGGCTACGGCTATGCCGGGTCCTATCGCCCACGCGCCGCCTACCGCTTCACGGTCGAGGACTCCATCTACCTCGATCCGACTTGGGCCGGGCGCGGCATCGGGCGCGCCCTGCTGGGCGAGCTCATCGCCGCGAGCGAGGCCGCCGGCTTTCGGCAGATGGTCGCAGTCATCGGCGACTCGGCCAACACGCCGTCGGTCAAGCTGCACGCCAGTCTCGGCTTCACCAACGTCGGGACGCTGCACGATGTCGGCTTCAAGTTCGGGCGCTGGCTCGACACCGTCATGATGCAGCGCGCCCTCCATCCTCCGTCCGGTCCCCGCCAGCCATGACCCGCAGCTTTGACGTTCTCGTGATCGGCAGCGGCATCGCCGGCCTGAGCTTTGCGCTCAAGGTCGCACGCCAGGGCCGCTCGGTCGCGATCCTGACCAAGAAGAACAAGGCCGACTCGAACACCAACTGGGCCCAGGGCGGCATTGCGGTCGTGACCGCGCAGACCGACGCCTTTGCCAAGCACGTGAAGGACACGCTCGTGGCCGGCGACGGCCTCTGCAACGAGAAGGTCGTCCGCGAAATCGTGCGCGAAGGCCCGGCACGCGTGCAGGAGCTGGTCGATCTCGGACTGACCTTCTCCCGTGACAAGAGCGGCGCCTACGATCTCGGGCGCGAGGGCGGCCACAGCGAACGACGCATCCTCCACGTCAAGGACATGACGGGCAAGGCGATTGAGGAGGCCCTGCTTGTCGCCATCGCGAACGAGCCGCATGTCGCGCTGTTCGAACATTTTTTTGCGATCGACGTCATCACGCGCAAACGCCCCGGCGGACGCCGCGCCACCGGCGGCGATCGCGTGGAGGGGCTGTACGCGCTCGACGTGCGCGATGGCCGCGTCGTCACCTTCGCCGCGCCGGTCGTCATGCTCGCGTCCGGTGGCGCCGGCCAGGTCTATCTCTACACGACCAACCCCGACATCGCGACAGGCGACGGGATTGCGATGGCGTACCGCGCCGGCGTCGAGGTGAGGAATCTCGAGTTCATCCAGTTTCACCCGACCACCCTCTATTCGCCGGATAACGCCCGCTTTCTCATCAGCGAAGCCGTGCGCGGCGAGGGCGCGATCCTGCGCAACCTCGCGGGCGAGGCGTTCATGCGGTCGTACCATCCGCAGGCCGATCTTGCCCCGCGCGACATCGTCGCCCGCGCGATCGACAGCGAGATGAAGAAGTCCGGCGCGCCTCATGTGTGGCTCGATATCACCCACCGCACGCAGGCGTTTCTCCGCAACCGTTTCCCGCAGATCGACAAGGTGTGCCGCCAGCACGGGCTCAATCTAGCCAAGGACCTCATCCCGGTCGTGCCGGCCGCCCATTACACCTGCGGCGGCGTCGCCACCACGCTCGCGGCCGAGACGTCCCTGCCCGGCCTTTATGCCTGCGGCGAGGTCGCCTGCACCGGCCTGCACGGCGCCAACCGTCTTGCGAGCAACTCACTCCTCGAGGCCGTCGTCATGGCCCACCGCGGTGCGGCGTCGGTCGGACGCTACCTCGACCGCCACGCCGCCAAGCGCCCGCCGGCGCTCCCTGAGTGGGTCGACCTCGGCGGGCACGATTCCGACGAACGCGTCGTGGTCAGCCACAACTGGAACGAGCTCCGACACACGATGTGGGATTACGTCGGCATCATGCGCACGACGAAACGCCTCGAGCGCGCCCGCACGCGCATCGCAACGCTCGCGCGGGAGATCCACGACTACTACTGGAATTTTTCCGTCGACCCGCAGCTGCTCGAGCTGCGCAATCTCACCCAGGTTGCCGAGCTGATCGTGGCCTGCGCGCTGCAACGCGGCGAAAGCCGCGGCCTGCACGCGATCTCCGATCACCCGAAGCGCCGCAAGGTCGCACGCGATACCCGCGTCCGCGCCGACTGACGCGCCGGCGTAGCTCGCCTCGCTGAGGCCGGTCCGAACGCGATGGGGCTGCGCAACCGGACCGGGGTCAGCGACCCCATCGACAGGATCCTACGTGCCCTGTCATCCCTCCGGCCCTCCGATGGATCACGACTCCTCCGCCTCGCCCGGAAGCGCCCGCTCCACCTCGAGCCGCAGCGCCCACAGCGACATGAAGATGTCGCGCAGGAACGCCACCAACGCCAAAATCAGGCAGCCGACACTCGCGAAAAACAGCAGGGCAATCCCCGGCGCGAGCTGACGGCCGGTCATCGCGCCGACGAAAATCAGGACCACCAGCAAGCCGGCCATCAGCATGCTCAGGGCATTGAAGGTGACTGCCGTGCGAATCAACGAGGCCCGCCGGTACATGATGCGCAGCTGCTGCTCGACGTGCGCGCGGTCGATCGGCGCCGCCGCCCGGAGCTGGCCAGCCAGCGTCCGGGATCGGTCAACGATGCGCGCCATCCGGTTGGTCATGGTCAGCAGCAGCGAACCGAGACCCGTGATGAGGATGACCGGCGTGATCGCGAGCTGGATGATCGGGAGCAGCGCCTCTTGACGGAAAAAATCCATGGCACCAGTACGTCGCCAAAAACGACCGGAGGCAACTCCGCGCATTTGCAATCCGGGCCAATCCCGTGTTGATCGCTGTCGTCCTTGGCTTCCCCTTCCTCCAGTTCCCTCAACGGCGTCCTCGAACGCATCATCTTTCTCAACGAGGAGAATCACTACACCATCGCCGAGTTTCGCAATGACGCGGACGACGCCAAGGTCACCATCGTGGGCGCACTCCCCGGCGTGCAGTGCGGCGAAACCCTGCGCCTCACCGGCGAGTGGACCCGCCACAGCCAACACGGCGACCAATTCAAGATCGTCACGTTCACGAGCGAACTGCCGTCCTCCGTCCACGGTATCCGCCGCTACCTCGGCAGCGGACTCGTCCAGGGCATCGGCAAGGTCTACGCCAACAAGATCGTCGATGCCTTCGGCACCGACACGTTTCGCATCCTGAGCGAGGAATCCGGCCGGCTGCGCTCGGTGCCAGGCATCGGCAAGGTCCGCGCCACCGCGATCAAGCGCGCCTGGGACGACCAGCGCGCGTTTCGCGAGCTCTACATTTTCCTCCAGACCTATGGCGTGACCACCGGCCAATGCGTCAAGCTGGTCAACAAATACGGCACGGATGCCAAACGCATCCTCACGACCGAACCCTACAAGGTGGCCCGCGAGATTGACGGCATCGGTTTCAAGACGGCCGACCGCATCGCGATCAACCTCGGTTTCGCCAACGATGCCCCGCCGCGGCTCGATGCCGGCATCCTTTATTCGCTGGAGACCCTGCAGGAGGAAGGACACACGGCGATCCGCGAGGTCGACCTGCGCGACCACGCCGCCCCGCTGCTGGAGACCAGCGGCGAACGGATCGAGGCCCGCATGAACGCACTCGTCGAGGCGCGCGACCTCATCCGCCACTGGCCGGCCGGCGTGCTGGATCCCCTGCCCGGCTCCGCGTTCATTCAACTGCCCGTCCTCGACCGGGCCGAGCAGCGCATCGCGGGTGTCGTCGCGCGTCTCGCCGCCGTCCCGAGCGGCCTGCCGGCCATCAAGATCGATGCGGCCGTGAAATGGGCCGAGGACAAGGCCGGTTTCGCCTTCGCCGATCTGCAGCGGGAAGCGCTGCGCAACGCCCTCGCCCACAAGTTCACCCTGCTCACGGGCGGCCCCGGCACCGGCAAGACGACGATCCTGCGCGCCCTGGTCGATATCCTGCGGGCGAAGAAGGTGCGCGTGCATCTCGCTGCGCCGACGGGCCGGGCGGCCCAGCGCCTGGCCGAGACGACCGGCGGCTTCGCCTCCACCATTCACCGCCTGCTCAAATACGATCCGGCCCGCGGCGGCTTCGAGGCCACCGAGGGCCGCCCTCTCTCGCCCGCCTTCCTCATCGTCGATGAGGCCTCCATGCTGGACACGCGCCTCGCGTCCGCGCTCCTGCAGGCCGCACCCTCGCGCGCCCACGTGCTCCTCGTCGGCGATACCGACCAACTGCCGAGCGTCGGCGCCGGCAATGTCCTCAAGGACCTGATCGCGACCGAGCGCCTCCCCGTCACGCGCCTCAACGTCATCTACCGCCAGCAGGGCCAGAGCACCATCGTCACCACCGCCCATGCGATCAATGCCGGCGATCCCTCGCTCCCCCCCGCAGTGGCGACGCCGGACGAAGTGCCGGTGTGGAGCGATCTCACCTTCATCGCCGCCGACTCGGCCGAGGACTGTGTGCGCAAGGTCATCGCGCTCTGCACCGAATTCATCCCGCAAAAGATCAAGTGGCCGCACCCGGTGAACGACGTGCAGGTCCTCGCACCGATGCACAAGGGCGTGGCCGGCGTCGGCAACTTCAACACCCAGCTCCAGGCGGCGCTCAATCCCTCGCGCCGGCCGGGCCTCCGCGGCCCGGCGGGCGAGTTCCGTCCGGGCGACAAGGTCATCCAGCTGCGCAACAACTACGACAAGAACCTCTTCAACGGTGACATCGGCGCCGTCACCGCCGCCGACCCCGAGGCCGGAACGCTCACTGCGGACTTCGACGGCAATGTGCAGACCTTCGACCGCGGCGAGCTCGGCGACCTCGCGCTCGCCTACGCGATCAGCATCCACAAGTCGCAGGGCAGTGAATACCCCGTGGTGATCGTGCCCCTGCTCAAGGCGCACTTCATGATGCTGCAGCGAAACCTGATCTACACCGCCATCACCCGCGGCCGGAAAAAGGTCTACCTCGTCGGCGAACCCGCCGCCTACGTCATGGCCGTCCGCAACAGCGACGCCAAAACCCGCAGCACTCACCTCCGCGAAAAGATCGCCGCCCTCCGCCCCGCCTGATCCGCTCCCCGCCCCCCCCGCGCGCGCCGTCTCGCCAATCCCTGCCTCGGTAAGAAATCCTCCGCCACCCGCGCCCAAGCCTCGTGTCACGTAATACGTGACACTGTCTCCGTTCCCACCGGCGATCAGGGTCGCGAAGCCGATCAACGTGTCACGCAATACGTGACACCCTTCGGGTTTTTAATGGCTTCCGGACATTTCGCGGATTTGTCCCGCGTTTATCGTGCCGGGATGAACGATGATGATTTTCGCCCTCCGCGTGGTCCGTACTCCGCGCAACCGCTGATGCTCTTGGCCGAACTTCTCATGCTCGCGAGCAGTGAGACTGCCAAGGCACTGCGGAAAAAATACCGCGAACTTACCCGCCGTCGCGTCGGAGGGACTCTTCGGCCGGGTTCGGAAACACCGCTCTGGAACGAACTCGCCCGCCTCGCCGCCAGCCAGGTCGGCCGGACGTACGGCGACAAGGCCGCGCTCGGTCGAATTCTGGGCGTGCCACGCCAGCGGGTGCACGAATACCTGGTCGTCAACCGCGCCTGTCCCGACGCCGAACGGGTGCTCGAACTCCTCCTCTGGCTCTCGCTGCGCAGCAAGCAATCTCTCCAAGGCGATCTCCCCGCCACCCGCCCGCGCCGCCGCCCAAGCCAGCGACCCGCCTGAGAAGGCCGCCGACCCACCGCCCACGACCCCAAGCCAAGTGTCACGTAATACGTGACACTTGGTCAGGCAGTCGCTCGTTTTTCGGAAGAAGCGGCTGGGCCGCGTCACGTATTACGTGACACGAGGCTTGGGTGACTGCGGTGGGTGAAGGGGGCAAAGGACGCGAAGGCGGCAGGCAGGCGACCGGTTTGGGTGGCCGGGCCGGGTGAAGGAGACGCATCAATCCCTTTGCAGCGCGGCACGGTTCATGCCACGGTTTAGGCACGTTTATTCCTATGAAAGCCCGTTTCCTTCCCCTCGTGTTGACGGTCCTGTCCGCCCTGTGCGCACGCGCCGCCACTCCCGCCCCGGTCCAAGTCGATGGTTTTGCCTTCGTCAAAACCGTGGGCCCGATCTCGGAGTACACCCTCGCCAGCAACGGCCTATCGGTCCTGCTGCTCACCGACAAGTCCAGCCCGACGGTCACCTTCATGGTCACGTACCGTGTGGGCTCCCGCAACGAGGTCACCGGCACGACCGGCGCGACCCACCTGCTCGAACATCTGATGTTCAAGGGCACACCCAACTATAACCGCGAGAAGGGCAACAGCGTCGACCAGTTCCTCGAACGCGTGGGTGCCAATTTCAACGCCACCACCTGGCTCGATCGCACCAACTACTACGCAACGATCGGCAGCGAACACCTCGAGGGCTACCTGGCGATCGAGGCTGACCGCATGCGCAACCTCTGGCTGCGCGAGTCGGACCGCCAGCCTGAGATGACTGTCGTGCGCAACGAATTCGAGATCGGTGAGAACAACCCGATCGAGGCGCTCGACAAGGAAATCGGCGCCGCCGCCTACATGGCGCATCCCTACCACCACTCCACCATCGGCTGGCGCAGCGACATCGAGAAGGTCTCGATCGAGAAGCTGAAGGAATTCTACGACACGTTCTACTGGCCCGACAACGCCACGGTCACCGTCATCGGCGATTTCGACCCCGCCGCCACCCTCGGCCTGATCAAGAAGTACTACGGCGCCTATCCAAAGGCCCCGAAGCCCATTCCCAACATGTACACCGAGGAGCCCGCGCAGAGCGGCCCCCGCCGCGTGACGGTCAAGCGCGCCGGCCAGCTCGGCGTGGTCGGCGTCGCCTACAAGACGCCCTCCCGTCGCAGCCCGGACATGCCCGCGCTGCAGATCCTCGATGCCATCCTCGGCCGCGGCAAAGGCAGCCGCTTCTACCGCGCCCTGGTCGACACCAATCTCACCACCGATGTCAGCGTAGGCACGGGACAGTTTCACGATCCGTCCCTGATGAACATCTACGCCAGCCTCGCGCCCGAGGTGACCCACGAGCAGGTCGAGAAGATCATCCTCGCCGAGATTGAGCGCCTCAAGAAGGACGGCGTCACCGCCGCCGAGGTCTCCGCCGCGATCAACCAGACGCTCGCCCAGTCCGCCTTCCGCGGCGACGGCTCCTTCGCCATGGCCAGCACCCTCAACGAGTACATCGCGAGCGGCGACTGGACGCTCTACGTCACCTTCGACGACGCCATCTCCAAGGTAACGCCGGACGATGTCCGCCGCGTGGCCAACCTCTACCTCCTTGAGGACCAGAGCACTACGGGCTGGTTCATCCCGATCGTCCCGAGTGCCGCCACGCCGGCGCCCGCCGCGAACAACTAAGCCTTCCCCTCTGAACGCCATGAAGACGTCCATCCGCATTCTCTGCGCTTCCGCCGCACTCGTCCTCGCCACCGCCCGCCCGTCCCTGCAGGCCGCCGTGGCCGACAACGCCGTGCGCGCCTCCATCGCGGGCATCGACCTGATCGCCTACCCGACCGGCGTGAAAAACGTCGTGACCTTCCGTGGGTCGATCCCCGCCGGTGACAGCCTCGCGCCCGAGCACAACATCGCGATCCCCACCCTCGTCGGCGCCATGCTCGACCAGGGTACGCTCAAGCAGGACAAGTTCGCGCTCGCCCAGAAACTCGAGAGCGTCGGCGCCACGCTCAGCTTCAGCGTCGACGGCACCATGCTCACCATCAGCGGCAAGTGCCTGACCAAGGACATGCCACTGGTGATCAGCCTGCTCGCCGAACAGCTGCGCGAGCCGGCCTTCCCCGAGTCCGAACTCGAGAAGGTGAAGAAGCAGCTCGCCGGAGATTTCCAGCGTGCGCTCGAGAGTACCGACTACCGCGCCAATCTCGCGTTCTCCCAGGCCGTGTACCCGATCGGCCACCCGAACCGCGAGGCGCCGACCGAGGAATTTCTCGCGGCGGTCAAGACCGCCACGGTCGATGACCTGCGCGCCTTCCACCGCACCTACTACGGTCCGGCCGCCTTCACGCTCGTCGTGGTGGGCGACGTCAACGCCACGGCGCTGCAGGCCGAGGTGACCAAGGCCTTCGCCGGCTGGACCGGCGGCAAGCCGGCCCCGGCCCCAGCGCGCGCGCGGCCGACCGACTCGGCCAAGGACCAGGTGGTGTTCATCGCCGACAAGACCAACGTCTCGATGATCTGGGGCCAGACGACCGGCCTGAAGTACAGTGATCCCGACACCCTCGCGCTGCGCGTCGGCACCAATATCTTCGGCAGCGGTTTCACCGGACGGCTCATGGCCAATGTGCGCGACCGCGAGGGCCTCACCTACGGCATCTACTCGGGCGTGATGAACGACACGCACACCGACGGCGACTGGCGCATCGTGGCCAATTTCTCGCCCGAACTGCTGGAAAAGGGCATCGCCTCCACCCAGCGCCAGCTCACCGAGTGGTACACCAAGGGCGTGCTGCCCGAAGAGTTCGCCCGCGAACAGAGCAACTACATCGGCACCTACAAGGTCACGCTCGCGACCACCAACGGCATGGCCAACGCCCTGCTCGCCTCGGTCCAGCGCGGCTACGGCGTTTCCTGGCCCGATGAACTGCCCAAGCGCGTCGCCGCCATGACGGTCAATGACGTCAACAACGCCATCAAGAAGCACGTGCGCCCCGACAGCCTCGTCCTGATCAAGTCGGGCACGGTGCCCGAAGTGGCCAAATAAGCCTCCGACCAGGCCGAACTCCTAAGCCGGGCGATTGCGCCCGGCTTTTTAATGCCCTGATGGCTAAATGTTAGCGCTGGGTGTAGCCGGGCTCGCTGAGACCGGGGCTTGGGATTCGGTACGGTTCCTGCCGAACCGGGCTCGGCGAGCCCGGCTACACCCAACCTGAAGCAGGTGGAGCAAGCCGCATGTAACCTCATTTGACGGAATTACGTCATCATCTCTCGTTCTTACTCCGTCCACCCCAATGAAATTCATTCCTCGTCTGCTCGTCATCAGCGCCGTGCTCTCCAGCCCGGTGTTCCTTCTGGCCCAAGCTCCCGCCGGACCCGCGGCCGCCGCCGCGGCCGCGGCGCCCAAGGGTCCGCGGGAGATCGGCTACGCCATCATGCACACGGCCGAGCTGACGCCCGACGCCTTCAAGAAAGTCAAGACGGGGCCCTTCAAGCTGACCTTTGTCGCCAAGCCGAAGCTCATCGCGAATCCCTCTCTCCGCGCGGAGATCCCACCCGAACTGGTCCAGAGCCAGCAGGAAGGCTACGTTCGCGCCGCCCTCCGGATCGGGGTTGACGGCAAGGTGATGCAGATCGGCATCATCGACGCCGGTCCCAAGGGCGTCGTCGAGCAACCCGCCGCCCGCTACCTTCAGCAGCTCGCCTACGAGCCGAGGAAGCAGAAGGGTGAATTCGTCGAATTTGAAACCGACGTGTTCCTCGGCTACAAGTTTGTCGTCGACGCCCCGCAGAAGGGCCCGCCGGGCAAGAAGCGCTGAGCCGGCTCCGCACTCCTGAATCAACTGACGGAATCCCCGTCTCGCGTCACCAGACGCGGGCGGGGATTTTTGCTTCCAGCGCCGCCTCGGTCGCATCGTCGAGCCCCGGCAGGAAATCGAAGCCCGTGCGGCGCTCGATCTCGTCGACCGAGACCACGTGGCGGTCCAGATCCGTGCCCGCGCCCGCTGTCTGCGGGAGGATGACACCCAGCGCGCGCAGCCGTCCGTCGCTCTCATCGAGCAGGATCATGAAAAACCCCTCAGGCACGACCGTGCCATTCGGCAGCCGCTCGCGCCCGGCGCCAAACACCGGCCCGGCCAGCACCCAGATCTCGCCGAAGCGGCCGGGGTAGCTCGTGGCGATCCGCTGCTCGAGCTCCTTCCACGGGCCGGCATTGAGCGCATGCCGCTGCGGCACGATGTTGGACATGAGGAATGTCTCGCGCTGCGCCGCGTCCCCATAGCGCGTGGCAATAGCGTAGTTGGGCGCGAGGTGCCCCCGGTCGTAACCGCTGCCTGAATACGCCTCGGGGGTGACCCGCGCCACGGTCCGCGGATCGACCGCGAAGCGGTCCGGGCGCGCGGTGGGCTCCCGCAGAAGGTCGAGGTCGCGCACGCGGTAGGCCGCCCAGACCGGGTTTTCGAGCGCATCGCTGTAGCCCACGGTGTAAGCCGTGTTGGTCAGAACCCGGACGGGGTGCGCAAAGCCGTCGGCCCGCGGTGCGCCGCCGTAGAGATCGCCGCCATCTGCGCGGGCCGGCGCGCGGACGAATTCCTCGCTGTAATAGAGCTGGTAGAGGTCCCACGCGACATCGACCAGGTCGATGCGCTTGTTCCGCTCGAAGTAATTCCCGATCAACTGGTCGACCTCGGCCTTGCGCGCCGGAGGCTGGAAGAGGTACCAACTGCCCAGCAGGCCGAGCAGCAGCGCGTTCAACCACAGGAACGGACGTGCGCGTCGGGGACGGGAGGATTTCCGGGCGGCCATGGCGCGGCAGACCCGGCCTCAGCGCGGAAGTTTCCGCAGGCCGCGGGTGATGGCCGCGGCGTCGCAGCGCGCCGGGTCGTAGTCCGGCCCCACCCACTCGCGCCACTCGCGACCGAGCTCGGTGTTGGGTTCCTGCAGGCAGGCAAGCATGTCGTGGAAGGCCTCGATCCCGCCGCAGTCCTCGGGTGGACCCGCGCGCTCGCCGCCGAGGCAGGCCGGCACCCGCTCGCCCTTGGTCAGGGGCCGGATTTCCTCCACGACGCCGTTGATCGTCCAACCCTCGCCAAAGTGATAGCGGTAGGAAAAGCGTCCCTCGGCCGGGATCCCCGCCTCGGCGAGGGTGATGTCACGGTCATCGTCCACCGGCGTGGCACCCGCCTGCGGGTTGCCAAAACGGCGTTCGCCCACCGTGAACACATGCATCTGGTAATCGAACCAGTCGAAGGCGATCTGGATGCCGTCGTGCAGACGCGACAGCCAGAGTGACTCACGCACCAACAGGCGGCGCCAGATCTCCGGTTGCGTTCCGGCGACCGAGAGGCGGAGCACGAGCGCGCGATCGGCCTTCTTGCGCGGGCGGACGGCGGGGGCGCCTTCGTGGAGGGAGATCATGGCGAGCGTCGAGCGGTCGACCCGATGAATCCGGCCAAGAAAAACCCCCGTAGCGCCGGTGGCACGACGGGGGTGGCAAAAAACGGGTCGGTCGCGACTTACTTCGCGAAGACGGCCTTGGCGACGTGGGCCTTGGCGCGGGAGGCTGCGTTGCGGTGGACGACGCCGGACTTGGTGGCGCGGTCCATGGCGGACGCGTAGGCGGCACCAGCGGCGCGGGCGGCTTCCTTGTCCCCGGCCTTCGCGGCGGCTTCGAACTTCTTGTGAAGGGTCTTCAGACGCGTGGAAACGGCCCGGTTACGGACGGTGAGGCGCTCGGTCTTGCGGGCGGCCTTGATGGCAGATTTCGTGTTGGCCATGGCTGGGTGTTAAAAGATGAGGGGTTAAACACTCAAACGGCAGGGGTGGAGTCAAGGGTGAATTCCTTGACTCCCCGGCGGCAAGCACGTCCCTAGGAGGCGGCGGCCGCCCTCCATGAGCATCAAATTCCGACTCGCCCTGCTACTGGGCCTCCTTCTGGTCGTGTTTTTACTCTCCCTGCTGGTGCTGCGACGCTTTGAAGACCAGCAGCTCAAGGTCATGCTGGCCAGCTCGCAACGCGACAATGTGGAGCTGATTGAGCGCTGGATTGATCTTACCGGCCAATCACTTCGGCAATTCGCCTACGACTACTCACTCTGGGACGACACCGTGGAGTACGTGGCCAAACCCAACCCAGAATGGGCCAAGATCAATCTCGAGGCCAGTCTGCCGAATTTCAATGCCCACGCCCTCTGGATCATGCGGCGCGATGGCAGCGTGCTTTATGGCGTCGACGCGGAAGATCACGACCCATCCGACGCCCCGATCGCTGGCGCCAACCTGCTCGCCCTCACGGCGAACAATCCGTTCTTCCACTTTTTTGCCGAACACCACGGCGAGCTGATTGAGATCCGCGGTGCGCCGATTCAGCCCTCCGACGACCTCACCCGCACGTCGCCCGGCGTGGGCTGGCTGCTCGTCGCGCGGCGCTGGGATGAGGCCCACCTCCGCACCCTCGCCAATCTGACCGAATGCGAAGTTCGCCTCACCACGCCCGACGCGCCTCCGTTGCCGGAGCCCGAGGACGAGACTCGGATCTCGCTCCTGCGTCCGCTCAACGACGGAACCGGGCGCACGCTCAAGCTGCTGCATCTGCACCGCAGCCTGCCGGAGATTTCCCAGATGCTGCACAGCGAGGCGTTCGAAGCGCGGACCTTTGTCGCGTTCGGTCTGCTCGTGATCGTCTCGCTCGGGCTGAGCCTGCAACGCTGGGTGCTTCAACCGCTCGGCTGGATTGGCGAGAGCCTCGCGACCGGCAATCCGGCGGCCATTCGCCCCCTGCTGCGCGAGCGCACCGAACTGAGCCGCGTGGCCCAGCTGATCGAATCCGCCTTCGCCCAGCAGACCACCCTCCGAGAAAGCGAGGCGACCCTCCGGCGCACCCTCGAGGAGCGCGCCCGTCTCGGCCGCGATCTGCACGACGGCGTGATCCAATCCATCTACGCTGCCGGCATGGGCCTCGCCGCCACCCGGACCATCCTGAAAAGCAACCCGGCGGACGCGGAACAGCGCATCGACCAGGTCCGGGCCGCACTCAACGAGACGATCCGCGAGCTGCGCGGATTCATCACCGGCCTCGAACCCGAGGCCTTCAAGCAGCGCACCTTCGCCCAGGCGGTCAGTGCACTCGTCGAGTTTCTCGAGTCGACGGGATCGGTGGATGTGCGCGTGGCGATCGACGAACCCCTGGCCGAGATGCTGCCCACCACGGCCCGCACCGACGCCCTGCAAATCATCCGCGAAGCCATGAGCAACAGCCTGCGTCACGGCCATGCGGCCAAGGTGACCATCAGCCTCACCCGGGCCGATGACTTTGCCCGGCTCGAGATCGTGGACGATGGCACCGGGTTCGATCCCGCCGAATCGCGGCCCGGCGGCCAGGGTCTGGCCAACATGGCCGAGCGCGCGCGGGAATCTGAAGCCGAGTATTTGCTGGAGTCCGTACAGGGAAAAGGGACTCGCATTGTGGTTAAATTCCCAATACCAACTCCGAAAGTTGTATGACCCCCGTTTCCGGCCCCATTCGCGTCCTCCTGGTCGATGATAGCGCACTCGTGCGCCAGGGCATCAAAACCGTCCTCGCCGCGCAGCAGCCCTCCCCGGCCATCGAGATCGTGGGCGAGGCCGGCACCGTCGCCGAAGGCATCGCCGAAGCCCGCCGGCTCGAGCCCGATGTTGTCCTCCTCGACATCCGCCTGCCTGACGGCTCCGGACTGCAGGCTTGCCGCGAGATTCTCAAGCAGCGCGCAGCCACGCGCGTCCTGATCCTCACGTCGTTCACCAACGACGACTTCACGTACGAAGCGATCACATCGGGCGCCCAGGGTTACCTGATGAAGGAGATCGATCCCGCCGGCCTCGTGCGCGCGATTCACGACATCGCGGCGGGCAAGTCGATCCTCGCGCCCGACATCACCGCCGGCGTGCTGCGCCTGATGCGGGGCGGCGGTCGCAACGAGGGACCGGATCTTTCCATGTTGTCGGCGCAGGAGCGCCGCGTCCTTGCGCTCGTCGCGGAGGGCAAGACCAACAAGCAGATCGGCGACGATCTCGGCTTGAGCGACAACACGGTGAAAAACTACCTCTGCAGCGTCTTCGACAAGCTCCAGGTGCGGCGTCGTTCCCAAGCCGCGGCCTTCTACGTGCAGGCCAAGCCTGCGCGCAACTAAGGCGGTTTGAATTAGGTGTAGCCGGGGTGGCGGGCCCCCGGGCGCGCATTGTTTCCCCCCACTATACCCGGCCCC
>CAYWRG010000051.1:3124-8595 GCA_964460715.1 uncultured Opitutus sp. | reverse complement strand
GGGTCGCGCCCCCGGGCGCTCTATTTCTTACCCTCAACTAGCCCGGCGGGGGGTCCGCCCCCCCGGCTGCACCTTTACCAGAGCGGCGATAGGCCTTTTCAGGCCTATCCAGTGTAGGTTCATTTAAGGATCCGTTAGCCCCTAACGGTGATCGTCTAGGTGAGTATAGAGTCAGGGTCTGATGTCGAAAGGATCCCAACCGTGCGGGGCGCGCCCGACCTGCGGCGGCTTTACCCTGGTCGAGGTGATGGTCGCCGCCGTTGTGCTCATCTTCGGCATCGTGGGCGCCGTCACCACCCTGCAGCGCGGGTTTCAGGCGATCGACTCGGCGCGCAATCTCACGATGGCGTCGCAACTCATGCAGTCGGAAATGGAGCGGCTACGGCTCAAGAGCTGGGCTCAGCTTGAGGCCCTGCAGGCCAGCCGGGACACGACCGTCCCGCTCGACAGCGCGGCCGCCGGTGCGCGGTTCACCTGCACGCGAACCATCAGCGACCTCAAGACCGACATGAAGGAAATCGTCCTGAATGCGGAGTGGCGCGGCTATGACGGCCGCCCGCAGTCCGCGCGCCTCATCACGCGGTACGGCAAGAGCGGACTGAATGACTACTTCTACACCACGCACTGAGCGCCGGCCGCGGGGCACGGCGGGCTTCACGCTGAGCGAGGTGCTGATGGCCGCGACGCTGTCGGTGTTCGTCCTGGCGGGCGTGCTCAGCGCCTTCCTTTTCATCGGACGCACGGGACTCAACGCGAGCAGCTACAGTGAAATGGAGGCCGAGGCCCGCCGCGGGCTCGAGGTTTTTGCCGAGGACGTGCGCATGGCCAGCGATGTGCGCTGGAACAGCGCGCAAAGCCTCACGCTCATCCGGCCCGCCGGCACCGGCAGCACGGAGACCACCTACGCCTACGACTCCGACGCGACCAGCGCGACCTATCGCTGTTTCTACCGCGTCGAGGGCGACGCGACCGCGGGCACCGGCCGCCGGGTGCTCATGCACGACGTCGACCCGGACTTCTCGTTCAAGCGGTACAAGCTCGATCAATCCGGCACCGTTGACGCCGCGGCCAGCAACGACCTCGAAACCAAGCAGATTCAGCTGACGCTACGCGCCGTCCGCTCCGCCCGAGGCGCAGCAGCCAGCAACACGGTCATCTCCGCCCGCTATCTTCTGCGCAACAAGCGCGTGAGCCAATGACCCACCCACGCCACGCCGCCCTTTCCTGCGCACCATCCGCCGCCGGCGGCCCGGCGGTGCGCGCACGCCGGACCGGCCTGCGCCCCGCAGGCGCGAAAGGATCCGTCCTGATCGTCGCGTTGATGATCTCCGCCCTCATCGCGGTCGCCCTCGGCAGCTACATCAACCTCAACCTCGGCTCCGCACGCCTCGCCCGGCGGAGCTTTCACCAGCAGGCCGCCTTCAACCTCGCGGAAGCCGGCGCCGAGGAGGCACTCTGGTCGTTCAACCAGGCCGCGCTCGCTTCGCCCGTCGCCTGGACGGACTGGACCGATGACGGCACCTCCGCCTGGCGCAAGTTTGACGGCTTCTCCTTCGGCGCCGCCGCGACCGGCTCGGTCAAGGTCTACATCGACAACAAGGCCCCGGCCGCCGGCGTGCGACCGCGCATCATTGCGCAGGCGCTGGTGGAAGCACCCGGCGAATCCGGCGTGACGAAGATGCTCGAGATCACGCTCGCCCGCCGCTCGCTGTTTGCCAACGGATTGATGGCCCGCAACTCCATCCGCTTCTCGGGCACCCGCACCTCGGTCGACAGCTGGAACTCGGACCCCGACAGCAACGCCGCCACCGCGTCGATCCCGTACTCCGTCCCGGTGCGCAATGACCGTGGCACCGTGGCCAGCATGTCGGTGCTCAACACCGCCGTGCTCGTGCAGCAGGCCACCGTCTGGGGCTACGTTTCCACCGGCGGGGAACAACCCGCCGTCGGCACGCAGGGCCTGATCGGGCCCTTCGGCACCCCGGCCGGCACGATTCACCCCGGACGCGTCGCCACGGATTTCAATGCCGACCTGCCCTCCGTGACGCTGCCGGCCGGAGGCACGGTTCTCGCCTCGGTCGGAGCCACCCTCGGAACCTTGGGCACCACGACCTCCTGGCGAATCCCGGGCATCGCCCTCCGTGGCCGCGATACGCTCACGATCCTCGGTGACGTCACCATCATCCTGACCGGCGGACCGGGCACGCGTGCCCTCGATGTGACTGGCAACGCCTCCATCATCATTGAGCCGAATTCGAGTCTGAAGGTCTACGCCGAGGGCGACATCCTGATCGCCGGCAACGGGCTAGCGAACCCCAACCACCAGCCGGTCAGCGCCCAGTTCTGGGGCGTCGGCGAGCCCGTCATGCCCCAGACAATCCACCTGGCCGGCAACGGGGCCCTGAAGGCCGTCGTCTACGCGCCCTACGCGGACGTCCAGATCAACGGCAACGGTGATGTCATGGGCTCGGTTGTGGGCAACACCATCACCCTGACCGGCAACGCCG
Source organism: uncultured Opitutus sp. (assembly GCA_964460715.1). Lineage (GTDB taxonomy): Bacteria > Verrucomicrobiota > Verrucomicrobiia > Opitutales > Opitutaceae > CAMAXB01. The sequence continues at coordinate 6,088 of CAYWRG010000051.1, read as the reverse complement.
ATTTCCACTACGACGAATCCCTCGCGAACCTGACCGACAACCAGCCCTATGGCGTGGTTCGGTGGCGCAGCCTCGCCACCCGGGACGAACAGGCTCCGTACCGCGACGTGCTGGGACGCTTCTAGGGCCTCCCGCCCGACCGGACTAGGCCCGTTCAGATTATCAGGCAGGCACGGCCGGACTTAGTTCAGACAGCCTGAAAAACCACCCGCAGGCCTCTAACGGTCGCCCGGGATGCGCGGTAGACTGTGGGCATGAAATCCGGAGCGCCCGCCCCCGCCCACTCCCTGTTTCGTGGCCGCAGCCGCCAGCGTGGCTTCACGATCGTCGAGGTCGCGATGGCCACGTTCGTGATGATCTTCGGCATCTCGACCTCGCTCATCACCATGCAGCGGGGATTCGAATCCATCGACACCGCCCGCAACATCACGCTCGCCGCCCAGATCATGCAGAGCGAGATGGAACGCATTCGCCTGCTCAATTGGGCCGCCCTCCCCGGCGACAGCAGCGACGTGGATCTGTCTTCGTTCTTCACCAGCAATCCCGCACTCGCCGACAAATTCACTCTGGCCCGCACCGTCGCGGACGTATCGGGCAAGGCCGGCGAAATGAAAAGCGTCACCCTGACCGTGACGTGGAATGGCGTCACCGGCTCCCCTCACTCGCGCCGCTTCATCACCCGCTACACCAAGGATGGACTGTATGACTATTACTACACGCTCGCCCGCTGACCGCACCCCGCGTAGCGCCCGCGGCTTCACGCTGGTCGAACTGATGGTCGCAGCCGGCCTATCCGGCTTCGTCCTGACCGGCGTGCTGACCTGCTTCCTCATGCTCGGGCGGAGCGGCGCAAATCTCGTCAACTACACGGAGATGGAGGCCCAGGCCCGCAGCGGGCTTGAGCTCTTCGCCGAGGACACCCGCATGGCGAACGACATTGTGTGGAACAGCCTCAACAGCGTCACCCTGGTGGTCCCCGCCAGCGGCACCAACGAGCGCTACACCTACACCTACGATCCCGACACCCAGCAATTCACCCGCCAGCGCACCGGCCCGACCACGGGGACCGTCGACGTCCTCATCTCCGGCATCAGTGAATTCACCTTCAAGGCCTACCGCGTGAACGCATCCGAGATCGATCTGGAGGAGCTCGATGATGACGGCGATCTCGCTCAAGCCAACGTCGACACCAAGCAGCTCCAGATCTCGCTCAACGCAAGCCGCACGTCCTCCACCGTCGCGACCGCCACCAACACGGTGCTCTCAGCCCGGTTCATTCTGCGCAACAAACGGATCACCACATGAAAACCCGTCGCCAATCCCTCCCGCGCAGCGAGCGCGGCGCCCTGCTCATCGTGGCCATGCTGCTTTCCGCCGTCATCGGCGTGTCCCTCGCCTCCTACATCCGGATGAGCTCAGGTGCCATGGAGATCTCCAATCGCGCGCTCTTCAGCAACGCCGCGATGAACCTCGCGGAGACCGGCCTCGAGGAGGCCGTCTGGTCCATCAACAAGGACATCAACGGCGGCGCCGGCGCCTGGACCGACTGGACCATATCCGGCAACGACGCGACGCGCGGCTGGTCCGGATTTGACCTCGGCGCCAACGCCACCGGCGTCATCCGCGTCTTCATCGATAACTACAACGGCGTCGGCAGCGCCCCCATCATGGTTGCGCGCTCGACCATCACCCCGGCCAAGGGGCCGGTGATCGAAAAGTGGGTCGAGGTCACCCTCGTCCGCCGCTCGCTCTTCGCCAATGGCCTCACTGCCCGCAACGAGATCACCTTCAACGGCACCTGCGAGGTCGACTCCTACGACTCCCGCCTCGGCGGCTACAACGCCGTCCTCGCCGACGGCACCAATAATCGCTACGCCCGCGGCCGCTCGGCCAGCACCTCGACCGACGCCGACACCTTCAGTCTGGGCAACGCCGACATCTGGGGCTACGTGGCGGTGGGCACGCCGGACCTTTCCGGCCTCGACGTCGGCCCCGGCGGCACCATCGGCCCCTTCGGCACCGCCGCCGGCACGATTGTGAGCGAACGCGTCTCGACTGACTTCACCGCCGACTTCCCCAACGCCGAGACCCCGACGGCGAGCGTGATGAACGCCGCGCCGGGAAGCTGGGTGACCACCCTGCCCGGAGGCTCCGATGTCGCCGCCGCTGACGGGAAATATTACTACACCGTGGCCACGGGTTTCAGCCTCACCGGCGCGGCCACGAACAAGCTCACCATCGCCGCCGGCAGGGAGGTGGTGCTGGTGTTCACCCAGACCACGGGAACCGCGATCAACATCGGCGGCAACGCCTCGATCGCCGTCGGCACCGGCTCCAGCCTGGAGATCTACACCGAGGCCAATCTCAGCATCGCCGGCAACGGCGTGGCCAACGCCAATTCTCCCGAAAGCTTTCAGGTGTGGGGCACGCGCGCAACCACGGCCAGCCCCGTGCAGACGATCAGCATCTCCGGCAACGGTCAGCTCAACGCCGTGGTCTACGCCCCCAACTCGAATGTATCCATCAACGGCGGCGGATCGAGCGGCCAGGTCAGCGGCGCAGTCGTCGCAAACAACATCAGCCTCGTGGGCGGGTCCAAGTTCCACTACGACGAGGCCCTGTCCGACATGACGGACGGCAACCCCTACGGCTTGGGTGCCTGGCGCGAGCTCACGACGGCGACGGCGCGCAATGCGTACTCGTCCGCTCTGGCTTTCTCGGTTCCATAAGTCGCGCTCGCGTGCCGAAGGTGGTCGCGCTTGCTGGGAACGTGGGCTGGCCCGCCATTTTTGGGGTCGGTTCATTCCGCAATCCGAACGCGGCAATCCGCCCTTCAGCGGGCCAGAGGCACGCGCTCCCGGGGTGAGGGAAATCTTGGTTTTGGGGCGGTAAGCCGGATTCTGTTCCTCCTGCTCGCGCAGGATTCGGTCGTCATTTCTCTCAACTCCTTGCGGACTTGGCCTG
>CAYWRG010000051.1:1105-3029 GCA_964460715.1 uncultured Opitutus sp. | reverse complement strand
ACACCCTACCCCCCCGCCGCCCCGCTTGCGGGGGCCGACGGCAGGCGGTCTATTCTCTGTGACACTCTCCGTCGCCGCGCTTTGAAACGCGACGCCCGCGCTTGCGGTGAAGCTCGCGCGGCATCCTGCCCTACGGTGTCCGGACTTTCCTCTCCGAATATCTATCGGGCGCGGCGTTACCCGCGCCTTGGGATCAAAGAACTCGGAGCGACGACCAGCCCCAAAACCAAGGAGGATCAGCTTGGGTCACGGCCGGGACGTTGTCGAACGCGGAATCAAAACCACTTCACCGCCCGCGAATCACGCCAAACCCCGCCCAATACAACCATTCAACAACACGAAAAACACGCAACACACCAAAAGAATCCCGAACCAGGATCCTCCGATTTTCGTGTGTTCCGTGTATTTCGTGGTTTATCCCAGATTGAATTCGCGCCGATTCGCGCTGATTCGCGGGCGAAAAAATTCCGCAATCCAAACCCCGCACCCGCTCAACTTTCGAACCACACGATGCGTCCACACTGGTCGCACGTGGCGAGCTTCTCGCCCTTGCGGGCCACCGCATCGTTTTCGCTGGAGAGCTTGAGGTGACACCCCCCACAGTTGCCGCCGCGCACCGGCACACAGGCTGGCATCTGGCGGGCGGACACGCGGTCGTAAAGCCGGAGCGACAGGTCATCGACCGCCGGACGCGCCGCGGCCACCGCCGCACGGGCGGTGTCGAGTTCGGCCCGGAGATTGGCCTCGCGCTCCGCCAAGGTCTTCAGGCGGGCCTCGTGCCCAGCAATGTTGGTTTTGAGGACGGACTCGGCGGCCACGAAGCGTTTCTTGGCCTCGTCGATGTTAAACATGATGCCGAGTTCCTTCTCCTCCAGGCCCTCGATCGCGGTCTTTGTCGTTTCGATCTCATGACCGAGCGCCTGGTACTCCTCGTTCTTGCGCACCTGGAGCTGCTGGGTCCGGTACTTGGCGAGCTTGTCCTCCGCGGAACCGATCTCGGTCTCGAGGAGCTTTTTCTTGGTCTCCAGCTCGCGCACCTCGGTGCGGGCGGTCTCAATCGCCGCCTTTTCGGCGGAAATCTTCTGCTGCACGCGCTCCACATCGGCCGGGACGGCCTTGAGCTGCGCTTCGAGGGCCAGCCGCTGCTGGTCGCGATCTTGCAGGATGAGCAGCTTTTCGAGAACGGGAGGGCGCATGGGAGGGAGGCCGGGGCCATCCGCCCCGGAGGAGTTCGGGGCTGGGGCTAAATGTAGTACATGTCCTCGCCCGACTTCGCGAGGAACTTGTCGAGCGTGTAGGAGCGGCACTTCGCCTCAAGCGAGGCGCGGACGTCGCGCCAGATCTGGTTCACCCGGCGACCCGACTGCCCTTCGCCCGTGCCGTTGAGTTCGAGCAACTCGCCTTCGATCAGCTTCACGATGTCGTACAGCGTGATCTGTTCGGGCGGCCGCGCCAGCGCGTAGCCACCCTGTTTGCCGCGGCGGCTGGTGATCAGCCCGCCATTCCGAAGCTCACTCAGGATCTGCACCAGATAGTTAGCCGGAACGGACTCAATCCGGGCCAGCTCCTCGATATGAGCCAATTCGTCGGTTCCGTGGGACCGCGCAAGCTGCGCCAGAACCCGGCAGGCGTAGTCGACTTTGACGGAAAGCTTCACTCAGCGGCGGAAGGTAGGGTTCAATCTTAGGTCCGCAACCTAAAATACCGTTTCACCCCTTAAAAAGCGGCCGAAAATGCACCAAAAATTCGATTGTGACCGCACCTGCTTTCGGATGGAATTTCGCCTTTAAATCGCAGCCCTAGGCCACCCTCTTTTTAACCCGCATGTCCGAAGCGACCGACTCGTCGAATCCTCCCCAAAATCAGCCCATTTCCGAGACTTACGATGCCTCCAAGCTCGGCAAGCTCGAGGGCCTGGAAGCCG
>CAYWRG010000051.1:0-1095 GCA_964460715.1 uncultured Opitutus sp. | reverse complement strand
CCCGAACCCTCTTCATGTCCGATACTCCCGACTCCCTCGAACCGCAGAAGAACCAAGCCATCTCGGGCGCCTACGACTCGTCCCAACTTGGCAAACTCGAGGGCCTGGAAGCCGTCCGGAAAAAGCCGGGCATGTACATCGGCGGCACCGATGAGCGGGCGCTTCACCACTGCGTCTCCGAGGTCTTGGACAACTCGGTCGACGAGCATCTCGCCGGCCACTGCTCGCGGATCGAGGTGACCATCCATGTGGATGGCTCGATCAGCATCCGTGACAACGGTCGCGGCATCCCGGTCGACATCCATCCGCAGTACGGGATTCCCGGCGTCGAGATGGTGCTCACTACCCTCCACTCCGGTGGCAAGTACGGCCAGGGCGGCTACAAGTTCTCCGGCGGCACCCACGGTGTCGGCGCCAAGTGCGTCAACGCGGTCTCCGAATGGTTCGAGGTCGAGGTCTCCCGCGGCGGCCAAGTCCACCACATGCGCTTCGAGCGCGGCAAGACCGTCAAGAAGCTCGAGGTCATCGGCAAGGCACGCGCCACCGGCACCTACATCACATTCAAGCCGGACGGCGAAATCTTCCGCGAGACCACGGTTTTCCAGACGGGCCGCATCAGCCAGCGCCTGCGCGAACTCGCCTTCCTCAACTCCGGACTCGAGATCGTCTTCCTCGACGAGCGCCCCGCGGGCGCCAAGCCCGAGACCTACTACTACAAGGACGGCGTCGAGGAATTCGTGAAGCAGATCAACACGGGCAAGACCCCGCTGCACCCGAAGCCCCTCCGCATCGTCAAGGAGACCTCGGTCAAGAACGACGACAAGCAGTCGGAAATCCACATGGAGGTCGTGCTGCAGTACAACGACACCTACAACGACCAGGTCCTGTGCTACACCAACACCATCCACAACCCGGATGGCGGCACCCACCTCTCCGGCTTCCGCAGCGCCCTCACCCGGGCCATCAATCAGTTCTCCAAGGCCAATAATCTCCTCAAGGACAAGGACCCGCAGATCACGGGTGACGATGTCCGCGAGGGTCTCGCCGCCGTCATCTCGATCATCTCGATGGTCGTCTTCGCCGCCTACGCAATCA
>CAYWRG010000050.1:16377-31417 GCA_964460715.1 uncultured Opitutus sp. | reverse complement strand
CGTCACGGGCACCGAGATCGACCTGCCCCGCAATCGCATCGCCCTGTCAATGCGGAGCAACCCACAGATCGGCGGTCGCGCGCCTCTCGGCGGTGCCCCGGCCGGCGCCGCAGGTGGTCCCCGGCCCGGCCCGCGCACGGGACCCGGAGCCGGACCGCGTCCGGCGGCCGCCCCGGCGCGCCCACCCCAGTCACTCAATGACGATTGGTTCGCCGCCGCATTAAAAAAGAAGCGCTGATCCGTGCGGCTACGTTTGCTTCATTGGGAATGTTCAGGGCTTTTGTAAGCAACGTTTTGCGCCGATGAACGTCTTACTCCTCGTATGACACCCATCATTACCCCGGAACTGATCGACTCGAAGCTTATCGTCAGCGGCATTCATCTGGATCTCACGGATGCCTTAAAGTCGACGGTCCGCGACAAGGTCGCCCGTCTGCTGCGTCATGAACCGCGCATCGTTCGCATCCGCATCGATCTCGAGCATGACCGTACCCGCGACCACAACAACGCTTTCGTCGCCAAGGGGCACATTGAAATCGGCGGCCCCGACATCCTCGCATCCGTCGCCAGCGAGGACGCCTACAAGTCGATTGACTCCCTCATGGACAAGCTCGATGGCGCCCTGCGCCGCCGTCACAGCGAGCACCGCGAGAAGCGCCACCATCCTCACGGCGTCGGCTCGCCGGAATAATCAGTTGTAGCCGGGGGCGCTGCCCCCGGTCTCATCATTAATCCCCGGCCTCAGCGAGGCCGGCTACACGGCACAGTCGCGCCTCCCTCCGGGGCGCGGCTGGATGCCCTGTCTGCGGGATTTTCCCTTTCGCCGGGTCCGGCCGGCGGTCATGCTGGCGACATGATCACCACGATCGGCCTCGATGCCGACGACACGCTCTGGCACAACGAGACGATCTTCGAGGAGACGAATGCAAAACTCCGCACGCTCCTCACCCGCTATCACGACAATGCCGTGGAGGTGGACCGACGACTTTTCGCCACGGAGATGCGCAATCTCGAGCTCTACGGCTATGGCATCAAGAGCTTCACGCTTTCCGCGATTGAGACTGCCGTCGAATTGAGCGGACGTCAGATCAGCGCGGAGGAAATCCTCGCCATCATCCGGCTCGCGCAGGGGATGCTCGCCCATCCCGTGAACATCCTCGAAGGCGTGGCCGAGACGGTCGCGGCGCTCTCCGGTTCGCATCGGATCGTCGTCATCACCAAGGGCGACCTTCGCGATCAGGAACGCAAGATCGCGCGCTCCGGTCTGGCCGCTCATTTCTCGGCCGTGGAAATCCTCTCGGAGAAGAATCCGGATACCTACGGCCGCGTACTGCGCCGCCACGGCATCGCGCCCGGCGAATTCCTCATGGTTGGAAACTCGATCAAGAGCGACATCCTCCCGGTCCTCGCCCTCGGCGGCGCCGGCGCCCACGTCCCTTATCACCTCACCTGGGAGCATGAGCGCGTCGACGGCGCGCCGGATCACCCGCGCTTTTTCCCGCTGACGTCGATTCGTGACCTACCAGGGCTGATCGAACGGTTGTAGCCAGAACGGGTCATTTTCACAGGAAGTCACTGAGGACGGATCGTCTCTTTATGCGCCTTCTGCGTCTCTTTGCGGCCATCTCTCCGTGCCCTCCGTTTCCTCCTGTAAAACGGGTTGCGGTCGCCCGTCCTTTTTCGCTCGGCACCCTAGCGCGCTGCGACTAGCACCCTTCCGTGCGCCCGCTGAAGATCCTTTTCGTTGCCCCGGAGGTTGAACCGTTTGTGAAAGTTGGCGGCCTGGCCGACATGGTGGGTGCGCTTCCACGCGAACTTGCCGCGCTCGGCCACGATGTGCGCATCGTTTGCCCGGCCTACGGATGCCTCCGCGTCGAAGGCGAATGGCAACCCCGGGCCGAGCCGCTCGGCGTCGAGGTCGGCACCGAAACCCACTGGGGCCGCACCTGGCAAACCATGCTGCCCGGCGCGCGCGTCCCGGTGTATTTCCTCGAACGCGACGACTTCTTCGCCCGCAAGGAAGTGTACAGCGGCCCGTGGGGCGCGCACGCCGACAACGATCTCCGCTTCATCTTCCTCTGCCGCGGCGCCCTCACGCTCTGCGAGCAGCTCAACTGGATTCCCGACGTCGCGCACTGCCACGATTGGACCACCGGGTTTGTCCCGGTCATGCTGAACAGCACGCTGCGCAACACCCCGCTCGGCCGCATCGCGACCGTCTTCACCATCCACAACCTCGAGCACCAGGGCTACGCCGATCCGCGCGCGGTCGCCTTTGCCCGGATACCGTGGAGCGAATTCCGGTCCGACAGCATCGAGTCGGTGGGCGCGGTCAACATGGTCAAGGCCGGCCTCTACCACGCCACCAAGCTCAGCACGGTGAGCCCGACCTACGCCGAGGAGATCCGCCAGCCCGAGGGCGGCTGCGGATTGGATGAAGTGCTGCGCTTTCGCGGCGCCGACCTCGTCGGCATCCTGAACGGGATCGACACCGTGTCCTGGGACCCGGCCACCGATCGCCAGCTGCCCGCGTGCTACTCCCGGTCAGACCTTTCCGGCAAGGCGGCGTGCAAGGCCGCGCTGCAGCAACGCCTCGGACTCAACGTTGATCCGCATGTCGTCGTCTTTGGCGTCGTCTCGCGCCTCGTTGCCCAGAAGGGCCTCGACCTGCTCGCCCAGGCCATGCCCTCCGTCCTCGATCGCATGCACGTGCAGTTTGTGCTGCTCGGCTCCGGCGACCCGGGCCTCGAGCATTCGTTTCGCTCCGCCGCCCACAACTATCCCGGACGCGTCGGCGTGCACATCGGTTTCGATGGCGGCCTCGCGCGACTGATCCAGGCCGGCAGCGATGTCTTTGTCATGCCGAGCCGGGCCGAACCCTGCGGACTCACCCAGATGTATGCGATGCGCTACGGCACGCCGCCGCTCGTGCGCGCGACCGGCGGATTGATCGACACGGTCAGCCCCTTCGTCGAAGGCGGTGATGCCGGGACCGGCTTTGTCTTCGGCGACGCCACCGCCCAGGCGCTCTATGACACGCTCGGCTGGGCCTGTGCGACGTACTATGACCGCCCGGCAGAATTCAAGGCCATGCGCTTGCGCGGCATGCAGCAGGATTTCAGCTGGCGGCGCAGCGCCGAACGCTACGTCGACCTCTACCACTGGGCCGTCGCCGCCCGCACGGGCACCCCTGTCTGAAATTTAACCACAGATAAATCCCGTCTGATTGGGATCAGATCTGTGACCATCTGTGTTCATCTGTGGTTAAACTCCGTTGGTTCGAATGAATCGGATTCGTATGAATTCGCATCCATTCGTGGTTAGCCGAACGCGGCCTAACTGCGCGCTCACTTGATCGGCGAGCGGAGCTCGACCGGGTGCGCGGACTGGCTCTTGGTGCGCAGGCGGAGGTTCAACATCTCCACGAGGAAGGCGAAGGCCATCGAGAAGTAGATGTAGCCCTTCGGGATGTGCTGGCCGAGGCTTTCGCCCACGAGCGTCACGCCAATCAGGATGAGGAAGCTCAACGCGAGCATCTTCAGCGTCGGGTGACGGTTGACGAAGTCACTGATCGTGCCGGCAAAGGCCAGCATCACGCCCAGCGCGATGATCACAGCCGTGACCATGACCCAGATGTTGTTCGCCATGCCGACCGCGGTGATCACCGAATCAAGGGAGAAAACGATGTCGAGGAGCAGGATCTGGATGATCACACCGGTGAAGGAGGCGGCCGCCTTGGTCGGAGTCGCATGACCATCCTCCCCCTCGAGCTTCTCGTGGATTTCGACCACGCTCTTGCCAATCAAAAACAGGCCACCGATAAGCAGGATGAGATCACGACCGGAAAGTCCCTGATCGAGGATCGGCAGCGTGAAGAGCGGACGCGTCAGACCCATCAGCCAAGAGATGCTCATGAGGAGCAGGATGCGCGTGACCAGTGCGAGCATCAGGCCGAGCTGGCGAGCCTTGGGCTGCTGATCCTTGGGCAGCTTGCCGGCCAGGATCGAGATGAAGATGACGTTGTCGATGCCGAGCACGATCTCGAGCGCGGTCAACGTGAGCAGAGAGACCCAGATTTGCGGATCGGCGAGAAATTCCATGATGAGCGGACATCGCAGGCCCACCGCCTGCCGTCAAGCGGCGGGCTCCAAGAGGAAGTTGTGCCCTAAACGTAACGGTATGTCTTGCGGTCCTACTTGCGACCACCAAAGGCCAGCAGCCACGCCGCCAGCACCAGCAGCGCCCAAGGCCAGAAATCCTGCGCCAGGCGCAGAAACTGCCGGAACTCCGAGCCGGCCAGGTCGGCCGTGCCCATCGCGGCCATCACGAAACCCGGAATCAACGGCCACAGCACCCGGCGCTTGAAGACCGCCGCCGAAAGCAGCGTGATCAGCAGCCAGCCGCCAGCGAAGCTCAGCAGGAAGGCCCCGGACTCACCGGCCCGGCTGAGGTCCGTCGAGCGGGTCAGGAGAATCCCGGTGCCAACCCCGGTCAAAATTCCACCCGGCACAAGCAGCCCCCATTCCTTCGCCACAATCGACCAGCCCGTGAAAATCACGCCCAGAAGCGCGGGCACCGCGAGCTGCGTGTTGAAGTTCGTGTACCGATCCAGCAGCGCCCAGCCCGCCACGATGAGGAGAACCAAGCCGGCCACCCGCCGCTTGCCCAACCCGCCACCGCCGCCTGATGAACTGGAGGATTCCGCCATGCGAACGGTCGTAGCAGCTCACGCCGGATTGGCGAGAACTCAGCGGATATTCCATCCAAATCGTTCTCGTTCATTTTCAGAAAACCTGTAGCCGGGGTCGCTGACCCCGGTCCGAACCCCTCGTGAGGAGAAACCCAATCCCCGGGGTCGACGACCCCGGCTACAACTGAACGTTAGTCGTTCTCGTAATCGTTCTCGTTCTCCCAGAACGGATGATTTGTCCGGCCCAAATCCGAGAACGAGAACGACGAACGAGAACGATCCGGAGGGAATCACACCCCCACCCACGCCAACCCCAACCGCAGCCAGAGCGGAATCGCCACCAGGCCCACCGCCGTCGTACCGACCACGACCTGCACCGCCGTGAGCGGCTGGCCACCGTAGTGCCGCGCAATGACAATCGGCAGAATCCCCGCCGGCATCGCCGCCTCGATCACGATCACGCGCTTGAGTTCTACCGGACAGGGCAGGAACTTTGCCAGCAACAGGAAGGCGATCGGCAGGATACCCAGCCGCAGCAGTGTCGACGAAAGCGTCACCCGCGTGTCGTAAAGCTCGCGCGGACGACCCAGGTACTCGACCAGCGTCGCGCCGATGAGCATCAAGCCGAGCGGGATCGCACACGCCGCGCTCAGGCGAATCACTTCGTGCACCACGCTGGGCAGACGCTCGCCCCAGCCGAGAAGGTTCAAGGCTACGGCGGCGATCAGTGCAAAAACCGGCGGATTGATCAGCTTACGCCAGCCCTGTTTCAAGGGAACGCCCGCCAGCACAAGGATGCCCACGGTCCAGATGGCTGCCTCGCAGCCGACATTGTGAACCAGCAGCACCCCGATGCTGTCATCGCCAAAGAGGCCCGCCATCAGCGGAATCGGGATGTAGCCATAGTTGTAGATCCCGACCGCAAACGCGAAGGTGCGCAGACCCTTGCCCGTGGTGAGCCCGATGCCCCGCCCCGCATAATAGGCCGCGCCAATGCCGCCGGCCATGGTCACAAATCCGACGAGGGGCGCGAGCACGAGATTGGCGGGATCACGCAGCGCCGCATTCCCCGCCACACTGTCGAAGATCAGGCAGGGGTAGAGAAAATTGACGACCATCTTCAGCAGGCTCTCGTCCGCCTCCTGGTTCAGCCACTTCGCCCTCCGCAAGCCCGCCCCGATCGCGATCAACGCGAAAACCGGCAGGATCAGCAACATCAGTTCCCAGTAGGACGGCATGGTCGGAAGCTCCGGAAGCCAGCGCACCGTCGCCCGCCAAGCAAGCCGCAATGCTCAGGCTCGGTGTAGCCGGCCTCGCTGAGGCCGGTCCGAAATTCGTTCGCCGCAAGAATCAATCCCCGGGGTCAGCTACCCCGGCTACACCGGCCCATCCGCCACCCCGGCCATCGCCCGGCCAGCCAGCCAGCCCGTGGTCCACGCCGCCTGAAAATTGAATCCGCCGGTGATGCCGTCGATATCGAGCACCTCACCCGCGAAATGCAGCCCGGGACGCACGCGGCTCTCCATCGTCTTGAAATCAACCTCGCGCAGCCGGATGCCGCCGCAGGTCACAAACTCCTCCTTGTTCAGGCTCTTGCCCTCGACCTTGAATTCACTCGCCACCAGTTGTGTCGCCAGGGCCTGCAGTTTCGCATTGGCCACCGTCGTCCACACCGTCTCCGGCGTCAGGCCCGCCGCGACCACGAGCCGCTCCCACAGGCGCGCCGGCAGCGCGAAGGGATTCCAGGTCGCGATCTGCTTCTTGGGATTGTCCGCCCGGGCCGTGGTCAGCGCCGCGAGAACATCGGCCGGCGTGCGCGGTGCGACCCAGTTCACGGTCAGCGTGAACTGATAGTTGATCGCCGCCAGTTCACGCGCGCCCCAGGCCGACAACTTGAGCACGGCCGGGCCGCTCAGCCCCCAATGCGTGACCAGAATCGGCCCCTGCTCGCGCAACTTCATCCCGGAAACCGCCGTCGTCACGTTGAGCACCGAGAGGCCCTCGAGCCCGCGCAGGCGCGCATCGTCGATGTGAAACGTGAAGAGCGAGGGCACCGGCGGCTCAATCGTGTGATCCAAGGCCTGCGCAATGGTCAGTCCCGCCGAGCCGCGATTGCCACCCGTCGCCAGCAGCAGACGATCCGCCGCCAGGACCGCCCCGGTCGTCAGCGTCACGTTGAAGCGCGCCGAGCCGTCACCGTGGATCAATTCCGCCGTGCGGATGCCACAAGGCGTGACGACCTTCACCTTCGCCTCCGCCGCCGCCCGCAGCAGGCAGTCAGCGATCGTCGCCGAGTCGTCGGTCGTCGGAAACATCCGACCGTCATCCTCGGTCTTCAGCTCCACGCCGCGCGCCGCAAACCAGGCCACGGTGTCGCGCGGGCCAAAGCGATGAAACGCCCCGAGCAGCTCGCGCCCGCCCCGCGGGTAGCGCTTCACCAGCTCGCGCGGTTCGAAGCAGGCATGCGTCACGTTGCAGCGCCCGCCGCCCGAGATCCGCACCTTGGCGAGCGGATGCGCGGTCGCCTCGAACAGCGTCACCTCGGCCGCCGGGTTGGCTTCCGCGCAGGTGATGGCGGCAAAAAATCCGGCGGCGCCGCCACCGGCGATGACGATGCGTGATCGATCCATGTCGGCGCAGCGTGCGCACGCCCGGCACAAGTGTCCAAGTCGAAACGAAAACCGCCGCCCCTCCCGAAGGAGAAGGCGGCGGGTTACAGCGAATCCTGATTTAGGTTAACGGAAGTGAACGGACTGTTCAGCGGGCGTCATCGCCACCCTTGCCCCGGCCTTCCCGGCCGCCGGGACCACCGCGACGACCGCCATCGGCCATCGCCGCTTCCCACTTCTCTGCCTGCTCCGGCGTGAGGATGGCGCGGATCTCGGCCTGCTGCGCGGTGCGCATGGCCTGCATCTTCTCGCGACGGGCCTCGCGCGTCAGCGACTCGTCGTCGCGCAGCTTCGCCATGGCCTCGCGCTGCGTCTTGGCCACAGCCTGCAGCTTGGTCTTCTGGTCAGCGGTCAGGCCGAGGCGCTCGGCGATGGCCTTGATGCGCTCCTCACCCATGCCGGCGCCGGGACCACCCGGACCGCGGCGTTCGGACTTGGGAGTATCCGCATTCTGGGCACGGACAACGGGAACAGCGGCGAGGGCCGCGAGGGCGAGCAGGGACAGGGTCAACTTCGTGAGGGTCTTCATGATGATTTTCAATTTTAGGGTTATTGAACGGACGGTGCGATGGGATCGCGTTGTTGTATCAAACTAGACGCAGCACCCCTGCTTTGGTTACATGACCGCCGTACCGCATTTTCCATGACCCCTGCGCAGCGCATCACTCTTGCAGAACAGACCGTTGAGGCGACCCGCCGTCGACTTCCGGCCGACCTGCGCGCACCTGCAAACCGGCTCCCGGTGGTTTGTCACGATCTTCCGTCGCCGGAGATCCTGGGCGACGAGTTCGAGCCGGACATTCTCGGCATGTTCGTCGGACACCCCCTCGAGTCCGAAGGCGGCGATGGGTCGGTGCCCCCGCATATTCTCCTGTTTCTGGACAACCTCTGGGACTACGCAGAGGCGGATGCTGAAACCTTCCGCGAGGAGGTTAGAATTACCTATTTGCACGAACTCGGACACTACTTCGGTTGGGACGAGGACGAGCTTGAAGCCCGCGGACTGGGCTAGGGATGTAATGTAGCCGGGGTCGCCGACCCCGGTCCCGCAGGCTCGATACCGATCCCCGGGGTCAGCGACCCCGGCTACACTTGAGACATAACCCGTGCGCCGACCGGGGCCGGATTGTTGAACCAAGGGAACCCTCTCCAATCCGCGCTTTCCAAGGGGGACTGCCCGTGCATAGTTCTCCGCAAAACCTTAGGTCGTCATGAAGAAACTTCGTCTGTTCCTCCTCACCGTGCTCACTGCAGCGGCCGCCTTTGGCGCCGATACCGCCCTTGCGCGCGCCGAATACGTCAAGCGCGTTGAGTCGTGCGAGGCGATCCTGCGGGAACTGCAGATGAACCCGGCGACCGCCATCCCAGCCGATATCCTCGCCCAGGCCCGCGGCCTCGTCATCACCAATCAGGTGAAGGCCGGCATCATCCTCGGCGTAAAGGACGGTTACGGCGTGGTCATGGTCAAGCGTGCCGACGGCCAGTGGAGCGTGCCCGCCTTCCTCAAGGCCGGCGAAGCCAGCATCGGCCTCCAGCTGGGAGCCACCACGGTGGAAACGGTTTACGTGATCATGGACGACGCCACACCGCGCCTGCTCTACAAGCAGCGCTTCAATGTCGGCGCCGATGCCAAGGCCATCGCCGGCCCGCGCGTGGCCGAGCGCGAAAACAACCGCCAGCCCATCATCGCCGCCCCGGTTCTCGTCTACACCCGCGCCATGGGTCTCTTCGCCGGCGCCACCGTCAAGGCAGGCTACCTCTCCCGCGACGATACCGCCAACCGCTCCTTCTACAACACGACCTACACGCTGCCCGAGATCCTCTACAGCAACTGGATCACGCCCAGCCCCGAGGTGCAGCCGCTGATGGCCTACGTCCAGAAGCTCTCGCCCTAAGTCGCCCCCCCCCCAGCCACCGGGTTTTCCCACCCGGTCTGCATGCAAATCACAACCGGCCGACCAGGCCGGTTGTTTTGTTTATGCCCCGGCAAGGTCGCGACCTTGCTCCGCCTCACCCCCGCGCTTCACGGACAAACGACGGCAGCTCGGCGTGGACGATCTGCGCCACCGTCATCTGCACCCGCGTCCGCTCGACTCCCGGACAGGTGATCCGGCCAGACCGGTAAACCCAGCCACCCGCACCGTCGCGGCGTGCAAGCGCCCAGCAGGCAAACGGAGCGGTCACGCCCTTGTCCGAATCCCCCTCGGCATAACCCGTCGTGGCCGCACCCACATCCGACCCGAAGAGCTTGCAGACCCCGCGGGCCATCTGGCGTGCGATCTCGTCGGAAACGCAGTCGACCGCCGCGGCTGCCTCCCGTTCCACGCTGAGCAGCGCGACTTTCTGGTCGAGCGTGTAGGCGGTGACCCCGCCCGCGAAAAACCCGGATGCCCCGGACTCGGCGCCGATCCGCGCCTGCAGGTGTCCGCACGTGAGGCTCTCCGCCACCGCCAGGGTCAGCTTCGGGGCCGCGACCATCAGATCCTTGAGTTCACTCATGGATCAATCCTCGGCGATCGCACGGTCCGGCGCACGCCGAAATCGCGGATCACGAAGCCCGCTTCGCGTTCGTCGCCTCGCGTGCGATCGCGCGCCGGACCAGCCAGCGCTGGCTCTTCTTCACGATGTAACCGAAGCACCCGTCCGCGCCACACCGGCAGGGATGGTCGCGCCAGTTCTCATGGTCGAACCCGTAGTCGTAGAGCAGTTCCTCGCCCGCCGCGATGTCCCGCAGCGCCACGATCCAGATCTTGCCGCGAATGCCCTGCGGCTCGCAGTTCGGCTCACAGCTGTGATTGATCAGACGCGCCGGGTTCCAGGTGACATCGCCATCGAGGTCATGCCGCTTGTTCAGCTCGAAGATGTACACGCAGCCGTCGCCACCACGATCGCGTCGCGCACAGCGCGCCTCGTCACGCCGGTCGGACTCCGCCTTGGTGATGCGCTCACCTACGTACTCGATGACACGCGTGTCCTTGGGAATCGCGCAACGTGCGTAAAGCCCGCGACCGTGGATCGCCGACCGCCCGTGCCGCACCCATTTTGAAATCGCCGCGCCCGTGCTCATGCCAACTCCACCCCGACCGGGCAGTGATCGCTCCCCATGACCCCGGGCATGATCCACGCGCGCTTGAGCGCGGGTTTCAGCTTGGTCGACGCGACCCAGTAATCGACGCGCCACCCGATGTTTCGGGCCCGGCAGTTCATCATCTGGCTCCACCAGGTGTAGTGACCCGGGCCCTTTTCAAACTCGCGGAACGTGTCCACGAAGCCGGCGTCGAGCAGGGTCGAGAAATTGGTGCGTTCCTCATCGGTAAAGCCCGCGTTGCGGCGGTTGGTCTTGGGATTCGTCAGGTCGATCTCCGTGTGTGCCACGTTGAGATCGCCGCCAAAGATCACCGGCTTGCCCTTCTTCTCCAGCTTCAGGAGGTATTTCAGGAAGGCGGGATCCCACTCCTTGGTCCGGTAATCGAGCCGCGTCAGGCCACGCTGGGAGTTCGGCTGGTAGACGTTCACCAGATAAAAATCCGCGAACTCCGCCGTGATCACCCGGCCCTCGTCATCATGGCCCGGCATGCCGATGCCGCAGGTCACGGTCTTGGGTGCCACCTTGGTGAAAATCACGGTGCCGGAATAGCCCTTCTTCAGCGCCGAATACCAGTGGGGCGTGTAGCCGGCGGCCCAGGCCACGTGCTGCACGTCGCCGGGGTGGGCCTTGGTCTCCTGAAGGCAGATCACGTCCGCGCCACTGCCTTCCATGAACTCCAACAGGCCCTTCTTGAGGGCGGCGCGCACGCCATTCACGTTCCACGAGATCAATTTCATGAACAGCGACGCTCAGCGAGCGCCTCGCGGCTGGCGATATTTTTTCGGCCAGGATTGGGCTCGTTGTAGCCGGCCTCGCTGAGGCCGGTCCGGGGGCAGCTAGGCGATTGCCGTCCGATCCCCGGCCTCAGCGAGGCCGGCTACACGAATACCCCAAAGAGCACCGATGTCAGGGGCATCGGCCAATCCGCACTACACGTACGGCGCCATCTCCGCCGACTTGCCAGCCGCCGGCCGGCTCTGCCATCGTCTCCCTCCCATGTCCGCGTTTCCTCCTCTTCCGCTCGGTCAACGCATTCCGTCCAGCGTGCACGGTGTCTCGTGCAGCCTGCCCACCATGCGCGCCGTGATCGGTTACGAGGAGAAGGATCCGGAAATCACCCGTCATCTGACGTCGGGCTATCCACGGTTCGTGATCCACCCGTTCTGCCGCCAGCTCGCCGCCCATTTCTCGGCCGAACTTGGACTCGCCGGCCATACGGTCTGGCTCACCGCCTCCCGGCGCACGGCGGAGGACCTGGCCGCGCATCTCGGCGCCGCCCTCGCCACCCGCATCGACCACGACGGCCTGCACGGCATCGCCCACCCGGAGAATCCGGAGCTCTACGCGCGCGCCAAAACCTACCTCCAGCACACTGGCGGCTTCCTTTCCTCACGCGAGGCCGAGGATCATCTCGCGCGGCTCGGTCTCATCCCCAACGTGACCGCCGAGGAGCTCAACACCGGTGATGCCCTGGCCACGGTCCGCGCCGTGCTCCGCAAGGCATACCCGACGGCCGGTGACGCCGACTTTATCCTGACGAACACCGGCATGAGCGCGTTCCACGCCGCATGGCGCACGCTCTCCGACCTGCAGGCCACGCGCGGTCGCACGATCTGGATCCAAGTCGGCTGGCTGTACCTCGACACGATCGCGATCGTCAAAAAATTCGCGCCGACACCGCAGGATTACGTCTACCTGCCCGACGTCCAGAACCTCGACGCCCTTGCCCGCCTCTTTGCCGAACGCGGCGATCGCATCGCCGGCATCGTCACCGAGGCCCCGACCAATCCGTTGGTGCAGACGTCGGATCTCGCCGCCATGGCCGACCTCGCCCGCCGGCACGGCGCACGGATCATCCTCGATCCGACGCTGGTCTCGCCGTTCAACGTCAATGTCCTGCCGCATTGCGACCTCGTGGTGAACAGCCTCACGAAGTACGCCGCGAGCGAGGGCGACGTCATTGCGGGCGTGATTGTCGTCAACCCGGCCGGACCTGACGCGGCCCACCTCCGCACCCACTGCACCTTGCGCGCGGAATCGATCTACCGCCGCGACCTCGCCCGGCTCGCCGCCCAGATCGGCGATTTCGAGTCCGTCATCGCGAAGACCAACGCCACCACGCCCAAGGTCGTCACCTTCCTCGAAAACCACCCGCGCGTCCGCGAGGTGTTCTGGTCGCTCCACCCTGCATCGCGCGCCAACTACCTGAAGGTCGCCCGCAGCCCGGCCCACGTCGGCGCCATGGTGACCTTCACGCTGCGCATGCCGCTCGACCGCTTTTACGACCGCCTGCGCATCCCCAAGGGGCCGAGCTTCGGCATGAAGAGCTCCATCATCTGCCCGTTCATCTTCCTCGCGCACTACGACCTCGTCACGAGCGAGGCCGGCCGCGCCGAGCTCGCGGCCAGCGGGCTCAACCCCGAGCTCCTGCGCCTGTCCATTGGCTGCGAGTCCCCCGACGACATCATCGCCGCCCTCGCCGAGGCGCTGAGTTAGGAACGGATCGATCAGGTTCAACTACGGATGAACACGGATAGACACGGATTCAAACCGTCGGATTTTGGATCCAATCCGTGTGCATCTGTGTTCATCCGTGGTAAATGGATCGAGGGTTCGATGGAACGAATTCATTCGTGTGAATTCGTGTCCATTCGTGATTAGGTTTTCCGACGCTCCATGACCGTCCCCACCTGCAAACTCGCGATCAAGGCCGTGCCCAACGCGCCGCGGAGCGAGGTCGTGGGCTGGCTGGGTGATGCGCTCAAGGTCAAGGTCCACGCGCCCGCCCTCGAGGGCCGCGCCAACGACGAGCTCTGCCGCTTCCTCGCCGAAGCCCTCGACCTCCCGCGTCGCGCCGTGACGGTCGCCATTGGCGACACCTCGCGGCAGAAACTGATCCAGATCGCCGGCCTCTCGCTCGCCGAGGTCAAAGCCCGGCTGACACCCCGTTCCTCGCGCCCTGCCACGTAAGCCTACGCGTGGGAATCGTGGCGGGTGGATCCACCGGCAAATGTCTGGCCCGGGCGCGTCAGTCGCGCGAAGCGCCAGGTGAGAAATACCGCCGCAAAGGCCAGGCCGGCCGCCAGTGCACCCCAGACACCGACGGCGCCAAAGGGCCCCTTCGCGCCCAGCAGGTAGCCGCCGGGCAGCGCGATCAGCCAGTAGGCCACGAAGGTGATGGTCGCCGGCAGCCTGAGATCCGCCAGCCCGCGCAGCGCACCGACCCCGACCACCTGCACGCCATCGAACAACTGAAAGATCGCCGCGACGAGCAGCAGCCGGCCCGCCAGCGCAACCACCTCGGGATCGGTGACAAAACCGGCCGCGATCGCCCGGCCACCAAAGGCAAAGATCAGCGCAAACAATGCCATCACCGCCGCCGCCATCGCCATCGAGCTGAAGCCGATCGGCCGCAGCGCCGCGAACTCGGATGCACCGATCGCCCGGCTCAGCCGCATGCTGGTGGCCGTGGAAAGTCCGAGCGGAAACATGAAGGTGAAGGACGCGCACGAAAGCGCGATCTGATGCGCCGCCAGCGGAGCCGCACCGAGCCAGCCGACCATCACCGCCGCCGCCGAAAACGCGCCCACCTCAAACAGCAGCATGCCCGCCGCCGGCACGCCGATTCGCGCCATCGTCTGGAAACGCTCGCGCGCCAGCACCGACCAGCCGCCGGCCGGCGCCCCTCGCCCGAACGGCCAGGCGCGGGCGAGGTCCGCGCGGCGCCGGAGCAGAAGGAAAAGCACAACCACACCCAGGCTGCGCGAGAACAGCGTCGTCAACCCAGCCCCGGCCAGCCCGAGCGCTGGCGCGCCCCAGTTGCCCCAGATGAAGATCCAGTTGAGCCAGATATCCAGCAACACGCCGGCCAGCATGATCGTCATGGGAATCCACGGCCGCCCCATCGCCTCGGCAAACTGGCGCAGCACCATGAAGAGCATCACCGGCACCGTCGAAACAGCGATGATCGTGTAGTACGGCTCGACCTCCGCCACGACCTCCGGTGACTGGCCAAAGCGGTGCAACTGCGTGCCGAGCCCGAGCAGCACAAGGGTGCCAGCCAGGCCAACCGCACCGCCCAACGCCACTCCGTGGCGGAGCCAGATGCCCACCTCCCGGTCATCTTGCGCACCATGGGCCCGCGAAACCAGCACCGCCACCGGCACAAGTAGCCCGCTGCCGACGATCAGGACCATCGCGAAAAGCGTCCCGGCAAAGGCCGACGCGGCCAACGGCACCGTGCCCACCCGGCCGATCATCACGCTATCCGCCATGCCCATCAGAATCTGGCCGAGCTGGCCAACGATCATCGGCAGCGCGAGCAGAGCCGTCGCGCGAGCTTCCTTGAGGTACGGAGACATGGGACCGGCGACCATGGGCCTTCCGGGGCGGGTTGACACGCGTAATCCCGAATCGTCCGCGACCTTCACCCTCACAGTCCCTACCCAATTTACCGGAATTCTGCCTCTGGGCGCGCTGATCTCCCGAACCGTCAGCGTTCTCTTTCTCTCGACGCGTTTTCCCCTTCCGAATCGAGAACGATAATGAGAACGAGGAACGAGAACGATTTACGCCCCCTTTCCTAGGGCCATT
>CAYWRG010000050.1:10057-16367 GCA_964460715.1 uncultured Opitutus sp. | reverse complement strand
CGTTCTCGCACTCGGTTTCATCCGCTCCGCCGTTGCCAATAACCCACCCGCGCGCCAGCGTCGGGCCATGCGTTCCTTCACCCGCCTGATGTCCGCAACCATGGCCGCAGCCCTTCCCCTCATCGCTCCTGCGCAGTCCGGATATCAGAAACCCTCGGACGTCCTCGCCGCCATCGTCGACGCCCCCGCAACCCCGACGATCAGCATCAGCCCCGACCGCACGCGCATGGCGATTCTTGCCCGCGCCGAGCGGCCCGACATCGCCGAGCTGGCCCAGCCCGAACTCCGCATCGCCGGCCTGCGCATCAACCCCGCGGTCGACGGCCCCAGCCGTGCCATCACGTTCAACGGCCTTTCCTTCACCACGCTCAACAACGGCGCCAACACCCGCGTCACCGGCCTGCCCGAGGCGCCCCGCATCCTCACCGCCGCCTGGTCGAGCGACAGCAAGCACGTCGCCTTCACTCTCCAGCGCGACGCCAGCATCGAACTCTGGATCGCCGAGGCCGGCAACGCCCGCGCCCGCCGTCTCGCCGATCTCCCGGTCAACGCCACGCTGGCCGACGGCTTTTCCTGGATGGACGCCTCCACCCTGCTCGTCACCCGCGTCCCCTCCGACCGCGGCGCCGCACCTGTCGAACCGCGCACGCCGTCCGGCCCCATCCTCCAGGAAAACTCCGGCCCGCCCGCGCCCGCACCCACCTACCAGGATTTGCTCGGCAGCCCGCACGATGAAGCACTCTTCGACCACCACGCGACAGCCGAGCTCGTGCTCGTCGGTATCGACGGCAAGGTCACGCCCTTCGGTCCCCGCGGCGTGATCGGCAGCGCAACTCCGTCACCCGACGGCCGCTTCGTCCTCGTTTCCACGATCCTGCGGCCCTACTCCTATCTCGTACCCGTCGGTCGCTTCGCGATGCGCACGCAGGTCTTCGACCGCGCAGGCAAGTTCATCAAGACCATCGCCGATCTGCCGCTCGCCGAGAACGTCTCCATCGCCAGCGGCTCCGTACGCACCGGCCCGCGGGGCCTGGCCTGGCGCGCCGACGCTCCCGCCACCCTGAGCTGGGTTGAGGCGATCGACGGCGGTGATGGCGGCAAGGCCGCCGAATGGCGCGATGCGTGGTTCACCCTCGCCGCCCCCTTCGACGGCACGCCGGCCCGCCACCAGCAGTTCGCCCTGCGCGTCACCAGCGTGGCTTGGGGTGACGCCAATCGCGCGCTCGTGACCGAGGCCTGGACCCGCACGCGCCGCACCCGTACCTGGCTCGTCAATCCGTCCACGCCCGGCACCAACGGCGTCGCCCTCTTCGATCGCTCGTCTGAAGACCGCTACTCCGACCCAGGCACCCCGGTCCTGGCGCGCAATGCCTTTGGCCGGCTCTCGCTCCAGTTCAGCCCCGACGGCGGCAAGATCTACCTCAGCGGCGCCGGCGCGTCCGCCGAGGGCGACCAGCCCTTCCTCGACGAGATGGATCTCGCGTCGAAGCAGACCCGCCGCCTCTGGCGCTCGCAGGCACCGTGGTTCGAGAATTTCGTGAGCTTCCTCGACGCCGGCGCCACCCGCGCGCTGCTCCGTCGCGAGTCGGTGGAGAATCCGCCCAACTACTTCACCCGTGACCTCGCCTCCGGCGCCCTCACGGCGGTGACGGCCTTCCCTCACCCGCACCCGCAGTTCAACGAGGTGAAGCGCGAGCTCATCAAGTACACGCGCGCCGATGGCGTGGCCCTGAACGGCAATCTCTATCTGCCGCCCGGTTACGACGCGAAGCGCGACGGCCCGCGCCCGACCCTGCTCTGGGCCTACCCGCGCGAGTTCAAGAGCGCCGACGCCGCCGGCCAGGTGCGCGAGTCGCCCTACCGCTTCACGCCGGTCGCGCCGACCGGACCGCTGCCCTTCCTCCTCGCCGGCTACGTTGTGCTCGACGATCCCGCGATGCCGATCATCGGCGAGGGCGACAAGGAGCCCAATGACACCTATGTCGTGCAACTCGTCTCGAGCGCGCAGGCCGCGGTCGACGAACTCGTGAAGCGCGGCGTGACCGATCCCAACCGCGTCGCGGTCGGCGGCCACAGCTACGGTGCGTTCATGACGGCCAATCTGCTCGCGCACTCCCGCATCTTCCGCGCCGGCATCGCCCGCAGTGGCGCCTACAACCGCACACTCACGCCGTTCGGCTTCCAGGCCGAGGACCGTTCCTTCTGGGAAGCCCCTGAAGTGTACGGAGCCATGTCGCCCTTCTATCACGCGCCGAACATCAAGGACCCCATCCTCCTGATCCACGGCGAGGCCGACAACAACACCGGCACCTATCCGATCCAGAGCGAGCGCTTCTACGCTGCCCTCAAGGGCCACGGCGCCACGGCCCGCCTCGTCATGCTGCCGCACGAAAGCCACGGCTACACCGCCCGTGAGAGCCTGCTCCACATGCTGCACGAGGAGGAGTCCTGGCTTGAGAAGCACGTGAAGAACGCCCCTGTCCCCGCCCGGTGATGATCCGCCGGCCCGGCACGCGCACCGCGTGACCGGGCCTGCTGCGCATGACCGCCGCCGCCCTCGCGCTCGTCCTCACCGCTGCCGTTCTTCACGCGGTCTGGAATCTCGCAGCCAAGCGCGCCGGCGGAGGGCTGCCATTCGTGGCCGCCACCGGGCTGGTCATCAACGCGCTCTACCTTCCGGTCGTCGTACTCTACGTGCTGTGGCGGCCGCCGGATCTCAGCGCCTCCGCGATCGTGATCGTCGTCGGGAGCGCGGCGCTCAAGGCCGCCTACTCCCTTTCGTTGCAGCGCGCCTATCGTTCCGGCGATTTTTCCGTCGTCTATCCCCTCGCCCGCGGGACCGGACCGCTGCTGACCATGCTCATCGCGGTCCTGCTGCTCGGCGAACGCCCGCACCCGCTCGGGCTGATCGGCGGACTGCTCGTGATCGCCGGGATTTTCTTCCTCACCGGCGGCCCGG
Source organism: uncultured Opitutus sp. (assembly GCA_964460715.1). GTDB lineage: Bacteria > Verrucomicrobiota > Verrucomicrobiia > Opitutales > Opitutaceae > CAMAXB01. Next base: position 13,408 of record CAYWRG010000050.1, on the reverse strand, counting down.
CCCTCTGGCGCGCGGACCGCGCGCACCTGCGCACGGGCATCGGCTACGGCCTGCTCACCGGGTTCTTCATCGCCGCTTACACCCTTTGGGATCGGCGCGGCGTGGCCGATGCCGCCATCCCGCCTGTGCTTTTCGACGCCGGCACCGCCTACGCGATGACGCTCCTGCTGGCGCCCTTCGCGTGGCAGCGCCGCGCGGAGGTCGTGCAGGAATGGCGCACGCACCACCGCGAAATCCTGATCATGGCCACGCTTTCACCGCTGGGCTACATCCTCATCCTAACGGCCATGACGTTCACGCCCGTGAGCTACGTCGCGCCCGCTCGCGAGGCCAGCATCCTCATCGGATCCTTTCTCGGCGCCAAGTACCTCAAGGAGGCCGACAGCCCCCGGCGGCTCGGCGCCGCCACGGCAATCGTCGCGGGCATCGTGCTGCTGGCGCTGAGTTGAATTCAAACCGGATTCAGAGTTTAGCCACAAAGAACACGAAGACGCCGGGGGTGGCTGCTGAAGTCTCACGGCGCCCTATAAGGCGCTCGGACGGGATCCGTTAAAAAAGAAGGGACGATCGTCCTGTTTTTCGTGGCCATCACTCCGGCTCCGAATCGGTTAACCCAATTGCCCGGCGGTAGTCGCCAGAGTCCCCGTACCGGAGCAAACGGACAGTAAGCGTTGCAGCGAATCCGGTATACCCTAGGATTCCCGGGTGAACTCGCGTTTCCTCCGCATCCTGGCCGGGCTCGGCGTTGTCCTCGGCGTCGCCTACATTGTCTGGAAGCGCCAGCCCCCGCCGGCCACCCCCGTTCCCACGGCACAGTTCGCGCCCGCGCCGGCCGCCGCCAAGGAAGTGCCGATTGAGGATGGCAAGACGATCGATTTTTCGAAGGGCTCCGCCGAAATCCGCGCCACCCCCGTCGATCAGGCCGCGATCGACGCTGCGTTGAAGGAGATGCAGGAGGCCACGAAGGACATCCGGTTCGAGGCGCCCGCCAAGCAGACGCCCTGAGGCGGCGGGCCATTGGGAAAAAATCCTGTGCGATTCCGGAGCGCGCGGGTGCCAAGGGAGTGAACGGCCATGATTGACGACGCCACCCTCCTCCGCCGCTACGCCCGCGAGAACGCCGAAGACGCGTTCGCCGAGCTCGTCCGCCGGCACCTGGATCTCGTCTACACCGCCGCCCTGCGCCAGCTCAACGGCGACACCCACCTCGCCGCCGACGCTGCGCAGCTCGTCTTCACCGATCTCGCGCGAAAGGCCGGCACCCTGACCGGCCACCCCGTCCTCGCCGGCTGGCTGTTCACCAGCACCCGCTTCGCCGCGGCCAAACTCGTGCGCACCGAACAGCGCCGCCGTCACCGCGAACAGGCGGCTCACGCCATGAATGAGATCCTCCCTGATACCCCGCGCGCGCTGGACTGGACGCACGCCAGCCCGCTGATCGACGAGGCCCTGGCCGGCCTCAACACCACCGATCGCGACGCCGTTCTCCTCCGTTTCTTCCAAGGCCGCGCCTTCGCCGACATTGGCGAACAACTCAACCTCAGCGAAAACGCGGCACGCATGCGCGTCGATCGCGCGCTCGACAAACTCCGCGGCACCCTCGCCCGCCACGGCATCACCTCCACCTCCGCCGCCCTCGCCACCGCGCTCGCCAGCCATGCCGTCGCTTCCGCACCTGTCGCCCTCGCCGCGACCGTGACCGGCGCCGGGCTCGTTTCCGCAAGCGGTGGCTTGGTCGCCACCTTCGTTACGCTCATGAGCACCTCCAAACTCCCTCTCGCTGTCGCCGGGGCCCTGGCCATCGCCGGCGGAGCCGGCCTCGTTTATCAAGCCGACGCCAACGCCCGCCTGCGCGAAACCCAGTCCGCGCTGCAGCAGCAAACGACCGCCCTGCCCGGGCTCCGGACGGAACACGAACAGCTCGCCCGTGCGGCGGCGGAAGTCGCCGATCTTCGGCGCGATGATGCAGAATTCGCCCGCCTCGCCGCCGAGGCGGAAGCCCTGCGGCAAGTGCTGGTCGAGCGTCAGAAAGCCGCCAACGCCGCCGCGGCAGCGGCCCGGACCGCCGCTCTGGCCTCCGCCACGCAGGGCTACGCCCCACCGCAGCCCAAACGACAATCGGCTCCGACCTACCCTTCGGCGCTGCGCGCGGCGGGCGTTGAAGGCGAAGTCATGATCGACGTGGTCGTTGACTCGCAGGGACTCGTGGCCAGCGCGAAGGCCGCTTCCTCCAAACTCAAGTCGCCGGCCGGCGCGCTTGACGAGAGCGATCCCGCTACGGCTGTCATGCGCGAGGCGCTCGAGAAGGCCGCGATCGAGGCCGTCAATAAATGGGAATTCGTTCCCGGAGTTGCCCAAAATCGCGTCGTCAATACCCGCCTGACCATTCCCATCGTGTTTACCCTCGCTTCCTCCCGCGCCGCCGAGCCCAGCGATCCCCGGAAGGCCGCCGAGCGAGTCTGGTTCTGACCGATTCATGCACCTACGCACCCTCAGCTGGATTGGCGCCGGCCTGGTCGGAGCCGCCTTCGGTGGCGCACTGTGCTTAAACCACGCTCGATCTGCCGACCTGCGGCGCGAGGTTGAGGCCCTGCAGCAGCAAGCCGGAGAGGTTCGCCAGCTTAAGGAGGAAAGCGGCCGCCTGCGTGCCGCCCAACCGGACACCGAAGAGCTCGCGTCCTTGCGCGCCGACCGCGTCGCCTTGGATAGCGTACGCACCGAACTCGGCGCGCTGCAAAGCGCGGTTGCCCGCCTGCCCTCGGCCCGCACGGGCGAACCTGCGATGATTCCCGCCGCGCACTGGACCAACGCCGGCCGCGCCACCCCAGCCGCGACCGTGGAAACCGTGCTCTGGTCGGGACGCAGCGGTGAGGTCGAGCAACTCGCCTCGCTGCTGACCTTCGATGAACCCGTGCTGGCCCGCGCCAAAGCCCTGTTCGACCGCTTGCCCGCCGAGGCCCAGCTCCGCCTCGGCTCGGCCGAACGCCTGGTCGCCCTCCTCACCGCCCGCGACGCCACGTATGAGGCGATGCAGATCGCCGCGACGACCCCGGTGAGCGACACCAACCTGAAACGACTCCAAAAGGTCCAGCCAGAGGTCACCGGCATGGTCGTGGTGCAAGCCAGGGTCCAGCGCCCGGGACAGCCGGCCGGCATCAAAACGCTGGTCCTCCGCCAACAGGCCGATGGCTGGAGAATCGTCGTCCCCGCCGCCGCGATTGAAAGCTACGCCGTACAATTCGCGCCGACCACGCCATGACGCCCCCCAGTTTGGTCGAGCGTTAAGCTCCGGTGTAGCCGGGGTCGCTGACCCCGGGGCTCGAGTTTTCTCTCAGATATTCCGGACCGGGG
>CAYWRG010000050.1:0-10047 GCA_964460715.1 uncultured Opitutus sp. | reverse complement strand
GTTTTGTCACTGATTCACGGCCCCGGGGTCAGCGACCCCGGCTACATCTTTACCGGAACTGCCCGCTCAGTTCGGCAGCTCGCTGCGGAAGACCACAAGATCACCGGAGTGTCCGTCCACCGGCGGCGGCACGCTGATCAGGAAGGTCTGCGTCCGGCCCGCGGCCGTGTTGCCGCTGGCGTCCTGAAAGGTCAGCACCGCCTCGTGATCGCCCGGCGGCAGGCGCAGCGCGGTGAAGCTGAGGTATTGCGGGAGATTATCCCACGTGCGCGTGTCGGCCGATGACTGCGTGGCCGCGCTCGCGATCTTGCTGAAGATGCCGATCGCCGCGAGGACCACCGCGGCCTGGTCGCGTTCGCGTTCCTCGGTCCTCAATTTATCGCGCTCCTCCTGCGTCTTGGGCGGCGGACGGCGGCGGTGATCATTGTCGTTCGCCACAATGACGGCCGCCGCGAGCGCTGCGTCGCCCACCGCGCTGGCACCTTCCTTGAAGACGGCCTTGTTGCCGAGAATGTGATCCATCACGCGTCCACCGCGCGTCGTGGCCTGGAAGCTCACGTCATCATACGCGGGCAACGCCACCGCCTGCCCGCCAACCGTCAGCGTCGCGCCAGTCAGGCGGGACGGCTCCGCGGCGAACTTGAGCTGCTCGCCATACTCGCCCGCCGCGTACTTGCGCGGTCCGCGGCCGAACTCCACCACGACGAGCACGTTCGCCTCGGGATCGTAGTCCGGCAGCGGATGCTTCGAGTTCGCCCGCGCACGAGCCAGCGCCTCGGTGCCGTCGCCGCCGAGCTTCACCGTGGCGAGACCGTCGAGATAATCCGGCAGCACCCAGTCGCCCGCGTAGGCCTTGTTCTCGTTGTCGCTGTCGATGAACGCCCCATCGCGGAAAAGCGCGCGCGCATTGTCGGGCTCGCCCTGACGCCAGTAAACCAACCCGCGGTAGAACGCCGCCATCACGCGTTCGTAGGGCTCGCCGACGAAGGGTTTCTCGGCCTCGCTGCGAAACATCCGCCGTGCTCGCGCCGCCTCGGCATCGCCCGCCGCCGACAGCGTGCCGCGCGTCAGCGTCAGCGCATCGTCGAGCTGGCGGGCAGCCTCGTCGCTGTCACCCCGCCGCAGCGCCGTCGCCCCCACGCGGTAGTGCCACAGCACCCGGTCGCGCGGCGCGGCCACCGCCAGCTGGGCCTTGCCGTCGATCAGCGCATCGCCCGTGTACGCCACCGGCGGCGGCAACGGTACGGTCGCGCAGCCCGCGAGGAAGAGCAGGGCCGTCGCGCACAGGACGCGCGGCCAACGCTCAACGCTCAACGTTGAACGCTCAACTTTCAACCGGTCGGCACGATGATGCTCCTGCACGGGGTTCGTACATTGAGCGTTCAGCGTTAAAAGTTAAGCGTTGAGCGTTTCACGCCGGTCACGGCGTGGTGACCGTGATATCCTCCATCAACGCGAGCGCAGTGGCCTCGGCGATGTCGCTGACATCAAAGCTGCGGGCGACGTGACCGGCGTCACGATCCTTGCCCATCACATCACGCGCCGTGGCCTGACCGATGATCGCGCCGTCCGCGAGACGGACGGCGGTGACCTGGATATCCGGCACGGTGAAGTTCTCATCGCCCGAGATCCCGGGCACCACCAGCGGACGGCTGGTGATGAGCACCTCGATCATCACGTCGGCGACCTTTTCCAGCGCCTCGCGGTCCTTGCGCGCGGCGTCGTTGGACGTCACGAGAAAATGATCCGTCGGACGATCGGCGATGAGCTGCGCTGCGACCCGCTGGTCCGCCAGCTTGGCGCCACCGACGCGCAGCGGGCGGCCGAAGAGGCGCTCGATGTCGCGCACGGTCTGGCGGTCGGCCAGGGTCGTCTTCGCCGGCGTCGCAGCCGTGTAGGTGTTCTCGGCCTTGACCGTGTCGGTCTTGGAGGACGACGAGCCGTTGTATTCGGAGCGGGTGCTCTCGGTCTTCTCCTTGCGGCCGGTCAGCTGCAGGCCGGAGCCAGAGTCAACGAGCTCGCGGTTGACTGCGATGATCATCCGCGGCGAGCCGAGCTTGGCGTAGGCCGCGCGAAAGGCCTCGACGACCTGCTGCGCCTTCTCCGGCGCGATCAGGGTCTCGGCGGGACGGTAGAGCCGCTGCTCGGACGGCGCGGCGGGTGCCGGGGCGGCGGCCGGGGCGGCGAGCGAGACGGGCGGACGCTCGCCGGCATAGCGGTCAGCCGGCTGGGCCAGCACCGCGGCGGGCACCAGGGCGCCGAGCGAGAGGAGGATGCGGGTATTCATGGCGTGGTGACGGTCTTGTCTGGACGGGAGGTTGACCGGGCCGGGGCGGCGCCTCAGCGCGCCTGGCGGACGCGGATGGTGTAGTCGCGAGCCTGCGCATTCATTGAAACAAAGCGGACCGCCTCGGTCGTGTTCTCGCCGAGGATGAGGGTCTGCCACGGCGTTTCATCGCCGGTCGAGAAGCCCTGCGCGTCCTTGAAGACGCACGCGATCTGAACCTGGATGCGGCGGGCCTCGCGGTTCTTCACATTGGCGACGACCTCGAGCCGGCCGTCAGCTGCGGCGCGCTGCTGCAGGCCGGTGCACGTGACGGACGTCTGCACCGCGGCATCCATGAGCACGAACTTCTCCGTGTTCTCCAACGTGTACTTGGTGGTGTCCTGCGGCGCAAAGGGTCCGGTGGGCGCCTGGCAGCCGGCGAGCAGGCTCGCGGCGGCGACGGCGGTGAAAAGGACGAACTTGTTCATGGTGCTTGCTCGGTGTGGTGTTTTAAAAGTCGGCGGCGGCGCTCAGCGTGCGCCGTCACGGCCTAGCGATAGGCGGCGTCCTCGAGGCCCTGCTTCTTGATCTCGGCGACGTCCTCCCAGACAATCCGGCTCGTGCGCGCATCGATCAGCTGGAAGCTGTAGAGGATGTAGTCGCTCACGCCCTGGCTGGTGCGGGTGGACATGCCCTGGAACTTGCCGGTGAGGAAATAATCCGCGCCGAGGAACTCGGTCACGCTCGGATCGGCCGAGGCCGTGACCTGGCCGGTCTGCTTGAGCTGACGCTCGCGCTCGAGCGCGCGCATGTTCTCGCGGGCGAGGAAGCTGACCTTGCCGGCCGCCTTCGAGTTCAGCTGTGTGCGGATGCGCGTGAGGAAGATGTCCTTGTTGATCGGAAAGCGCGTCTCGTTGATCACCGGCTCGATCGCCACGATCGGCGGGTTGGCCGCCTGGGCGATCACGGGAATGCCGAGGATGCTGCGCGCCATCTGATCCGTCACGGCCACGAGGTCCTGCGACTCCACCCCCGTGCCGGCGACGAACCCACGCTCGTCCGGACGCATCTCGGTCACGGGCACGCCCGACGGGTTGGTCACGCCTTGGCTGGCGCAGCCGGTAAAGACAGCGGCAACCGCCAGGGCGGCGGCAGTCGGGAGGAAACGACGAACAGGGAGGGCTTTCATGAAGAAGGAAATCCGAAGCGGGAGGAGGAAATCGTGATCAGGACCCGGAAAGGCTCAGCGGCCAAAGAGGCTGTTCGCCCCGGCCATGGGCGCCGCGGGCGTGCTGCCGTAGTAATAATTGTTGATCGTCACCTGCTGCGGCGCGGAGGCGGGAGCAGGGGTCGGATTGACGGCGGCGGAGTTGGCCGCGGCGATGCGACCTTCCTCATACGCGCGCGCCTCGGCTTCAGCCTGGGCTGCTTGGCGGTCCGCGATCGAGCCGAGAATGTAGCCGGCGCCAATGCCGTAGGCGGCGCCCTCCCAGCCGTGACGGCCGTCGTTGTGACCGATGATCGCGCCGGCAATGCCGCCGAGCAGGACGCCCGTGCGAGTGTAACTCGGACGACGCGAGACATAAACCGGAGCGGAAACGTAACGCGGTCCGTACACGACCGGGTACCGCGGCCCATAGACCACCGGCGCACGATGGACATAGCGGGGACCGTAATAACGGGGCGCGGCCACCACCCGGACCGGGTAGTGCGGCCCGCGATACCCATGATCGTTGCGGTAGACCGGAGCATGCACCTGCGTGGCCCGATAGTCGGAACGGTCGCGGGCGTTCCCAGCGATCGTGCCGATCACCGCACCGGCGGCCGCGCCATAGGCGGCACCCTCCCAGCCGTGACGCCCGTCATTGTGGCCGATCACGGCCCCTGCAATCCCGCCGACCACGGCACCCGTGACGGCCTCGGGACGGAACAGCTGCGCCCGGGCCGGCAGAGCGGACACGAGGGCGAGCGCAAGTAAGGTGGCTGCAGTTTTCATGGTTTGGTTATCCTGATGACATGGCGGACTCGGTCCGGGTTTCAACAATCTTGACGGACACCCCTCTGACGGTCCCGTCCGAACCCAAAAGGCCCGTATAGCCAACGGTTTTCGCAATAGAATGTCGACTGACATCCATTGAATTGAATCAAGGCGCTGCGTAATTCCCCGCTTTGCAAACGCCTCACGCTTGCGCATGCTCATCTGCCCGCATGAACCGTTCCCGCCTCCGCACCGCCCTCTCGCGCACGTTGCTCGCCACCGGCCTCGCGGCTGCATCGTTAAACGCCGCGGCGCCTGAGGAGATCACCTCACTCCGCCAGAAGGCAGAACGCGGGAACGCCGTCGCCCAATACAATCTGGGTCTGATCTACGGCGACGAGCGCGAGGCCGCGCATGATCCGCTTGAAGCCTACGTATGGCTAGTGCTCGCCGCCGAGAACGGCGCCACCGGCCGCGCCCTCACCAATCTGGTGGGACAACTTTCGCCCGAGCAGATGGAGGCCGCCAAGGAACGCCTCGCCGCCCGCCGTCCGCTCGTGATTCAACCCGTGCCCCGCCCCTCGCCCGCCCAGGCGCAGGCCAGAGCCGGAGACAACTCAGCCAACGCCGCCAACGCGCTGCCCGGCATGCGCGGCGCCTCGCAGCTTCCTCCCGGCATCACCGCCGAGGGCGCCGCTGCGACCAACGCGCTCGCCAAGATGATCGTGCCCGCGCCCATCATGGCCGAGATCGAGAAGATCCGCGCCGCACGCGAGGCGATGAACATGGAGCTGGAAGTCGCGCTCAACGAGGCCGGCTACGCCTCCGAGGCTGTCGGCGCCAACATCGCCGCGAACGACCAGCGTGCCGCCGAGGCCGCGCAGGCGATCGCGACCAAGGACCAGGAACTCGACGCGCTGCGTCGCCAGATGGGCGGACTTCCGGGCGGAGGCGGTGGTGGCGGCGGATTCTCCGGACCATCGCAGGGTGAATTTTTCCGGCCCGAACGCGAACGCCTGCTGGGTGAAATCGCCGCGCGCACCGCGGAAATCGCCGGGCTCCACGACACGCTCAAGGAAGCCGAGACCCAGCGCCGCCAATTTGAGCAACAGGCGATCGACGCCGCGGCCGTGCGGGCCCAGCTCGAGTCGGCCCGCAACTCGCTGGCCCAGGCCGAGGCCGCGCGCCAGCAGCTCAACCAAGATCTCGCCGCCGCCCAGCAGGTCGCCGGCTCCGCCCAGGAGAATCTGGACAAGACTTCCTCCGAACGCGAAGCCCTCGACCGCCAGCTGCAGCAGGCCCGGGACGAGCTCGCCGCAGCCGGCAATGCCATGAACGAGGCCGCGCGTCTCCGGGGCCAGCTCGCCCAGGCGCGTGACGAACTCGCCTCGTCGCAGTCCGAGCTCGATCGCATGCGCGAGTCCAACCTGCTCATGGGCAGCAGCCGCTCCGAGAGCGCCGCCTTTGCCGCCCGCGTGGATGCCCTGCAGCAGTCGCTCGCCAACGAGCAGATGCGCGCGGAGGCCGCCCAGCGCGAGGTCACCGCCGCCCGCGAACAGGCCGCCGCCGCCGAGCAGGCGCGCCGCGAGGCCGAGGAACGGTTTGAAGCCGCCACGCAGGCCGCGCGCGCCCAAGCCGCCGACCTCGCCGCCGCCCGCGCCCGCGCCGAGCAGGAGCAGGCGGAACGCGAGGCGATCGAACAGCGCCTCGCCGCCAGCTCCCGCCAGGCCGCCGAACTTCAGGATCGTCTCGACGACGTCACCCGCAACGCGACCCGCGCCGAGGCCGAGCGCAGCGCCCTCGCCACGCAGCTCGACGAGAGCCGCGCCGCCCTTGGCAACTCCCAGAGCAGCACCCGCACGCTCGACGAGATCCGCCAGCGTTTTGATCGCACGAACGCCGATCTCGCGGCCGCCGAAGACCGCGCGCAGCAGCAGAGCCGCGCCCTCGCCGAGACCCGCTCGGCCCTCGAAAAGCTCGAGGCGGAGCACGAGCGCCTGCTCGAACAGGCCAGCTCCACCGGGAGCTCCAGCCAGCGCCTGGCCGACGCCCAAGCCTCGCTCGCCGCCGCCGAGGCGGCCCGCCTTGGCGTCGAAGCCGAACTTTCCTCCGCCCGGTCCGTCGCCGACCGCGAACTCGCCAACCTGCGCAACCGGCTCGAACAGAGCGAAGCCGCCGCGGTGTCCGCCCAGGCCGCCGCCCGCGCCCAGGCCAGCGAACTCGCCGCCCTCCGCGCCGCCGCCGAGGAACGCTCCGCGCTCGCGCAGCAGGCCGAGACCAGCTCGCGCCAGTCGTCCGAACTTCAGACCCGCCTGACCGAGGCCGGCACCACCGCGGCCCGCGCCCAGGCCGAACGCGATGATCTCGCACGCCAGTTGAGCGAAGCGCGCACCGCGCTGGAATCGGCCCGGGCCGCGTCCGCCGACACGTCCGCCCTCGACCAGCTTCGCCAGCAGCTGCGCGGCGCCGAGGAACGTCTCGTGGCCGCCGACACCCGCGCCGCCTCGCAGGAGGCGGAACTCACCACGCTCCGCAACGCGGTCGCGGCCCAGCAGCGCATCGACGCCGAATCCCGCCAGCTCGCCGCCAGCCTCGCCAACGCCGAGACCACCCGCAACCAGGCCGAGGCCGCTCGCGCCGAACTTGCCCGCGAACTCGCCGCCGCCCGTTCCGACCTCGAGTCCCTGCGCGCCCGCGCCGAGGCCGCCGAGGTCGCCCGCGCCGATCAGACCGCGCGCGCCGACCGCCTCACCACCGCCCTCGAAGAGGCCGGCGGGCGCACGGCGAAGGCCGAAGGCGATCTCGAGGCCGCCCGCCAGCAACTCACCCGACTCGATGAGGAACGCGCCGCGCTCGCCCGCCAGCTGGCCGAGGCCCGCGCCGCCGTTGAAGAGGTCACCGCACGCCTCAGTCAGGCGCAGGCCGTGCAGACACCGCCAGCGGGCAGCCCCTACAGCGAAGAGGTCGCCGCCCTTCGCGCCGAACGCGAACGGCTCGCCGCCGAGCTCGCGGCGGCCCGCACCCAGCTCGGCGACCTGACCAATCAGGTCCAGCAATTGGAGAAGGACAACGCCAGTGCCCGCCAGCAGACGGGCATGCTCGTCGACGAGCGCACGGCCCTCGCCCGTCAGCTCAACGAAGCCCGCTCCACGCTCATCCCGCTCCAACAGGAGCTCGAACAGGCCCGCGCGGCCCTCGCAGCCGCCCAGGCCGCCCCTGCGGCACCAGTCGCGGAAGTCGCCACCCTCCGCGCCGAGCTGGACACGATCCGCCGCCAGGCCGCCCAGATCGACACCGCCCGCCAGGAGGCCCTCGCCCGCAATCAGTTGCTCACCCGCTCCGTCGAGGAGACCGCCGTCCGGCTCACGGCGATGGAGAACGAACTCACGACCGCCCGGCAGCAGGCCACCGCGCTCGCCTCCGAGCGGAGCAGTCTGGCCGAACGCCTGACCCAAGCCCAAGCCGCACTCGAATCCGCCAATGCCCGCGTGACCGCGTTGGAAAACCGTCCGGCGCCAACGGCGACGAGCACCAGCCCAAGCGTCGAGGAGGTTGCCGCCTTGCAGGCCGAGCGCACCCGCCTCATCGCCGACGCCAACGCCGCACTCACCGAGGTCGCCACTCTACGCCAGCGCGCCGTCACCCTCGAGGGCGGACTCGCCGAGGCCCGCGCCCAGGCCGCGACCCTGACCAACGAACGCGCCGGCCTCGAGCGCCAGCTTCAGCAGACCCGCGACGAACTGGCCGCCGCCCGCACCGCCGGCTCCGCCACGGATGAACTTCAGCGCGAACTCACCGCGGCGCGCGCCGCCCTCGCAGCCGCGCAGGCCACTCCCGCCACACCCCCGGCGGAACTCACCGCCCTTCGCCGCCAGCTCGCCGAAGCCTCCGCCCGCGCTGACGAGCGCGAACGCGAGATCGTCACCGCCCGCGGATCGATCCAGCAGGCCCAGGCCGAGCGCGACCGCCTCGACCGCGAACTCGCCACGGCCCGCAGTGAAGCCCGCGAGCTGGGCGCACGCGTGCAGTCCGCTGAACGCGAGGCCGAATCCCTGCGCCAGACCCGCGCCGCCGCCGCCCGGCCCTCGGCCGAACTGGAATCCCTTCGCACCCAGGTCGCCGGACTCGCCTCGGAGCGCGACACGCTCAGCCGCGAACTGCAGGCCGCCCGATCGACGCCTGCCCCTGCTCCGGTCGTCGCCACCAGCGGCAACGCCGAGGCCGACGAGGGCCTGCGCCGCCAGCTGACCGAGGCCGAGAGCCGCCTGGCCACGAGCCTGCGCGCCTACGCGCTGCGCGAAACCGAACTCGCCCGCCTTTCCGCCGAACTTGCCGCGGCCCGCAGTGAGGGCGCCACGACCAGCAACCAGCTGGCCGAGGTCTCCCGCACCGCCGAGGAACGCGCCGCCGCCCTCGAAGCCACGCGCGCTGGCGCCGCAGAGGTCACGGTCATGCGCGAACAGCTGCGCCAGGCCCAGGATCAGGCCGCCGCCCTCGCGGCGGAAGTCGACCAGCTGCGCACCCGCCTCGCCGTCACGACCCGCCCGCCCGCGACGACGCTCGGCGCGCCCACGCGCCCCGGCAGCGCTGGCCCCGCGCCCGCGAGCAATCTCCCCGCCCTTGAGACGATGACCACGCCCGCGGCTCCCGCCGTCGCCAGCGCGCCCGCCGCGGCCGCTGCGCCGACCGCAGCCCGCACGCACACGATCGTCTCCGGCGACTCCCTGACCCGCATCGCCCGCCGCTACTACGGCAACGCGAACCGCTGGACGGAAATTCTCGACGCCAACCGCGATCGTATCCGCAACCCCGATATGCTGAGTGTCGGCACCGAGCTTCGCATCCCTTGAAAACCGTCCCCTGCCCCCGCGGGCTCCTCCTCGCCGTCGCCCTCCTCGGTCTCTCCGGCTGCCAGTGGCTGCGTCCCAGCCCGGCCGCCACCGACGCCACCCTCGCGCGCGAAAACTCCGAACTTCGGGTCGAGCGCAAGCTGCTGCAGCAGGAGCTCGCCCTCGTGCGCCGCGAGCAGGATACCCTGCGCCGCGCCCTCGAGGCCCGCGTGGATCCCGCGCGCGCGCCCGGCGAACGCGAGACCCAGCTTGCCCGCGAGCTGGAGGCGACCCGCCTCGAGCTCTCCGAGCTGCGCACGCGCTATGTCCAGAATTCCGCCGCCGGCGCCACCGATCCGGTCGCGCTCGCCCGCCAGCGCGAAACCGAGGAGCGTCTTGCCGCCGTCCTGCGCGATTTCACGACCATGCAGGAGGAGAACAACCGCCTCCGCGGCGAGATCACGAGTGTGCGCACCGAGAACGAGCAGCTCGCCAAACGCGCGCTCGAGGCCGAGGCCACGCTCGGCGTCCTCAATCTCGAACTCGTCGCCCAGCGTGAGGCCTACGGCAACACCCAGCGCCAGGTCAGCGCCCTGCGCACGCAGCTGCAGGCCGTCGTCGCCGCGACCAACGGCAATGCCGCCCGGCCGACCGAGGCCCGCGAGCCCGCCGCCAGCGGCGCACCCGGCCTCAGCGCCGCCACGCTCACGGCCAAGCGCAACGCGGACGGCACCGTTACCACGACCGCCAAGGCCACGCCCCCGGCCGGTCCCGCCCGCAAGCACCGCGTGGCGGCCGGCGACACCCTCGCCTCCATCGCCTTCGAGTACTACGGCAGCGTCGAGCGCTGGCGCGAGATCTACGCGGCCAACAGCGAACTCCTCGGCGACAACCGTCCGCTCAGCGCCGGGATGGAACTGGTGGTTCCGTGATTTCAATGTAGCCGGGGTCGCTGACCCCGGTGCCTTGAAGAT
>CAYWRG010000049.1:32030-32787 GCA_964460715.1 uncultured Opitutus sp. | reverse complement strand
CGCCGGCCGCCATGGCGATGCCGAAGCCACCGAAGAGTTCCTTGAGACGTTCGGCCTCGCCCGCTTCAATTCGGCGGACGCCGCTCGGCAGGTTGGCGAGGCTGGAGAGTGCAGAGACCTCCTTGGTGACGTCGCCCAGCGCGCGGCCGCGGAGCTCGATGTCGATCGTGACATTGCGGCTGCGATCGTAGCGATCAATTTGGGCCGGGCCGCCGGCGATCGACACGTCGGCGACGTTGCTGAGCGGCACGGTGCCGCCCTTGGCGGCGACGCGCAGGCGCTTGATGGTTTCAAGGTCGTTGCGGCTGGAGGCCTCAAGGCGCGTGCGAATGTAGACCTGACGGGCAGGCAGGTTCAGGCGAGGCAGGTTGGTGTCATAGTCACCGGTGGTCGCAATGCGGACCGCTTCACCGATCGCGGGAGCGCTGACCCCGAGCTCGGCGGCGCGGGCGAAGTCCGGACGGACGATGACCTCGGGCCGGAGCAAGCTGGCCGACGAGGTGATGTTGCCGAGGTTGGGCAGTGTGCGGAGTTCGGCCATCACCTTTTGCGCGGTGTCGAGCAGCAGGCGCTGGTCGTCGCCCGAGAGGACCAGGGAAAGACGCTGGCCGGGGCCGGCCCCGCTGATGGCCACGCGGGCGCCCGCGATGGTGACGAGGCGCTCGCGGACGGCGCTTTCGATCTGCTGCTGGGAACGCTTGCGCTCGTCGCTCGGCGTGAGCCGTGCGCTGAGCGTGGCACGACGGACCTCGGCGGC
>CAYWRG010000049.1:0-32020 GCA_964460715.1 uncultured Opitutus sp. | reverse complement strand
GGTGCCGAGCGAAGTGAAGACGTTCACGACTTCCGGATTTGCGGCGATGATGGTGCGGACCTGCTCGGCGATGGCCAAGGTCTGGTCGATCGTGCTTCCCGGTGGAGCCTCGACCGAGACGCTGAACTGGTCCTGGTCCTCGGCCACGAGGAAGGTGGTGGAGAGCAGACCGACGAGGGACATCGAGCAGACGAAGAAGAGGGCGCTGGCGGCCATGGTCTTGCCGGGGTGATTGAGGCAGGCGCGGACGGCGCGGAGATAGATATCCATGAGGCGTCCGTCCTTTTCCTCGCCGGGCTTGGGCTTGAGGAGGTACGCCGCCATCATCGGAGTGAGCAGGCGGGCCACGAGCAGCGACATCAGGACCGCGATGGCGGTCGTCCACCCGAACTGCTTGAAAAACAAACCTGGGATCCCGCCCATGAACGCGGTGGGGAGAAACACGGCCACGAGGGTCATCGACGTCGCAATGACGGCGAGGCCGATTTCGTTGGCGGCTTCGAGTGCCGCCTCCTTGGGCGGTTTGCCGCTGCGCAGGTGGCGCACGATGTTTTCGACCTCGACGATGGCGTCGTCGACGAGCACACCGACGATCAGCGTGAGGGCGAGGAGCGTGATGGTGTTAAGGCCGAAACCGAGCAGCGACATCGCGGCGAAGGTCGGCACGATGGAAAGAGGGAGCGCGACGGCGGAAACGAACGTGGCACGCCAGTCACGGAGGAAGAGCCAGACGACGATGACCGCGAGGAGGGCACCCTCGAACAGGGAATTCATGGCCGCCTCGTAGTTGCTGCGGATGTTCTTGATGCTGTTGTTGATCTCCTGGAAGGCGATTTGGGGATGTTCCGCGGCGAGGAGGACGAGCCGCTCGCGGACGCGCTCGGCGACCTCGACCTCGCCATAGCCACGGGAACGCACGACCTGGAAGCTGACGACGGGCTTGCCATCGAGCAGGGCGAGTTGGCGCTGCTCCGCGGCCGTATCGCTGATCGTGGCGACGGCATCCAAACGGATGCGGCGACCATCGTTGAGCGGAATGGTCAGCGCGGCGATCTCGGCCGCATCAGCGACCGTGCCGAGGGTGCGGATGGATTGCTCCTGGTCACCGAGGGTGGCGCGGCCGCCGGGTGCTTCCTGTTGGACGCGGCGGATCTGGGCGGAGATCTCGCCGGCGGTGATGTTGAGTGCGAGCAGGCGGGCCGGATCGAGTTCGACCCGGATCTCGCGTTCCATGCCGCCGAGGCGGGTGACGCGACCGACGCCGGGGACGGAGAAGAGGGCCTTGTTGAGATCATTGTCGACGAACCACGACAGGTCGGCGACGTCGAGCGAGTCGGAGCGGACGGCAAAGGTCAGGATCGCGCCGCCCGACGTGGTGACGCGCGATACGACCGGCTGGCGCAGATCGGCGGGCAGATTGCTGCGGATGCTGTCGACGGCGTTGCGCACGTCGTTGACCGCTTCCTGTACATCCTTTTCGAGCACGAATTCGATGCGGGTGACCGAGGCGCCGTCGTTGACGGTGGAGGTGATGTGCGAGACGCCGGTGAGCGTCGCGACGCTGTCCTCGATCTTGCGGGTGACCTCGGTTTCGAGGGATGCCGGTGTGGCGCCGGGCAGCGATGCGTTGACGACGACGGTCGGCAGGTCGAGGTCCGGCTGGTTCTGGATCGGCAGGGCGCGGAAGCCGACGATGCCGGCGAGCGTCAGGACGACGAAGAGCAGGATCGAGGGGATGGGCTGCTTGATGGCCCAGGCGGAGAAATTCATGGCGCGTCCTCAGGGAGCCGCATCTCCGCCGAGCCGAACGAGGTCGCCCTCGTTGAGGAAACTGCCGCCGGAGGCGACCAGCTGATCTTCGGACGAGACACCCTGCAGAAGTTCGACATCCTTGCCGTTGCGCCGTCCGGTCACGACCTTGACCTGGCGGACGCGACGGTCGGCGGAGACCTTCATGACATACTGAAAGCCGTCGCGGTGAACGAGGACTGACTCGGGAGCGTGCAGCGCGGGCGAACCGGGCAGAAGAATCTCGCCCGAGAGGAACATGCCGGCCTTGAGCGTGCCGGGTTCGGGGAGATCGACATAGACGAGGCCGCTGCGCGTGGTCGCGCTGACGACAGGGGAAGACTGGCGTACGACGCCGCGAAGGCGGGTGGCGCCGGTCAGAACAATCTCAACGGTCTGGCCAGGCTGGATCCGTTCGAGGGCGCGCGAATCGAGTTCGGCCCGCCATTCGAGGCGGCCCTGGCGGATCAGTCGAAAGAGCTGCGTGCCGTTGGCCATGACAGCGCCCACGGTGGCCGAGCGGGCGGAGATCACGCCGGTGTCGGGCGCGAGAACCTGCGTGTAGCGCAGCCGGAGGCGCTGGACTTCCAACTGGGCTTGGGCGGTGGAGAGCCGTGCGGCACTTCGCTTTTCAGCGGTCTCAAGATTGAGCAGATCTTGGCGGCTCATAGCGCTGGTGGCGTTTAGCTGGCGCGCGCGGTCAGCCTGATCCTTGGCGAGGACGAGATTGGCCTCGGCCTCGACGAGGGCGGCCTCGGTCTGGATCAGGTCCATGCGCACGTTCTCGTCGCTGAAGCGGGCGAGGACCTGGCCCTTGGTGACTGCGTCACCGACATTGACGAGGACCTCGCTGAGGCGAAGTCCGCCGATCTCGGCTCCTATGATGGATTCCTCCCATGGCTCGATGCTGCCGCTGGCGACGATGCGCTCCGGCCAGGTGGCGGTGCGCGGTGAGACGAGGGCGACGGTGAGGGCCGCGGCCGGTTCGGCCTTGGCAGGCTCGGCTTTGCGACAGCCGGTGACAATGAGCAGGGCCGCGAGGACCGACAGAAGCGAACGGTGACGGATCATGAGGAGGAGAGGGGGCGGGAATTGGCGCGCTTGGTGCGCGCGGGGCGGTGGGCGGCACGGACCGCGCGCTCGGCCTGGATCAAGACGGAGGCCTGCCGGATGAGTCGCTCGATCGTCGCGTCGATCCAGTCCTTCGGAGTGAGCACCGCCGGCGCGAGCATCCGGATGATGGGCTGGTTGTGACCGAAGATTGTGGCCATGCCGACCAGCGTGAACGCCAGGCGTTCGATCTCGATGTCGGGTTTGGCGAGGTCCAGTTCGCGGCAGAGCGTGGCCACGAGAAGATCGTGACCCTTGCGCAGGGGTTGCAGCCACTCCTGGCCGAGGAGCCCGGTGGGCTCGATTTCCTCGCGGCGGGCGAGGAGGCGGAATTCGTCAGGGGAATTCAGCAGGCGTCGGACGAGCCGGGGATAAACCTCGGCGAAGGTCGGTTCGCCCTTGATCAGGGTTGAGAGGCCGTCGTCATGGGCCCGGAAGCGTTCGGCGAAGATCGCCCGGTAGAGGCCCGCCTTGTCGCCGAAATGATAGTGGATCAGCGCGATGTTGGCTCCGGCGCGCTGGGCGATTGTGCGCGTCGAGGCCTTGTGAAAGCCCTGCCCGGCAAACACGGACGTGGCGGCCTCAAGCAGGCGGCGGCGGGTTTCTTCGGAGCGGGTGGCAGACACGATGCACCGGTCATGATTAAACGCCCGATTTAATCAAGTGATTAAATTGTGCCCTGTGATGCCGGGTGCAGCCGGTGGGCGCCGAGCCCGGTCCCCTCGGACCGGGCTGGCGTTCGTCTCAGTCGTGGTTGAGGTCCCGGTCCTTGGTCTCGGGCAAGGTGAACCAGCCGATGGTCATGGAGAGGACCGCGATGCCGATCGGGTACCAGAGGCCAGCGTAGATATCGCCGGTGAAGACCACAATCGAGGCGGCGATAAGCGGGAGGAAACCGCCAAACCAGCCGTTACCGATATGGTAGGGCAGGGACATTGAAGTGTAGCGAATGCGAGTCGGGAAGAGTTCCACCAGATAGGCGGCGATCGGGCCGTAGACCATTGCAACGTAAACCATGAGGATGCTGAGCAGGACGAGCGTGGTGACCCAGTTGATCTGCTCCGGATCGGCGGCCTTGGGGTAGCCGGCGGGTGCCAGGGCGGCGTCATAGGCGGCGGTCGAGAAACCGGGGACGGGTGTGCCGCCGGCGACGACGAGGGCCAAACCCGAGCCAGTCGTGGCCGGCGCGAGCGTGAAGGGCACGCCGCGGGAATTCAGGTAGTTGCGGGCCTGGTCGGTCTCGCTGCTGATCTTGGACGGGAGGATGATCTTGCGGGCGGCATCCTGGAGCGCGGCGATTGTCAGGCCGACGGTGCCGCGATAGTCCTCAGTCTGGAGCACGACGGGCGAACGTTCCATCGCCGCAGCGAGCGCAGGGTTGGCTGATTTAGTGAGGCCTTGGAAGATGGGCTGGTAGGTGAGGGCGGCGAGGGCGCAGCCGGCGAGCATGATGCCCTTGCGCCCGATGCGGTCGGAGAGGCGGCCGAAGACGATGAAGAGCGGCGTGCCGATGAGCAGGGCGATGCCGATCAGGATGTATGCGTTGACGTAGTCGACCTTGAGTGTGCCGGTGAGGAAATACAGGGCATAGAACTGGCCGGTGTACCACACCACGCCCTGACCGGCGGCGCAGCCGAAGAGGGCCTTGAGCACGATCTTGCCGTTGTCCCAGCGCGCGAAGCTTTCGGTCAGCGGTGCCTTGGAGGTTTTGCCCTGCGCCTTCATCTCCGCAAACACTGGCGACTCGTGAAGCTTCATGCGAATGAAGACCGAGAGGCCGAGCAGCACGACGGAGAGGAGAAACGGAATGCGCCAGCCCCACGCGGCGAAGCTTTCCGCGCTCATCACGCTGCGGATGCCGAGAATGACGGCGAGGGAGATGAAGAAACCAAGCGTTGCCGTGGTCTGGATCCATGCGGTGTAGGCGCCGCGCTTGCCTGCCGGGGCGTGTTCCGCGACGTACGTGGCGGCGCCGCCGTACTCGCCGCCGAGCGCGAGCCCCTGCGCGACGCGCAGCACGACAAGGATGATGGGCGCAAGGAAGCCGATGCTTTCGTAGGTGGGGAGCACACCGACCAGCGCAGTCGACAAGCCCATCACGATGATGGTGACGAGGAAGGTGTACTTTCGTCCGATCAGGTCGCCGATGCGTCCGAAGACAAGGGCGCCGAACGGGCGGACGGAGAAGCCCACCCCGAAGAGCGCGAGGCTGGAGAGAAACGCGGCGGTCTCGTTGTTGGGCGGAAAGAAGAGCTTGCCGAAGAAGACGGCGAGCGTGCCGTAGATGTAGAAATCGTACCACTCGAACACCGTGCCCAGTGACGAGGCGAAGATGACGAGCTTATGCTTCTTATCGAGCTGGGCCTTGGTTTCCGATGCGGTGGATGATGACATGGGGCAGGTAAAGGGGGCGACCTAAGGGGTGAGGAAAAGCGACAGGTCGATCGCTTCGGCCATGAGCTTGTAGCCGGAATCTCCGGGATGCAGCAAGTCCGGCGAATCGGCCTCAGGACGGAAGCGGGTGGGATCGCTTGAGTCGCGCGTGGCGGCATCGAAGTCGATCACCGCATCGAATTCGCCGCTGGTTCGCACCCACGTGTTCACGGCGGAGCGCAGCGCCTCACCGGCAGGGGTGTAGACAGGGGAACCGCCAAAAGGCGTGAGCGTGCAGCCGATGACGCGCACGCCGCGGAGCCGGGCTTGCGCGATGATCTGCCGGTAGCCGGCGATGAGGGTTTCCGCTGAAAGTGACGGCGTCGCCGGATTGCCACGGGTGGCGCCGGTGATGTCATTGATCCCGATGAGCAGGGTCATCCATTTGACGCCCGTGACCGCGAGGACGTGCTCCTGCACCCGGGCAAGGCCGCTGTTGTTGTCGCCGAAAAGGCGGTTGCCGGAAATGCCGGCGTTGACGACGCCGATGTGGCGCGTGCGGGGATCGGCCTGGAGCCGGGCCGCGAGCAGGGCGGGCCACATGCCCAGCGTGCTAGGCGTGGACTGATCGCCGTCCGTGATCGAGTCACCAAACGTGACCACGGTGGCGGCGCCGGGGGTGGCGAGGACATCCACGCCGGCGAGCCAGAGCACATTTTCGGTGGTCGCGGCCACGGGCTCAATCGCGGGCGCGGCCGTGTGGTCACCCTCAGCCGAGAAGTAAGCGGTGCGCAGGCCGAAGCGATGGTTGGTCGGCGCACGCACGTCACCCGCGACGTAGAGGCTGACGGCGAGATCGGTCGAGGCCGCAAGGTCGAAGATGACCGGGTCGCTGACCAGCGTCGCTCCGCCCGGGAGCGTGGCGGTGGATTGCCCGCCGAAGGTCAGCGGCCGGTCGGAGCCGGGATGGATCGCGGCGCCGGTGGCATGACGCGCGATGCGCGCGGCGTTGAAGGTGACCGGAGCCGCGCCCGCGGCATTCGCAAGGCGGATCCGCACCGCCTGTCCGGCGACGCTCGTCCGCACCACCATGCGCACGGTTTGGTTCGTTACCCTGGCCACGTTGGCGGGAACCGGAAACCGACGTTGAGGGCCGGTCGGCGCAGGAGACGGGACAGCCGTCGCCGCGGGCGAAAGCGCTGGGCTGGGCGGAGTCGGCGGGTTTGCCGGAGCGGGCGCGACGTAGACCTGCAGGGCGGTTCCCCAAGTGGCGACCCAGGATTCGCGGGACGCGTCCTTTGCCGATTGGGCCAGCGCACAGGTCGCGAAGAGGAGTGAACCGAGCAGCCGGGGAAGATACGGCTGCCGCCGTGGGCAGGAAGTCATCTCAGGACGTGCGGCGAAGGAGGGTGATGCGACCGATCGGGAGGTATTCGGCCACGAGGATGTCCCCGTTTGCCAGATACATCGCATCGTGCGGCGTGATGAACTGCCCGGGGGTGAACTCGGCGCGCGTCTGATTGCGCCGCGAGCCGACGCGGCCGTTGTTCGCCTGACCGTCGCCGAGTTGGGCCACGACCTGATAGTCCCGGTCGAGCACGCAGACCTGACTGTCGAGGTCGGGGCAAATCATCCATTCGCCGCGGGTATGAAAATGGCAGGGCAGGCGGAGACGCGTTGGGTCCGAGATCGTGCGCAGCAATTTGCCGTCGAGCGTAAAGGTCTGCACGCGGTTGTTGCGACGATCGCCGATGACGAGCACGGGTTCCGGGTTACGCGTGTCGACCCACAGGCCGTGCGGTTCGCGGAAAGCGACGGGCGGCAATTCGGCCGGAGGTTGTCCGCCAGCGGGCACGGGTGGGGCCGGTTGGCCGATCTCGCCGATGAAGGTGCCTTGGGCGGAAAACTTGAGGACGCGATGTGAGCCATAGCCGTCGCCGACAAAGAAGTCCCCATTCGGCGCGAAGGCGACGTTGGTGGGCACGAACGGAATGGGCTTGGCCGCGTAGGCGGCGTCTTCCCGCGGGTAGCCGTGGGTCCACACGACCTCACCGGTGAGCGTGGTTTTCACGATCATGCAGCGGTTCGTGTCGCAGTGGTACAGATAATCGGTACCGCCCTCGCGACGGAGATCGAGGCCGTGGGCACCCCCGCGGAACTCGGCGCCGAAGGCACGCACGAATTTTCCGCTCGCATCGTAAACCACCACGGTCTCGGGCCGCATGCTCGAGCGGTGCACGGTGTGTGCCACGTAGATGAATCCAGCGGTGTCCTGGGCCAAGCCGTGCGTCTCACCCCAGACCATGCCGTCAGGGGGAACCAGCCAGTCGTGGACGCACTCGTAGGTGTGAGCGCCTGAGCCGACCACCGGAAGCGTGGTGGCCGCCTTGGCCGACGGCGCGAGCGTGAACTCCGGCAGCGCAACGGTTGCGGCGGCAAGGGTGGCGCCACGGGCGAGAAAGGATCGGCGGGAGAGCGGGGTTGGCATGGAGGGACGGGCTACGCTAGGCTCCGAAGAGATCACGAATGGGACGACCTACGCCGTCGCGGGTCACGTAGAACGGCCGGCGCTCGATCTCATAGGCGAGATCGGGCGCGATCCCCAAGGCGTGGTAGATGCTGGCGTGGAGATCCTCGATGACGACGCGGTCCTTGATCCACTTGCAGGGACGCTCGTCGGCGGTGAGCCCGTGGAGGTGGCCGCGCTTGATGCCGCCACCGAAGAGCAGCACGCAGCCGGCATCGGTGAAGTGGCGGTGCATCCCGTAATGCTTCGGCTCCTCAAGCTTGTCCGGAATCGTGACCTGATCCTTTACGCGGTTGTCGGGCTTTCCCTCGATCAGCGCGTCTCGGCTGAACTCACTTGCGAGCACGATGAGCGTGCGATCCAGCAGGCCGCGCTCCTCGAGGTCGCGCACGAGCTGGGCGACGGGTGCGTCGATCTGCTGCTTCATGGCGACGAGGCGCTCGTGTCCGTTCTCGTGCGTGTCCCAGTTTAGAAACGGAACATACTCCGTGGTGACCTCGATGAAGCGGGCGCCCTGCTCGGTCAGGCGGCGGGCGAGGAGGCAACCGAGGCCGAAGCGCCCGACCGTGCGGCCCTCGTAACCGGAGAGGGCCGCCGACGCGCCGCGCCCGCGATCGGCGTCGTACACGCGGCCGGGTTCGTAGTCGGGTACGTAACGCCGGATGCTTTCGAGGGGCTCAAGCGAAAGATCAAAGGCCTTGGCAGCGGGCGAACTGAGCAGCCGGTGGGCATTGTCGTAGGAGCGCAGGAGCGACTCGCGCTGATAATCACTGCCGGCCTGACCGACCGGGCTTTTTTCGAGCAGGCGCTTAAAGAAGCGGTTGCGATCCTCGAAGCGGCCGGGCGTCATGCCGCCGGGGGGACGCACGGTGTCGGCGGCTTGGTGCGGGAACGGGACGTTGAATGGGCCATATTCGCTGCCGAGGAAGCCGGCGGTGGTGAAGGCCTTGAGTTCTTCGCTCTCACCGGTGTCGAAACGCTGGCCGATGTTGATGAAGGCGGGCATCGCCGGATTGAGCGGCCCGAGGGTGCGTGCGATGACGGAGCCGATGTGCGGTGCAGCGACAGACTGTGGCGGAGCGTAGCCCGTGTGCCAGTGGTACTGGTGCCGCGAATGGAGAATGAAGCCAAGATCGCCCGCCGTGTAGGTGCGGATGAGCGTGCCGCGATCCATCACGCCGGCGATCTGCTCCAGTCCGGCGGAGAACTTGATCGGGTCGACGCTGGTATCGATGCTGGGAAACGTGCTGAGGAAGGCATCGGGCGGCAGTCCCTTTTCGAAGGCGCGGTAACGCTTGGGATCGAAGGTCTCGGTGCCGGCCATGCCACCGGCCATCCAGAGCACGATGACCGTGTCCGCCGTGGCAGCGCGGCGTGCGGCCGCGGCCTGGGCACCGAGGAGCGGACTGGCGTGTCCGGCCGCGAGGGCGGATAGCGTGGCGGCGCTGGCCCCTTTCAGGAAATCGCGACGGCTCCAGGCATGGGGGTTCATGGCGCGTCAGGGGATGAGTTGAAACTCGGGCAGCATGACGAGCGTCCAGAGCAGGTCTTCGACCGCGGCGGCTTGGAGCGGTGCGGCCAGCAAAGGCAGGGCCAGGCGCGCCTCGGCCGCAGAGGGCTTGCGGCCGAGGGCGGTGCGGTAAAGGCCTTCGAGCAGAAGCTTCGGGGGCTGGGGTGGGGCGCCGACGTGGAGGGCGGCGCCTTGGGCCAGTCGGCGGTTGAGTTCGGCGCCGTTGGTGAGTTCAAGCGCCTCCAGCGTGGTGGCGACCGAGCCGCGGACGGTGACGATCTGCTCGCGGTTGGGTCGTCCAAGCGCGACCTGCAGCGGGCTTGCGGGCACGAGGGCGGCGCGGATCGGCGAGAAGTTACGCCCGGCCCAGTGGTTCTCGATCAGGCGCGCGGCGGGTCGGTCGTTCCAGATTCCTGTGACCGTGCTCACGGCATCCGTGAACTGCTCGGCGGTGAGGCGGCGGACGGAGGGGCCGCGGAAGACAAAGTTATCAGCGCTGCGCTCGGGCAGCGGGACTGACGGCAGCTGGTAGGCCCGGGAGGTGAGGATGGTTTCGATCAGGTGCTTGATGTCGTATCCGTGATCGGCGAAGTCCTCGGCAAGCCAGTCGAGCACCGCGGGACTCCATGCGGGCTTGTCCATCTCGTCGACCGGCTCGACCAAACCGTGCCCAAGGAAGCGTTGCCAGAGCCGGTTGACGAGGGTCCGCGTCAACCGGCCATTCTGGCGGCCGGTGACAATCTCAGCGAGCCGGGCCATGCGCTCGGGACGCGTGGCGGTCGGGTCGATCGTGCCGAGCGAGGGATAGAGGAAGCGGGGCGTGGCGGTTTCGCCGGTGGGTTTGTCGCATTCGACCATCTCCAGCTTGTCGTCACTGTAGACCCCGGCGAGTCCGTAGGCGTCGGCGAGAGACCAGTCATCGATGAAGCTGTCGTGACACGAGGCGCACTTCAGGTTTACGCCCATGAACACCTGAGAGACGTTCTGCGACGCCTGCATGGCGGGCACCATGCTCGCGTTCACGACGCCGCGCCAGACGATGCCCTTGGTGAAGCCCTCGGACTCGGGGGCGGGGTACACAAGCTCGCGAACGAAGTGGAGGTAGGGCTTGTTGATCTCGAGCGAGGCGTACAGCCACGGCGTGATGCCCTTGCGTCCACCGTCGATGTAGCCGGTACCCTGATAGTCGTTGCGGAGAAGATCATTCCAGAACGAAAGCCAGTGGGTGGCGTAGTTGCGGTTGTCGGACAGGAGTCGGCGAACGAGCTGCCGGCGTTTGTCGGGATGATGGTCGTCGACAAACGCATCGAGCTCGGCCGGCGGCGGCAACAGGCCGACGACATCAAGCCAGACGCGCCGGGCGTAGACCCGATCCGAAACCACGCGTGGCAAGCGGATGCGGTGCGCGGCGAAATAGGGTGCCAGCAGGCGATCAACCGGATGGTCGGTCGGTTTGCCGGTGGTCAGTTCCGGTCGTACGGCCTCCAGGTTGTCCGGCTCCGGCCGGGCAAAGGTGATGGCCGGGTCCCAGACGGCGCCCTGGTCGATCCAGGCCCGCAGGAGTCCGATCTGCTCCGAAGTGAGACGCTTGCCCTTTTGCGGCATGACGAGGTCCTCATCGAAGCCGGCGACGAGCTCGATCAGGTAGCTGTCGGCGCTGTGACCCGGGCTGATTGCCTCGCCCCAGTCGCCGCCGAGCATGAGGTTGGCGCGGTCGTCGAGGTTGAATCCGCCCTTGTCGCGACCCCGTCCGTGGCATTGGAGGCAGCTTTGCTCCAGGATGGGTTTGATCTCGCGCGCAAAATCGACGGTGTGCGCGGCGGGCGTGGGCAGGCGGTCGATTTGCTCAGGCGTCAGGGCATGCGCTACCTGGGCCACGATTGTGGCGGCAAGCACAGCTAAAAAACCGGACCGGGGCATGGTGGGCGGCAGGGGAGACAGGCAGATCCGGCGAGGGATCCGGGGTGAGGGGTGTCGTTAGCCCAATTCAGGAAAGCAGGTGAGGCGAGTGCGATCTATTCGGACTGTGGGGATTGACGGGGCGCTACCGGGCCCGTTCCCGCAGGCGGGTAAGGTGGAGCCGCAACTCGCTCTGAAGTGCGGCGTAAGCGGGATCGCCGGAAAGGTTGTGCAGCTCCGTCGGATCGCGGACGAGGTCGAAGAGCTGTTCGTACTCGAACTCGGGCCAATAGATGTACTTCACGTCCTTTCGGACGACGGCCCACGACGTCGGAATACGCTCGCGCGAGGTGATGGTGGGGTGCTCGTAGAAAAATTCCTCACGCCAGTCGGGCAGGCCGGGGCCGAGGTAAAGCGCGGAGAAATCTCGTCCCTGCACGCGTTCTGGAATCGGCAGGCCGGCGGCGGCGATCACGGTGGGCGCCACATCAATGTTGAGCACGCGCTCCTCTCGCACCCCGCCGCGCCGTTGGGCGGGCACGCGAGGGTCGCGAACGATCAAGGGCACGCGCAGGGCCTGCTCGTAGGGATACCATTTGTCGGCGAGGCCGCGGTCCGCGTGAAAATAGCCGTTGTCGCCGATGAAGACAATCAGGGTGCGTTCGTAGACCCCCTGCGCCTTGAGTTCGTCGACGATGCGTCCGACCGCCTGATCCATCTCGGTGATCAGCCGGTAGTAGTTGGTCATGTACGTCTGATAACGCTCGGGCGTGTCAAAGCGCCACCCCCAGCGTACGCGGCCCTCGTTGGCGGGAGCTGCGAGAAAGGGTGGCAACGCGGCCAGGTACTCCTCCGTGGCGAGCGGGGATGGCGGGATGGTGACACCCTCGTATGCCGCCGCGCTCCACGGCTGCGGGAGGTACTGTTCGGGCGCACGGTCCTCGGCATGCGCGGCGAAAAACGATACGCTTAGGAGGAAGGGCTTGTCCGTCGGACGGGTCCGAAGAAAATCGAGGGCGTCGCGGGCATTCTTCTCCGTGACGTGGATCGGTTCGCCGGTTTCGGATTCGAACCAGTGCTTGGTTTCGTACTGGCGGGAGAAATCGAAGTCGCTGGGTCGGATCGCACCGACACCGTATTTGCCCACGAATCCACTCCAGTAGCCGGCGGCGCGCAGCTGGGCGGGATAGGTCTGCGCAAAGGCGGCGGGGGGGATCGCCTTGCCGAAGGCGTCCACACCGTGGCGGGACATTGTCTGGCCCGTGAGAATCGAGGCGCGACTC
The DNA here is from genome assembly GCA_964460715.1 of uncultured Opitutus sp. Classification (GTDB taxonomy): domain Bacteria; phylum Verrucomicrobiota; class Verrucomicrobiia; order Opitutales; family Opitutaceae; genus CAMAXB01. Next base: position 19,530 of record CAYWRG010000049.1, on the reverse strand, counting down.
ACCATGCAGATGGAGGTGGTCACGCGGGCCTCGCTGAAACGAATCCCGTCCGCGGCGAGGGCGTCGAGGCGCGGGGTGCGGATGACGGGGTTGCCTGCAGCGCCGATCGAATCCCAACGATGATCATCCGACACGAGGACGACCACATTCATCGGAGGCTCGGCCGCCTGCGTTGAGGTGAAGATGAGGACGAGGAGTAGGGCGGTGAGGCGCATGGAGGGGAGCATCATTTTACGCAGCGGAATCCCGCGTGGTTTGATCCGGTGGAAACGTCGCCGCGCCCGCGGGCGCCGACGGCGTAGCTGGAGCAATATTGGTCAGTGCAGAGAAACGATCCACCCCGTTGCACGCGCTTCGCCACACCCGGCTCGGCCGGGTCATGACTGGTGGCGGGTCCCGTTGGATTGGCGGAGACGCCTTGCGTGGCGAGGGTGGCGTAGGTGTCGGTCCGATACCAGTCTGAGCACCACTCCCAGACGTTGCCCGAGAGATCGTACACGCCGTAGGGGTTGGCGGGAAAGCTCTTCACCGGAGCGGTGGTACGGAAGCCATCCTCGACGCTGTTGCTGAACGGGAAAGGCCCCTGCCAGAGATTGGCCATCCAGCGTCCGTCGGGTTTGAGTACGTTGCCCCAGACGTAGGGCTGGCCGGACTGGCCCCCGCGCGCGGCGAATTCCCACTCCGCCTCGGTCGGCAGGCGCTTGCCCGCCCATTTGGCGTAGGCCTCTGCATCAGCATACGCGATGTGGACGACAGGGTGTTGCTCGCGTCCGGCGAGCGAGCTGCCGGGACCGTCCGGCATGCGCCAATGCGCACCGGGCACGTAGCGCCACCAGCCGGAGACGTCGTTGAGCGGAACGGGGCCGGGCGGAGCGGTAAAGACGACGGCACCGGGTTGCAGGGCGCTGGCGGGTACACCCGGAAAATCGCGCGGATCGAGCGGGCGTTCAGCGATGGTCACGTAGCCCGTGGCCGCGACGAACTCGGCGAACTGGGCGTTGGTGACCTCGGTTTCGTCCATCCAGAACCCATCCACCTGCACGCGATGGATGGGCAGGGCGTCGGGCATCGGCTGCTCGACCACGCAGAAACCCAGCGCCGGATCTTCGGCCCCGCGCGAAAACTCGCCGCCGGGGATCCAGACCATGCCGGGCGGCGCGTCGCCCGGCGGGCGTCCGGAGGCGACGACGGTGGGCTTGAAGCCGGGTGACGACGGCATGGCGGGCGCATTCGCGGTGTTCTCGCGCGGACTGCAGCCGACTGCGCAGCCGACCCAGCAGGTGGCGAGGAGGAGCCAGCTTCGCGAGATCATGGCGCGGGGAAGGTGGGCCAACAGGTCGCTCATTTCGCCGGCGGCAGCGCGGCGACGCGTTCGATTTCAGTCTGGAGCCGGGCGGCGGCGCGCTCGGCCGCTTGCGTGGACTGCGAGCGATAGGTCTCACCTCGGGTGTAGCCGACGTGTGCGAGCCACGACTCGGAACGCAGGGTGCGGCGGTCGCGGACGAGCGGCAGGAGTGGGTCGGCGTTGATGCGGGCCAGCTCCGCGTCGAGGGTACCCGCGGGCGGCGTGAGGCCAAGGCCGGCCGCAATGACCCGCGCCATCAGGAGATGACCGAGGTCGCCGGGATGAACGCCGTCCGGCGTGAACGTAAAGGTTGGGTCGGACCTGCGTTGCTCCGCGAGGGCGGCACGCATCGCGGTGTGGAGATCGATGACGGAGATGTCTGCCGCGCTTCGTGTGCGGGCAATGGCGCCGAGTTCAGCGAGGACATCGTCGTAGCCGGCGAATGTCTTCTGATAGCCGTAGACCGTGGCGTCGGCGGGCGCGATCCGCTGCGGAATCGGCAGGGGGTCGAAGATGGGCGGAGTGATCAGGACCAACTTGGCTCCGGTCGCGCGGACCTTGGCGATCAAGGCATCGAGTCCGCTCGTGAACGCCACCAGCCGGTCAGGTGATGACGGGTGATAGATGCCGTCGTTCATGCCATAGCAGGCGAACACGACGGTTGGTTTGATGGTGCTGAGCGCGCGATCAAGTCGGTCGAGTCCGTTCGGGCGGGGATAGGCGTGACCCGGTTCGGTCAACCCGGAGATCGTTTCGCTGCCAAGGCCGATCGAGATGAGATCACAGCGCGCACCGGGGGCGAGGCGATGGAGGTAGTATTCGAGGAAGGTCACGTAGCGGCCGTCCTGCGTGATGCTATCACCGAGCACCAGCACGCGCTGACCGGCAAGGAGGGGCGGGGTCGAAGCGGCCGAGCCGGCGTTGAAGGCCAGTGTGAACGTAACGACCAGTGCAAGGAGAAGGGGGCGTCTCATGGGGTAATAAAGATTAGCGGGAACGCCGGCTGTTCGGCAATCCGGGACTGCGCAAAACACGGTCCCGCGTTCGTTCTCGACCTGAGAACGAGTCAGAGAATGAGGAACGAGAAAGATTCTGCAGGCTACCCGCGCACGCCGCTGGCGAGCAGGGTCTCGAAGAATGGCTCCTGTTCTTCGCGCGCAACGGTGGTCACCTCGACCTGCTGTAATCCGGCTTTCTTGAGGAAACCGTGAAGGGCGCTTTCCTTGAAGCCCAGCCAGACGTCGGCGTAGAGCTCGCGGGCTTTTTCAAACCCGTGCTCCTTCAGATCGAGGACCAGCAGTTGCCCGCCTGGCCTCAGGATGCGCGCGGCCTCGTTGACTGCGGTCTGGGGGTGCTGCGCGTGGTGGAGGGCCTGCGAGAGGATCGCGAGATCGACGGACTTGTCGGGCAGCGGAACCGCCTCGATGTCTCCGAGCTTGTAGGCGAGGTTGGCCAGGCCATTGCGGGCGGCGAGGTCGGTGCCGACCTCGACCATGCGCGGGGAGTTGTCGATGCACCAGACCTTCTCGGCGCGACGGGCGAGGAGCTGGGAAACAAGACCCTCGCCGGCGCCGAGGTCGGCGATGGTGATGCGCGGGATGAGGCGCAGGGCGAGATGGCCGATGGCCTCCCATGACCGGCCCGGGCAGTGATGCTTGCCGAGCTTGCCCGCGATCAGGTTGAAGTACTGCTCCTGGTGCGCGCGGCGTTTGGCGAGGGCGCGGTCGAGGTTTTCCCGATCCTCGCCCAATTCCGGAAGTTCCGCGACGGTTTCGGTGGCGGCACGCAGGAGGGCAACCGTCCGGGCCGGCAAGTTGGGGCGCAGCGAGTAAAAGGATTTTTTCCCATCACGGCGGTCGTTCACCAGTTCGGCCTGTCGGAGCTGGGCCAACTGGGAGGAGATGCGCGACTGCGCCATGCCGAGGATTTCCTCCAGTTCACCGACGGAAAGCTCCTCCCGCATCAGGAGGGAAAGGATACGCAGCCGGGTGGGGTCGGAGAGGAGCTTAAGAGTATCCCAGGAGGCGTTCACGGGCCGGTACGGTGAGGAAAGGTCCGGGCTCGGGCAAGAGCGGAGGCGGACGGGTGCCAGCCGGACTCGTTCTCATTCTCGTCATCGTTCTCGTTCTCCTCCGAATTCGGCTTTTCGAGCCCGATCCGGAGAACGAGAAAGAGAACGAAGGACGAGAAAGATTGAGCGCCTCGCATGCACAAAAAAGCCACCGGCGCGGGCCGGTGGCTTGAAAGGAGGGGCGAGTGGTGGGCCTCAGGCCGTGTAGCGGCCGATTGAGACGATCTCGTAGCTTTCCTCGCTGGATCCGATGCGCACGGTGACCTGATCGCCGGGCTTCTTGCCGAGGAGGGCCTGGCCGAGCGGGGTCTTGTAGGCGATGATGGCGTTGTCCGGATCGCTGTCCCATGCGCCGAGGATCTTGTAGGTCGTTGACTTGCCGCCCTTGATGTCGCGAACCGCGACGACACTGCCGACGCCGACCTGCTCGGTGGAGGCTTCCTTGAAGTCGGTGATGCGGGCGCGGCCGAGGTCCTTCTCGAGGAGGGTCTTCTGAGCCATGAGGACCTGCTGGTCCTGCTTGGCCATCTTGTACTCGGAGTTTTCCTTCAGGTCGCCGTGCTCGCGCGCGGAGGCGATGGCTCTGGAGTTCTCGGGGATCTTCTTCGAGACGATCGTGTCGTACTCCTCGCGCTTGCGATCGTAGCTTGAGCGGGAAACGAGGAGTTGTTCCTCCTTGGCCTCGGCATCGGTGGCAACGAGCGACTGGATGTTCGGGAAGATCTTGATGAAGCGGGCGAGCAGCGACTTCTTGGTCAATTCCTCGAAGCCCTGATTGAGCATGAGGGTGTTGGCCAGATCGCGGGCGGTCTCGGGATCCGCGGTCGAAAGGAGGTCGGCGATGAGGTCGGTGTCCTCGCTGAGGATGTCGGCCAGCGGGATTCGGCGGGCGCTGGCGGCCTGTAGGGCCTCGTAGTCGATCGCGAAGAAAATCGCGCCGAGGAGGCGGGGCGTGATCAGCTCGTTGAGGAGCTTGGCGAACTTCTTCGAGTGGCGGTTCTTGACCACCCAGAGGAGGACCGGGGCGCGGAGATTCTGCTCCACCTGCCAGCGGCGGAGGGTCGAGGCGAGGTCATCGGCGTAGCCGTTGTCGACGAGGAAGTTGATGCACTCCGTCGTGAACTTGCCCTGCGAGGTCTTGAGGAGGGTGAAGACCAGATCGCGGTATTCGATCGGGTGGGCCTCCTTGGTCAGGTCGAGGAAGCGGCCCTGGAAGTGAACGGGGATCTTTTCGGAGATCGTCACGAGATCGCGCGGGTTGGCGATGAGTGAGACCTGCGAGGGTTCGAGAGCGGCGACTTCAACGCTGGCCAGACGGGCGAGATCGTCGCGGACGGCGGCGCCGTAGAGGCGCTCGGCGGCGTCGAGCTGGTTGCTCTCCTTCACGGCCTCGGTGACGCCGGCAAGGATGGCCCTGAGGTCGGCCTTGATGTTCTTCTTGTCGGTCGCGCCAATCAGTTGCTCGGCCAGGGCGATGCGGCGACGGGCGGAGCGGGTGCCGTTGAAGGCCTCCGTGATCTCGTCCTCAGCGGAAACAGGGGTCTCGCGCACGAAATAGCACTCGGTCTTCTTGGCCGGGACGGCGATGCGCGGATCCTTGGCAATGGCCTTCTTGGCCGTGGACCACCACTTCTTGAACTTCTCCTCACCCAGCACCTGGGCGAGGGTGATCTCGAGGTCGATCGCGGTCGTGGCGCTGTTCGGGTAGGAAGCGAGGGTCTCGACGACGAGCTGGGCCGGGTTGTTTTCGACCAGATCCGCGACCTTGGCGGCATCGGTCTGCTTGCGCACCAGGATATGATTGGATGGCAGCACATCCATGGTCGTGATGCAGAAGGCCGGGTCCATCAGGTGGCCCTTCTTGTTGGCGAAATCGATCGTCAGCTTCTGCGACGCCTCGTCGTAGGCCTTGATCAGGCCAAATCCCCAGCTGCGATGAATGCAGTAGGAGCCGGGCTCCATGGCCTCAAGCTTGGCTTTGGCCGCCTTGAGGGACGGATTCTTGGCAACGAGCGCAGATACAGCTTCCGAATTCATAAAAATGGGATGTGACGTCCTGAACCGATAAGTTGAGTGCATGGGGGTGGGTGATGTCAACCATCCCGGTCCAGACACTCAAATGGGGCTTTAGGCGCCCCGTGGCCCGGCGGGTTAGCGCTTGGCAATTCAAGGGGCGGGACCGAACGTGGGGCATGACACTTTCTGAACCGGGTGCCGGCGCCTCCAAGGCCTGGCCAATGAGCGTCCGCCTGCTGGTACGGTGGCTTGATCTCAATGAACGCGTGGATGCGCTCCTCGAGAGCCTCCCTCGTGACCTCCCTCGGGTGGAGCGGGCCCGGATGCAGAGCCTCCTTTTTGGCGCGGTTCGCCATCTGGGCCGGATCGAGGCCCATTTGTCACCGCTATTGTCCAAGCCGCCGCGGACCAAGCTGCGGGCAATCCTGTTGCTGGCGGGTTGCGAATTGATCGAGGGTGGGCCCGAGGGGCACGTCGCCCGGGTCGTCCACCATGCGGTCGAGCAGACCAAGACCCTCGCCAGCCCATCGGAGGCCCGGCTGGTGAATGCGGTCGTGCGCAAGCTGGCGGCGGCGCTCGAGGCCGAGCCAGCGCCCGGTCCGCAGGCTTCGGCCCACGCCCTGGCCGCCTACTACTCGCATCCGGCGTGGTTGGTGGATCGCTGGTGGGTTCAGTTTGGCGCGGGCCCAACCCGGGATCTGCTCGCGTGGAACCAGCGCCCGGCCCCGCTTTATGCGCGTTGGCGTGCGCCCGAGGGGCCGGATGCGACGCAACTCGTGGCGCTCAAGGAAACACCGTGGCCGGGCTTCTTTGAGATTCGTCCGGGCCATTGGGCGGACGTCGAGCCGCTCCTCGCGGCGGGGAAGCTCTACATTCAGGATCCGGCGACCCGGTTTGCGGTGGAGCTCATCGCGCCGAAGTCAGGCGAAGCCATTCTCGATGCCTGTGCGGCGCCGGGAGGCAAGAGTCTCGCGCTCGCTGATGCACTCGGCTCCGGCAAGCTCGTGGCCTTTGACCTGCCCGGTCCACGCATCGACCGCCTGACCACCAATCTCGCGCTGGCGCCGTCGACGGTGAACGTGGCGGTCGTGCAGGGCGACCTTACGCAGGGTGCGGCCCGATTGTTCAACGAGCACGGTCTCGCGATCGAATACCCGGCGGTGCTGCTCGATGTGCCGTGCTCGAACACCGGCGTGATGCGCCACCGCGTCGACGTGAAGTGGCGCCTGCAGGAGGGCGACTTCGCCAAGCATGCGCGCCAGCAGCTCGCGCTGTTGGAGTCAGCATCCCGCTTTGTGGCTTCAAAGGGCCGTCTCGTCTACAGCACCTGCAGTCTCGATCCGGAGGAGAATGAAAAGGTCGTGGCGGCGTTCATCCGCAAGGCGGGCACGCGCTTTAAGCTGGCCGACCAGCGGATCAGTCGTCCGTGGGAATCCGGTCACGACGGCGCGGCCGCCTTCCTTATCCGCCGGATTGACTGAGCGGGGAGCGGAGAGGGCGATCGCCCGCGAATCACGCGAATCGGCAAGGATTCTAACGAGAATAAACCACGAAATGCACGGAACACACGAAAAGTTCCGGATCCTCAATCCATGGATCTCCTTTTCGTGTGTTCCGTGTATTTCGTGGTCCTCTCTCCGGATTCGCGTGATTTGCACGCGGCGGCCCTGGCTCAGGGCACGAGATCGAAGACGTCGATGGACCGGGTTGTTTCGGTCCGGCCTTCGAGAAAGGTGAAGTCGACCTGAGCGGCGGTGTGGGCGAGTTCCTCGAAGCGCAGCAGATTCCACTGCTCAACGGGTTCGCCGTTGATGCGGACAATGAGGTCGCCGCCTTGCACGCCGGCGAGGTCGGCGGGCGAGCCCGGCACGACGCTGTCGACCCGCCAGTAGGCGGGGGTCTTGGCGAAACCGATTCCCGTGCTGCGGCGGACCGGGCTTTCGATGGGCGCGGTGCTGTCACGATAAAATGTCACCCGGCCGCGCGCCTGATCAAATGTGATGACGAAATGTTTGAGCACCTCGCCCCCGAGCGAGGAAAGCTGGTCCGTCAGATGCACGATCGGGCGCGGAAGGGCGTAGTTGCCGATGCGCAAGGTCTCGCCGAGACGACCGACAGCCTGGATTTCCTCCCCGGCGAGCGTGGAAATGATCGCGCCCGGTCGCGGCGGGGAGGCGAACGAGGGATCGATGCCGACCGGGTTCAGGTTGAACGGACCGTCGCTGCCCGAGTCGATGAGCACGAGCAGGGTACGGTCACCGACCTGAACCGGAACCAGCGGCACGCGTGACGTGGCGTTGAACGTGAAGGATGAACCGGGGGTCAGCGCCGGCGCGCCGACCGGCGTGAGCAGCACGCGGGAACCCGGATAGTCGAGTGTGAGCAGGGTGTCGCGGAACAGGGGGAATCCGAGGATGCCGTCGATCTTAACGCCGAGGTGGGCGGAGAGCGTGGACAGATCGTAGACCAGCGCCTGGACATCTTCGAACCGCGCCTCGCCCAGCTCCAGGCGGCGGACCGCGACGCTGGGCAACGTGGCGGTGCGCCCATCGGCCCCGCGCACGCGAACCTGCGGGCCGTCGTAGTCCGCGGGGCCCGAGCCCACGCGGTTGGCAAACTCCGGCGAGAGCAGCGTCACGGAGGAGCCGGTATCGACGAGGAAACGGGCGACGACCCTGCGATCGTTGCGCGACTCGATGATCAGGTGGCCGCCAATCTGGGTCGCCGGCAGGACGATCAGCTGGGACTCGAGCCGCGTGCGTTCGGGCTTGGGTCCGACGGGGGCGGTCGGACTTGAGCAACCCGCCAAGCCGAGCAGCAGGGTGACGAGGAGCGGACCGCGCAAAAAGGAGCCCCAGCCTGATCGCCGGGTTGCATCGACGAGAAGACGGCTCCGGGCGTTCATCGTTGCGGTCGGGGCAGGCGCAGACTGAGTAGGCCGGCGACCACCGCGAGCACGGCCGCGGTGCCGTAGAGCGACTCAGCTCCGAGCGTCCAATAGACGATGCCGGCGGTGATGGGAGTGATGGCGCGGGCCAGTGATCCCAGCGAACGGTAAATGCCGATCACGCGTCCCTGTTCCTCCGGGCCGGCATAGAGGGAGATGAGGCCGCTGGTCGACGGATTGACCAGACCACCGCCGAGTGCCAGCAGGCCGACGCCGAGGTAGAGAATGACGGGCGCGGGCGCGAAGCCGACCGCGATGAGGCCCAGGGCGGAGCAGCCGAGACCGCCGGCGAGCACAGAGGTTTCCCTCGATCCGCTCAGCAGTTTGCGGACGATGTAGCCCTGGGTGATGATCGAGCAGACGCCGAGGAAACCCATGAGGAGGCCATTCTCCCTCGCGGTGTAGCCGAAGCGCTCGGCGCTCAGGAAAACGAGCGATGTTTCCATCGCGACGAACGCGAGCGAGTAGATGAAGGAAACGAGGTTCACGCCGCGCACGGCGGCATTGTCGAGTCCGAGGATGGCCGCGATCGGGTTGCGCAGGCGCGGAGTTTCCGCTTTGCCGCGTGCCTCGGCGGGCAGCGTTTCCTTGAAGCGGGCGACGATCCACACGAGGTTGACCAGGCCGAGGCCAAACGAGAGCAGGGCGGGGACGGAGAACGGATTGATGCCCCAGCGCGCCAGTTCAGGGAAGGAGTCGAGCAGGTTGATCCGGGCGGCGAAGGCGCCAATCAAGGGGCCGGTGACCAGGCCGAGGCCGAAGGCGGCGCCGACCAGGCCCATGGCCTTCGAGCGCTCGGCGCGTGTGGTGACATCCGCCACCGCCGCGGTGGCGACGGAAAGGTTTCCACCGAAGGCGCCGGCAAGCAGGCGGGCTGCGAGGAAAACCCAGAATGAACCGCTGAAAACCCAGAGCAGGTACGACGCGGCCGTGCCCGCGACGGTGAAGACGAGCACGGATCGCCGGCCACGTCGGTCAGATAGGCCGCCCCAGAAAGGGGCAAAGATGAACTGAAGGATGGAGAACAGCGAACTGATCACCCCGCCGAAGAGCACTTCTGGCAGGTGGCTGTTGTTGCCCAAGGAGCGGGCGACGGATTCGATGTGACTCAGCAGCCACCCGAGCAGTCCGCTTGTTCCCTCCAGTTCGAGGTAGTGCCGGAGCAGGTCCGGACCGAGCGGGAAGATGATCGAGAATCCAATCAGGTCGATGTACAGCGTCAGGAAAATGACGCCGAGAGAAAGACGGCGGGGAGCGGCGGATTCGGGGGCAGGCACGGAAAAGAGCGGACCATAGACCGGCCGGGCCGCAGGCCAAGGCGCAAAAGGCGATTTGGCGGAAATCGATTGATCCGCTTGATTGCCGGGCAGTGGTGGTCTGGACCGGTTGAGTCGTGGATCCGGACGGGCCGCCTAGCCTAGCATGCTGCGCAGCTGCGCGCGCATGGCGTCGACCGTGAAGGGCTTTTGAATAAACGCGGCGGGGCCGTCGGGGCCGAAGCGCTGGCTGACCTCCTGTTCGGTGAACCCGCTCATCAGAAGGACACGGACGTCGGCCCGAAGGGCGCGCAGACGGCGCAAAACCTCTTCCCCGGCCATGCCGGGCATGGTCAGATCGAGGATGACCAGATCGTAGTGGGGGAATCGTTCAAACAGTGCGATGGCCTCCGCCCCATTGACCGCGGTTTCAACCGTGAGGCCAAACGACTGGAGCATGTGGCTGCCCACGAAGCGAACGGCGTCCTCATCGTCGACGAGCAGGATGCGTCCGCTGTGGCGCCAGGGCGTGCGGCTGCCGGTTTTGGCCGAGACGGCGGGCTGGGGCGCTTCCTTCGACGCGGGCAGCAGGAGTCGGAATTTGGCGCCGTGGCCCGGCGAGGTCTCAACAAAGAGCGCCCCCATGTGACCGCGCACGATGCCCAGGACAGCGGCGAGGCCCAGACCGCGCCCGGCGAACTTGGTGGTGAAGAAGGGATCAAAGATTCGGGCCAGCGTGTCGGCGCTCATGCCGCAACCCGTGTCCTTCACCTCGATGAACACAAAAGTTCCCTCGGGCACGCTCGGGCTGAGAATGGCTGATTGCAGGAGCGCACGGTCGGCCTGCACGATGCCGGTGCTGAGCGTGATATCGCCCAACTGCCCGCCGAGCGCATCCGAGGCGTTCATCACCAGATTCATCAGGATCTGGCGCATCTGGGTGGCGTCAGCCATGACGGGAGGCAATTCACTCGCGAGGTGAAAATGAAGCCGGGCCGACTTGCTGATCGAAAGCCGGAGCAGGGGAACCGTGCCCTGGATGAGTTCACCGAGGTCGACCGGCTCGATGATGAACCGTCCCTTGCCGGAATAGGCCAGCATCTGCTTGCAGAGTTCCGCCGCCCGCAAGGACGCGGATTCGATCTCCTTGACGTGAATCTGGATCGGGGATCCTGCGGGCAGGGTGTGATTGAGCAGACCGGCGTTGCCGAGAATACCGGTCAGCAGGTTGTTGAAATCGTGGGCGATGCCGCCCGCGAGCACGCCGAGGCTTTCTAGCTTCTGGCTCTCCTGCAGCTTGCGCTCGAGGGTGGCCTTCTCCTGCTCGGCCAGCCGCTGCGCGGTGATGTCTCGTTGGGTGCCCCAGGCTCGGATCAGGCGAGCGCCTTCGCGAATGCCAACCAGCGAACTGAGGAAGATGCGCTGGCGTCCGTGACGATCCGTCTCCCGGATTTCGGCATCCTGCACACGAAAGCCCTGGGTCACGAACGTCCGCAGGAACGACCGATTGAACTCACTGGCGGGATCCTGCAATTCGCGCAGCCGGGTTCCGATGAAATCGGATTCAGTGGCGCGGCCGTGCATGCGGGCCATCGCCTGGTTGCATTCCGCCAGATAGGCGTGGTTGCAGATGAACTCGATCTGCTGGTCGGGCGAAGCCGAGTCGGGCCAAGGCTGGTCGAATTCGCAGCGCCAGATCGCCTCGGCGCTCTGGGCCATGAACGCCCGGTAGCGTTCCTCGCTCTGGGCCAGGGCGTGTTCGGCCTCGGTGCGCCGTCGTACGTCCTCTTCAAGCGCGTGCTGGGTGGCGCGGAGCTGGGCGGTGCGCTCAGAGACCTGCTGCTCGATCTGCGCGGTGTAGCGCAGGCGTCCATAAAGAAGGAGACTGAGCACACCGGAGACCACGATGCCGAGGGTCAGGATCGCGTAGGGTTGGCGGCGCGAGACGTTCTTCATCCACGCTTCCGAGGGGCGGAAGATCAATTCCCAGTCGCGTCCCCAGAGATCGAATGAAACCTGCCGGGACTGCGGGTTGACGAAGGCCTCCATGGTGGGAAGGCGGCTGGTCTGAGTCGTTCCGTCCTCCCGATGGAGCGCGATGATGCCGTCCCCGTTGCGTGCCGTGCGGTCAACCACAAGCAAGTCGTAGCCGACCGCAGCGATCCGGTCGGGCGCTTCCGCGAAAAAACGGTCGAGGCGAAACACCGCCATGAGCAGACCGCGGAAATCTTCGGGGCGGGGCGAGACGCCCGGTTGGGGCAGGCGGTTGAAGACCGGACAGTAGATGACGAAGCCGCGCGCGTTGGAGCCCGACACGAACAGCTGGGTGATGCGCGAGAGCATGATGCGGCCCTTGGTCCGCGAGATGCTGATCTCCTGGTGGGACGTGCCGGACAGCAGGTTGAAACCCAGCGCCGGCTGATTGGGATCGAGCGGCTCAATGTGGACGATCGGCACGTACTCGTCCGCCTCGGCGGCGCGCACGAGCTGGCGCTCCGCGTTGAAGTTGAGGAACTGATACCCAGGCTTGACGATGCGGCCGATGCTTTCCTCCACGGCAGCGCGGTCCTTGCCGGCGACCAAGGGTGCCCACTCCAGCGCTCCGACTCCGGGATAACGGGCAAGGATGTCGCGGGTGGCGCCAAGGAATTCCTCATAGCTCACGACTTCGGAGAAGGTGTAGAGTGCGCGCAGCGAGTGCAGGCTGTCCTCGTAGCTGCGCGTGGCCGCGCGCAGGGCCCTCACGCGGTTGTCGACGGCGGTTGTGATGCGGGCTTCCAGCTGATCCCGGTCCGCCTCGCGGATCGCGAGATGGGCTGCGAGCGAAACGAGCACGCCGCAAACGAACACCATGCCGGCCACCAGCGCAGGTCGCGCAAAGCCTGAAATGGAGTGAAAAATCGGATCACGGCCCGGCGCAGGCGGGTGGGGAAGCGCACTGCGACCGGCGTCGGCAATCGATTGGGCGCGTGGACCTTCTGGGCCAGCCGCTGGATTCATTGGCCGCATCTCAGCATGACCGGCTGTTTTTGCAATAGCCGGTCTGGGATCGGTTCACGACAGCACGCGCATGATGCGCTCCAGCAGACGTTCCGCGGTGAAGGGCTTTTGCACAAATGTCACCCGGCGCAGGGAGACAATGCGAGGGCTGACCTCGCTCTCACTAAACCCGCTCATGATGACAACCGGAAGCTCGGCGTTGACGGACCGCAGGGCGTGAAGGGTGTCGAATCCGTCCCGTCCTGGCATCGTGAGATCAAGCAGCACAAGCACATGCGGGCCATTTGATTGAAAGGCCAGGGCCTCGTCACCGCTCGCCGCGAGGTCGACGGGATAACCGAGCTTTTCGATAATCTGCCCGACGGTTGTCCGCACCGACTCCTCATCGTCGACCACGAGGACGCGTCCCGGGGGCAGGAGCGGGACCAGGTCTGGCGCCGGCTCGGTATCCAGGCCGGGACTGGCCTTCGATGCCGGCAGGAGCAGGGAAAACTGGGTGCCGCGGCCCGGTTCGCTTTCCACGGCGAGCACGCCGCGATGACTGCGCACAAAGCCGAGGACTGCGGCCAGGCCCAGGCCGCGTCCAGCGAACTTCGTGGTGAAAAAGGGCTCAAAAATCCGGGCCAGGGTTTCGGCGTCCATCCCGCTCCCCGTATCCCTGACCTGCAGCATAACGCAGGCTGTACCGGGGGAGATTTCTCCCTGGTGTGCGCGGGCCAGAAGCCCCGGGTCGGCGGGTCCGGACGAGGTGGATACGGCAATTTCCCCGCCGCGGCCGCCGATTGCATCGGAGGCGTTGATCACGAGGTTCATCAGGATTTGCCGCATCTGGGTGGCGTCGGCTTCAACCGCGGGCAGCTGCGCGGCGAGATCGAGCGTGAGAACGACGTTTTTCCCCAGTGAGATCCGCAGCAGGGGCAGCGTTTCCCGCACGAGGCGGCCGAGATCGACCGGCCCGACGACGAAGCGGCCCTTGCCGGCATAGGCGAGCATCTGCTGGCAAAGTTCGGCCGCCCGCTGTGAGGCGCCCTCAATGGCCTGCAGGTGCAGGAGGAGGGGGGCGTCGTGGGCGCGCGCGATGGATGCGAGGCTGGCGTGACCGAGTATGCTGGTGAGCAGGTTGTTGAAGTCGTGCGCGATCCCGCCCGCGAGCACGCCGATGCTTTCTAGCTTCTGGCCTTCGAGCAGCTTGCGCTCGAGGTCCAGTTTTCCCTGCTCGGCCCGTCGCCGGTCGGTGACGTCGATGGCCAGACCTTCGACGAAGGCGAGCTGTCCCGTGGCCGCGTAGATGCCGATGCCCCGGTCCAATACCCAGCGGGTTTCGCCGTTCTTGTGCCGGATGCGGTACTCGACCTCGAACGTCCGGTGCTGGCGCAGGCTCGTGTGCATGATCTGCGTCGAGGAGCCCGCATCTGCGGGATCAATCAGGCTCGCGTAGTCGAACCTTTTGGCGGTGAAATCGTCCGACGTGTAACCCGTGAGGGCGAGGCAGCCTGAGCTGACGTACACCGGCGTGAGCCGCTCGTCTCCACGACACCGATACGCCATGCCGGGGAGTTGGCTGAAAAGGCTGTCCAGCTGCCGCCGGCTTTCGCTGAGTTCGGCCGTGCGTAGCTCGACCTCGGCCCGCACAAGCTCGCTGCGCCGACTCATGGAGCGCGTAAGCCCGGCGGCGAGTCCCGTGAGCAGCAGGCTGCCGGCAAGGGCGACCAGCGGTGCGATTGAATGCTGGGCCGTCACCCAGCCAGGATGTGGGCGGTAGTGGACCGTCCATTCCCGGTGACCGAAACGCAGCGGGAGCGTCAGCGCCCAGCGGCTGGCAAAATCGTCCGGCGTCAGCGGAGGGGTTTCCCGTGCGGTGTGCTGGTAGATGACGTTTTCGCCTCCCGTGGAGACCGGCTCGGTGATCAGAACTTCCTCCACCTCGGAGCTGCGGTCGGTCCACGCGCGGGCGAGCAATTCGTCGGCGATGAAGACACCCTGGACAAAGCCCCTGAGCTGGCGCGGCCCGGCGCGTTCTCCGGCCGGCTCACGCACGGGCATCGTCATGACAAAGCCTCCGCGTCGATCCGGCCGCTGGGCTAGGGGGAAGGTGAGGGACAGGACGAGGTCATCGAGCGCGTCGGCGCGCTGCAGTGTGGGGTACGTGGGCGCGGTGGTGATGTCGTAGCCGAACACCACTTCGTTCCCGGCCACGGGCTCGCAGTAAAGGATCACCAGGTGCTCTTCCTTTGCTGCCGCAGGCATGAAGCGACCGCTACCGACGTGATCCCGGAAGGCGAAGTCGGGCATGCGGCGGCGCCCCTCGGCTTCGATCGAGGGACGTTCGCTGGCGGTGACGCGCTGGACCCACTGATAGGCTTGGATACCGGGGTTGCGCTGGATCAGTTCCGCCGCGGCGGCGCGGAAATCGTCCGGACTTACCTCAGCCGCGCCGGCGAACCGGCTGCGGAGGCCGTAGAGTCCCTGCTCGTACGTGCGCAGCGTCTGCAGAATCAGCGTATGCCGAACTTCGGCGTGGCCGCGAAATTCCTGCAGGATTCTTCGGTGCTCAGACCGGTCGAGCCACCACGTCAGCAGGACCGAAAAAACGATTCCGAGGACGACAACAAGCGGGACGGGCTTCAGTCGAATCGGCACCGCGGTGGAGGAGGGCCTGCTCATGCGCCCTCATTCTTGGCAGGGTACAGGCCGGGGAGCCATCCCGGAGTGATGACTCCGGGATGGTGGCGCGAAAGCGAATCAGAGACGGTACGGCAGCGGGTACTTGGCCGTGAGGACCGCGACGCGCTGCTTGGCGTCGGCGATGGCCGCGGCCTCGCCCTCGGTGCCGATGGCCTTGAGGACGACGTCGATCGCGCCCGCGATCGCGGGCATGTCGGCCTCGACGAAGCCGCGGGTCGTGATCGCAGGCGTGCCGAGACGGATGCCCGAGGCCTGGAACGGGGAACGCGTTTCGAATGGAACCGTGTTCTTGTTGCAGGTGATATGGGCGAGATCGAGCGTCTCCTGGGCCTTCTTGGCCGTGAGCTCGGGCAGGTTGGCCCGCAGGTCGACGAGGAAGAGGTGGTTGTCGGAGCCGCCCGATACGATCTTGTAGCCAAGCTTCTGGAAGGCTGCGGCAAAGGCGCGGCTGTTCTTCACGACCTGCTCGGAGTAGGCCTTGAACTCGGGCTTAAGGGCCTCGCCGAAGCAGACGGCCTTGCCGGCGATGACGTGCATGAGCGGGCCGCCCTGGTTGCCGGGGAACACCGCGGAATCGAGCGCCTTGGCGTGGATCGCCTTGGAGAGAATCAGGCCGCCGCGGGGACCACGGAGGGTCTTGTGCGTGGAGGTGGTGACGAAGTCGGCGTGCGGAACGGGCGAGGGGTGAACCCCGGCGGCGACGAGGCCAGCGATGTGCGCGATATCGGCGAAGAGGTAGGCCCCGACGCTGCGCGCGATCTCGCCCATGCGAGCGAAGTCGATCACCCGCGAGTAGGCGCTGGCGCCGACCGTGATCATCTTGGGCTTCTCGCGCAGGGCGATCGCGGCGAGTTCGTCGTAGTCGATGAGGCCGGTGTCCTCGCGCACGCCATACTGCACGAACTGATAGAGCTTGCCCGAGAAGTTGGCCGGATTGCCGTGCGTGAGATGGCCGCCGTGGCTGAGGTTCATGCCGAGCAGCTTGTCGCCGGGCTGAAGCACGGCCGCGTAGACGGCTGCGTTGGCCTGTGAGCCGGAGTGGGGCTGGACGTTGGCGTACTCGGCACCGAAGAGCTGCTTGGCGCGCTCGATGGCGATGGTCTCGATCTTGTCCACGTGCTCACAACCACCGTACCAGCGGCGGCCGGGATAGCCTTCCGCGTACTTGTTGGTCAGGACGCTGCCCTGGGCCTCGATCACCGCCGGGTAGGTGAAATTCTCGGAGCCAATGAGCTCGATATGGCTCTGCTGGCGGGCGAACTCCGCGGCGATCGCGGAGTAAATTTCAGGATCAAGGGACTTGAGCGGCGTGGAGTTGAGGGACATGCGGAAAAAAGCGGGATGCGGAGGAGCCGAAAGGAGGCTCCAAGCCAGCTTTCTAATCCGAAATCCGCAATCCGAAATCCGCAATTAACCGGATTCAGCGCTTCAACGTCGGAAGGGAACGCAGAAACTCGAGCACGCTGGGGATCGCCTCCACCATTTCGTCGCGGCTGGCCTCGTAAAGGGGAAGCGGGCCACCGTAGGGATCGGCGATCTCCTTGTCGGCGCTGCGCGGCATGAACTCGCGCAACAGGAAGACGTTACGCGGCGGTGGATTGAGCGAGAGATTCATCATGGCCCGGTGGCTTTCGGTCATGACAAAGATTGCGAGAGCTCCCTCCACAAGTTCCGGGGTGAGGGCCTGGCTTTTGTGGCCGGAGATATCCAAACCGACCTTTTTCAGGGCCTGGACCGAGTTTGCCGACACCTTGTCGCCGTTGCGCGCGGCGACACCGGCGGAAATGACCTCAATTGACTTGAGCGGTTCGGGCTGGGCCTTGAGCGCGTGCGCCAAAAGCGCTGCTGCCATTGGGCTGCGACAGATGTTGGCGGTGCAGAGCGTGAGAATATATCCGGGCTTGGCCATACGCTGGACGGAAAGGGACAGGGAATTGGCCGAAAGGCAATCCGGGTCAGAGCCGCTTCAGCGCACGCAGACCGCGGTGGAGCTGCACCGCGGTCTGCAGCACCGGGTCGGAGACGGGGGGCACGGCCGGTGCTTCGGCGGTGGCCGGCGCAGCGGGAGGAGTGGGCGTGGCCGGTGTCGGAGGCGCTGCGGGCGGAGGCGGGCCATCCGGGGGCCGGTTGCCGGCGCGGCGTGCGCGCAGGATGGCGGCTTCGTCCCGGCGAGCCTTGACCAACGGCGGCGTGACGAGGTCCGTGAGACTGGTGCCCTGGTCGAGCGCTTCGAAGGCCTTGCGATCATCCTCGGGGGAAACGGAAACGCGGATGTCGGTCTCGGGTGCGCCGAGGCCGCCGATCGTCAGGACCGTGGGGGCGCGCGTCTCGAGGAAGGTCGTGATGGCTGGCGCCGTGGCCTCGCTGACGAGGACGAATCGCACGCCGGACAGGCCGAGCAGACCGCGCAGACGATCGATACCGCCGGAGCCGGCCTGTGTCGCCTGACGGAGGTCGACCACCAGCGGTCCGGCCGGGACGGAGAAGGCATCGCCATCGATGTCGCGCAGACGCAGGTAGCCTAGACCTTCGCCCAAGTCGCGCACCTCGGCCGCGTGGGCGACCAGGGTGGCGAGGGCCGTGACGAAAAGAAAACGGACGATGCTCACAGGCGATTGAGCTGACGCGCCCCGATGTCGCGGCGGAAATATTTGCTGGTGCAGTCGATCTGGTCACACGCCGCGTAGGCCTGATCCGCGGCCTCGCGCAGCGTCGGGGCCATCGCTGTGACCCCAAGGACGCGGCCACCGGCGGTCACGACCCGCCCCTGGCCGTCGCGCGCCGTGCCCGCGTGGTAGACGGTGACGCCCTTTGGCAGCACGGCAGGAATCGTGATGGGATCACCTTTGGCAAACTGGTCGGGGTAGCCGCGCGCGGCGATCACGACGCAGAGCGAATGCTCCGGACGAACCTTGAGCGTGAAGCCGTTGAGCTTTCCGATGGCTGCGGCCCAAAGCAGGGCGAGCAGGTCGGTTTCGAGCCGGGGCAGCACGACTTGCGTCTCGGGATCACCGAAGCGGGCGTTGTATTCGATTACACTCGGGCCGGAGGGCGTCAGCATGATGCCGATGAAAAGGGTGCCGCGGAAATCGATGCCCTCGGCTGCGATCGCCTCCACGGACGGACGGACGATTTCGCGGTCGATGCGGGCGAGCAGATCGGGCGTGACGATCGAGGCGGGCGAGTAGGTGCCCATGCCGCCGGTGTTGGGCCCGGTGTCACCGTCGCCGATGCGTTTGTGGTCCTGCGAGGTGGGCAGGATCACGTAGTCGCGTCCGGAGACGACGACGAGGATCGAGGTTTCGTCGCCGAAAAGGCAGTCCTCGATCAGAATCTGACGTCCACTCGCGCCGAAGCGTCCGCCTTCGATCATGGAGCGCACGGCATTCTCGGCCTCGGCGAGGGACTGCGCGACGACCACGCCCTTGCCGGCGGCGAGGCCGTCGGCCTTGACCACGATCGGAGCGCTGCGCGCGCGCAGGTAGGTGATGGCGGGAGCGACCTCGCTGAAGATCCCGGCGGCGGCGGTGGGGATCTTGTGCTTGAGGAGGATCTGCTTGGTGAAAATCTTCGAGGCCTCGAGCCTGGCGCCGTCGGCCTTGGGTCCGTAGGCCGGGATGCCAAGCTTGGTCAGTTCGTCGACCAGGCCAAGGGAGAGCGGGACCTCGGGGCCGACCACGACGAAGTCCACCTGCTCGCGTCGCGCGAGCGCGACAAGTTCCGGGATGTTGTCCGCCGCAACCGGGAAGCACGGCACATCGGCTGCGATGCCAGCGTTGCCTGGAGCGCAGATCACGCGAGGCCGCGCGGGCGAGGCCAAAAGGCTGCGCACCAGCACGTGTTCGCGACCGCCGGAACCGACGACGAGGATGGAACGAGGGAGGGAAGTGGACGGCACGGAGAGGAAGAGGGCGGGCGAATCCGCCGGTGAAAAGCAGAAAAGCCGGGACGCGCTTAAAGCACCTGCAGCTTGTCGCGGTAGAAGGCGACGACCTCGTCGGGGTCGTCGGTGAAGAGGATGTAGTCGAGCATCCAGGCTGGGGCGCGCTTGTCGTTGATCATCTGCTCAACCTGCTTGCGCAGATCACCCCAGAACCGCGCGTTGAAGAAGACGTAGGGCACGCGCGGGCGGATACCGAGCTTGAGGTTGCACAGCTCGATGCCGATCTCCTCGAGTGTGCCGACGCCGCCGACGTTGAAGATGCAAAAA
>CAYWRG010000048.1:29316-34867 GCA_964460715.1 uncultured Opitutus sp. | reverse complement strand
ACCTGTTACCTATGTCCTGAATACAAACTGTTACCCTTGTCCTGACCGCACCCGCTAGAATCCGAAAGACTCAGGTTTCAGGTCTCCAGTTTCAGGTCTCAGGTTTCATCGGTTCCCTTCCCTAAGTTTTCGCCGAATGGATCGTTTTACCGGATACGCAGTCTATAACCCATCCATGAAACTCCTCCGCCTTCCGTTGTTCGCCCTGGCCGCACTGGTGGCCGCACCGACCCTCCTCCCGGCTGCCGCGATCACGACTTCCTCTCAGCTCACCGCCGCGACCGTTTATCTCGACCGCGCGGTCCTCACCCGTACCACGCGGGTCGACCTGCCCGCCGGCCAGTCCGAGTTCGTCTTCGAACGTCTGCCGGTGGGCCTCGTTGACCAATCGCTGCAGGTCTCCGGCCGCGGCACCGCGACCGCCACGATCCTCGATGTCAACGCGCGCACGACCTACGTCGCCGCCACGCCGAGCATGCGCGTCAAGGCACTCGAGGATGAGCTCACCGGACTCCAGCAGCAGGACCGCGCCTTCACCGACCGTCTGCGCCAGCTCGACCAGCAGCGCGCGCTACTGGGCAAGATCGAGTCCGCCATGACCACGCCGCCGACCGGCGACTCCAACGCACCGCGGCCGACGTTCGAGGAATGGCAGAAGCTGCTCACCTTCCAGTCCGACACCCTCACCCGCCTCACCGGCGAGCAGCAGGCACTCGATCGCCAGCGCAAGGATCTCGAGGCGAAGATCGCCGCAGTCGAAGCCCAGCTCAACGAACTCCGCGGCCAGCAGCCCGAGGGCCGCGCCTACAAGACGGTGACGGTCCGCGTTGCCGCCGCCACTGCCGGCAGCCTCGATGTCACGCTCGGCTACGCCGTCCCCGGCGCCTCCTGGGCGCCCGCCTACGACGCCCGCCTGCGTGGCGAGACGCGCGCGGTTGAACTCACCTACTACGGCGTGGTGCGCAACGGCACGGGCGAAGACTGGAACAACCTTGCCCTTACGCTCTCGACTGCGCGCCCCAGCATGGGCGGCGGCGCACCGGAATTGCCGGCGTGGATTGTCGATGTGAGCCGGCCCATGCCGATGCCGCTTGCGATGGAGATGCGTCGCAAGGAAATGAGTGAGCGCCAGGCCTTCAACCAGATGGCGGTCTCCGCCGCCGCGCCCATGGCCACCGACATGGCCGTCGAGCAGGATGCGGGCATGGCGTACTCCACGATCGAGGCCGGTACGACCAGCGCGACGTTCAAGATCGCCACGCCGGTGACGCTCGCGAGCGACAACACGTCGCAGAAGGTCGCTATTACCTCAGCCAAGTTGCCGGGCAATCTCCAGTACCAGTCCACGCCCAAGCTGCTTGAGGCGGCGTTCCTCAGCGCCTACGTAACCAACACCGGCGAATTCCCCTTCCTCGCCGGTCCGGTCAGCACCTTCCTTGATGACACCTTCGTCGCCACGAGCCGGCTCAAGACGGTCATGCCCGGCGAACGCTTCGAACTCGCGCTCGGCGTCGACGACGCGATCGCGGTCAAGCGCCACCTCGTCAACCGCTTCGCCGAGGACACGGGCCTGACCAACAGCGGCCGCCGCGTGACCTACGAGTTCCTCGTCACGATCACGAACAACAAGAAGACCGCCGAGCGCGTCGTCTTCAAGGAGGCGATCCCGGTTTCCCGCGACGAGAAGATCGTCGTGAAGCTGCTCACCCCGCTTGAGCGCGAGATCGGCACGACCGCCGCGCCGAAGGAAGTTTCGCGTGAGGAGGACGGCAAGCTGGTCTGGCGCCTCGACCTCAAGCCCGGCGAGAAGCGCGAGATCACGCTCAAGGTGAGCGTCGAGCACCCGGCCGACGTCGAGGTCGTGGGGCTGAATTGAGCTGCGGGCGCAGACGCCCGCAGCGGTTATTGGTTACTCGTTATTGGTTATTGGGTGGGAGGACGCCGCTGATCGGCCATTTCGACCCATTAACCATTAACTCTTAACCAATAACTCCGCGCCGCGGTCACGCGGCGCGGATCTTCTCCAGCAGCGCTTTCGTCGCGCGGATGCCGTCGGGCTCGGAGAGGGTCTTGCCCTCGTACTCGATGCCGATGTAGCCGCGATAGCCGGCGGCCTTAACGGTCGCGAGGAGACGGCGGAAATCGATGTTCTTCTCGTTGCCCGCCTCGTCGAACTCCAGCGCCTTCGCGCTGACGCCCTTCGCAAAGGGCATGAGTTCCTCGGTGCCCTTGTAGCGGTCGTACTCCTCGGTCGGCGAAATCTTGAAATTGCCGAAGTCAGGCAGCGTGCCGACGCGCGGGTGCGCGGCGAGTTTCATCACCCCGGCAAGCCAGGCGCCGTTGCTGGAGAGACCGCCGTGGTTTTCGACGATGACATTGAGGCCATAGCCGTCGGCGTACTGGGCGAGCGCACGCAGGCCGTCGGCCGCAAGTTTCTGTTGCTCCGCGTAGTCGCCCGCGCTGGCAGCGTTCACCCGAATGGCGTGACAGCCCAGCGTCTTCGCGGCGTGGACCCAGCGGTGGTGATTGGAGACCGCCTTCGCACGCGCGGTCGCATCGGGATCGCCCAACCGGCCCTCGCGGTCGCACATGATAAGGACGTTGCGCACGCCTTCGCCGTCGGACCGCTTCTTGAGTTCGGCCACGACGCCATCCGTCAGCGTCTCCATGTAGAACTGATTCACGTACTCGATCGCGCTGAGCCCGTAGTCGCGCTTGGCGATCCGCGCGAAGTCCATCGCATCGAGCCCGCCGCCGCGGAAGGCACGGTTGAGCGACCACTGCGCGAGGGAGATTTCAAACCAAGGCGCCGTCGCCGGCGTGGCGGCGGACAGCAGGGAGCGGGAGGCAAGCGCGCCGGCACCGAGGCCGAGCGCCGTTTTGAGAAAGGTACGACGGGTGGAGGACATCATGGGGTATGGGGGTGCGAGAAGGTCCTGCCGGCACCGCGCGGCGGAGTCAACCGATGCGCGCTCGGGCTTAGCCTGAACTCGTTCTCGTCATCGTTCTCGTTCTCCCTTCCGGGACTGGTCTGGTCGGAACCCGGAATTCGATTCGATCCGATCCAAGAACGAAGAATGAGAACGATCCGGACGGTACGACTCCCGCCGCTTGCCTCCGGCACGGAGATCGTTTGCGCTGACGGAATGTCCCCTCTTGCCACCCCGAGGCAGGCCGTGCTGTCGGCCCTGCTTGTCCTTTCACCGTTCGTTGCCTCCGCGGCCGAGACCGCCTCCAGCAATCCGGCGCTCGCCAAACTCCTCCAGATCGCGACCCGCGTGCCCGAGCCCGAGGTAAACGAGGCCTCCGACGAAGCCGAACAGGCGATCGCGCGCATGAAGATCGCGAAGCCTCTTTCCATCAGCGTCTGGGCTGCGGAGCCGATGCTGGCCAATCCGGTCGCCTTCACCTTTGACGAGAAGGGCCGCCTCTTTGTCGCAGAAACCTACCGCTACCGCTCGAGCGTACTCGATATCCGCGACTTCATCGCGCCGATGCTCGAGGCCGATCTCGCCCTGCGCACGGTGGATGAGCGCGTCGCGATGATCGAAAAGATCCTCGGCAGCGAAGGCACGAAGGAGCTCTCGATCGAGAGCGAGCGCGTCCGCCTCGTCGAGGACCGCGATGGCGACGGCAAGGCCGACTTCTCCAGCATCTACGCCGAGGGTTTCGACAGCCCGCTCGACGGCATCGCCTCGGGCGTGCTCGCCCGCGACGGTAAGGTCTGGTTCGCCAACATCCCGAGCGTGTGGATCCTCGAGGGCACCACGCCCGACGGAAAGGCGGTCAGCCGCCGCGAGATGAGCCGCGGCTACGGCGTCCACTTCAACTACACCGGTCACGATCTGCACGGCCTGA
The DNA here is from genome assembly GCA_964460715.1 of uncultured Opitutus sp. Lineage (GTDB taxonomy): Bacteria > Verrucomicrobiota > Verrucomicrobiia > Opitutales > Opitutaceae > CAMAXB01. Next base: position 31,009 of record CAYWRG010000048.1, on the reverse strand, counting down.
TCTTCGGCCCCGACGGCAAGCTCTACTTCTCGATCGGCGACCGCGGCACGCACGTCGTCACCCAGGAAGGCAACACGATCGCCCTGCCCGACGAGGGCGCGGTGTTCCGCAGCGATCCGGATGGCGCCAACCTCGAGGTCGTCGCGACCGGCCTGCGCAATCCGCAGGAACTCGCGTTCGACGAGCACGGCAATCTCTGGACCGGTGACAACGACTCCGACCAGGGTGACATGGAACGTCTCGTCCACGTGGTTGAGGGCGGCGACAGCGGCTGGCGCATCGGCTACCAGTTCGCCCCGCTCGGCCGCGCCGGCCCGTGGAACCTGGAAAAGCTTTGGAATCCCCGCTTCGACGGTCAGGCCGCGTACCTCCTCCCCCCGATCGCCAACATCGAAGACGGCCCGTCCGGCATCGACTACTACCCGGGCACCGGCCTCGGTGGCGCCTACAAGGGCCACCTCTTCATCACGCACTTCAAGGGCTCGCCCGCGCGCAGCGGCGTGCAGACCTACACCGTCACCCCACAGGGTGCCACGTTCAAGATCGGCACGAGCGAGCCCTTCATCGAGGCCGCCCTGCCCACCGACCTGACGTTCGGCGCCGACGGCAAGCTCTACTTCTCCGACTGGCACAACGGCTGGCCCAAGTCCCGCCGCGGCCGCATCTACGCGGTCACGCATCCGGCCGACGCCACCGACCCGCTCGTGCAGGAAACCAAGCGCCTGCTCGGCGAGGGCTTCAAGTCCCGCCCCGAGGCTGAGCTGACCAAGCTCCTCGCCCACGCCGACCAGCGCGTGCGCACCGAGACCCAGTTCGAATTCGCCCGCCGCGCCGCGCCCGCGCCGCTCGCCGCCGTCGCCACCAACACATCGTCCACGCAACTCGCCCGGCTTCACGCCGTCTGGGGGCTCGGGCAGATCGCCCGCAAGGATCGCAGCGCCCTCGCGGCCCTGCCCGCCCTGCTCCGCGACAGCGATCCCGAGGTTCGCGCGCAAGCCGCCAAAGTTCTGGGTGATGCCCGCGAGGCCTCCGCGCTCGCCGCGCTGATCGCCGCGCTCAAGGACGACGCACCGCGCGTCCGCTTCTTCGCCGCGCAGAGCCTCGGCAAGCTCCGCGCCCCGGAGGCCACCGGTCCGTTGCTCGAGCTCCTCCGCGCCAATCGCGACGAGGATCTCTATCTCCGGCACGCCGCCGTGATGGGTCTCGTGGGCAGCAACAACGCCGCCGCTCTCGCCACCGCCGCGGCCGACCGCGATCGTTCCGTGCGCCTCGGCGTGCTGCTCGCCTACCGTCGCCTCAAAAGCGCCGAGGTCGCCCGCTTCCTCACCGATGCGGATCCACTCCTCGTCGCCGAGGCCGCCCGTGCGATCAACGACGCGCCGATCCCGGCCGCGTTCCCGGCCCTCGCCGCCCGTCTGGAGCAGTCGACCGGGGATGAACTCCTCGCCCTCCGCGCGATCAACGCCCACTTCCGTCTCGGCGCCGACGTCAACGCCCACGCGCTGGCCGCCTTCGCCGCCAACAAGACCGCGCCCGCCTCGCAACGCGCCGAGGCCGTCAACCAGCTCGCCGCCTGGCCCTCCCCGCCGGACCGCGACCGCATTGTCGGTGTTTACCGTCCGCTCACCCCGCGCGCCCCCGCCCGCGCGCCCCCGGCGCGCCCCCCCCCCCCCCCCCCGCGGCGGACCCCCCC
>CAYWRG010000048.1:14117-29306 GCA_964460715.1 uncultured Opitutus sp. | reverse complement strand
GGGGGTTTTTCCCGGCCCCCCCCCCCGGGGCCCGGGGGCGGGGGCGACCGGTGCACTCCTGCCCCTCCTGCCCGAGCTGCTGACCGCCTCGCCCGAGGACGTGCAGCTCGCCGCGCTCGACGCCGTGGAGAAGCTCAAGGTCACCGGCGCCGCCAACACGCTCTTCGCGCTGGTCGGCGCCAGCAATCAGCCCGCCGCGGTCCGCCGCACGGCGCTGGGTCTGCTCGATACCTTCAAGGACGCACGTCTCGCCGAGGCGGTGAAGATCGCGAGCGCCTCCGACGAACCCGTGCTGCGCCTCGCCGCACTGCCGATCGCGGCCCGCTTCTCCCCCACCGACGCGCTTCCCGTGATCGAGGCCCTCCTTACCCGTGGCACCGCGCCGGAGCAGGAAGCCGCCCTCACCGCGCTCACGCCGATGACCGACCCGAAGGCCGCCGAATTGCTCGCCTCGGCGCTGGATCGCCTGGAACGCGGCCAGATTGCCGGTCCGGTGCAGCTGGAACTCCTTGCCGCCGCCGCCGATCGCCCCGAGTCCGTGATCAAGGAGCGGCTCGCCCGGCGCGAGGCCGCGCTCGCGAAGTCCACCGATCCGCTCGCGGCCTTCCGCGTCGCGCTCGAAGGCGGCAACCGCAACCGCGGCGAACGCCTCTTCCGCGAACACCCGGTGCTGGCCTGCATCCGCTGCCACAAGGTGGCCGGCGAAGGCGGCGAAGCCGGTCCCGATCTCACCGTCATTGGACGTGAGCGCACCCGCGAGCACCTGCTCGAGTCGATCGTGCTGCCCAGCGCCCAGATATCACCCGGCTTCGAACTGGTCATGCTCAAGCTCAAGGACGGCAAGGATGTCGCCGGCAATCTCAGCGCCGAGACCGCCGACACGCTCACGCTGGCGATGGGGGATGGCACGACGCAGACGATCGCCAAGTCGTCGATCGCCCAGCGCGAGAAGACGCCGTCGAGCATGCCCGCGATCTACGGCGAAGTCGTCACGAAGGCGGAACTGCGCGATCTCGTCGCCTACGTTGCCGGACTCCGAGTCGCGCCTTCCGCCACCGCGCCCCGCGCCACCGCGAGCGGACACTGACGGCGCCGGCGGCGCCGCCCGCTGAAATTTCAAATGTGAGATTTCAGATTTTCCAAACCCCGAGCCGGTAAAGCCGCACCCATACCGGCCCGGGGTCAGCGACCCCGGCTACAACGTTCGGCGTTTCTTTGGCCTTTGGACGTTTGGCGTTTGTGATTTTGCCGCCGGTCTGCGGACATGCGGCATGCACGGAAACGAGTCATTCATGCGTCGCACCGGGGTTCCGGTGCTCCTCGCCCTGGCGTTCGGGCTCTTTGGCGTGGGCATTTTCTTTCCGTTCTTCCACGTCGAGAAATTCTGGGTGTTCAGCAACGCCGTCTCCGTCGTGGGCGGGATCTATACCCTGCTGGAGGAGGGCGAGTATTTTCTCTTCGGGGTGCTGACCCTGTTCACGCTGGTCTTCCCCGTGGTGAAACTCGTGTTGCTTTCCCTGATCTGGGCGGAGCGGGAGCACGACCTAAAGAAAATGCAGCGAATGCACTACCGCGTGGCCCAGCTCGGCAAGTGGTCGATGCTGGATGTCTTCGTGGTCGCGGTGTTGATCGTCGTGATGAAGTCTGCCGGCGTCGCCCAGATCCATATCGGGTCCGGCATCTATTTCTTCACGTTCTCCGTCGTCGCCACCCAAACTGCCTCGGCGTGGATCGACCGCCTGCTGGTGCACAGGGAGTAGAAGTCCGGTCCGAATTTAACCACGGATAAACACGGATGCACACGGATTGGATCCCCAATCCGATCGTTTGAATCCGTGTCTATCTGTGTTCATCCGTGGTTAAAGATGGATTGGTCGGATTTCAGACTGGCTGGATGACCGCCTTGGCGGCGGTCCAGAAGGGGAAGAAGCCGCGGTTCGCGTGGGGGAAGAGTCGGGCGTCCCAGGTGCGCTGGCGCCAGGCGAGCGTGACCCCCACGCTCGCGAGTGAGCGCTCGATCGCACGGCCCGCGTCAGCCCACGGCCCGATGGTCGGCCGCAGGGCGATCACCGTGCGCAGCCCATGGGTTTGCGCCCAGACGGCGGCCGCCGTGCCGACGTCGGCCACCCGCTCGACTTCGAGCGGAGCGCCGAGCGCTTCGGCGGCGCGGCCCGCGCCATCGGCGAGTGCCGCCTGGCCAAAGGTCGCCACCGCATCGCTCCAGCCCTCGGTCCCAGTGAGCGACTCCGGCCACACCGCAAGCACGGCCGTGGGCGCAGGCTCGCCGAGCAGGATCTTTTCGGCGCAGAGATCTTCGGGATGGATCCAGAGCCCGGTCGGGCCGGAGGCCGGTGCGCGCGGCGGTTCGATCCACGGCGAAACCGGAGCCGGCAGCGGCGGCTCGGTCAGCGCGATCGCTTCCGTAGCCAGACCCTGCGGCGAAAAGCGCCCATCGGTGTGCAGCGCGATGTTGTCCGCCCGCGCAAGGTAGGTCTTGCCCGGGGTGTGCAGGCCGGCGACCCAGCGCCACGAGAGGGTGTTCGCGGCCGGGTCGCCATCGAGCAGATGCCGGAGAAAGAAATCCGCGCCCAGCTCCCACGGCAGGCGCAGGGTGAAAATCCAGATGCTCGCAAACCACATGCGCGCGTGGTTGTGCAGCCAGCCGTGCACGACGAGTTCGCGCACCCAGTCGTCAAAGCCCTCAATCCCGGTGCGTCCCGCCACGGCGTCGGCATACCCCGGAGGCGGCGCCGCGCGCAGCGCCAGCACCGCATCCCGGTAGCGCGACCAGACCGCCGGCTGGTGTTCGAGCGAGCCTTTCCAATAGGTGCGCCAGCAGACCTCCTGCACGAATTTCTCCGCGCGCGGCCAGGGCAACGCCACACTCAGGGCGGACACCACTTCCTCCTCGGTGATCAGCCGGCGCTGCAGGTACGGCGAGAGACGCGAGGTCGTCGGGCGATCCGGACGATCGAAGCCGCGATCACGCGCATAGTCCCCCAGCCTCGGCAAAGCCACGCGCAGCTGCTCCAGACCGGCGGAGCGGGTGGGATGGAACGAGGCAGGCATGCACAAAGGTAACGGGGACAACGGCCTGACGCAACTGGTGACCCCACTTGCGAAACCGGGAGCGCGTGACATCGTTGCGACGATCTCATTCTGCCCCGCCATGAAACGTCTCTCCCTGTTCGCCACCTTCCTCTTCGCCATGATTCCTTTCCTCGGGGGTGCCCCCCTTCCCGTTGGCGCCCCTGCGCCCGTTGTTTCCGCCCTGACCGATGCCGGAACCGAGCTGAATCTCGGGGCCGTCTACGGCCAGAGCCCGTACACCCTGGTGTATTTTTACCCGAAAGCCGACACCCCGGGCTGCACGAAGCAGGGCTGCTCGCTGCGCGACGCCTACGCCGAGCTGACCACGAAGGGCGTGACGATCATCGGTGTGAGCACGGACGACGTGGCGGACCAAAAGGCGTTCAAGGAAAAGTACCGTCTGCCCTTCACCCTGCTCGCCGACACGCACAAGAAGGTGATGAAGGCCTTTGGCCAGAGCGGCATCATGTTCGCCAGCCGCCAGGCCTACCTGATCCACAACGGCCAAATCGTCTACGCCGACCACAAGGGCTCAACGACCCAGCAGGCCGACGACATCCTCGCCTTCCTCGCGAAGCAGTAGAAACCCACCGAGGTAACCACGAATGGACACGAATTCACACGAATGGATTCAGTCCATCAATCCACCGATCCATTCTGACCACGGATTACACGGATTCGATCTGGATATCGGAAAACAATCCCGATCTCCAACTCAGTGGGTTCGTATCCGTGCAATCCGCGAAATCCGTGGTTAAGCTCAGGGGTTGAGTGGATCGAGATTCGTGTGAATTCGTGTCCATTCGTGGTTAAAGCCGGATTGATCTAAAGTTCGTCGTCGTGCGCAGCGCGCAACACGGCGGCGTGGGGGTCGAGGCGGACGCGCTCGAGCCAGTCGACCAGCAGCGGTTCGGCCGCGATCAGGGCCGGCGGCAGCGGCGCGGCCAGCAGGTCGATCGCGCGCAGCGTGTGGTCCTCCGCTCGCACGAGGTTCTTCGAGTGCAGATCGGCCACGAGCCAAGGGCGGTCGTCGACAAAGTAGAGCCGCGGATGATCGCGGTGCGCGCGCAGGAAGCGTGAGGGAATCGGGATCAGCGGCGCCGGCTGGACCTTGGACGTGTCCGCGCCCTCCGAGAGCCGCTCGCCGAGGGTTTGCTTCGTGATGAGCACGCCTTCGTTCTTCGTCACGCCGATCACCTCCGTCGGCATGCCGCCGAGCCGGACGATGAGATCGAATTTCTCCAGCATCGCCCGGTAGCTGCCATCGGAGGCTTCGGCGAGCAACGCGACCTCGTCACCCCGGCGAAATTCGAACGTCCCGCCGATGCGGCCATCGTCGCGCGGCATGAAGAACTTATAGATCGAGTGGTCGGCCGCCTCGAAGGCGGTGGCCTCGACGCCACTGCTGATCGGGCGCAGGCGCGCCCCGCACTCCGCGAGCAGGTCCTCGACCTCTGCGGGAAAACCGAAATCCTCAAGCGAGACGATGGGGAGAAGCTGACGAAAGGCGCGCGCGGCCTCGTCGAGTTCGTGCCAAAGCGGATCGGCGCCGGCGAGCAGGCCTATTTCGTCGGATTCCCAGAGGACGATGTCATCGTCCGGATCCGTTCCGATGCCGACGCGCGTCGCTGCCGCGCTGAGACGATCGAGCGCTTCCAGTCGTCGCCAGTGATCGTGTTGAAGCGCGCGGAACTCTTCGCCGGACGGGAGCCGTCCGCCTTGGATGCAGGTCGATCTGCCGGTGAAGGGGTCTTGCATGCGTCTTCGCTCATCTGGGTGCGGGCGAACGGTCGTTTCCCGAGTGCAGGATGGCAATTCGTTCCGGTGAGAATTTACCCCGACGTTGCTGACAGGTTATTCCCAATGCACCGAGCCGGACCAGACTCGGAGGATTGCCACGAAAAACCCGAAACTTACCGGCTCTTTCTGCGTAGCCCGTCCGAGCGCCCTATGGGGCGCCGTGAGGTGTACGCATCGACCCGAGGAGTCTTTGTGTTCTTCGTGGCCAAACTCCGCTTCTGCGTTTGGTGGCCGTGCGGAAAAATCCGACTCAGCTCGCCGCTTTTTGGACGGTGGCGGAAGCGGCGCGGCTGACCAGGACCTTGTCGATGCGGTGGCGGTCCATGTCGACCACCTCGAAGCGCCAGCCTTCGTGCTCGAAATAATCGCTCGCGGCCGGGATGCGGCCGAAATGGGTCATGACGAAGCCGCCCAGGGTTTGGAAATCGGTCTTGTCCTCGTGCGGCAGCTCGTCGAGCGAGAGCAGTGTCTTGAGGTCGTCGGTCGCGAGGGTCGCGTCGATCAGCCACGAGCCGTCTTCGCGCTGCTTGGCCTCCGGCGCCGCGCGCTGGCCCGACTCCGGGAGCGCGCCGACGATCGCCTCGAAGACGTCGTTGATCGTGACGAGGCCCTGGATCGAACCAAACTCGTCCGACACGAGCGCGAGGTGCTTGCCCGTCCGCTTGAATTGCTCGAGCAGCTGGATGGCCATCATCGTCTCGGGGACGACGACGGGCGGGGTCAGAAGATTGCGCAGGTTGGTGCTGAGGCCGAAGGCGGAGTTGGCCCAGATCGCCTTCACGGCGACCATGCCAAGCACGTGGTCGCGGTTACCCTGATAAACCGGGAAGTGGGAGTGTCCGCTGGCCACGATCTTGCGCCAGTTGGTTTCCTCGGGGTCATCGAGGTTGATGAACACCATCTTGGGCCGCGGCGTCATCAGCGCGGTGACGGACATCTGGTCGAGTTCGAGCACGCCGGCGACCATCTCCTTTTCGGCGCGGTTGAAGACACCGGCCTGCATGCCCTGTTCGATGAGGATGTTGACCTCCTCCTCGGTGACCGGTGCGTCCTTGGTCGGACGGACCCCAAAAATTTTCAGAATACCCTCGGTCGTGACCGTGAGCAGGTGAACGATGGGATAGGCAATACGCGAAACCAAGCTCATGGGGCCGGCGACCGCCATCGCGATGCGTTCGGGATTGGTCAGGCCGAGACGCTTCGGAACCAGTTCGCCGATGATGACGGACAGCAGCGTGATGGCCACAACCACCAGGCCCATGCCTAGCGCGTTGGCGTAGGGGGCGAGGAACGCAACCGTCTCGAAATAAGCCACCAGGTTGTCCGCCACCCGCGCGCCGCCAAAGGCGCCCGCCAGTGTGCCGATCAGCGTGATGCCGACCTGCACGGTCGAGAGGAAGCGCGTCGGCTCGTTGGCGATCTCAAGGGCACGGGTCGCCTGGGCGTCTCCCTCGTCGGCGAGCTGCTTAAGCTTGGCCTTGCGGGCGGAGACCATGGCGATCTCGGACATGGCAAACACACCGTTGCCGAGGAGCAGCAACAGGATGATAGCCAGTTCAGTGGAAACGCCTTCCATAGCGGCCCATCCTACCGGACTCGATCCCGACGGCAAGTCTCTGGGGCGAACGACCCGGATCTGCGTCGATCTAGGCGCCGGGCTTGAGCACGGAACGAATCTTCCTAACTCGTTCTTTCCAAGTGATTTTAATCAGAAAATAACCCAGCGCACCGATGAGGGTACCCAAGACCAAGGATCCGATGAAAAGGAGCCCAGCGGAACTCAGCGACACCACACTCATCGGGTCGGCCTTGATTTGCGCAAAGGCTTGACCGACATCGTGTCCCAAAATCAGACATCCCACCAAGTAGCAGGCCGGAAGCTGAATCACGGCCGTCGCGGGGCTCGAAAGGAACTGCAAAATGAAACAGATTGGCAGATTCGCCCGCAAAAAGAGCCCGATCCCGCACGCGATCAGGGTCTGGGCCGGCAAAAAAGGGATCATGGTGATGATCATCCCGATGAACCAAGCGCGAGCGAAACTCTCGCGGGTCGGGAACCAGACCTCCCGGGCCAGGATGTGATCACCGAGCCAGCGATGCAAAACGCCGCCCCGGAGTTTCTGGCGGGAAAACCCCGAACGATGCAAACGGCGGATCGTCCACTTGAAGGCCATGACGGGAACCTCTCACAAGGCAGGACGATTCCCGCGGGTGTCAATGCGCGAGGGACACAACCCAACGGGAATGAAAGGTATTCGCCGCGCACTGGGCCGGATTAAACCCGAACCGCAGATGGATTACGTCTCCTTCAGATCCGACGCACACAAGGTTTGGCCTCGCCACCGGATTGGCACGGAGATTGCCTCTCCTTCGCATGGCAAGTTCCAATACCCCACTCGCTAATCGCATTCTCAAAGGGTTGGTGATCGGCATCATTGCCGGCGTGGCCACGCTTGGCCTCGCCCGGGTGATGCCGTCGTTCACCCTTCCCTGGCAGGATGCGCCCAAGGCCTTCATCGAACACATTCGGTCCTTCGCGACCTACTGGCTCGATCCATTCGGGAAAGTGTTCCTTCGAATGCTGTTCTTCGTGATCATCCCGCTCATCTTCGCGTCGCTTGCCAGCGGCGTGGTGCAGCTGGGACGTCTCGACAAGCTCGGGCCGCTGGCCGGCCGCACGTTCTGGATGTTTTTCCTCAACATGGGCATCGGCGCGACGCTGGGCCTCTTGATGATGAACTTCATCGAGCCGGGCAGCCACCTCAACCCGGACACCAAGGACCGCCTCATGTCGGAGTTCGGCGGCGCCGCCCAGTCGACCATCCAACGCCGCGAGACGATGCCGACGATGTCGCCCAACACGATCGTCGAGATGTTCATGCCCGCGAATCTCTTCGGCGCGTTCGTCGGCAACAACCGCGGCGCCCTCGGTGATGTGCTTCCGCTCATTGCCTTTGCCATCCTCGTCGGCGCCGTCGGCACGCAGCTGAGCGAGGACAAACGCCAGAAATTGCAGGAAGCGCTCGACATGGTGAACGACCTGATGACGCGCATCGTGCACTTCGCCCTCATGATCGCGCCCTATGCGGTGCCGGCCATGATCTATAGCGTAATCGTGAAGATCGGCGTGGATATTCTTTTCGCACTCGGGCTCTTCGTCATCTCCTGCATCGGCATCCTGCTGATCCACCTGTTCGGCACGATGTCGGTCTTCATCAAGGTATGGACCGACTTCAAGCCGGCCCAGTTCTTCAAGGACATCCGTGAGCCGCTCGTGACGGCCTTCTCGACGAGCTCAAGCGCGGCCACCTTGCCGACCGCCCTCGCCTGCGCCCGCGAGAAGCTTCACTGCAGCCCAAGCACCTCCGGCTTTGTCCTGCCCCTCGGCACCACGATGAACATGAGCGGCACCGCCCTGTACGAGGGTTGTGTCGTGCTCTTTGTGGCCCAAGTCTTCGGTGTCGATCTCAGCATCAGCCAGCAGATCACCCTGGTGCTCCTGACCGTGCTGAGTGCCGTCGCTGTCGCCGGCATCCCCGGTGGCTCGATCCCGCTCATCGCCGGCCTGCTCATCACCTTTGGCATCCCGCCCGAGGGCATTGGCATCGTGCTCGGCATCGACCGCCTCCTCGACATGTCCCGCACGGCGACCAACGTCGGCTGCGACATGGTCACCGTCGCGGTGGTCGACCGGCAGGTCAAACGGGCCGAAGCCGCCCGCGGTGCGGCCTAGCTTACGGCCCGGTTCCGTCCCTTTTGCAAAGGCCCGCCTCACGGCGGGCCTTTTTTGTGCCGGCGGCGCGGACCGCAGGGAGTCGCGAACGTGGATCGTCATGCCTTCGATCAACGCCCGCGCCGCCTGCAGATTGGATCGCTCCGGATCAGCCAGCCCGCGATCGAGCAGCAGCGCCAACCCGCGAAGCGATTCTTCCAACGGAATCTGCGATCCCGCCGGCAAGACCTCCATGCCGGCGATGAAGCCATAGCCGATCAGCGACATGAGTTGTGCGAGCACCGGCGCCGGGATGTCACTGCGCATGGCTCCGGCTTCCTGCATCTGCACGAAAAAATCCGCCCGCGCCGACTGCGCCAGCGCGAGCAGCTCAGGCTCGCGCCGCAAAAACGTGCCGTAGATCCGCGTGTCGCGCGTGAGGAGCGCCTTGACTAGCGGCGTGGCGTTCATCGCCGCCATGCTGTGCTGAAACATCCGCGCAAAACTCCAGTCGCCCGGATCCGCCGTGAAGCGCCGCAGCCAGTCATCCGCATACGTCGCGAACGCGTCATGCACCACCGCCTTGAACAGCGCATCCTTGTCCGCGAATTCAAGGTACACCCCCCCCTTCGACACCCCGGCTTCCGCCGCGATGTCGTCCACCGTCGTCTTGTCGTAGCCCCAGGTCGAGAAGAGGCGGTTACCCGCGGAGAGGAGCCGCTGCCGGCGGGAAAAGGGTTCAGTCATGATGAAGGCGCTGACTGGAAATCGATGATGACCAATAAGTCACGTAAGGAGAGCACACTGGGTGATACTGATTGTGACTTATTGACCATTTTCGTGTTTTTGGTCAATCTCTTGGTTAATCGCCTCTTTCGCCGATGAATGCGCTCCTTGATGTCTGGCTGGGCAACTGGCTGCGTGACCTGCGCTACGGGGCCAAGATGCTGCTCCGGACACCCGGTTTCACCCTCGTTGCCACGCTTTGCCTCGGGCTCGGGATCGGGCTGGCCACTGCAATGGTCACGCAGTTCCAGGCCTCGGTCTTCAAGGCCGTGCCGGGCGTGTCTGCCCCGGACGACGTGGTCGCGGTCCAGGCGCCGGTGGCGTTTCCGTTATACGATGATTTTCGCGCACCCGAAGGGCCTTTCTCCGACGCCGCAGCCTTTGTCGCCTCCGTGCCGCTGGTTTTGGTCGACGGCGAGCGGCACGAACGGATCTGGGGGCAGATCGTCACACTCAACTACTTCTCCCTGCTCGGCGTCGGTCCGATCACCGGCCAGGTCTTCGCCCGCGACGCCGGCCCCGAGGCCGCGACGCAAGTCGTGATCAGCCACCGGCTCTGGACATCACGCTTCGGCGCCCGGCCCGAGTTGGTCGGGCAGACGATCCGTCTCAATGGGCAGTCCGTGACCGTGCGCGGCGTGGCGGCTGCGGAGTTTTTTGGCACACGCCCGATGTCCGCGGCCGCCGATGCCTGGATCACCACCGCAGCGCCGATGTGGTTGGCCCCGGAACTTGCCGGCGATCTCCTGACGGACCGGACGCGCGCCGCGGCGAACGTCGTCGGCCGGCTCAAGCCCGGCCTCGAGGTGACTGCCGCCGAGGCGCGACTCGATGTCATCGCACGACGAAGCGAAGTCCTCACCGGACGCAGTGACCGCGAGAGCACGGAGCGGCGCGTCACGCTCGTCCCCGGCGGCCGGGTTTATCCGGTCCGCGACCAGGATCTGCCGGCGGTGATCGCGCTCCCCGCCATCCTCGTGGCCCTCATCCTCATCGTCGCCTGCGTCAATGTCGCGACCATGCTGGTCGCGCGCGCGGCCACGCGCGAAAAAGAAATCGCCATCCGCCTCGCGATCGGAGCCAGCCGGGGCCGCCTCGTACGCCAGCTCCTGACCGAGACGCTGCTGCTTGCCGGGCTCGGCGCCGCCGCCGCCCTGGTGTTCATCCTCGGCTACGAGCGGCTGATCGCGCGTTTCACCGCGGTGCTGCCGAGCGAGGTCCACTACGATTGGTCCTTCGACGGCCGCGCCTTTGCCACGGCCCTGGCCATCGCCGGCGTTTGCGCGCTGCTGGCCGGCCTCGTCCCCGCCCTCCAAGCCGCACGCGGGGCTTCGCTCATTCCCGCGCTCAAGGGCGGCATCGCCTCTGGCGCGCGGCCCGCGCGACGGTTCAGCCTGCGCAATCTGTTGGTGCTGCAGCAAATAACGGCCTCGCTCACGCTACTGCTCCTGACGTCATTCATCGTCGTCGGTTTTCAGCGCACGCAGCAGCGGGATCTGGGCTTCGACACCCAACATCTCCTACTGGTCTCGCTCGACCCGGTGCGCGATGGCTACACGCCAGACGAGACGGCCGCCTTTTTCGCACGTCTGCCTGAACGCATGCGCACCCAGCCCGGTGTGATTGCCTCGGCTCTCGCGCCCGTGCCGCCGCCCGGGCTGCGCACGGGCGAGGCCATGCTGGCCGTGCGGGCTGAGATGACGCCAGGCGATCGCCCGGAACGACGCCTCGTGCGCAGTCTCGTGGCCCCGGGATTCCTCGAAACCCTCGGTCTGCCGGTTATCGCCGGGCGAGCCCTCCGTGACGATGACGGTGCGGCCGTGGTGGTCGTCAATCGCGCCCTCGCCACCGAAACCTGGCCCGGGCGCAGCGCCGTGGGCCAGCGGCTGGCGATCGACGGCGTTCCGCGCGAGGTGGTCGGCGTGGTCGGCGACCTGGGCTCGACCTACGCGTTGCAACGCACCCCACCCACGGTGTTCTTGCGTGCACCCGACTCCGCACTGCGCCAGCCGTCAACGTCCGGCATCCTGCTCGCCGTACGCACGACGACGGGCGTTGAGCCCGAAACGTGGGCGCGCCGCGTCCTGTTCGAAAACGACCCCAACCTCACGCTCGTGAGCATCAGCACGCTGGAACAGGAGCTGACGCGCGCGGCCTCGCTCTTTCGCCTGACCACGTTGATTTACGGGGGCATCGGCGGCTTTGGACTGCTGCTCGCGGTCATCGGACTCGCGGGCGTCACGGGCCACGCCGTCGCCCGACGGACACAGGAGATCGGTATCCGCCGCGCACTCGGCGCCGTCGATTCGGATGTTTTGCGTCTGGTGCTGCGCGAGGCGTTATTCCTGATCGGCCTCGGCACCGTGGCCGGGCTGCTGGTGGCCTTTGCCGCGACCCGCGCCATGGCGGCGACCCTGACCTCGATGGCCGAAATCACCGAGACCAGCCTCACCGATCCCTTGCTGCTCGTCGGCGTTCCCCTGGTGCTGGCCAGTGTGGCGTTGCTCGCCTGCTACCTCCCGGCCCGGCGCGCGCTTCGAATCGAACCCCTTGAGGCGCTACGAACGGGATAAAGGGCGCGGACTGAACTTATCCTTGCCATGACGGGCCGGGCTTTGATCGTCACGTCATCCTGATGACGCTGACGCCACCCTGACCGCTCTCCGCATGGAACGCACATTCGCTGCTCGCGAATGAAGTCGGGTTAATCGTGCCCCAGTCTGGGGCCTGACGCACAGCACCTTCCTCCCCGCGCGCGGTCGCCGCCGGTGATTTTCTCATTTTTCGCGACTCCTTTTCCCATGGCTGCATCGATCTACAAACAACAATGGTTCGGCAACCCGGTCCGCGATCTTGTCGCCGGCACGGTGGTTGCGCTCGCGCTCATTCCGGAGGCGATCGCGTTCTCGATCATCGCCGGCGTGGACCCCAAGGTCGGTCTTTACGCGTCCTTCTGCATCGCGATCGTCTCCGCCTTCGTCGGAGGCCGGCCAGCCATGATCTCGGCCGCCACCGGCGCCATGGCACTCCTCATGGTCACCCTCGTGAAGGAGCACGGCCTGCAGTACCTCTTTGCCGCCACCCTGCTGACGGGCGTTTTCCAGATCATCGCCGGCCTGCTCAAGCTTGGGAATCTCATGCGCTTTGTCGCACGCTCGGTCGTGATCGGTTTTGTGAACGCCCTCGCGATCCTGATCTTCCTCGCTCAGTTGCCCGAATTTAGCGGGCAGGGTCTTTTGATGTACGCCTGCGTCGCGGGCGGATTGGCGATCATCTACGGGCTACCGTACCTCACCAAGGCCGTGCCGTCACCGCTGGTCTGCATTGTGGTGCTGACCGCTCTTTCCGTCGGATTCGGGTGGGGCGACAACAACCTCCTGCGCACGGTCGGCGACATGGGCACGCTGCCTTCCTCGCTCCCAGCCTTCCTCTTTCCCGACATCCCCTTCACCTGGGCTACGCTGATGATCATCCTGCCCTACTCGCTGCCGCTGGCGGTCGTTGGCCTGCTCGAGTCGCTCATGACCGCGACCATCGTCGACGACTTCACTGACACCAGCAGCGACAAGAATGTCGAGTGCCGCGGCCAGGGGATCGCGAACATTGTGGCCGGGCTTTTTGGCGGCATGGCGGGTTGCGCCATGATCGGGCAGACCGTGATCAACGTGAAGTCGGGCGGACGCGGACGGCTATCCACGTTCTGGGCCGGGCTTTTCCTGATCGTGCTCGTCGTGATGCTCGGCGAATGGGTGGCACGCATCCCGATGGCCGCGCTCGTGGCCGTGATGATCATGGTCTCGATCGGCACCTTTAGCTGGGCCTCCCTGCGCAACATCCCGGTCTATCCGAAGTCGGCGACGTTCGTCACGTTCTCCACCGTCGCCATCGTGGTGATGACGCACAACCTGGCACTCGGCGTTGGCGCAGGGATCCTGCTGAGCGCGCTCTGCTTCGCGGCAAAGATTGCGCGGCTGCTCCACGTCACCCACCACCTGAGCCCGGACTCACGCACCCGGACCTATCATGTCCGCGGCCAGCTCTTCTTCGCCTCGACCACCGCCTTCGCCGCCGCATTCGATCTGCAGGAGAAATTGGACAAGGTCGTGCTCGACGTCACCCACGCCCACTTCTGGGACACCACCTCGATCAACGCCCTCGACAAGGTCGTGATCAAGTTTCGTCAACAGGGCGCCGTCGTGGAGATCATCGGGCTCAATCCCGCCAGCAAGGCGATCGTCGAGCGCCTTGCGATCTACGATCGCGACGACGCTGCCAGCGCCACTTCCGCGCACTGAGCCATCACGCCTGCGGAGCGGAGCCGGCGGCAGTCAGCCGGCGATGCTCAATCAGCGTGCAGCGATCCATCACAACCGCGAGCCCACCGGCACGGGCGATGGTGGCCGCCTCGTCGCTCACAATGCCGAGCTGCAGCCAAAGCGTCTTGGCCCCAATCGCCACCGCTTGACGCGCGACGCCCGGGCAGTCCGCCGGCGGGCGAAAGACATCCACCAGATCCACCGGAAACGGAATCGACGCGAGGTCGGGATACACCGTCTCGCCCAGAATGGTCCCCCCGCGCGGATTCACCGGAATGGTTCGGTAACCCTGCGCCTGCAGGTACGCCGCGACCTCGTGACTCGCCTTGCCCGGATCCGCCGAACACCCCACGACCGCAATCGTCTTCGCCGTGGCGAGGATGCGCTTCAGGTCAGAATCAGTCATGGCGGAGGAAGTTAACCACGAATGGATTCGATCCATCAAACCTCAGATCCATTAACCACGGATGGACACGGATAGACACGGATTCAAACCATCGCTTCGGATCGTATCCGTGTGAATCCGTGTCCATCCGTGGTTAAAACTCTGGTTTCGTTACCGGAATTTCCTCATCCGCGCTTCGACGTCACCGCGCAACCGGTCGATGGCCGCGAGCGTGAAGGCCACCGGATCGAGGGCTGGATCGGCGACCAATGGCGTGAGATCGAGCGCCCACGTCACGCCCGCCATGCGGTCGGTCGCGTGGGAGGTGTGAAACGTGGCGTTGGCCGCGCGGCGGCCGAGCGCGGCGAGGTCGTAGCGTTTGCCGCCGCTGATCTGGGAATCGAAGACCTTAAGCAGCTCCGCCGCGAGTTCCGGCTGGCGGCCCGCGTCGAGCGCGACCTTGTCGGCATCCACCACCCAGTCGAGATCGCGCCAGACCTCGCACCCGAGCACACGCCGCGGCCGCTGTTCCGCCGGGAGAGCGCGTAACGCTTCAAGGCAGCGCCACAGCACCGCGATATGCGTGTCATGCTTGTCCGCCGGATTGTGCAGGTACACCACCTCGGGCCGGCATCCGGAAAAGAGCGCGCGCAAATCCGCCGTCACGCCGGGATGACCCGGCGTCTTCACGTCGGCGCTGGGGTGCGCCAGCTGGAGTTGGATCGCGTAGCGACCGAGCATGGCCGCCGCTCGCTGTTCGGTGCGTCGCACGGACTGCATTTGCTCGTCGGTCAGACGCGCGTATTCCCCGGCGCGGGGCGAGCCCGCGCCATTGGTCACGACCACCCCGCCAAAGGCCTTCTTGTCCGGCGCCTCCAGACAGTCACAGATGCCGGCGTGCGCCATGATCTCGATGTCGTCCTGATGCGCACCGACGCAGAGGTGCGTCACACGCGAGAGCGCTGCAATCGGATCACCGCCCTGCGGGACAAAGACATCAGCGTCAGAGCGGGAGAAGGTCATGACAGAAAGGGTTGAGATCAATGTAGCCGGGGGGGGGGGGGCCCGGGGGGGGGGGGGGGGGGGGGGGCGCCCCCCCC
>CAYWRG010000048.1:0-14107 GCA_964460715.1 uncultured Opitutus sp. | reverse complement strand
TCGTGCGTGTCCCAGCCAAACCGGGGTCAGCGACCCCGGCTACATCATTTTTAGAACAGCTTCGCTGGATACTCGCCTGCGGCCACCAGCGCCGCGAGCGCGGCCTCGACGCGGGGCTTATCCTCGCGGTAGGTCACGCCGAACCACGATGCCGTGGTTCGGCGCACGGTCACCACCGCCTCACCCGCGGCGATCTGGGCCGAAACCGCCTCGGGCAGATAAAATTCCGACTTCAGCTCGCCGCCGCGCGCCTTCAGAAAGGCCGCGAACTGGCGGTCGAGCGCAGCAAAAAGCCCGGGTGTGAACGCCCAGCAGTTCATCGAGACGGTCTCGTCGCCGGAGTACTTCGCACCCGGACCGACATCCGTGCGCAGGATGCCCGTGTTCTCGACCACGGACTGGAGATGCGCGTCGGACCCCACGGTGCACACTCCGCGCGCCACGGCGCCATTCTCGGACAGCGTGTTCGCGAGGCGATAGCCCACCATCGCGTAAGCGTTCGCATCGGCGAGGCCGGGCGACGGCGCCCGATCAAGGAACCCGACCAGTTGCACGAACGCATCCCGCCCAAAAAAATCGTCGGCGCCAATCACGGCGAACGGACCCTTGAGCGCGTCGCGCGCGCACCAGACCGCATGGCCCGTGCCCCAGGGTTTCTCGCGTCCAAGCGGAGGCGTGAAGCCGGCCGGCAGCGCCTTGAGCGACTGAAAGGCGTAGTCGACCGCGATGCGCCCGGCGTACTTGGCGGCCACCTGCGTGCGAAAGGCGTCCTCGAATTCACGCCGGATCACAAAGACCACCCGGCCAAAGCCCGCGCGGATCGCGTCGAACACGGCGTAGTCGAGAATGGTCTCGCCCGACGGCCCGACTGGATCGAGTTGCTTGAGCCCGCCATAGCGCGAGCCCATGCCAGCCGCGAGGACGAGGAGGGTTGGTTGCATCGCGACCGACCCTCAACGCTCAACGTTCAACGTTCAACGCTGAACGTTCAAGAGCCGGAGTCCGGGCTCTCGAACGCTATGCGTTCAGGATTGAACGTAAGGCGTTCGCTGCACGGCGACGCCCTCCTCTCCTGACACAAGGCTGTCAGCAGACCTAGCTACGCTACGGGGGTCCGAACCTTGAGCGTTGAACGTTGAGTGTTCAGCGTTGAGCGTTCGGGCGCAGCCCGCCTTCCCTGCCGCCATGTCCAAACCCGTCAAAAAAGCTCCCGCCGCATCCGCCTCGCTGTCTCGCTGCCCTTGGGCCGAGGCTGAGCATCAGCACACCTACCACGACACCGAGTGGGGCGTGCCTTCGCACGACGACCGCCACCTGTTCGAGATGATCATTCTGGAGGGCGCGCAAGCCGGACTGAGCTGGTCGACCATCCTGAAGAAGCGCGAAAACTACCGCGCGGCCTACGATCATTTCGATGCGGCCAAGATCGCCCGCTACGACGCGCGCAAGGTCGCCAAGCTCCTCGCCGACCCCGGCATCGTGCGCAACAAGCTCAAGGTCGCCGCCTCGATCGGCAACGCCCGCGCCTTCCTCGCCGTGCAAAAGGAGTTCGGCTCGTTCGACCGCTACATCTGGCAGTTCGTGGGCGGACGCCCGATCCAGAACCGCTGGACCGCCATGAGCCAGGTGCCCGCACGCACGCCGGAATCCGACGCGATGAGCAAGGACCTGAAAAAGCGCGGCTTTAATTTCGTCGGTACCACCATCTGCTACGCCTTCATGCAGGCCACCGGGATGGTCAACGACCACCTCGTTTCCTGCCCGCGTCACGCTGCATGCGCGAAACGGGGCTGAGGAGCGTTGTCGCTCGGTTGTAGCCAGCCTCGCTGAGGCCGGTCCGATCCCCTTCGATCCCCGGGGTTAGCGACCCCGGCTACACTGGCCAACCACTGCTTACGCGGCGAGCGGGTGGCAGAACTTGGCCAGCTGGCGATCCGTGAGGCGCGACGTGCGCTGCAGTTCGACCACCGTCTCGGGCTCCCAGAGCACGGAGCGCAGCGGGGCGAGCAGGCGCACCGGGAGATCCGCATCGAGGACGTTGCGCAGGATCGCCACGGTCTGATGCGAGGCGGGCAGACCCAGCCATTCCAGCACACCGAAAAGTCCGCCGCGCTCGTGCACCACGGCGATCTCGTTCCAGCGCGGCGCTTCGGTGCCACGCAGACGCTCGTGACCGGAAAGAAATGCCGTCAACGCCGGAACTTCGCTCAATTCGGAGAGCAGACCCGGGCACGCAGTCACGACCTGCAGCGCCGCGAGGCGGCCATACTTGAAGTTCTCGAGGAAGCTGCGGACCTCGGTCGGAAAGAACTCGAGGTAGTGCGACCAAGATTCCGCCGTGAGGCGCGCGGCGGCCGAGGCGAACATCGCATCGTCCGGCTCGACCGCGACCCAGTCGTTGGCGTCGCGCCGCTCGAAGCGGACGTTCGGCCAGGTGGTGGCACGGTGGAGGAGACCCTGGTGGGACCAGAGGAGTTCGGCGAAGAGGGAGGCTTTCGAACGGGCGGAACGCGTGAGGGAGAAGGTGAGGTTCATGCGACCACTCTACCGGACCGGGTGGGACATAGCTTGTCCCAGCCTAAAGAATCTGCAGATTATTTTGCATGCCCGCTCCCGCCCGCGCCTCGCGACCGCCCCTTGCCCGCATGCTCCGCATCCACGAGGAGCTGCGCCGCGGCCGCTTGGTCAACTGCACCGGGCTCGCGCGCGACCTCGAAGTCTGCCGCAAGACGATCGTGCGCGACCTCGCCTTCATGCGCGACCAGCTCGATCTCCCGGTGGAGTTCGACGCGCGCGTGCAGGCCTACCGTTACACGCATCCGGTGAATGCGTTTCCGACCGTGCAGGTGACCGAGGGCGAGCTCATGGCCCTGCTGGTGGCGCAGCGGGCGCTCGAGCAGTACCGCGGCACGCCGTTTCACCGCCAGCTGGAGATCGCATTCGGCAAGCTCACGGACGGCCTGCGCGACAAGATTTCGTTCTCTCCCGCCGACGAACTGCGCGCGGTGTCGTTCCGCAACATCGGCCTGGGCAAGACTGATCTCGCCGTTTTCAACACCCTCAGCACCGCCGTGCTCAAGCTGCAGGTCGTCGAATTTGCCTACAAGAAGTCCGGCCAGAGCCGCGCCGCCCGCCGCCGCGTGCGGCCCTACCATCTGGCCCACCGGGAAAACCTCTGGTACCTCATCGCGCTCGACGAGGAACGCGGCGCGCTGCGCACCTTCGCGCTCCCGCGCATCGCGGAGGCACGGGTGACAGGCGACGCCTTCGCCAAGCCCGAGGATTTTTCCGCGGAGAAGTTCTTCGCCAGCGCGCTCGGCGTGCTGGGCGGCGAGGGCGACTACCGCGTGGTGGTGCGGTTCACGGCGACGGCGGCCGACCGCGTGCGCGAGCGCGAGTGGCACGAGTCCCAGGTCATGCGCGACCTGCCCGACGGCGGCCTCGAACTCACCCTCCGCCTCGGCGCCCTCGCCGAAGTCAGCCGCTGGATCCTCGGCTGGGGCGACTCCGCCGAAGTCATCGCCCCGCCCGAGCTGCGTGCGCAGGTCAAAGCAACCGCGGAGGCTCTGGCACAGATGTACGCCGGATGACCGGGAAGGAGAGGTCGGAGGTCAGAAGTCAGCGGTCAGGAACGAGCCGCCGATCACTGGCGCAGCACGCAAAGGAAATTCGGACTCTCTTCCTGATCTCTGTCCTCTGATCTCCGACCTCTTCGGCGTCAGCGCACGAGCCGCGGCGCACCGTCATACCAGCGACCGATCCCCGCCGTGGAAAAAATCGCCAGTGGCGTGTTCGGTTTTGGACGACGGCGGTGCTTGGTCTTATAAGGAGCCTATGAACGAGGATGCTGAACTGCTCCGGCGTTTCGCCGAAACCCACGCCGAGGAGGCCTTTGCCCAGTTGGTGCAGCGGCATCTCGGGCTGGTTTATCACACGGCGCTGCGGCGGACCAACGGGGACGCTCATCTCGCGCAGGACATCGCCCAGCAGGTGTTTCTCACCCTTGCGAAGGAGGCGCGGATTCTCACCAGCCATGCCGTGCTCTCCGGCTGGCTTTACGTCACCACCCGCCACGTGGCGGCCAATGTCATGCGCTCCGAATCACGCAGAAGATCCCGGGAAATCGCCGCCCATGCCCTGCACGCACTGAGCGATCCTGGCGTCGGCGGAGCCGAGTGGGAACACATCCGTCCCGAAATCGACGCCGCGATGGACGGTCTTTCGGGCCCGGATCGCGACGCGGTGCTCCTTCGCTTCTTTGAAAACGAATCCTTCAGCGGAATTGGTGAAACCCTGCAGATTTCCGCAGACGCCGCCCGCATGCGGGTGGACCGCGCGCTGGAGAAACTGCGTTTGCTGCTTTCCCGCCGGGGGATCGACTCGACCGCGGCCGCCCTCGGTTCGGTCCTCGCCTCGCAAGCGGCCGGCGCCGCCCCCGCCGGTCTGGCCGCGTCCCTCACCAGCACCGCGTTAGGCATTTCCGCCACAGCCGTCGCCACCACCTCTTTCTGGACGCTTATGACCACGACCAAGACCCTGACGATGTCCGCCGCAGCCGTTGCCCTAATGGGCGTCGGCGCAGGCGTATATGAAGCGAGTGGATTCAGCAAAAGCTCCGCGAGTTTAGCTGCGGCGGAACTTCGTTACAACGAAGCCATGGCCCATCTGAAAGAAAGCGAATCGGAAATCGCTCAATTGCGAAACACCCTCACCCAACGTTCGAACGAGATATCAAGTGCCATACCGGGCACTATCAGTGGCACCGCAAACACAGGCTCCAACCAAGCAACGCAAAAAGCCGCAAATGGCGCTCTCTCCGGGGCGAAGAACACCACTGATATTTTGTTCAGCGATCCTGAATATCAGCAGCTTTCGAGCGAAACGTATCGCGTCAGTTTAAAGCTGAGCAACGCTCTCTTTTACCGACAGGCACGTCTTTCGCCGGAGACCGTGGCTGAACTGGAAAAACTTCTCATGGAAAGTCAGCAGATCGGGACTGACGTCATGGCCGCCGCCCGTGCGCAAGGCATGTCGCTCGCAGATGTGCAATTCGCCAAAGTTGCGGGTGACGCCCACAAAGCCGTGGAAGCACAGATAATCTCACTCCTTGGCGCAGAGACCTATTCGCAATTCAAGTCCTATCGAGCGGGCTCCAACGCTCGCCGCAGCGTAGACCAGCTGGCTTCCAATCTCTACTTCACAGATACTCCGCTAACGTTCGCCCAAGCTGACGAACTCACGAAGATTGTGTCTGCACAGAGCATCCAGCCACAAAGCACGGGAATGGTTGGCGCCATGCCCGTAATCAATTGGGATGCGGTTATCACTGAGAGCGGAAAAATTCTGTTACCCGATCAAACTCATGTGCTGCGAATGCTTGGTGAACAAAGCATCGCCCAACGCAAGATGACAGAGTTGCACAATCGACTGCTCAGCTCAGCGGCCGTGCAGAACCCTTCGAATGGAAATTCGGCGGCAAAGTAGCCGTTGAATCCAGTCGGAGATATTGAGGCTTGGGCGCACGTCAGCGCGCCGGCAGCGGCGCGGCTGCGATCGCGGCGGGCAGGACGTAGGGCTTGCCGTTGACCGTCACGTTTTTGAGTTGGAAGCCGTCGACCGGGCCGAGGACGAAGGTCTCCTCGGTCAGCTTCAGATCGATGTTCTCCAGCGTGATGTTGGAGATCGTGTCGATTTCGTTGGGGCGCAGCGCGCCCATCGTGCGGTAATTCCCCTTCACGTTGCGGATCGTCACGTCCTTCACGTGCGAGGGCGACGGAGGCTGGCCCTTGGTGTCGAAGAACTGCAGCCAGGGCTCGACGCGCAGGATGCGGCCCGTGCCGTTGACCGTCACGCCGTCGATCACGATGTCGGAATAGTTCTGCGGGGTGTCGGGACGGAGCTTGAGGGTGAGAAGGTTGGTGCGGCCGTTCACGACCACATTGCGGACGCGGACATTGCGCACGATCGTGGCCTCGCTGCCGCAGGTGATGACGCCGTTGCCGTCGCCGAACTCGCAGTCCTCGACGAGGATGTTCTCCACCGGCGGGCTGTCGGTGTCCTTGTCCGCGAACGGGCCTTTGCTGCCCTTGAGCGCAATGTTGTCGTCATTGACCGAGATCTTGCAGCGGCGGATGACGACGTCCTGTGAGCTGTCGATGTCGATGCCGTCCGTGCTCGGCCCGAGGATGCGGCCGGTGGTCGGCGCGCTGATGCTCACGCCCTCGACGAGGACGTTGCGGCAGCGGTAGAGGTGCAGGTTCCAGAAACCGGAATCGACCAGGGAAACGTCCTGGATGCGGACGTCGGTGCAGCGGTCGATGAACATGAGGCGCGGGCGCTCGACCTCGAGGTTGGTGCAGGCCGGGTTCTCCTTGCGGCGCTGCCAGAAGGCGGCCCAGAAGAGGATGCCGTTGCCGTCGATCGTGCCCTTGCCGCTGATGCGCACGCTCGTGAGGCCCTGCGCGTTGATCAGCGCCATCGTCCATGGTTCGAAATGGCCCTCGATACGCGTCTCACGCTTCGGGTAATCCGCGATCTGGTTGGACCCAAGAAGCATCGCGCCCTCCGCGACATGGAGCTCGACGTTCTGCTTGAGGAAGATCGAGGCGCTCAGGAATTTCCCACCGGCCGGGATCACGACCACGCCGCCACCAGCCGCTTCCGCGGCATCAATCGCGCGCTGGATGGCCGCAGTGTTGAGGGTCTTCGCGTCATTGACCGCGCCGTAGTCCGTGATGACAAAGCGCGCCGGCTGGGCAGAGGCCGTGGAGGCTGCGAACAGCACAGCCGCAATCAGGGATAGAAAGGAGACCGACAAACCCAGGCGGCCCGGACGGAGGGATGGCTTCATGCCATTAAAGAGCAAAAGGCTCCGAGGCGAAGACGAGAAAAAACGCCGCCTGACAGTAGGGCGCTAGATCCTGCGCATGCCGTTACCTGAAATTCACCGGCGCGGGATGTTCATCGTTTGACGCTCCTTCCGAATCAGCGGATACACTTCAGCACCCCTCAACCCCTCGCCCGCGTGAAACCTCTCCCGACCCCTCTTTACCCTCTCGATCCGCGCGCGGCCATGAGCCGGCGCTCGTTTGTGACCGGCACCGCCTCCTTTGTCGCCGCCGCGTTGATTTCCAATCAAGCCTTCGGCGCGACACAAAACAACCCGACGTTTGCCGCGTACCCGTTCACGCTCGGCGTGGCCTCGGGCGACCCAGAGCCGGATGGCGTGGTGATCTGGACCCGCCTCGCGCCCAAGCCCCTCGAAGGCGGCGGCATGGGACGTGAGTCCGTGCGCGTGGCGTGGCAGGTTGCCGAGGACGAGGCGATGACACGCATCGTTCGCTCTGGCACGGCCGTGGCCAACGCCAACTGGGCGCACTCAGTCCATGTCGAGGTCGAGGGCCTACGTCCGGACCGCTGGTACTGGTACCGCTTCAAGGCCGGCACCGAGCTCAGCCCAGTTGGGCGCACCCGCACGATGCCTGCAGCCAACACCCTGCCCGAGCGACTGCGCTTCGCCGTGGCTTCCTGTCAGAAGTACGAGGAGGGCCACTACACCGCCCTCGAGCACATGGCTCGGGAGGAGCTCGATCTGGTCCTGTTCCTCGGCGACTATATCTACGAGAAGGGCACGACCCCCAATTCCGTCCGCCCGCACCCGACGCCGGAGGTCTTTACGCTGCAGGACTACCGCGACCGCTACGCCCTCTACAAGCTGGACCCGGCCCTGCAGGCGGCGCACCACGCGGCGCCCTGGGTCGTCACCTGGGACGACCACGAGGTGTACAACAACTACGCAAACGACATCCACCAGTTCCCGGCGGAGAATCCGCGCGACACCTTCCTCAAGCGCCGCGCCGCCGCCTATCAGGCCTACTACGAGCACCAGCCGCTCCGGCGGGCCAACCTGCCGAAGGGACCGAACATGAAGCTCTATCGGACCATCTCGGCCGGTCGGCTCGCAGCCTTCAATGTGCTCGACACCCGTCAGTACCGCACCGACCAACCCCAGGGCGATGGGGCGAAACCCTGGGATCCGGTGCTCCTCGATCCCAAGGGCACGCTGCTGGGTTCAACCCAGCGCGACTGGCTCTACAAGACCCTCGACCGCTCCCCCACTTCCTGGAACGTCCTCGCCCAGCAGGTCATGATGCAGCCCAACGGCCGCGGCACACCGCCCCTTTTCAGCATGGATCAATGGCCGGGCTACGAATTCGAGCGCCGCGCCGTCCTCACGCGCCTGCGCGAGGCGAAGGTCCGCAATCCCGTCGTCCTCGCGGGTGACATTCACACCAACTGGGGCAACGCCCTGACCGCGGATTTCGACCGGCCCGATGGCGCCGTCGTCGCCCCGGAGTTTGTCTGCACCTCCATCTCGTCCGGCGGCAACGGCAGCAACCAGCCCGAGGGCGTGGAGCGGATGTACGCCGCTAATCCCGGGGTAAAGTACTTCAACGCCGAACGCGGCTACCTGCGCTGCGAAGTCACGCCCGCCCAGTGGCGGACGGACTACCGCACGGTCGAGTATGTCACCCGACCCGGCGCGCCGATCCAGACCCGCCGGACGCTCGTGGTGGAGTCGGGCCAGCCAACGCCGCAGGTCGCCTGAGCAAACGCCCGCGAATCTTCGCAAATCCGCGCGAATCTTCCCTCAAACCAGTCCATCCATCACGGCCCGGAGGGATAATCAACCGAACGGATTGTGTGCAGGTGATTCGCAGGGATTCGCGTGATTCGCGGGCAATCAGGTTTCAGGGCCGAGCCTGGTTTACCGTATCCGTTTACATGATACCCTTGGCGGCCTCGACGATCTCGTCGACTTCCGGGCGCTCCTTGTAGTTGTCGCGCATCAGCTTCGCGCGCACCACCCCCTGCTGGTCGAGGAGGAAGAGCACCGGGTGCGCCACGCCCATGGCCCGACCCTTGGCCTCCTGGTTGCGGATGCCGTAGGCGTCGATCGTCTTGCTGCCGACGTCCGACAGCAGCGGGAAAGTCAGGCCGTGCTTGCCCATGACCCGCGTGAGCGTCTCGGGCGAATCATAGCTGATGCCAACGAGCTGGACCCCCGCGGCTTGGATCCTCGCCAGATTGGCCTGCAGATCCTTCATCTGCGCCATGCAGTACGGGCACCAGTCGGCCGAGCGGTAGAACGCGAGCGCGACCTTGCCCTTGGCGAGGAGGCTTTTGAGCGAGACGTCCTTGCCGGAGGCGTCCTTGAGCACGAAGTCCGGCGCCTTGGCTCCGACCTGCAGGCCGGGCGTCATCATCGCCATCGGCGAGCCCATCATGGGCTTTTCCATCTTCGCGTCGGACATCATGGGTTTGTCCGCCACCATCGGCTTCACGTCAGATTTGGCGGGCTCCATCATGCCGCTTTTCGGGTCGGCCATGGCTACGGTTTGGGCAAAAACGAGGCGGGTCGCGAGCAGGAGGCAGGCCGCAAGCAGGGCTGGCGTCGTTCGAAATGAGATCATGGGGAGACGGAGTCTGAAGTTCACCCGCGCCCCGGCCAGCGGCCGGAGGAAAGCGCGTGGTACGCTAACTGAGACGCGGAGCCTCGCGGGTTATTCCATCGGTGCGGCGATCGAACTCGGAGTATCGCCACAAAAAGCACGAAGATCGCCTTCAGTGTCGACGTATCCCGTCCGCGCGCCCTATCGGGCGCCGTGAGAGGTGCGCAGCCAACTGGCAATCTTGGTGTTCTTCGCGGCCAATCTCTGACATCGACGCGAATTTGGATCGGAGCGGGCCAGCGGCCCGCGCCTCCAGCGAACTCAGAGCAGCGCGCGGAGGGCGTCCACGCCCGTGTCGGTCACGACCGTGTAGACATGACGCTCATCGGTCCACGTGGCCGCGGCGAGCTGGCCCTGTTCGGAAAAGAGCGGAGCAGAGCCCATGCCCTCGGTGTCAAAGGTGCCGCGCGGGGCGATGTAGACGTGGAAGCGGTGACCGGAACCAAAGCAGAACTCGAGGACTTCGTGACCGGCCACAGTGAGCGTCCGGCAGTCGACCGCCTTGAGATCCACGAGCGCAGGCAGGGCGGTCACCGTCGCGCGCAGGCCCGCGGGTCCCGGAAAGGTCTCGGCCGTGCCGACGGTCGGCGGCGTGCCCCGGTGGCCGCTGGCGGACAGCCCGGCATCGGTGAGCGCGAAACGGATGAGCTGATGCACGTCGGGCTGCGATGGATACAGCCGCAGGGTGGCCGACACGGCGAGCAGCACCGCGAGCGCGGCGGCGGCCAGCCAGCCGGCCGTCTGCCAGCTGCGCTGGCGCTGACGGCGGCTTTTCACGCGGGCGATGATCTCGGCCGGCGAGCGCGACGCAGGAATGGCTTCGGCCAGCTTCCCGCCGAGCGCCCGGTCGACCGAGCGCTCGTGCTCCAGCCACGCGCGCAGGGCGGGATCCTGGTCGGCGCGGCGGAGCGCGTCGCTGAACACGGGGTCGCTGGCATCGCTGCCGTCGGCGCGAAAGGAGCGGAGAATGAACCTGGCTTCGTCGTTGGTCATGAGCCGGTCCCCTGTTGGGGGAATTCGATGATTTTACCCTCGGTCGCTTTCCCGGCCAGCAGGGTGCGGAGCTGGGCTTTGCCGCGGGAAAGCCGCGACATCACGGTCCCGATCGGGACATCGAGCACCTCGGCGATTTCGAGGTAGGACAGATTCTGCAGATAAAACAGACTGAGCGGCTCGCGGGCGATCGGGGTCACGTCCTGCAGCGCCGCCAGCACCAGGTCCGCATCCATGCGGTTGATCGCGCTCACCTCGACATCGGGCGGATCCTGCTCGGTCGGCGGCAGGTCTTCGAACGCCACGTGCCGGGTCGAGCGGCGGCGGCCCTTGAGGAACTCGCGATAGAGCGTCGTGAACAACCAAGTCTTGAGCTTGGAGGGGTCGCGCAGCGTATGACCCTTGGTCGCCCACACGTAGAACGTCTGCTGCGTGAGGTCGTCCGCATCCGCCGCGTTGCGCGCGAGGCTCAGCGCGAAACGGAAAAGGGCGGTGTGGTAGGTGACCACGACCTGTTCAAAAGCCTCATCGGACATGGGGTATGAGAGCACCGGGAGCGCACGATATTCCATCGCCAACGCCGATCAGGCTCACGGCGGGAGACTTCAGGGCAACGCGCTGATCATCAGCTTTTTTATTGATAGCCTCACCACGCCGTCGTCGCGGGCGGCTCAGGTCGGACGCTCTTTCATGGCGCGACCCTTGACCACTTTTTGGCGGTCGCTGTAGAGCCCGTTCGTGCGCAGTTTCTTCGCGAGTTCGAGCGAGCGCTTGATCCGCGTGGGTTCCTGCTTCGCGCTGGTGATGTAATACGCCAGCGAGCGCTGCATGCCGATCGTGAACGACTCCCACCGTTGGCGCGCCGCGTCGTCCTGCGCGAGCACAGCCAGCCATTCCTCGGGCAAATCGAGTTCGTCCGGCGTGGGGTCGGGACCGATCTCGAGTTTGGCGATCGACTTGAGCGTGAGGCCGACCTCGTCGAGCAGCGGTTTGCCCATCATCAGAAAGCTCCCGCCGTCGGCATGATTTTGCAGCGCACGCCTCACCGGGTGGCCGTTGATCGTGCCGACCAGGCGGCGGACCTTGGCCTTTTTCCAGGCCGCCGCGGCTTCATCCGGCACGGGCAGGATATGTGTCACACCCAGTGCGGTTTCGTGGCGCACGAGCGGGGATGTGAAACGGAAGACGAGCTTCGCCTTGGCCATGCAAACGAATGACGTCACATGCCCAGCCGGAGTCCACGCCAAAGCTCAGGGCCGCCGCCCAGGGTCCCTTTTCCTGACCTTCCTTGCGAATTCCCGCCGCCCACCCACGCTGCAGTCATGCTTGTCGCGGTCCTGATCACCCTCGCCCTCATCCTCACCGCCTGCATCTGGACGCTCTGGCCCTACGTCTACATCCGCCGCAAGGACTGCTGCGGCAAGGGATGCGGCTGCCTCTTCCCCGTCAACAAGCCCCCACCGGGCCAGCGCCGGCCGTGAGCGATCCGTTGAACCGGCCGCGAAGGGAATTTCCTTCAGGTTAAGGGTCGGTTCAGCGCGCTTCATAAGCCGGCCGCGGCCGTCAAAAAACCTCGCCTGTCTGCCGGCAAAGGCCCGTGCTGGGGACAAAACCCTACGATGAGCAACCCCAAGTACGGCAACACGTACGCGAGCGAGCGCGAGCTGGCTCCCCTGCGCCCCCTCGCAGCCCGTTTCCCCAATATTGACGCGGCGATGACCGAAATCGCCCGCCTGTCCGCGGTCCAGACCCTGCCCAAGGGCACCGTGCACGTCATCAGCGACATCCATGGCGAGGACCAGAAACTCCGCCACGTGATCAACAACGCCTCGGGCTCGCTCCGTCCGCTGGTCGAGCGCGTCTTCAAGAACCGCCTGAGCCCGGATGAGTTTCAGAAGTTCATCACCCTGATCTTCTACCCCGGCGAGGTCATCCAGCGTCTTGAGGCCGAGCCTCGCACCTGCGCGGAGCTCGAGGCCTACGCCGTCACCACGCTGCGCAACCTCTTCGAGCTCGTTCGCATCCTCTCGGCGCGCTACAGCCTCAAGCGCGCGATGGAGATGTTTCCGGGCGAGTACCGTGAACTGCTCGCCGAGATGCTGCATGAGCCGACCACCGAGCGCGGCGCGGAGTTTTTCGCCGCCATCGTGCACGAACTCGCCCAGCGCGGCCGGATCTGGCGCCTGATCCACGTCACCGTCCGCCTCGTGCGCAATCTCGCGATCTACGAGCTGATCATCGCCGGTGACTGCTGGGACCGCGGTCCACGCGGTGACCGCGTCGTGGACTACCTGCAGCAGCAGCCGAACGTTTCCTTCATCTGGGGCAACCACGACGTCGCCTGGCTGGGGGCCAGCCTCGGACACGAGGCGCTGATCGCCCATGTGCTGCGCGTCTCGCTCCGCTACCGCCGCCTGGGCCAGGTCGACGAGGGCTACAGCATCCCGTGGACGCCGCTCGAGCACCTCGCCAACACGGTTTACGCCAACGATCCCGCCACGCCGTTTCTGCCCAAGCGCGACGGCACCCGGCCCAAGGTCCTCGTCGCCCGCATGCAGAAGGCCGCGGCGATCATGCAGTTCAAACTCGAGGGCCAGATGATCGCGCGCCACCCCGAGTGGGCGCTCGAGCACCGCCGCCTGCTCCACGGCATCGACCTCGCCAAGGGCACGATCGTGGTCGACGGCGTCACTTACCCGCTGCGCGACACCCACCTCCCGACGCTCGACCCGGCCGATCCGTACACGCTTTCGCCCGAAGAGCGCATCTGCATGAACCGGGTGCGCCATGCGTTCACCAACAGCCTCAAGCTGGGTGACCACATGCGCTGGCTGGTCAGCCGCGGCGCGATGTTCCTCCAGCGCGACGACCACCTGATCTTCCACGGCTGCGTGCCGGTCGACGAGCAGGGCGGCTTCCTCCCGATGATCATCGACGGGGAGGCCTGCCGCGGCCGCGCGATGTTCGAGGCGATCGAGAAGCTCCTCGTCCGCACGATCGACCGCCCGGTCGAGTCCGACCTCGACCAGCTCTGGTACCTCTGGAGCGGCCCGCTTTCGCCGCTCTTCGGCAAGGACCGCATCACCACGCTCGAGCGCGACTTCATCGCTGACGCCGAGTCGCACCACGAGACGAAGAATCCCTATTTCAACCTGATCCACGACGCGGCGTTTTGCGAAAAGGTCCTCGCCGAGTTCGGCGTCGATCCGCAGCGCGGCCTGATCGTCAACGGACACGTGCCGGTGAAGATCGAGAAGGGCGAGAACCCGGTGAAGCGCAGCGGCAAGGCGATCACGATCGACGGCGCGTTTTCAGAAGCCTACGGCGACCGCGGCTACACGCTGGTGCTCGAGGCCGACCGGACGTTCCTCGCGTGTCACCACAGCTTCGAGTCGGTCGAGGCGGCGATCCGCGACGGCGTGGACATCATCCCGAGCATCTCGGTCGTCCGCTCGTGGGATCCCCCGCGGCGCATGGCCGACACCGAGCGCGGAGAACAATTCCGCTTCGGGATCGAACAGCTCGAGCGCCTGATCGAGGCCTACCGCAACAACGACCTCCGGCAGTCGGGGGGGGGGGGGGGCGGCGGCCCCCCCCCCCCC
>CAYWRG010000047.1:4406-34914 GCA_964460715.1 uncultured Opitutus sp. | reverse complement strand
CCATATCTTAACTTATTTTACCCGATCCGCTGTCCAACGGACGGGGTCCACCTCAATACGAAGGCCCCGGATTCTTGAGAAAATTTCATCTAGGTGAACGGGAGAAGCTTCTAAAAACCATCGCGGACTTGGAGATCACTCATGAATGAGCTCGACCGAAAACTCAGGGAAGGAATCCAGAGGATTCAGGCTAAGAAATTCACGTCAGCTGTGCTTCGTCGACGGGCACGACGAGGAAAAGAGATAAAGGTGACCATCCGAAATGTAGCGCTGGAGTCGAAGGTAAGCTATTCTACGGTATACAGGCGTAAGGAGTTGGAGGACCTCATAAAATCAGAAAAGCTTCCATCGAGAGATGATCGCTCGATGCTTCTTGCGAGAGTGAGGCGGTTGCAGAAGGAGAAAGTGGAACTTGAGAAAGCGATGCGCGACTTGGCGACGCGCGCGACCTACTGGCGGTTGGCATATGAGCGAATTTGTAGAGCGCTAAAGCGAGACAAGGCGGTAGAAAGCCGTATTCGAAAGCGACTGTCTCCTTGAAAGCTTGTATCCTAGGTCCTTATGACGCGCATGGACCGTTGCCAATGGTTCGGCCGACCGCGGCGTTCCCGGGTGGCGCTGAAATCATTTCGGCCGAAAGTGCGCGAGGAGATTCCCTTCTCGGGTAGTGGAATGACCGTCCAATTGTATTCCACAGCGCGAACGCTCAGCCCGATTCAATTCCATCCCGTCCCGCAGCCGGAGCAAACAGGCGTACCATACGTAAACCCAGAGCAGCCAAACTGGTGCTTTTGATCAGGGAAGTTAAGCAGTACAGCTGCACCTGTTGTCGTCCGGCAGGTGGCCACACCGAAATTCTCCATTTGTGCAAGGGGTGCAGGGAACCTCGCGTATACGGAACTAGGTGTACCGCTTTTGACCCAGAGCCACCCGTTCTCGCCAAAGTAGCGTCCTCGTACGTTGAAGTCCGCGAGTCCAGTATCGAGAAAATAGGAGCCCGTGGGCTTCACCTGGGAATCGGGGTGGTGCTGGGCCCACTGGGGTGGGCGGTGCTCCCCGTGGATCCGATGCAGCACTTCGCGCTGCTCCACCATGTGGCGGAAGCGACGGTCGTCATTTCGCTGTTCACCGTCGGGTTGAAACTGCGAATTTCGTTCGACAACCGGCAGTGGCTGCCGCCGCTGATTCTCGCATCCGTATCAATGACCCTGACCGTGGGGCTGCTGACGCTCATCGGCGTTTCCTGGCTCCACCTTCCCCTGGGAGCGGCCGTGCTCCTCGCCGGAATTCTCGCACCGACCGATCCGGTGCTCGCATCAGAAGTGCAGGTGACCCACGCAGGGGATCGCGACGAGCTCCGGACCGCGCTGAGTGGCGAAGCCGGTTTCAACGACGGCACAGCCTTTCCCTTTATCGTGCTCGGACTCGGGCTCCTGGGATTGCACGACCTGGGCGCCGGAGGCTGGCGCTGGTGGACGATCGACGTCGTCTGGGCGATCGGCGGGGGTCTCGCGATCGGCGCCGTGTTGGGGCACTTCACCGGAAAGCTCATTTTGCACATGCGCATCCGGCTGCGAAAAGGCGTGTTTCACGACGAGTACCTGCTGCTGGGCTTGGTCGGAGTCGCCTACGGGACGTCATTGCTGCTCCACGCCTATGGATTCCTCGCCGTGTTCGCCGCGGGCGTGGCGGTTCGCGCCATCGAGCGACGACACGCTCCGGGCCGGACCCCGCAGAAATCGCCGTCGTCGCCCGCCGGGATGACTGATGAGCAAGCCGCACAGCATCCCGAACTGGGCCCGGCCTACCTCGCGGGTTCATTCCTCCACTTCAACGAGCAGCTCGAACGCGTGCTGGAGCTGGCGATGGTCATGCTGATCGGGGCCGGTCTGGCGCTTGTCGACCTGCCGCGCGAGACCCTCTGGTTTGTACCCGTGGCGTTCCTGGTGGTGCGTCCGCTCTCGGTTCTCCCGCTCTGGTGGACCCGCCGCTTCACCGCCCCGCAGTTCGCCGGCATCGCGTGGTTCGGCCTGCGGGGCATCGGCTCCATCTACTACCTCATGTACTCCATCACCGAAGGCCTGTCCGAAGAACTTTCCCGGCGCCTGATCGGGCTGACCTTCGTCGTGATCGCCTCGTCCGTGGTGATCCACGGCATTTCAGCCACGCCCATCATGAAGTACATCGTCGGCCGGAAGCGTCGCTAACCAGACGCTGACCCTTCGGCCACGTACCAAAGCTTGAATAGCAGTCCCTCAAGGTGCCCGCTTAGATCCGGGCAGGCCGGTTCCTAGCGCCAAGGGTTCATCGAACAAAACGGAACCGTGGCGGCATGACCCTTTCCTGGCCTCCACCCGAGACGCGACCGCCGAGCAACGCCCGTCGTCTAGCGCGAGATCACGTTGAGCTGGAGATGGGTCGGATGACTTGTGGACCGATGAATTCGGTGCGTAGCCTTCTTAAAGTCCGAAGCAGTGGCTTCATAGATGTTCACGAAGGTCTGCGGGTTGCGATCGATCAACGGAAACCACGAGCTCTGGATCTGCACCATGATCCTGTGCCCCTTCTTGAAGGTATGAAACTTATCCAGCAAGTCGTACTTGATCGGCGTAATGGCGCCCGGCACGAGCGGCACAGGCTTTGAAAAGTCCTGGTGGTACTTGGCGCGGAACACTTCGCCCGCGAGCATGAACTGAAAGTGGCCCATTCGAACCCCGCTTGGATTGGGCACGGGATCCGGGCTATCGCCCGGGAAGACATCGATCAGCTTCACAACGAAATCGGCGTCCGTGCCGGTGGTCTCCACGAAGAGATTGGCCATGATCGCGCCAGCGATGGTGATATCTTCCTCCAGAACCGCGCTTTCATAGACAAGGACATCGGGCCGAGTGGCCGCGAATCGCTGATCCTCAACGATCCAAAGATGGCCTTGGGTTGTGCGGGTTTCTGCCGTGAAGGGAACCGGCTTGGCCGGATCGCTAATGTACTCATCAAAGCCCTGCGGATCAGCAGGCGGTGTGAAGGAAAGGCGGCCACCCTCATGCAAATAGAGATTGCGGAGCGACGCCTGGCGCGGCGGCCAAGCATCGTAATTGCGCCACGTGTTGCTGCCCGTTTCGAAGACCATGGCCTTGGGCAGGGCCGCGGCGCCTTTGTCCTTCAAGTATTGGTTGAAGAATGGCAGCTCGATCTCGCGCCGATAGTATTCAGCCGTCTTCGATCCGAATTCGATGTGTCCAAGCCGATCGCCATCCATGCGCGCCCACCCGCCATGCGACCAAGGTCCGACGACGACATGATTGAAATTCTGGGGATTATTCCGCTCGATTGCATGATAGATTCCCCATGGACCGTAGTAGTCCTCCGCATCGAACCAGCCGATGACGTTGAGCACCGCAAACGTGATGTTCTTCATGTCCTTCATCACGTTCTTTCCCTGCCAGTACTCGTCGTAGTCCGGATGGCGCATGAACTCGTTCCATGTCGGGACCTCATCCTTAAAGTAGCGGGCGTTTACATTCGAGATCGGGCCCAGCTCGAGAAAGAAGCGGTAGCCATCCGGTGTGCCGTAGTTGAAAGGCCCGACCGGAACTTCCGTGATTTCGCCCCGCGTACGGGCGTTGCTGGAGGTCCAACTGAAGGCATAGGCCAGCCGAAAGGCGCCATAGTGATGATAGTCATCACCGATCCATTGGTCGCCAGGCGCAGCCTGCGGAGAGGCTGCCTTCAGTGCAGGATGGGCGTTAATCATGCTCATGGCCGTGGTGTAGCCTCCTGCGGAGACACCCCACGTACCCACCCGGCCGTTGTGCCCGCCGATATTTTTCAGCAGCCAGTCGATTGTGTCGTAGGCATCACTACTTTCATCGACTTGCTCTGGCCGGCTCTTGTTTGCAATAAACGGCGGCCGGTGGATGAACGTTCCCTCCGAGCGAAACTTTCCGCGCACATCCTGGTAGGCCACGATGTAACCCTCACGCGCGAACTCGTTCGATGGACCCACCGTATCGCGAAACTCGTCCCGCCGGTAGTTGCGCACACCGTATGGCGTGCGCGTGAGGAGGATTGGGTACTGCTGCGACGTGTCCTTGGGCACATACACCTGTGTGTAAAGCCTGGTCCCATCCCTCATGGGGATCATGTACTCATGCTTCGTGTAATGATCGCGTACATCATAGGCTGCCGCCTCGGCCGCGCGCCCCATGGACATGGCACACAGCCCCCAGGCCACGCACGCCAGAAAGCTAAGGAAGAGTCGCCGTGAGAACATGGTGAGGATCTCCAGATGTTTTACTTAAAGCTGAGCGTAATGCGGGTGAAATAGAACCCTCCGTTGTAGCCAAACGGCGATCCATTGTTGTACTGGGTCACTCCGCTTGGATTGTTGGCTTGGGGCACCTTGTCGGGATAGACATCGAACAGGTTGCTCGCCCCCACACTGAACGACAGCGAATCCGAGTAGCGATAGCTCAAATCCAAATCCGTGATCCACTGGGCCGCATAGGTCAGATCGAGCGCCCGAGTTGCGCCGGCGGTGACATACTTGCCGTGGCGAGTCAGGCGGGTCGCGAACTCCCACTTCCCCACCTCATAGCGGACCGAGGCATTGAAACTTTCACGAGGGCGGGCCTGCTCCAGCGAGATCCGGCGATTCGTGTCGAGGATCGGAATCGTGGTGATGGCCGCCAGTTCCGGCGGCGTCGGAGCGACTCGGGTGACCGTGGGCCGGTTGCGGTTCAATGCTGAAGTCAGCGTCAGAGCACCCCCGTGCGCAAACTTCATGGAATAACGGCCGGTGAAATCCATACCTTCGGTTTCAAGGTCAACGCCGTTGACGAAAAAGGTGGCGCCCGCAACGTCAGTAAATCCGTTGGCAGCAAGGAACGCACGGGTACCCGCGTCGTTGAAAAGGCTGGTTCGAACGATCTGATCGGTGACTTCGATCCGGTAGAAATCGACCGAAAGGCTAAGGTTTTCACCGAAACTTCCCGTTACACCTGCACTGTAGCCAACAGACTGTTCCGGGGTCAGATCCGTAGCTCCGAGGGCACGGGCCTGCGGCGTGGAGACGGGGAAATGGCGGGTGATAAAGGAAACTCCGCTCACGAAGAGCGTGGGCGACTGGGAATAGTAGGACTCTACCAAAGACGGGGCGCGGAACCCAGAACTCACACTCGCTCGGAGGGCAATGGCGGGCGTCAGCTCAAGCCGCCCTGCGATCTTGCCGTCAAGCGTGTCGCCGGCATCGCTGTATTCCTCGTAGCGCGCCGCGGCCGAAAGCAGCAACCGTTCGACAAATTTGGTTTCGGCGTCGACATAGAGGGCGACGTTGTCGCGCGTCGGATCGACTTCATCACTGGGCCGGAAACCCGGATAGCCCTGCGATCCCGCGTTCGGCTGAGTGCCTGCCTGCGGACCGTCCAGCACCTTGACCGGACCCACCCGGTACGAGTCCGGCTCGCCTGCGACAATCCAGTAGTTCTCCCAGCGATACTCCAGTCCTGTCGCAAAATTAATCGGAGCGGGCAAACCGCCATCAAAGGAGCGCTTGAGATCGAGGTTGGTGCTGGCCTGCTGCAGCCCCACACCACCTGCATAGAAGCCCGTCGGGCTATCCACCCCGAGCGTCGCGTTCAACGTGTTCGTGGGATAGATGGCAACACGGTTGCGCCCCCACGTCTCGCTCAACTCCCAATCCCACTCCCCGGCCTTGCCGTTCAGGCCCAGACTAAGCGACGTGTCGTCAACTCTCGGAATCTGAATCGGCTGGTACCCATCCGGGAAAATGGCGCGGACGTTGTTTGCGTCGAGCGGCCGACGAAAAACATAAGGATTGCGGGACTCGCGTTCACTGTAGCCGCCGAATGCAGAAAAGGTAATGGTATCGGTCAAGGCCCGGCGTGTATTCAGGACAATGCCGTACTCCTCGCTCTCTGAGGAGCCGCGTCGATAATTGTTGTTCCGGTCAAACGTCGCCTCCCGCGGATCAAAGCTGTCGCCAGGCAGAAGTACCGGCGTGTTGTCCGTCGCGCTTACCGTGCCAAAGATAACGGGTTGGCCGTTACGGAGGCCGAAGTACTGCTGGCGAACATCCGTGCCCTGCCGGTTGGTGGAGTCACGGGTACGAAAATAGGCCGATGCGTGCAGGAAACCATTAGGTCCCCATACCGTGCCCGCATCGATGGTTGCCTCGAAAACGTCGCCGTCGCCTTCATACTGCTGACCAAACATCGTGGCCACCTCAACGCCCTGGTCGGAGCGGAGGACAAAGTTCAATACACCGCCAATGGCGTCCGAGCCATACTGGGCCGCCGCGCCATCGCGCAGCACCTCGACCGAGCCGAACGCATTCGGCGGAAGGCTGTTGATGTCCGTGCCGATGACATCGACCTCGGCCTTGTGGGCTGAGCCGTGCCGCCGCTTGCCGTTGACCAGAATAAGCAACTGATTACTGGCCAAACCGCGCAGCCGGATCGGGCGGGCAAAAGATGCATCACTCGCGGACTGATTCGGCTGGAAGAAAATCGAGGGCACGGAGGCCGCGAGCATCTGCCCCATATCATTCTGACCGCCTACCTGCAGATCACTCGTCGATATGATGTCGATCGGCACCGGCGATTGGGTCACTGTTCGCTGATCAAATCGCGTCCCGATCGACACGAACTGCTCAAGCATGAGAGGCTCATCCTCATTTGATGATGGAGGAGGCGATGCGGTCTGACCATGCATGTGCGTGCCAAAAAGAACGAGGAAGGCCGGGAACAAGTGGGCCAACCGGATGCTGAGGAGCTTTGGCTCCGTGTCTTTGGAGTGCATTGGGGGTAAGCGAGTGCGGTGTTTTTCCGAAATCGAGAAAGAACTTTTTGAAAAAAGCATTCTTCATGCCATGAAGCCGCATGACCTGGGTGCATGTTTCGGTAGATCATATGACAACATTTGTTGATTTATAATCAACAAACTAAGGTTTTACGGATGGGTACCGCTCGCCGGCTCTTCGCAGGCCGCCAATCGGCAATTCAATTGCCGCATGCCAGGCGGCGAGCGTCGGGCCTCTTCAAAGCGATGAACCACAATCCTCTCGCCAGGTAGAGAGCCGCCTCTGTCGGCAGAGCCACCGGCGGGACCACCTTGCCCCTCGGGGCCAGCACGGGCACGGGACCGGCCCAGTGTCGCGTGCAGAGGGGAAGGCCGGTGATTTTCACGGACGCCTCAACTCATCGCATGATGCACCTGGGTCGACGAAGGCACGGCTTCATCGCAGAAGATTGATGAAGAACGTGATCGTCAGTGCGTTGCTGAAATCGATGAGAAAGGCCCCCACGGGGGGCACCACTGCGTATGCACGCGGGGCGGGGCCATAACGGCGCGTCATCGCATCCATATTGGCTACGGCATTGGGTGTCGCACCAAGGCCGAAACCACAATGCCCGGCTGCCATCACCGCCGATTCGTAGTCGCGACCCAGCAGTCGGTAGGTAATCCACCATGCGAAAAGGGCCGTGATCACAACCTGTCCGCACAAGATGAGCAGCATGGGGACCGCCGCGCCGGCGAGTTCGCGCAGGT
This sequence comes from uncultured Opitutus sp., assembly GCA_964460715.1. GTDB lineage: Bacteria > Verrucomicrobiota > Verrucomicrobiia > Opitutales > Opitutaceae > CAMAXB01. The sequence continues at coordinate 27,348 of CAYWRG010000047.1, read as the reverse complement.
TCAGGCTGGCCATGGACATCGCAAGAAAGATCGCCAGCGCCATGGCCCCGATCAGATCAATGACCGCACTTTGGATCCAAAAGCGTCCGGTGGCCTCGAGGACATTACGAAGAGCCAAGCCCACAAGCAGCGCACCCATGTACGCCGGAAAAACCAAACCCTGCGCCTGCAGGAAATAGGAAGCCCAGGCACCCAGCTTGATGCAGGTCGCAAGAAGGAACAGATGCCCCACGCCAATGCGCCCAAAGGCAATGAACCGGCGCAGATCACAAAAGATTCCCGGAGTTGCCACCCTTTGGCCGGTTGGGTCGACGGGCCTTGCCGGCGCGGCCACCTTGGGAACCGCGAGGCGGAACCGCTGGATCAGGCGGGTGCCAATCGGACCACCCAGCAGTCCGCCTGCCAGGAGGCCGAAGGTCGCGGCCGCAGCGCCCGCAGTCGACGCTTCCGCGTAGCCCGCCTGCTTAAGCGTTTCTGCAAAGCCCAGTGCAGTGCCATGGCCACCCGTCATCGCGACACTCCCGCAGATAAGACCCAGAAGCGAATCCACGCCAAGTAATCGCGCGATCGATACGCCCAGAATATTCTGGGCAACCGCTAGCGCCGTCGCGAGGACCCAAAACAAGAGGAGCTGCCAGCTACCCGACCTGACAATACTCCAGGTGGAGTTGAGCCCGACACACGTGAAGAACGCGACTAGTAGGGGGAGGTTGACCGCCTTCTGCGGGCGCAGGACCCACTCGGGCTCGGGTGTAACCAGCCATGTCCACCATGACGCATCCGTGCGCGCCGCGAAACCAATCGACACCCCAAAAAATGACAGCGCAAGGACGAGCAAGCTTACACCCAGTCCGCCAACCACCGGCGCAGGGATATTGAACCGGGCAAGCACCGCCACCCGCCGGCACACCCACTCACCGATCAAAAGGACGGGAAGCGCAAGAAGGGGCAGGAGCCACGGAGAGATTGTCACGGAGATCGAAAAAAATACTGATCATTGAGGCAATGTGAAATCGCAACTCATTGTTCAGCAATCTACATGCCACTCAAAGGTCACGCCTAGTTATCTTTTCTGTTGCCTAAAAACAACGCTTGTCGATTTCTCTACAACATGAATCCGTACGCCTCCCTGGCTTCTGCGCGCATCCTGATCGTCGATGATGTGCCCGAGTTCTGCCAAGGAGTCAGGAAATTGCTGAAGCCCTTGTGCCACGCCGCCGTGATCTGCAGCAGCCCGCTTCGGGCCCTCCGGATGGTCAAGAAGGAGGCCTTCGATCTGGTCATCACCACACTTGTGATTCGCGAGTTGGGCGGCTTTGAGCTGATCCGGCGCTTGCGCGGTCAAGGCAGTCACATGCCGATCGTGATGATCACGAGCCACGGCAATGAGAAGACCGCGATCGAGGCTACACGCTTGGGCGCTTCCGACTACCTGGAGAAGCCGGTGGTGCCCGAAGAATTGCTGGCGCGTCTGGCCAAGCTAATGGGGCGCGAACAAGAGCGCGATGCGAAGCAGGGGGTCCGACGCGAAGGCATGATCTCCGAGGATCCCGCCATGAAAGCCGTCTTCGATACGATCGAGGCGGTGGCACGCAGCGACAGTCGGGTGTTGATCCTGGGCGAGACCGGCACCGGCAAACAACTCGTGGCACAAGCGCTGCACATGCGGAGCCCGCGCCACGCGCAGCCCTTCGTGGAAATCAACTGCGCGGCCATCCCGGAAAATCTGCTGGAAAGCGAACTTTTCGGCCACGACCGCGGCGCCTTCACCGGCGCCACCAATCTGCGCGTCGGGCGATTTGAGGAGGCCGGATCGGGCACACTTTTCCTCGACGAAATCGGCGAGATGAGCTTCCCCCTTCAGTCCAAGCTACTCCGAGTGCTCCAAAGCGGAAAATTCAACCGGGTTGGAGGGACCGAGACCCTGCAATCCCACGCCCGTGTGATCGCAGCCACCAACCGCGATCTGCAGAAGGAGATCGAGGGCGGTCGTTTTCGCGCCGACCTCTTTTATCGCCTGCATGTCATCTCGCTCACCCTGCCGCCGCTCCGCAAGCGGCCAGTCGACGTGGCCCTGCTCATCGACCACTTCATCCAACGCTACCGCAGCCCCAAGTCCTCACTCCGTGGCTTCACGCCCGATGCCATCCACCGGTTAAAGGTGTATGGCTGGCCTGGCAATGTGCGCGAACTCGAGCACTTGGTGGAGCGGTTCGCCGTACTCCACGATCGGGAATGGATCGACGTAGCGGATCTCCCAGAACGCATCCTGCGCGAGACCGGTCGATCGACGGACCCGGTTCCATCATCCGCCGCCCTTTCCGGCACTTACGCCGAGGCGAAGGCTGCGTTCGAACGACGCTACCTTGAACAGGGCCTGAAACAGACCCGCGGCAACATGGCCGCCGCCGCGCGGATCGCCGGGATCGATCGTTCCCATTATTTTCGCCTCGTGCGGCGCTATCAGCTCGATCCGTTGCATTACAGCAACGGCAACTAGCAGTCGTTGCTTTTGAGCAACACAATCGACCGGGGAATGGCAATTTCTCCCGCTAAATTCGGGTGGCATCATAAGTGCAGTACCGATGGCGCTTAAAATTTATGAAGAAAGTCAAAGTTGCTCAGTTTGGTCTCGGACCCATTGGCCTCGAATCTGTCGCCCTCGCCGCAGTTCAGGGTTGGGTTGAACTCGTGGGCGGCGTCGACGTCGCAGCGGACAAGGCCGGCCGCTCCATGGCGGAAGTGACCGGCAACTCCGCGATCGGCGGCAAAGTCCATGCATCGATTGATGCGCTGCTCGCCGAGGTGCAACCGGACATCATCTTGCACACGGCGTCGTCCAGCGCCGCGGCTTCTCTCGCCCAAGTGCGTCCCGCGCTTGAGCGCGGCATCAGCGTTGCCTCGACTTGCGAGGAGTTGATCTTCCCGCAGCTAAAAACCTTCGATATTGCCGTCCAGTACGACGCCCTCTGTCGGCAAACCGGCGCTCGCGTTGTCGCCACCGGGGTCAATCCAGGTTTCGTGATGGACCTCCTACCAATCGTCCTCACCGGGGTAAGCCGTCAGGTGGACTCGATTTACGTCGAGCGCGTGGTCGACGCCGCCACTCGCCGGAAACCGCTGCAGGCGAAGATCGGCAGCGGACGCCCGCCGGAGGAGTTTCGCGCCGCCTTCAAGGCCGGCAAAGCGGGCCACGCAGGCTTCCAGCAGTCGCTTGCCTTGCTCGCCCACGCGATGGGCTGGAAACTCGACGCGATCCACGAGACCTGCGAACCGGTGGTGGCAGATGCGAAGTTGAAGACAAAGTACTTCGAGGTTCAGGCCGGACAGACTCGTGGCCTCCATCAGCGGGCAATTGGCATCGTACAAGGTGATGCCAAGCTCGTCCTCGACCTCACCATGGCACTGGGCGAGGCAAACCCTCACGACACAATTGTCGTACGTGGCCGGCCCGACCTGCACCTCACGCTCAACGGCGGCGTCGCCGGCGATGATGCGACCGTCGCGGCCCTGATTAATATTGTGCCTCGCGTACTGGCCGCCGCTCCAGGGATACGCTTCGTGACCGACCTCGCCGCCCCGGCTTGGAGTAATCCGGCATCTGCAGCCTGAGAAGGATCGCCGGGGCCAGTCAGCGCGAGGGATGGGCCGAAGCATCATCTGAGATGATGCGCATGCGACTCATTGGCCACGAAGACAAAGTTGTTTCTCGCGGGTACACCCATTCAGAGAGCGCACAAGCGGCCGCGGAAATGGAAAAGGTACCCCCAGCCCTTTGAGCAAGCCACTCGATTACATTGCCGCCGGTAAATGCCTTCGGCCCTCGCGGGAACGGAATCGCGACACGATTGGCTAGACAACATCCTTGTCTACCTATCATTTGAGCGGAGCGGCACATAATCGATTTGCGCACTTAGCTCCGAAACCAAAGGGGTGTTTTTCGCTTCCTCGGATTTTGTGCAGAAATTATCCGAAATCTCCACTTTAAGAGCGAAGGGATAGTTTTCCTGTCCCCTGCCGCTTTTAAACGAAACAGGAGATGCCGCCTGATCGGTGACATCTCCTGCGAGCTCAACTGTGGGAAACGCCATAGTTGTTGGCGCGGTTTCGACGAGGTTCTTGATCTGAATTTCCGTCGAAAGTGGCCTAGAATCGAGATCTCCGACAGAGAATGTGACCAAAGACCTAGCTGCTTGTTTAGCAGCCACCTAGGATGCTTTTCCACCCCATTTCAGGAGTTTTCTCTCACCTGTGAAAAGCTCACGCTACTACCCAAGGATTCGATCATAAATAGTTTCTATAGAATTACTTAAAAGGCAGTTCAAATATACCCTAGCGCCAGCGAGCTAAATGGCGCCGGCTATAGTCGGCGAAACGCTCTCGATCAGCCACGCGCGAGCCGCACTGGTCCGCGAGCGAAGGGAGTCGCCGAAAAGCCACAGGGCATCTAACCGAAACCTCGGTACACCAAACTAGGCGTAAAAGTGTACCCGCCGGGGCCCCATAGAGCCCTACCGGGAGCGGGCATAAATCGACGTTTGAAGCCATGGCGAGGCCGATGTTGCCACCACGTTTTCGCCTTGGATGGATCAGGTGGATTTCCGCATTGCGATTGCATTACGAAAGGGGCGATCCATCCTGATCGCTCCCGACTAGATCAACCGGTCGGCTCATCATTCTGCCCCATATTCAGGGTGTTTCCACTGACTGACCTCCAGAGACAGTTGTTCTCCGGCTCCTTAGTGAGTCGGCCGAATTAAGCCGACCGGTATAAACACAGTTAGGCAAAAAAGAATATGTCCCGCTCTCAGCTCTACCTTGAAATCTTGAAGCTGCTGCTTTCGCCGCAAGTAGTCGGTGGTGCTTGCGTTCTTATTTTCATCTTCTTTTTCCGCTCGGAAGTGAAGGCGCTCCTAGGCCGAGTGGCCAAAATTAGCTTCGGCGGAGCGGAGGTCGATATGCCGCAGGCACAGCGCCTCGAATCCGCAGAGAAGCCGCCGCCTAATCAGCTCACCTTGAGCTTAGCGAAGGAAGAGCAGCCTATCGATGCTGCGGCGCTTCGGGAACGTCTGGACGCCGAGAGAGCGCGCGCAGCGACATGGGAATATCGTTATCTGAATTACTTTTTGGCTAGAGCCACACAGGTAGTTTTAGATTGGTTGGCGTCGCTTACCGTGCGCACCACCAAAAGTATGTATGACACCTATTGGACGCCGCTCATTGTTAGCGCAGAAGAGAGAGAGGCCATCATGACTGCGCTGCAGGCGCATCACCTAATCCAGATTAAAGATGATCTCATTGAAGTTACGCCGAAGGGACGGGAATACATTTCCTGGCGTGGACCACTCCCAAAAAAGGCCTAACCAGCCGCCACAAACAACTCCGGGGAGCTCCGCTCCCCTGCGTGTCTGAGCTCAATCGTTCGGCAGAAAATCCTAAATCATGAATACGCCAAAACCGACCGCTACTATCGATTACACTGCCCTGCACGACCTCCTGATGGGCAAGACCGGAAACCCCTTGGCTGAACAGGATATTCCGAAGCTATTATCGGAAATAATCCAGAAGGGCGGCAAGGTGGTAGTCACCTACTCACCAACCGCAGATGATGCAGAATTAATTATCAAAGATGGGAAGTTCATGCTGTCGTATAGAAAGCATGAATGAAAATAAGCCGAACAAGGCGCTAGAGCCAATGCCCACCTGAAACGTTAGCCAAGAATTCTATGCCCAAACTACGCGATGCGTTTCGAATGCTCCTCGAAGACTCTGGGTTGACCGATGCTGCGTTTTCAAAGCGCAGTAAGGTCAAGCAGCCCAAAACAAGTCTGACTTCTGCCGCGCGAAGGCTGGTTGAGCTGAGCAAGAAGAATGTAATTCTTGTTTGCTCATGGAACGGCGTGGTCAGCTGGTTTCTGCCGAACAAGAATGTTCCGTGGCTACAGTTTGATAAGACTGTACTGCCACAAAAGTCGATGACACGGCTCGCTTTTGATCGGAAGGAGTCCGTATCCCCGGGGCAACTGATCAATACATCCGTTTGGTTTCCGAACCACGAGTTTAACCGAGGTGCGGAGCTTTTTGAGGAGGTCCGTTATGCTAAGCACCTAGGCATGGCGCTTACTCTGCTCTGGTTGCCTTGATTCAAGAACCGTCGTGGGGAGCGTAACGCTCTTACAGGGAATAATGTTAGTAGTCGCGTCTCTTGGAGTTTCTTCGTGCGCCGCCGCAGCCAGCGCGTCAAGCGCTTCGATTCGCGTTTTCCTTCGGGGCATCGGATCGGGGACAGCATGGAGCGCCTCAAGCGCCTCAACGTAGGGAGCTGGCAACTTGTTCTGACGCGCACCTGCAGCGACTAGATTGCGGTACCAGTCATACGATGGGAGCGCTGGTTCGATAGCATCCGGCGTCGCTAGGTATACGAACGATTCAACCGCTCGACCGTCTTCCGCGCATACTTGAATCAATTCTCTCTCGTAACTACCTCCGCGTGGCTCAGCGAATCCCGCGTCCGGGTATCGCCTGTAGGACTGTACGTGAATCGTTTGATTGCGGCCAGCCCCTCGAGGCGATCCGTCATGGTGACAATCTTCCGCGCCCGGTCGGCAAACGCCTGGCTAGCCGGCCTACCCTTATCTTGCTCTGCCTGAAGGTCGGCGATTTCTGCTGCGAGATTTTCCTGCAGCCAATTCCTGATGTCGGCATTAAAACCCTTGATGAGCTCCCAGACAAAGCTGTGGATCGTCGTGACACTGAGTAAAGGATCGAAGTCCAGACGCCGGTCGATTTCATCACGCGCGGCGTTCGTAAAGGTAATCACAGCGACCTGCTGGCTTCGTAGGATAGCAGGCGCATGAAGCGAGCCAGGGTGTCCACTAACCTTCGCCGGATCGCGAAAAGCATCTGCGCATGATCATCGCTTCTTCGCAGTCGACTTCCGGGGAAACTTCCTTGCCGCTGCAAGGCTCCGTGCGAGCTCCGTGAGTTCAATCGCGCGATTGACGCGCTCGCTTGGGGTGAGCATCGCCATTGCACTACGGTGCAGCTGTTCGGCGTCTTCGAAAGATCCGACCGTATGGCCGGGAGCCACTTCACCACAATTCCCAATCGAAGAGGCTAACGCCGGGCAAGCAGTATGACTGGATGATCCAGGCTCCATCATGATTCCGAGTTCATAATTTGGGTCAACTTTTGGGATTACGAAGATCCAACCCGCCAGTATTTGATTTGCTCGTCCGCGGGAAAATCGAACAACGGCATCGGAGCAACCCTGACATCGGTTAGCCGGTTGACCTCAGCCATGGCCAGTTTCATCTGCCATGCTTGGAATAATTCGAATGCTCGCTCGGAGCTGACGCTCATGACTTGGCCTGGCTCGGAATTGGTCGAGACCAATTGGTATTGGAGATAACCAAACATGAAGACGCCTAAATGGAACCCGCTAGGTGCGAGATCTTCGTCGGGCTCATAGATCCACACCTCAACTAGTGCAGGAGGGACATCGAGGTTTTTCGCGTTCCAGTTACGGCGAATCCATCCGCAACTATCCTCAAGAATCTTTGGGGTGCCTTTTTTCGACATTGTGTGAAGTGCACACACTTTTCCACTACCGTTCATCTACAGTCAAGGTGTGAACCTCACACACCTTGAAAAAAACTAGCGACGTACCCGAGAAAAACCTCATCGGGCGTGCTGTTAAGGCCCACCGCATGGCCCATAAGCCTTCGATAACCCAAGATGCTCTTGCAGGAAGGCTGGCGGCTCGTGGAGTGCATGTTGATCGATCTGCAGTCGCTCGAATTGAGATGGGCAAGCGCTACGTTCTAGATTACGAGGTTCTCGCGTTGGCGTCGGCTTTAAGGGTTCCGGTTGAGCAGCTTTTTAATAAAAAGTATCGTGCTTCGCATTTCTAAAATCTCTGTAGGAGGGTCGACGTCCGATGAATCATTGCTTTCGCGGGTTCCCAAATTCTCTGCGTGAATCCGTCGATATGCGTAGTCTGCATGCATCAATATGACCTTCCTCGAGGAGAGTGAATGGCGATCTCGAATTGAGAAACATGCCGCACGTGTGGACCAATGGCTTCTGCCTCGGTCCGATCGTGCTAGTCGTGGGGAGAAGCATCCGGTCTTCGATTTCCTGTTCACCTATTATCCATTTAGGCCGAGTCAGCTTAGGGCTTGGAGTCCCGGCGTAGGGGTTAGGCTTGGCGGGTCTCGAGCGACCGAGTTTCTGCGTCGGAAATTTTTCGAGCAGAATTCCTACGGTGTCGAAGCCCATGCGAGGAGGCTGAGCGCAACGCGGTTGGAAGGAATCCGGTGGATCGCGAATTTACTAGCGATTACGCGTTCTCGCCCGCCGAGCTTCAACTGCTTCGGATTGCACGAGTGGGCCATGTTGTACCGAGCGCAGCCCTCGGAGATAAGGCATTCGGTTCCACTGCGCTTTGATATCACGAAGATTTCGGAGTTCGTTGAAGCCAGCAATCTTTGCTGCACGCATTTCGACGCGTTCCGACATTTCACAGACGCGGCTGTATCCCTCAACGTAACTCAACTTTCTCGACCTTCAGTTCCGGACTATGAACAGGCAGGCTGTCTTCATTCGAATATGGATCTCTACAAGTGGGCGATGAAATTGAGCCCGTTTGTCGAGAGCGAGATCGTTGCTGAATGCTTCGAACTCGCTGCCGACATCCGTGAGATAGATATGCGAGCGAGCCCGTATGACCTTCGGAGCCTCGGATTTGAGCCACTTAAAATTGAGACTCCAGAGGGGCGTGCCGAGTACGCTGTTTGCCAACGTAGGTTTGCAGAGCGGTCTACCCCTATCCGCGCGGCGCTCGAGGATGTTTGCCGGAAGATTCTGCGCCAAGTCGCTGAAACAAAAATCAGCACGGATCAGCATTTTTCGCCAGCTATAAATGCTTCATAAGTATTTTTCCTATAACAGCTAGCGTAGTACAGAAACATAATTCAAGGCGAAAGAACACCCCGATGCTTTTCGCCGCGTGCGGCGCGCAGCTGGTGGGGATCGGTCCAGGTACGGACGCGCTGCTCGTGCGCCGCACGGCGTTCCCGCCAAGTGGCCTCGGTGAGGACGGACTCGTGTCCGCTGGCGATCATGATGCCGGAAGCCGCGCGAGCAGGTGGCGCACGCCCTCGATCGGCGCGACCGTGATGGGCACGAGTGCGAGCGGCGAGGTGCGCGTGAGGGCGTCGACGACGGCGGGATGGGTCAGGATCGGCCCGCTCAGGCCCGCGCGCAGGCGGTCAAGGGCGGTGTTGGGGAAGAGCTGGGTCGCGACGCGCAGTGCGAGCGCGTGGAGCTCGCCGGTGGATTCGAGGACGAGTTGCTGCGCCACGGGATCGCCCTCGCTGGCGAGATGGAGGAGCTGGGGCGCGAGGGCGGCGACGACCCGGTTGGGTTCGGCGTGACTGTAGAAATGACGCGTGATCGCGGCAGCGTCGGGGAGGCCCGTGTGGTCGCGCAGCACGGGGCCGAGACGCGAGGCCGGCGCCCAGCCTTGGAGCTCAAGCAACCCGCGGGCCACGAGGCGGCGGCCGAGATCGTAGCCGCTGCCGGGATCGCCGAAGCGCCAGCCGAGGCCGCCTGCGTAAACACTGTCGAGCGGGTCCCCCGCTGCGGTGGTGCGGGCGGCGACGAACGAGCCGGTGCCGGCATGAAGGACGAGGCCCGGTTGTCCCTCGGTGGCGAGTTCGAGCACGGGCAGGGAGTCGTCGGTGGTGTGGACGCGGCCGAATTCCCCGAGGGTGGCGGCCGTGTCGCGCCAGAACAGGCGGCTGCCGGCCATGCAGAGGAGCGTGTGGGTGATGCGCGCCCGCTCTATGCCGGTCGTGAGCGAGCACAACGCGTCGGTCAGGATGAGCCGGGCGGCGTCGGGTCCGGCTACGCTGGGATTGCAACCCGGCCCGATGCGGCGCTCCACGACTGCGCCGGCGTCATCCACGAGGATGAGCTCGGTCTTGGTCCCGCCGCCATCAACGCCGATTTTCATGGGGAGAATAGTTAATGGTTATTGGTTAATTGTTAATGGGATTTCGTGCGTCACCATTAACCAATAACGATTAACCAATAACCCTCGCGTCGCGGGCTCACCCGATCGGGCGGCTGAGGCGGGTGCGGTACTTTTTCGCGAGCTCGATATTGGACTCCATGCCGCCGGGGACGTTCTGACTGCGGAGAACGGGGAGCGGGTAACCGTTGCCGTTGAGCCAGTCCATGACCTCGAGCGCGAGGAGATTGAGCAGCATCGCACCGATCACGGTCGAGGTCGGGCCGGCTTCGGCGGCAGCGGGAAAACGCGAGCCGGTCGCGGGGACCTCGCCCTGATCGGGCGGGGCGATTTTCACGATGGCGTCACCGACGACGCCGAGGTTGTCGAGGACGTGGTCGGCGATCGCGTGGAGATTCTTGCCGCCGGGATGGACGGTCTTGGCGGTGGTGCTCATCGACATCGCGGTGAGGGCGATGACGTGGAGGCCCTTCTGCTTGGCGTAGAGGGCGACCTCGATGGGCGAGCTGTTCTTGCCGGAGTTGGAGATGACGATGATGGTCTCGCCGGCGTGGAGGCCGTAGATCTTGTCGTGCTTTTCGGCGAGGCGGGTGCCGTAGCCGACGACATTCTCCGAGAAGCCGGCGCCCGGATCGAAGATGCCGCTGACGCACATCAGGCCGCCCGCGCGTCCGATGATCTCGCGTCCGATGATCTCACTGTGGCCGCTGCCAAAGGTGTGGAGCACGCCGCCCTGGGCGACGTTGGCGCCGATGAGCGCGCCGCAGCGGCGCAGGGTGGCGGCATTCACCTCGCGGGCGCGGGCGAGCAGTTGGGTGGCGGTGGCAAAGTAGGCGTCGGCGGAGGACACGGTCGGAGGATGCGGGCGGTGGTTTAGCGGAAAAAAGTGATGCTGACGGAGCCGAACTCCTGGTTGTCGGCCTGACCCTTAAACTCGCGGGTCCGGACGGCCTGAGTGTAGGTGAACTGCCAGCGGCGCGTGCCGAAGGCGAGCCCGCCGGCGAAGTCCGCCACGCCCCACGCGCGGTCGATCGAGGGGCTGTCGCGAAACGTGTTTCCGTCGAGCGTGATGTCGCGGGCGACGGCGCGGGCGTCGACGCCGACGAAGAGGAAGGCGTTGAATGGGAAACGCAGGAGCGGATTCGAATCGCCGGTGGGGCGGATGAGATTGGTGCCGAAGTCACCGGGCAGATGATACCCCACCCGCGCCTCAAAGCCGGCGTTGGCGTAGGTGAAGACGTTGCCGAGGCTGAAGCCGGCGTGAGGAATGAAGTCCGCCGCCCAGGTGGTGCTGAGCAGGTCGCCGGAGCGGTAGCGCCACTTGCGTTCGAAGATGATGTTCAGGCCCGGCTCGTTCTTGATCTGGTTGCGCCAGCCCTTGGCGGTCCGCACGTCGATCAGGCGGTGGTAATTGTTCTGGAACTCCTCGCCCAGTGCCCAGGGACCGATCATGCCGAGATTGAGCTCCAGGATGTCGAGTCGCGGGGTGCGCGCGTCGCCGTAGGCGTTGATCGGCGGGCGGTAATTCTGAAACGAGACGCCGGCATAGAGCCACGCGGAGTAGGGACGGTCGTTGGGCTGGTAGTTCGGATTCTGGGTGTCTGTCGGGGTGTAAATGTTCTGCCCGAAGGAGAGGCCGAGCTTGGGAATCTCGTCGCGCGCAACCACGTGGCTGAGGCGTTGTGAGATCCAGCGAATGGGCGCGGGAATCTCCGGCCCGGTGAACCGGCGGAGGTTCGAGGTGAGCGCGGTGAACTTGAGGCCGTTGGTGTAGCGCTGGTCGGTGCCGGCGAAGAACTTGTCGTTCTCGACGTAGAGCGAGTACGAGCCCCAGTCCAGGCGCACGGCCTCGGGTACGACCGCGGCGGCGGTCGCGGCGTGAGCGGGTTCCGCCGCGAAGGTCGGGGCGGCCGCAAGCATGCTGAGCAAGCTGAGGGAGACGAAGCGCATGGGTGAGCGCGTCAGGCTTCCCAGCGGCCGTAAATGCCGCAGGGCAGCACCTTGCCGTCCGCGCGAATCGGGAGGCCAACCTCACCGGCGGTGATGGTGCCGCCCCGACCGTGCATGAGTTCGGTCAGCAGATTGCCCACGACCGTCGGGGAAAGTCGCGCGGTGTAGGCGTTGATGAGGAAAAACTCCGGGCGGTCGGTGAGGAGTTCGCGGCACTCGCGAAGCAGTTCCCACAGGTGATCCTCCAGCTTCCACATCTCGCCGGTGCTGCCGCGGCCGTAGGTCGGCGGATCCATGATGATCGCGTCGTACCGGCGGCCACGCTTCAGCTCGCGGCGCACGAATTTGAGGCAGTCGTCAACGATGTAGCGGACGGGCGCGTCGGCTAGGCCGCTGAGCGCGGCGTTTTCCTTGCACCACTTCACCATGCCCTCGGCGGCGTCGACGTGGCAGACGCTGGCGCCCGCCTTGGCCGCCGCGCAGGTCGCGGCGCCGGTGTAGCCGAAGAGATTGAGCACGGAGGGTTCGCGGCCGGCGGCTTTGGCGGCCTTGATGCGCGCGCTGAACCAGTCCCAGTTCACCGCCTGCTCGGGGAAGAGCCCGGTGTGCTTGAATGACGTCGGGTGGATGCGAAACGTCAGCCCGAGGCGGTCGTAGGAGATTTCCCACGAATCGGGCAGGGGTTTGCGGTACTCCCATTTGCCGCCGCCTTTCTCGCTGCGGTGGTAATAGCCGTCCCAGCCCTTCCAGTCCGGTCCCTCCCGGCGCGGCCAGATGATCTGCGGGTCCGGGCGCACGAGGGTGTACGGTCCCCAGCGCTCGTGCTTCATGCCGTCGCCGCAGTCGAGCAACTGGTAGTCTTTCCAGCCGTCGGCGACGATTAGGGCGGGGCGGTGGACGGGTGCGGTCATGGCGTTGGATGCGAAAGCAACGCACCCGCCGCCGTACTGTCCAGCGCCGAAGCGGGCCCGGACCGGGTAAATTTACGTAAAAAGGTCCCTGATCATTGACTTAGCTCCGGGCGGTGGGGCATTTTCTCAGATCCTATGAACCTCCACCGCTCCCTCCTCGCTGTCAGTGCGATGCTCGCTGCGGCTTCGGCTTTGCTGGCCGATGTCGTTGAAACCAAGAACGGCGCCCGCCTCGTCGGCACCGTGACCAAGATCGATGGCGCCAACGTCACGCTCGCCACGGACTACGCCGGCACCCTGACGATCAAGCAAAGTGAAGTCGTCAGCCTCTCGACGGAGAAGCCGCTCAATGTTCGCCTCGCCGGCGGCACCGTCATGCAGGGCACCCTGGCTTCGACCGGCGGCGGTCAGGTCCAGCTCAGTGGTGGCGACGGCACCATCAGCACGACCGTCGACAAGCTCGCCATGACCTGGTCGCCCGGTGCGGAAGATCCCGCCATCACGGTCCACAAGCGTTCTTGGGCCTACGAGGTCGGGGTCGACGTGACCGGCAAGACTGGCAACAGCGAGCAGCTCGGCACCGCTGCGAGCGCCCGTGCCACGCTCGCGAGCGCGCAGGACACCCTCCAGTTTTACACCGCGCTCAACCGCCAGGAGAGCGACGGCGTCAAGTCGGCCGACCAGTTCAAGGCCGGCGTCGACTACGCCAATAATTTTTCAGGCAAGAAGTCCTGGTACGTACGTAACGAAGGTGGCTTTGATCGCATCAAAGACATCGAGCTCTACAACGTGACCGCGGCTGGTCTCGGCTACGATCTGGTGAAGGCGGCCAACCAGACGCTCACGGGTCGCGTGGGTCTCTCGTTCCGTTATGAAGGTTACCGCAGCCCGCTGGTTGAGGACACGCGCAGCGCCGGTCTCGACATCGGCTTCGCCCACCGCATCCAGTTCGACAGCTCGGTCCTCACGACCAACCTGTCCTACATCCCGGCCTTCGACGATTTCGCGAACTACGTGGCCTACCACGAGTCGTTCTTTGAGATGCCCATCACGGCCTCGCTCTGGAAGCTCCGCATCGGCGTGAGCAACGATTACAAGAGTGAGACCGCCCCCGGCCTCGACAACCTCGACACGACCTACTTCACGCGCCTCATCCTGAGCTGGAAGTAAGCGCGACGGGATCATCCCTCGTCTTTCGACGGCCTCGTGTCCCCGTGACACGAGGCTTTTTTGTGTCCGGAAGCACTGGATCAATCTCAGACCCGGCAGTTACCACGGATTGCACAGATAACATGGATAGCAGAAAAGACATTCGTGATATGCGGCGAGGTCAGCGCCAGAACTCGATTCCCTTGATCATGGTCCGCTGGTGGGCGAAGATCCGGCCTCAATCATGAGCCTCCCGGACCTCCCCGCCGCCCAGGCGCTGCTCGAGCAGCACGTGCAGGAACCTTATCAGCGGCTCCATGCCCGCATGGTCGCGACGGCGATGGAGGGGTATGCGCGTAAGTTAGGGGAAGATCCGCACCTGTGGTACGTGACCGGACTGCTGCACGATCTTGATTTCGACCGCTTTCCGGACACCCATCCCGCTGAGTCGCTGCGTTGGTTTAAAGAATGGGGTTATCCGGAGGACCTGATCCACGCGGTCGAGGCGCATGCTTATGGCTACCACGGGTACGCCACGCTGCCGCGGACAAAGCTGGCCGCCGCTCTGCTGGCGTGTGACGAGATCAGCGGGATCTTCTACGCCTACCGAAAGATGAACCCGGTGCGCTACGGCGAGATGAAGGCGGCCTCGATCAAGAAGAAGCTCAAGGACCCGGGTTTCGCCGCAAAGATCGACCGCGCAACGATCCAGCTCGGCTGCGACCACCTCGGGGTCTCGCTCGACGACCATGTGGCCAATCTGATCACCTTTTTCGCGATTTTCTAATAGCCGGTCGGGCTCTTGGGCTGAAGTCGTTGGCTGCGAACCGCCAAATCCGCGCTCCCAGCGACGGAGTCATGACCAACGTGACTCTACCGTGCGCCCCCATCGGTAAATTTTCCGCGCCGCGGGTGTTTCTGGTTGTGACTTCGCTTCGGGTGAGTCGTGATCTTGATAGTTATGAGAACCCCATGGGTACCCCTTCTCATGCTGGCCAGTGCGTGGATGTCTGCCGCCGTTGCGCAGGCCGCCGGCGCGCCCAGCGTGACCCTGACGCGGTCTGACGATCGCGTGCGCGTCGAACTCGGTGGCAAGCTGTTCACCGAGTACGTTTTCAAAGGGGCGCCGAAGCCCTTTCTCTACCCGGTGCTGGCCACCGACGGCACCGAGATGATGCGGCATTATCCGATGAAGGCCGACGTCGAGGGCGAGATCCGCGACCACCCGCATCACCGCTCGCTCTGGTTCACCCACGGCGCGGTCAACGGCATCGACTTCTGGCTCGAGCGCGACCTCACGAAACAAGGCCAGGTGGTGAACGTCTCGGTCGAACAGGCCGTGAAGGACGGCGTGGGCGAGATCCGCTCGAGCAACCGCTGGGTCGGACCCGACGGGACCGTGCACATGACCGACGCCACGGTGATCCACGTGCGCGGGCTGGCCGACGGCTCCCGTCTGCTCGACTACGAGGTCACACTGCAGGCTCCGGCGGACAAGCCGGTTGTCCTCGGCGACACCAAGGAGGGTGCGATGGCGATTCGCCTCCCGCTCTGGATGACCCCGCCCCACACCTACACCGAAGGAAAGGAGCGCGTGAAGCACGAGGGTCGCGGCACGATCGTCAACGCTGAAGGCATCAAGAACGATGACACCTGGGGCAAGCGTTCCGCGTGGGTCGACTACTACGGACCCAAGGACGGCAAGACCTACGGGGTCGCGATGTTCGATCATCCGCAGAACCCGCGTTACCCGACGTGGTGGCACGTGCGTTCCTACGCCCTGTTTGCCGCCAATCCGTTCGGAAAGCACGACTTTGAGCCCGAGCACAAGGGCAACCCCAAGGCCGGTGATCTTACGATCGCGGCCGGCGAGCGTGTGACGTTCCGCTGGCGCTTCTATTTCCACATGGGCGACGAAACCGCCGCGAGCGTCGCTGCTCGCTACCAGGACTTCGCCGCTACGCCCTGAGCCCTCACCTCTTTAACCCAATCCTACCCCATGAATGCGTTCAATCGTCGTACGTTCCTCAAAACTTCGTCTCTCGCCGCCGCCGGTCTCGCCCTCAGCGCCCGCTCCTGGGCCCAGGTGGCCGGTGCCAATGGTGACATCCGCGTCGCTGTTGTCGGCGTCAACGGCCGCGGCAAAAATCACCTCAGCAGTTTGATGGCCATCAAGGGCGTGCGCGTGGTCGCCGTGTGCGACGCCGACACCGCGGTGATGGCGAAGCTCAAGGCCACGGTGGACCAAAAGAGCGGCGCCACGCCCTACGCTAACCTCCGCACCTACGTCGACCTGCGCGAGCTCCTTGCGGCGCCCGACATCGATGCGATCACCATCGCCACGCCGAATCACCTGCACTCGCTGCAGGCCATCTGGGCGGTCGAGGCGGGCAAGGACGTCTACGTCGAGAAGCCGGTTTCCCACAATGTCTGGGAGGGCCGCCAGCTCGTCGCCGCCGCCGCCAAATTCAATCGCGTCGTCCAGGCGGGCACGCAGATCCGTTCTGGCACTGGCTTGCAGGAGGCGGTTGCCTGGGTCCAGGCCGGCAATCTCGGCAAGATCACCACGGCCCGTGGCTTTTGCTACAAGCGTCGTGACAGCATCGGCAAGACGTCGGGCCCGCAGAAGATTCCGGACACGGTCAACTACGACCTCTGGGCCGGTCCGGCTCCGCTGGATCCGCTCATGCGTGCGCGTCTCCACTACGACTGGCACTGGCTGCACGTCACCGGCAATGGCGATGTCGGCAACCAGGGCATCCACCAGATGGATGTCGCCCGCTGGTTCCTCGGTGAAAAGGGCCTGCCGCGCGGCACGCTGAGCATCGGCGGCCGCCTCGGCTACATCGACGATGGTGACACCCCGAATACGCAGGTCGTGATCCACGACTATGCGACCGCCCCGTTGGTCTTCGAAGTCCGCGGACTACCGAGCAAGACGGGCGCCACCGGCGGCGATGCGATGGACCAGTATCGCGGCGTTCGCGTCGGCAATGTCATCGACTGCGAGGGCGGCTCGGTGGTCACCACGGCCTACTTCACCGCCACCGCCTACGACAAGGCCGGCAAGGTCGTGAAGGAGTTCAAGGGCACGGATCGTCACATGCAGAACTTCATCGACGTGGTGCGCAGCCGGAAGACGGCCGAGCTCTACGGTCCGATCGAGGAGGGCCACATCTCCAGCGCGCTCTGCCACCTCGGCAACATCTCGCACGTGCTCGGTCAGCACGCCGCCCCCGGCGCGCTGCTGGAGCGCATCAAGGGCAACGCGCCGCTTGCCGAGGCGCACGGCCGCATGGTCGAGCACCTCAAGGCCAACGCCGTCGACACGGCGAAGACCCCGCTGACGCTTGGCGTGCCACTCACGCTCGCACCGAACAACGTCGAGCGCTTCGTGGGTGAATTCTCGGCCCAGGCCAATCCGCTGCTCACGCGCCAGTACCGCGCACCGTACGTGGTGAAGGCCTACGCGACCGAGCAGCGCGCGACCTGAGACGCGTCTCGCCTACGCCTTCATTGTTTCACGGGGTCCGTTCCTTTGGGACGGGCCCCGTTTGCTTTTCCGGTGTAGCCGGGGTCGCTGACCCCGGTGGATCGATCGGATGATCCAAACACGGACCGGGGTCGGCGACCCCGGCTACACGCTTACGTTCCGTAAAGCCGGTCACCGAAATCGCCCAGCCCGGGCAGGATGTACTTCTTCGCGTTGAGCTCACGGTCGAGGGCGCCGGTGAAGATCGGGACATCCGGGTGGGCCGACTCCACGGCTTTCACGCCTTCGGGCGCGCTGACGATGCACACCATGCGGAGATCGGTGGCGCCGCGCTCGCGGAGGAGCGTGAGTGCCTGCACGGCGGATCCGCCGGTCGCGAGCATCGGATCGACGCAGATCACACGTTTGCCCGCCAGCGGCGGCAGCTTGCAGTAGTAGCTGCGCGCCACGGCGGTCTCGTGGTCGCGCTCGAGGCCGACGTAGCCGACGCTCACCTCGGGAAACAGATCCGTGAAGGGCTGCACCATGCCCAGCCCGGCGCGAAGGATCGGCACCACGACCAGACCCTGCGCGAGCACGCGCCCGGTGATGGTTTCCAGCGGCGTCTGCGTCGGCTGCGCGCGCAGCGCGAGGTCGCGCGTCGCCTCGAGCGCCAGCAGCAGGCTCACTTGATGGGCGAGCGTCCGAAACGTCGCCGGCTTCGTGGTCTGGTCGCGGAGATGCGTCAGCGCATGCGTGCCGAGCGGATGATCAAGGATGTAAAGAGGCATGGCGGGAAAGTCGCGTCCGGTTGCGATCCGATCGTTTTGCCCGCGAATCACGCGAATGGCCGCGAAGTGCGGAGCCAGACAGATGCTCTCTGCTGGATGTACTCAGGAGGCTTGCATTCGTGTTCATTCGCGTGATTCGCGGGCGTTCCGGTTGAACATTCCGGTCAGAGCAGATCGCGCTCCACCTTTTGCTCGAGCACGCGCTCCAGTTCCTTGCGCAGCGCCTTCTCCTTGCCGCGGAGGCCGGGCATGAGGGCGAGCCAGGCATAGACTTCCTCGCGCAGGTGCTTGGGCATGACGGGCTCCATCGCGACGACGCGATCAAGGGCACGCACCACGGATGCCGCCAGCTGGTCGCAAACCATGGCGCCGGTGGCCGACGCGTGCTGGCCGGCCAGACGCACGACCTCATCGCGGGCGGCGCGCCGCGTGTGGGCGCCACGCTTTTTCAGCAAGGCGCGGTAGTTGAACAGGCTGCCGGTCAGCACCGTCGCCGTGCGCGGATAAAAACTCGCCATCAGGTTCCACGGATCGCCGCGTCCCTGATCGCCAGCGCCGCGGATGTCGCTGCGGAGGACGACGGACGGGATGTCCGCGAATTTCGCGAACATGAACTCGATCACCGTGCCGCTATCGAGCTCGGTGCCGTCAAAATTGAAGATCGCGAGGTCGCACTCCAGCAGCGCGCGAATGTCCTGATCGCGGATCGTCTGCGGATGCAGGCCCCGCAGTTCGAAATCCTGCGGCAGGTGACAGCGGTAGCGTCCGTGTGATTTCTCGTAAATGGCCTCCGCGAGGTAGGCGTTGCCGAGCAGGTGCTTGAGACTGAAGAGCTCGCTGGCGAAATACACCGTGTAGCTCTGCTTTTTCTTTTTCATCGGTCCGCGGGAAGGAGATCTGCCGGCATCAAGCGATCAAACCCCGCGGGGCACAACGGCAATCTCGGCGGGAAGGATGGGGAAACCTGAGACCTGAAACTTGAAACCTGAGTTTTCGGATACCCGGGTGCGGAACATCTGCCGTGGCAGTCGCCGGATATCGGATCATCAAGGTGGCGGGAGCATCCTGTTCCCGTCGTTCAGATCGGGAGCTGGAAGCTCCCGCCACTTTGGTCGGTCGGAACTCAGGTTTCCGGTTTCTCCTATGGCTTTAGCGTCAGCGTGTGCGCGGTGGCGCCGGGGAGGAAGGGCGTGGGTTCGCCCTTCACCCAGGCGTCGTGACCGGCGCGGTAGAACGGGGAGAGCGGATGACCGCTCTGGCCGGCCGGCATGTGGAAAATGCCCTCAGCCTCGCGGCCTGGCGAAACGACGAAGCGTTCGGATGCGCCTGACGACGGGCGCTGCACGCGCGGCAGGTTGCTGTCACCCGGGAGCGGTTCGGCCGGCATGTCGAGGTGACGGCCCACGAACTCGGGCAGCACGCGGCTCAGCGGATGGCGAATGCGGGCGGTGTTGCGTGCGCCCCAGGTCGCCCGTTCGGGCGGAATTTTTTGGCGATCGAGATCAGTCATGACATCGTCTGCCGCGGCGAGCAGCAGATTGGGCCAGCGGTCAAACTCGGGCCGGAGCAGGTGAATCGGCTCGGTCGTGACGATCGTCCACAGGCCCTGCTCGTAGGGCAGGTCGCGGAAACTGAAGTCGGGATAGGCGCGGACGCAGCGCGCGAAGATGGGCGGCAGGGCGCGGTCCGCGACAAAGTCGCGCCAGGCGCGCACGAGGCGGTAGCTCACGGAGTCGACGGCCGCGCGACCTTCCCACTGCAAGACGAGTTCGCGCAGCTTCCTCCGCGCGGAATTTCCGGCGACTGCTTCGTCGCTCAGCGTCGTCACGAGCAGCTTCTGCCAGCGCTCAAGCCACACCGCGCGATCGTCGAGCTGGATGGCGAGGAGGTCCTTGGGGGTGGCGCGGCGATCGGGATCGGTGCCGGTGGTGGCGAGGGTGTCGCGGATCTGGCGGGCCCGCACCGGATTCGCGTAGCCGCCGTCACCCACGCGTGTGAGCGCCTCGCCGCCAACGATGCGGCTGTTGGCGGTCCAGAGATGGCCGGCCGGGTCGGTGCGGACGACGGGAACCTGATCGGCGGGGAGCAGGCCGGTCCAGCCGCGATCACCATAGCCCCAGCTCACGGGGGCACGGCCGTCGAAGCCGCCGAAGCGATGCGGGAGCCGGCCGGCGAGCGTCCAGGCGAGCTGACCCTGCCGGTCGCCGACGAGAATGTTCTGCGTGGGCAGGCCGCTGCGGTGGGCGACGGCGATGGCCTCGTCGACCGTACGGGCGGTTTCGAGTCCGATGATGGCGAGGTTGACGGCGTCGGGGTCGTGCATGACCCACTTGAGCGCGAGCGGCTTGCCCTGGGCGTTCTTGCCGACGATTGGGCCCCATTCGGTCCAGCGTGACTCGGCCACGACCGGCGCACCGCCGCGCACGGCGATGGTCTCGCGGCGGGTCTCGTATTCCACCATCTCGGCCGCGCGCATGTAATAGCTTTCCGGGGCAACGTCGTTGACGTCGATCGCGACGAGGTCCGAGAGGTCGGCGTAGCTGTTGGTGAAGCCCCATGCGATGTCGCCGTTGCTGCCCGCGACGATGACGGGGGAGCCGGGGATGGTGACGCCGGTGACGGTGCGACCCGGCCAGGTCAGCGAGGCGCGGTACCAGATGTTGGGCACGGCGTGGCCGAGGTGCATGTCGTTCGCCACGAGCGCGGCGCCCGTGGTGGTGCGTCCGCCGGCGAGGCCGAAGCTGTTCGAGCCAAGCGCGACCGGATCCTCACCGACCAACGGAGTGGCCAGTGCGGAGCGGTTGGGGGATTCATTGCGCAGATTGATGACGCGTGGGCCCGGCACCGGCGGCACGGGCGCGGTCGTGCCATCGAGGGCAGCGTCGTCAGCCAGCTCGCGCGGAGTGAAGAAAGCGGCCGCGGCGTCACCGAGGACATCGCGCACGGCGGCGACGGCCTGTTCGTGGGCGCCGCGCTCATCCTGCAGGTCGAGCGTCATGGCGTAGAGCACGAGAAAGGAATCTTCCGGCAACCACGGCGCGGGTTCGCTCCGCAGCACGAGGTACTCGAACGGCCGGGCCGCCAGGGAAGCGAGGCCGGCGTTCACGCCGGCCGCATAGGCCTCGAGCAGGGCGCGTTCGGCGGCGGGTCCACGTTCGAGCACGGTGCGGGCGAGCCGACGAAAGCCATGGATGCGGGCCCCGCGATCGGCGTCGACTGCGGCTTCGCCGACCAGCTCCGCCAATTCACCGGCAGAGCGGCGCCGGACGAGATCCATCTGGAAGAAGCGATCCTGGCCGTGGGCGAATCCCAGCGCGCGGGCGACATCGAGCCGGTTGGCGCCGGTGATCGTGACCACGCCTTGCGCATCGCGCGCGATCGACGCCGGGGCGTGCAGGCCTGTCAGCGTGCGTTCCCCGTCGAGTTCGGGCAGACTTGCCTTGAGCCGGCCCCAGCCCCACGCGACCGTGCCGAGGATGGCCAGCGTGACGGCGCTGAAGGCGAGACCGAGGATGCGAATGCGACGACCGGAGGAACGCATGGAGAGGGAAGCGGTGGATTCAGGCTAGGGGGTGGGGAGGGCAGCGCAGATCTGCGCGACGATGTCGCGCGGGGAAAGTGCGATGTCGCAGCGCACGGCGTCGTCCGGGACCTCGAGATCAGCCAGTTGGCTGTCGAGCAGGGCGGGGTTCATGAAGTGACCAGACCGCGCGCCGAGCCGCGCCTCGAGCAGGGCGCGGTCGCCGGTGAGGTGTGCGAGGGTGACGCGCGCCGGATCGGCGTTGAGCACGGCGCGGTAGCGCGCCTTCAAGGCGGAGCAGGCCACAACGAGGCTGTCGTCGGTCGCCAGGCCACGGTCGATTTCGCCACGCAAGGCAGCGAGCCAGGGACCGCGGTCATCGTCGTTCAGCGGTGAGCCGGCGCGCATCTTGGCCACGTTGGCGGGTGGGTGAAAATCGTCCGCATCCACGAAGCGCCAGCCGAGTGTGCGGGCGAGTTCAAGGCCGACGGTGGTCTTGCCGCTGCCGGAGACGCCCATGACCAGGATGACGCGGGCTGGCCTGAGCTCCCACGCGCGACGCGTCACGGGATCGCGACCCTCATCAAAGTCGTTGAGGTCGAAGAAGGTCTCGATCGGATTGCCCTCCAGTCCGAACTCCACGATCCGCTGGCGGAGGATCGGCGTGCGGTCATCGCGCCAGCCGATCTTCATCATGAAGCGATTCCATATTTCCTTGGCGGCGTCGGAGCGCGGGCCGCCCTGCGTGTGGCACCAGGCGAGAATTTCCTCATCGGCGCCGCCGGCGAGCGTGCGGGTGCGGAGCGCCGCGTGGTCGATCCCAAGAAAGGCGCACGTCCGCCCATCGAAGCCGATGCCGATGTTGGCGTGGTAGTCGGCCGGGAGTCGGCCCGCGGCGTGCAGCCGGATCTTGTCGAGCATGCGCCCGAAATAGACGAGACCGCCGGTCAGGGCGTAGCAGCTGCGAAGTCCGGAAACGTAGGGCATGGGAGGAGGGGACCGTTGCCGTCAGTGACCCGCCAAAGCCTTTCCGGGGCAACCGCAAAGCGCGGCGGGCGGGGGGGGGGGGGGGCGGGGGAGGGCGGGGGGGCAGAAAAAAAAAAATCAAAACAA
>CAYWRG010000047.1:0-4396 GCA_964460715.1 uncultured Opitutus sp. | reverse complement strand
GATGATCATTGATCAGACCTCGATCCCCGGGCTCAGCGAGCCCGGCGACACCCAGGCCGATCAACGCCGCAACAGATAGATGAGGCTGCAGATCGCCCCGGCGGCGATGGTGGGGGCGTTGATCCACCACGGGTTGAGCGGAACCTGGTAGTGGTGGATCAGGGCGGTCACGATCCAGGACTTGAGTCCGATCAGCACCCAGCAGACGACGAGGATTTTCTCCAATCGGCGACTGCGCGCCTCGGGCAGCACCGGCTTGCTCACGGCCTTGACGAAGGCGAGGTCGTACGTCGGCGGAGGCCGACGGGTGAGCAGCTGGAGGAGGTTGGCGAACATGGACCGGCCAGCTTAGCGCATTCGGTCAAAAAGGAAAGGGCCGGGAGCGCGGATCGGAAGCTTCCGCAGAGTCGTTCTCATTCTCGTTATCGTTCTCTTTCTCCGGATTGGAGGCAGGGAAGGGAGAACGAAGAACGAGAAGGATGCGCCGCTCAGTTGAGCGGCGCGGGGACCTTGGGCAGCTCGACCCAGAACTTGGCGCCTGTACCGGCGCCGGCGGTCTCGACCCCGATCCGCCCGCCGTGGAGTTCGACCAGCTGTTTGCAAAGCGCGAGGCCGAGGCCGGTCGAAGGCTCGCCGGCGGTCGGCCGGGCGGACAGGCGCTGGAAGTAACCAAAGAGGCGTTCGCGGTCGTGCTCGGTCAGACCGGGGCCTTCGTCGACCACGCTGAAGCGCACGCGTTCCTCGTTGCCCTCCAGCACGATCGAGATCGGTTTGCCGCGTGGGGAGAACTTGATGGCGTTGCCGATGAGCTGGTCGAAGATCTGGCGCAGCCGGCGGATGTCCGCGGTGACCGTGCAGTCGCCTTCGTGGAAGTGCGAAATAGTCTGCTGTTTCTGGCGGGCCTGCGGAGTGAGCTGGTCCAGGACATCGCGCAGGAGGGTGACCGCGTTGACCGAGGTGCGGTCGAGGCTGACCTGACCCATATCACGGGCCGCGAGCTCGAGCATGTCGACGACGAGCGCGTGCATGGTTCGGGCGGCGTTGCGGATGCGGTCCAACTGACCGGCGGCCTGGGGCTGGTCGCGCACGTCCTCGAGGACCATCTCGCTCAGCGTCTCGATCTCGGCGAGCGGGGCCTTGAGGTTGTGGGACGCGAGGCCGAGCAACTTGGCCTTGAATTCGTTGGCGGTCTGCAGCTCGTGCTCCATCTGCCGGGCCGAAGTTTCGGCGACCTCGACCGCGTGCTGGGCGGTGCTGATCGCCGTCTTCAGGCGGCCAATCTCGGCCGACTGGAGTTTGAGCTCGGTGACATTGGCGTGCACCTGGTCGAGGAGCTGATTGAGCGAGCGGGCGAGCAGGCCGACTTCGCCACCCGCTTCGGACGGGGCGCGCACCGCAATGTTGCCGCGGGCCATTGATTGGGAAAGCGACGCCAGCCGGGCGAGGGGGGACGTCATCTGCACGTGAATGACCGCGAAGCCGGCCAACAGCACGAGGGCGAGGGCGCCGCCGAGGCCCATGAGCACCCGACTGAGGTCAGCGGAGCGCGACTGATGTTGGCTCAGCTCAGCCTCCAAGCGCGCGGGCAACAGCTGGTCGAGTTGGTCGAGAGGGGTGGCGATCGCCAGCTTGGCCTCGCTGTAGGCGCGGTTGTGGAGGAGTCGCTGGGCCTGCTCGGGGTCCGGCGCGCCGCGGCGCGTGGGCTTGCCGGTTTCGTCGGGGTAGAGTCCGTCGAAAAACGTGAAGGCCTGGACCTCGATCGCCGCGACGTCGCCGGCGCGCTGGGTCGCGGTGTGCAGGAGGGCGAGTTCCTCCGCGGTGGCGCCAAGGGCGCGAATGGCGTCCTCGCGTGATTGCACCGACCCGGTTCGCGGGAGGCGGGCGGGATCCGGAGCGAGGACATAATCCCAGTAGATGCGTCCGGTGGGATTGGCCGGGCGCGGCTGCGAGCCTTGGAGGACGGCCAGGGCCTGGTGATAAAGTTCGCGGTACTTACGATCGCCGGTGCCCACGTACGCACGCGCGAGCCGGGTCAGGTCATCGGACAAGTCGCGGAGTTCCTGCGTCGCATGCTGAGCCTGGGTGCGTGCCCCCATGAGCCGATCCAGTTCCTGTTGGCGTCCCGTGAGCAAAAAAGCGACTACGCCAAGCGCTCCGGCCAGGAAAGTGGCGAGCGCGCAGAGAAGGATAAACCTGATTTTGAGGCTCAAAGGGACTGCGGGAACAACGGCTGACACGAAACACGCCGAAACGATGGGCTCGCAAGCGCCAAACCGGGGTGACAATTGCGTAGTGCCGCGTTCGAGCGATGAAACTTTCGGCGAACGCGGTGGTCACATCCTTTAACCATGAAGACCCTGACCCACTCCCCCCTTTCCTGGCTAGCTACGGCCGGCCTTGCGCTGGTTTCCGCCCTGACGGTTTCGGCCGCCGGCGCCGACGCGGCCCGCGCCGAAGTCACCTACGAGCAGCCGGAAAAATTCACCGATGTTCGGGATGGTGATTTTGAATCGCAGCGCGGTCGCGACCACACCCTGGACCTGCTGCGCAAACACATTGAAAAACGCGCCGCTTCGACTCTTCCGGCCGGTTACACCCTGGCGGTCGTGGTAAGTGACCTCGATCTCGCCGGCGACTACGAGCCGTGGCGCACGAAGTTCACCGATGTCCGCATCGTCCGTGACATCTACCCGCCCCGGATCAGCTTGGAGTACACGTTGAAGGACGGAGCCGGCCAGGTGGTGGCGAACGCCAAGCGCGAGCTGACCGATATGGCTTTCCTCCAAACGCTGGCGATTGATCGCACCGATACCCTGCGCTTTGAAAAGGCCCTCATTGATACGTGGATCCGGCAGGATATCCGCCGTGCCCTGCCGGCTTCCTGAGCCGATTTGGATTCAACATTCCGCTTTGCGCCGACCGCGAGTCTGACCAGACTCGCGGTCGTTTCATTTCACGCGTGGACCCCGTCGCCGATTCCTCCTCTGCCCGTCTCGACAAGTGGCTCTGGATGGTGCGGATCTTCCGCCATCGCAGCCTGGCGACGGACGCCTGCCGGGCCGGCAGCGTGGAGATTGGCGGTCAGGCGGCGAAGCCCGCGCGCGACGTGCGCACGGGGGATGTCATCACCGTCCGCCAGGGCGTGGTGCTGCGGACCCTGGTGGTCCGAGGGACGCCGGCCAGCCGGGTGGGGGCCAAGCTGGTGGCGACGTTCCTGGAGGACCGGACGCCGCCCGAGGAGTTTGCCAAGGCCAAGCGCCAGCCGGTGGAGCATCTGCTCGCGCGGGAGAAGGGCAGTGGCCGTCCAACCAAGCGAGACCGACGCCTGCTCGACCGCCTTCTGCAGCACGGCGACGGGGCGTGAGGGCGGCCGACTTTCATGAACGTTTACTCCAAATTCGAGACCGAGCTCGCGGTGCGTCCGGATGACATCGATCTCTACCAACACGTCCACAGCACCCGCTACCTCGACTACGTGCTGGCGGCGCGGTTCGAACAGATGGAGCGCTGCTATGGCATGGGGATGGGGGAGTTTGCGCGGCAGGGATTGGGCTGGTTCATGACGTCGGCGACGATCCACTACCGGCGTCCGCTGGGTCTGGGTGACCGCATGGTGGTGCGAACTTGGATCGAGCAGTTCACCGAGAACGGGTGCCGGGTCGCCTTCGAAATCGACCGGTTGCCGACCGCGAAACGGGCGTGCGAAGGCCATTGCGACTACGTGCTGGTGACCCTTTCGACCGGTCGGTCGACGCCGCTCACTGCCGAGATCCGCCAGCGCTATGCCATTTGAAGGCAGGGGTTTCCGTGGGAACAGGTCAGGGCGTAGAACTACCTAAGTCCCGATTTCCCTTGCATTTTCGAAGCCAGCGGGCGATGGTCAGGACGTATCGTTAGAGAATCGTTAGGCGACAGGCCCTGGTGGATCGTCAGTTGAGGTTAGGCTTCAGTGATGATTTGAAACCCAATGGTTGGGAACAGACTGCTAGCAGGACGGGAATCGACGAGATCATCACATGAGTAACTCCAAACTGTACGTTGGCAATATGTCGTTCAAGACCTCCGAAGACGAGCTCCGCTCGGCTTTCGGTCAGTTCGGTTCCGTGACCGACGTTTACGTCGCCATGGACAAGATGACGGGCCGCCCTCGCGGCTTCGCGTTCGTCACGATGGGCACGGCCGAAGAGGCCAAGGTTGCCGCTGAGAAGATGAACGGCACCGATCTCGGTGGCCGCGCTCTCACCGTCAATGAGGCCCGTCCGAAGGAAGAGGGCGCTGGTCGCTCCTTCGGTGGTGGCGGCGGCGGCGGTGGTCGTGGCTTCGGCGGCGGCGGTGATCGCCGTGGCGGCTTCGGCGGCGGCGGCCGTGGCGGCGACCGTCGTTACTAATCGACGAT